>NZ_JAODYH010000020.1:0-323 GCF_025421555.1 Acidovorax bellezanensis
CGTGTTCGAAGGCAGCGAGCAGTTGAACCTGACAGGCACGCTGACCGGCTCCACGCTCAATGGCACGCCGCTGCCGGCCGGCATCACCGACACCGGCCATGCGACCATTACCGACACCCAAGGTCCGGGCGCCGACGTGCCGGTGCTGGATGTGTCCGACCCCGGTCTGGTGAACGAGGGCAGCAGCGCGGTCTTCAATCTCACGCTGAGCCACGCCGTCGATGCCCCGACCACGCTGAGCTTCACCTTCAGCGGCCAGGCGGACGCCGGCGACATCGGTACGCCGGTGGTCACCGTGGGTGGCACGGTCGTCACGTTGACGG
>NZ_JAODYH010000021.1:0-261 GCF_025421555.1 Acidovorax bellezanensis
GTTTGAAGGCAGCGAGCAGCTGAACCTGACGGGCACGCTGACCGGCGCGACGCTCAACGGCACGCCGCTGCCGGCCGGCATCACCGACACCGGCCATGCGACCATTACCGACACCCAAGGTCCGGGCGCTGACGTGCCGGTGCTGGATGTGTCCGACCCGGGCCTGGTCAACGAGGGCAGCAGCGCGGTCTTCAATCTCACGCTGAGCCATGCCGTCGATGCCCCGACCACGCTGAGCTTCACCTTCAGCGGCCAGGCGGA
>NZ_JAODYH010000022.1:0-482 GCF_025421555.1 Acidovorax bellezanensis
ACCTTCAGCGGCCAGGCGGACGCGGGCGACATCGGTACGCCGGTGGTCACCGTGGGCGGCACGGTCGTCGCGTTGACGGCCCTGGCCGGCGGCGGTTACAGCTTCACCGTGCCCGCCGGCACGACCGNNNCGGTGCCGACCACGGACGACCCTGTGTTTGAAGGCAGCGAGCAGCTGGACCTGACAGGCACGCTGACCGGCTCCACGCTCAATGGCACGCCGCTGCCGGCCGGCATCACCGACACCGGCCATGCGACCATCACCGACACTGAAGGCCAGGGCGCCGACGTGCCGGTGCTGGATGTGTCCGACCCCGGCCTGGTCAACGAAGGCGCGAACGCCGTCTTCAATCTCACGCTGAGCCACGCGGTGGATGCCCCGACCACGCTGAGCTTCACCTTCAGCGGCCAGGCGGACGCGGGCGACATCGGCACGCCGGTGGTCACCGTGGGCGGTACGCTCGTCGCGCTGACGGCCCTGGC
>NZ_JAODYH010000023.1:0-377 GCF_025421555.1 Acidovorax bellezanensis
TCACCGTGCCCGCCGGCACGACCGGCGGCATTGTGGTGACGGTGCCGACCACGGACGACCCCGTGTTCGAAGGCAGCGAGCAGCTGAACCTGACAGGCACGCTGACCGGCGCGACGCTCAACGGCACGCCGCTGCCGGCCGGCATCACCGACACCGGCCATGCGACCATCACCGACATGCAAGGTCCGGGCGCCGACGTTCCGGTGCTGGACGTGTCCGACCCCGGTCTGGTCAACGAGGGCAGCAGCGCGGTCTTCAACCTCACGCTGAGCCATGCCGTCGATGCCCCGACCACGCTGAGCTTCACCTTCAGCGGCCAGGCGGATGCGGGCGACATCGGTACGCCGGTGGTCACCGTGGGCGGCACGGTCGTCGCG
>NZ_JAODYH010000024.1:0-319 GCF_025421555.1 Acidovorax bellezanensis
CGGGCACGGTGAAGCTGTAGCCACCGCCGGCCAGGGCCGTCAACGTGACGACCGTGCCACCCACGGTGACCACCGGCGTACCGATGTCGCCGGCGTCCGCCTGGCCGCTGAAGGTGAAGCTCAGCGTGGTCGGTGCATCCACCGCGTGGCTCAGCGTGAGGTTGAAGACCGCGCTGCTGCCTTCGTTGACCAGGCCAGGGTCGGACACATCCAGCACCGGCACGTCGGCGCCCGGACCTTGGGTGTCGGTAATGGTCGCATGGCCGGTGTCGGTGATGCCGGCCGGCAACGGCGTGCCATTGAGCGTCGCGCCGGTCAG
>NZ_JAODYH010000025.1:0-360 GCF_025421555.1 Acidovorax bellezanensis
CGCCTGATAGTCGCTCCATTCAAGCGCGTCGAATGGACTGCGGCGCTCGGGGTCGAAGGCATAGGGCCGAAAAGCGTTGTTGACCACGATGGTCAACGTGACGACCGTGCCGCCCACGGTGACCACCGGCGTGCCGATGTCGCCGGCATCCGCCTGGCCGCTGAAGGTGAAGCTCAGCGTGGTCGGGGCATCCACCGCGTGGCTCAGCGTGAGGTTGAAGACCGCGCTGCTGCCTTCGTTGACCAGACCGGGGTCGGACACGTCCAGCACCGGCACGTCGGCGCCAGGACCTTGCATGTCGGTAATGGTCGCATGGCCGGTGTCGGTGATGCCCGCCGGCAACGGCGTGCCGTTGAGCGT
>NZ_JAODYH010000026.1:0-220 GCF_025421555.1 Acidovorax bellezanensis
TCAGGCTCTTACAGCAGTAAACGCCCAGTCGTGTGACTGGGCGTTTTCTCTTCCCTTCAGAAGATAAAACAACCACCAGGTTGCTTCAGAAGTGAAAAGAAAACGCAAGTCGTTTAAGTACAGTGAAAGCTGTGCTACAATTCAAGGCTTCGCTGATCGCAGCGGGCCTGGCAAGAAAAGAGATTTTCTTGCAAGATCATTAAAAATATACAGCCGATAA
>NZ_JAODYH010000027.1:0-27511 GCF_025421555.1 Acidovorax bellezanensis
AGAAGTTTGATCTTCTTGCTGGACTCGCTGCGATCAGCTGAGCCTCGAATTCTACAACAGTTTTAAAGACCCTGTCAACTTTAAGTTTCTTGCTGTCGATTCAGTTAAACAACTGTTTCAGCAGCGCAGCCTTGCATTGTAGCCCGGTTTTTTGACCGACCTGGCAAACAAGGCCAACTTTTTCCGCTTCACTTTCAGCCTGCCGTTTCCGGGAGGGCCGTGTTCAAAGCGGAACGCAAATGTAGCACAGAGAAAAGCCCTTGAGGGACAATTTTCATCATTTTGTCATTTCCCCCTGCCCTCGCCTGCGGCGAGAGGCCGGCGCCCTGGCGGGCGCCGGCGGGGCATGGCGACTACCGCGCCCTTACTCGAGGGCCTTGCCTATGTCCTCGACCACTTTCTTGGCGTCACCGAACACCATCATGGTCTTGTCCATATAGAACAGTTCGTTGTCCAGGCCCGCATAGCCAGCGGCCATGCTGCGCTTGTTCACGATCACCGTCTTGGCCCGGTAGGCTTCCAGAATGGGCATGCCGTAAATGGCGCTGCCCTTGGTGTGTGCCGCAGGGTTGACCACGTCGTTGGCGCCCAGAATGATGGCCACATCCGCCTGACCGAACTCGCCGTTGATGTCTTCCATCTCGAACACCTGGTCGTAAGGCACTTCGGCTTCGGCCAGCAGCACGTTCATGTGGCCAGGCATGCGCCCTGCCACCGGGTGAATCGCGTATTTGACTTTGACGCCCTTGTGAGTGAGCTTTTCCGCCAACTCGTTCACCGCATGCTGGGCGCGCGCCACTGCCAAACCATAGCCAGGCACGATGATCACGGTCTCAGCATTGCCCAGAACAAAGGCTGCATCGTCGGCGCTGCCCGTCTTGACCGGGCGCTGCTCCTTGGCGCCCCCCATGGCCGTGGTCGCTTCCGCGCCAAAGCCGCCCAGGATCACGCTGAAGAACGAGCGGTTCATGGCCTTGCACATGATGTAGCTCAGGATCGCGCCCGAGCTGCCCACCAGCGAACCGGCAATGATCAACATGCTGTTGTTGAGCGAGAAGCCGATGCCCGCCGCAGCCCAGCCCGAGTAGCTGTTGAGCATGGACACCACCACCGGCATGTCGGCGCCGCCGATGGGGATGATCATCAGCACGCCCATCACAAAGGCCAGCGCCAGCATGGCGAAGAATGCCGTCCAGCTTTCGGTCGCGACAAACACCAGCCCCAGGCCTACGGTCAGCAGACCCAGTGCCAGGTTCAGCATGTGCTGGCCCTTGAACTGCACCGGCGCCCCCTGGAACAGACGGAACTTGTACTTGCCCGAGAGCTTGCCAAACGCAATCACCGAACCGCTGAACGTGACGGCACCAATGGCGGCGCCGAGGAACAGCTCCAGACGGTTGCCATAAGGAATGGCGGGCACGACCATGCCGTCCACCAGCACCGAGCCCACGGGCGTGCTCACCCCCAGGAGGGCCGCGACGGGTGCCGACGTGATGCCGAAAGCCCAGGGCTCGGCCACGGCAGCCACACCAATGAATACCGCGGCCAGGCCGATCATGCTGTGCATGAAGGCCACCAGCTCGGGCATCTTGGTCATTTCCACGCGCTGGGCCATGATGGTGCCGGCCGTGCCGCCCACCAGCAGGCCGAGCAGCACCCAGCCCAGGCCGAGCACCGCCCCACCCGCGAGCTGCACGATGAGTGCGCCCGTGGTGAGCACGGCAATCAGCATGCCCGCCATGCCGAAGGCGTTGCCGCGGATCGACGAGGTCGGGTGCGACAAGCCTTTGAGCGCCTGGATGAAGCAGACGCTGGCCACCAGATACAGCAAGGTAACGAGGTTCATGCTCATTGCGCGCCTCCTTCGGTGTTGGCGGCGGGCTTGCGTTCCTTCTTCTTGAACATTTCCAGCATGCGGCGTGTGACGAGAAAACCGCCGAACACGTTGACCGCGGCCAGGGCCACGGCCAGCACACCCATGGTCTTGCCCAGGGTGGTCTCAGTGAGTGCCGCGGCCAGCATGGCGCCCACGATGACGATGGCGGAAATCGCGTTGGTCACCGCCATCAGCGGTGTGTGCAACGCAGGCGTGACGGTCCAGACCACGTGGTAACCCACGTAGATGGCCAGCACGAAAATAATGAGATTGATCAGTGTCGGGGAGACAGCGTCCATGGAACCTCCAGGTAATGGAAGAGGATGCAAAAAAAGGAAGTAGCCTGCGCCAAGGCGCTCAGGCCTTGCGCAGCAGCTGACCTTGGTGGGCCATCAGGCAGGCGGCGACGATGTCGTCTTCAAGGTCGACCTTGAGCCCGTCTTGCGGAGTCAGGATGAGCTTGAGGAAGTCGAGCACGTTGCGCGCGTAAAGCGCCGACGCGTCGGCCGCCACCAGTGCCGGCAGATTGGTTTCCCCCACCAGCGTGACGCCATGCTTGAGCACGGTCTGGCCGGCTTCGGTCAAGGGGCAGTTGCCGCCCTGGGCCGCGGCCAGGTCGACAATCACCGAGCCGGGCTTCATGGCCTGGACCATTTCCGCGGTCACCAGCACGGGGGCGGCACGGCCCGGGATCAGCGCGGTGGTGATCACCACATCGGCCTGGGCCACGCGCTTGGCGACTTCGGCCTTCTGGCGATCGAGCCAGCTTTGCGGCATGGGACGGGCGTAGCCACCCACGCCTTCCGCGGCTTCCTTTTCTTCCGCGGTTTCGTAGGGCACGTCAATGAACTTGGCGCCCAGCGACTCGACCTGCTCCTTGACGGAGGGACGCACGTCCGAAGCTTCGATCACCGCGCCCAGGCGCTTGGCCGTGGCAATGGCCTGCAAGCCCGCCACGCCCACCCCCAGCACCACGACCCGCGCTGCCTTGACGGTGCCGGCAGCGGTCATGAGCATGGGGAAAAAGCGCTGGTAGGCGTTGGCCGCGATCATCACGGCCTTGTAGCCCGCAATATTCGCCTGCGAGGACAGCACGTCCATGCTTTGCGCACGGGTGGTGCGGGGTGCGGCTTCGAGCGCATAGGCGGTGATGCCTGCCGTGGCCAGCCGCTGCAGGCCTGGCGCATCAAACGGGTTGAGCATGCCGACCAGGGTGGCGCCGGCGCGCAAGCGCGGCGCTTCGGCCTCGGAGGGGCTGCGCACCTTGAGCAGCAAATCAGCGCCCCAGGCGCCTGCGGTATCGGTGATTTCCGCGCCTGCGGCGGCATAGGCGGCATCGGTCACGCTGGCGGCCAGGCCGGCACCGGATTCGACGCGCAACTGATGCCCCTGCGCAATGAGTTTCTTGACTGTCTCCGGAGTCACGGCAACGCGGGTCTCGCCCGCCACCGTCTCGCTGGGTACACCTATCAGCATTGGTTGTCCTCTCAAGTTGTTTTTCTTCAACGCATCGCCGGCCTTATGGCTGGCGCGCGCCTTGTCTTCTGGCTTTTGGCTGGAGTTTTGCGCAATGACTTCGGTGGCAGATGCAGCGAAACCCCGTACGGGCCCTGAAGGGCCTGCGTACGGAAAATCACCTCACCCACTGCGTCGCGAACATCTTACCCGGCGACCTGTGAATCGCCGTAGGCCTGCGCGCCATGGCGCCGGCCTGTGGCGCGCCGACGTCAGCGGGGCTTTTTCATCAGGTGCTGCGCCAGCGCATCAAACGCCGGCAGCGTGGTCGGGTCGTTGGCCGAATTGCTGGCCACGGGGTGCGAGGCGTAGCGGGCGATGACCACGCCCGCCTGCGGGTTCACATAGATGCGCTGGCCGTGCACGCCCCGGGCCATGAAAGTGCCATCGGGATGGTCGGTGACCCACCACATATTGCGGTAGCTCCAGCCGGGCAGCAGGTCGTAGCCGGCCTTGGCGAAAGCCTCTTTGTCACCCCCGCGACGGATATCGTCGACCACGGCCTTGGGAATGATCTGCTGCCCCTGGAAGCGGCCGTTGTTGCGCAGCAGCTCGCCAAAGCGCGCGAGATCGCGCAGACCGGTGTTGAGCCCGCCGCCCGCGAAAGGCGTTCCCGTGGAGTCCACGGTCATATAGGCATCCTGCTCTGCGCCCAGACGGCTCCAGATCCGCTCGGACAGCAGATCGGCCACGCTGCGGCCGGTGGCGCGCGCAATGATCCAACCCAGGGCGTCCGAATTGATGGTCTTGTAGCCGAATGCGGCTCCATGCCGGCCTTGCGGGCGCACGGTCTGCAGGTATTCGTAGTAGCTGCGCGGACCGGTGTAATCCTTGGGCTTGGGCAAGGGACTGCCGGCCTGGGAGTAGATCCAGACATCCGCGTTCGGATCGGCATAGTCTTCGCTGTATTGCAGGCCGGTGGTCATGTCCAGCACCTGGCGTACGGTGGCATTGCCGAAGGCCGAAGACGCCAGCTCGGGCACATACTCGGCTACGCGCTTGTTCTCGTCCAGGCGGCCTTCGGCGACCAGCATCGCGCCCAGCGTGCCGGTGACGGATTTGGTGACCGACATCGCGCCATGCTGGCCGCGCTCATTGAGTACGCCGAAATAGCGCTCGTAGACGATCTTCCCCCGGTGCAGCACCACGATGCCGTCGGTGTAGTTGGCAGCCAGCGACTCTTCCCAGGTCATGGACGACTTCGCACCCAGCGGCACGAAGCGCACGGCATCGAGATCCTTGCGCATGGCACGCGGCAAGGGTACGGGCGCGCCCACGCCGCGGGAGACGTTGACCGTAGGCATCAGCTGGCGAAAGTGCGAAACGCTCCAGCGCATCGCGGGGAACTGGAAGTAGCTGCCGTCGTCGAAGCGCAGCTGCTTGTCGGGCGGCGGCGGCGCGCCCACCATCCAGCCGAGCTTGGCCGGGTCGCTGGCCGCCGCGTCCAAGGGCTCGGCCTGCGCGGCGTGTGCGGGGGCTGTCGCTCCCAGCGCCAGCGACAGCAAGGCCGCGGCGGTGGTCTTGCGGGGAACAAAAGATTTCATGGCGGAGTTCCTTCCAATGTAAAAACAGCAACGCGGGTCGGCGACGGGAGGCATGCGCCGCGAATCGAAGACTTGATATAGAACTCCCCCCAGTGGCGGTCGGGATCGAAGCCCACGCCTTCCGGAGCCTTGCAGGGCAAATCACCAAAGAGCGTGCGCTCGCCCGAAACCTGGGTGCCGCGTTCGATGCCGGGACGCACGGACCAGCGGTTCAGATCGCCCGCAGCCGGGCCATCGGAAGGTCCTTGTCGGGACCGCGCTGAAGCACATTGCGATGGCAACGAACGAGTGTTTGCGCGCGCAAGAGGTCACAACACGCCATGGGCTCATTCCGTAAAGACCTTGCCATCATAGGCCGCGCCGCGGCGGGGACGCATGACTACTGCGGCCCGACGCTTTACGGCCACAGGGCGCTGCGCTGCGGCAACAGCTACTCCCAAGGACCCTGCAAGGGCGGTCGCACGGTGGAGACTTCGCCCATCCAGAGCGACCCGCGTGGCCCTGCCACCAGTTCAGGCTGCGCTGCTGACGGCGCCCCTGCCCCTGGCCGGCGCGAAACAGGGCTGCTTCGCTCCGGCCTAAGCCACCGTCGTATGGGCCTGTCTCAGCGCACAGGCAGCACCACCAGCGCCAGGCCGTTCGGACTGCGCGGGTCGGTGACCGGCACCGGGGTGTCGCCCACGACCTGAACCGCCTCGATGTTGAGTCCACCGCTCACACCGGCCTTCATGATCCAGCCGCGTCCTGCCAGGTCGGCAATGACGGAGTCAGGGTACTTGCCGGCCTCGTACTCGATGACGTTGTCCGGCAGCAGCTGGTGGTGAAAGCGTGGCTGGGCCTGGGCTTCGGCGATGGGCAGCTTGTAGTCCAGCACATCCACCAGCACCTGATAGACGCTGGTGAAGATGCGCGAACCGCCGGGCGTGCCCAGCACCAGGGCGACCTTGCCATCCTTGGTGGCAATCGTCGGGCTCATGGACGACAGCGGACGCTTGTTGGGCTGGACCGAATTCGCATCGGAACCCACGACCCCGAACTGGTTCGGCACGCCGGGTTTGGCGGCGAAGTCGTCCATCTCGTTGTTCAGCAGAAAGCCCGCGCCTTCGACCACGATGCCGCTGCCATAGCCGCCGTTGAGCGTATAGGTGTTGGACACCGCATTGCCCCACTTGTCGACGATGGAGAAGTGCGTGGTCTGCAGTTTCTCGACGGCCGATGCCGCTGCCGGGAAGTCCGTGCCCAAGCCTGGCTTGACGTTGGCCAAAGGCGTGGGCACCAGCGGATTGACTTCGGCCGCGCGGCGGCGCAGATAGTCATCGGCCAGCAGTTCCTTCATCGGCACCTTGAAGAAGTCCGAATCACCCAGGTACTGCGCGCGGTCGGCGAAGACGCGTTTTTCCATCTCGGCCGTCAGGTGCATGTATTGCGCGGAGTTCAGCGGTGCACTGGCGTACTGCGGCGCCAGAAAGCTCTTCATCTTGAGGAGTTGGCCGATACCGAAGCCACCCGAGCTCGGCGGCGGGGCCGTGTAGACCATGTGCCCATTCCAGTTGATGGCGACGGGGTCGCGCCACACGGCCTTGTAGTTCGCCAGATCGGCCTTGGAGATCAGACCGCTGGTGCGCCCCATCTGCGCCACCAGCAGGTCGGCCGTCTTGCCCTTGTAAAACTCGTCGGCGCCGTTGGCACTGATGCGCTGCAAGGTGTCGGCCAGCTCGGGCTGCTTGAACAGCTGGCCTTTGACCATCTTGCCGCCGAAGTAGTTGTTGAAGTTCACGCGGCTGGGCGTGGAGGTGGCATCCGCCGTGGCATAGGCGACGAAACCATTGCGGGCATAGCCAATAGCCGGCGCCAGCACTTCGCTCCACTGGAGCCGGCCGAACTTCTCATGCGCGGCCTGCATGCCCGCGACGGTGCCGGGCACGCCGGCCGCCAGCGAGCCATCCAGGCTCAGGCGCGGGATCACATCGCCTTTGGCGTCCAGGTACATGGTCGGCGTGGCGGCACCGGGCGCTTTTTCCCGGTAGTCGATGAAGTATGGCTTGCCCTCCATGTACATGGTCATGAAGCCGCCGCCGCCGATATTGCCCGCGGAGGGAAGCGTCACGGCGAGCGCAAAGGCCACGGCCACGCCTGCGTCCACGGCATTACCCCCGAGGTCCAAGATCTGTTTGGCCGCTTGGGCACCAAACGAATTGGGAGAGGACACCGCACCGGCGGTCAGCCTTGGGGCATTGTCGTCACCGCCACAACCTACGAGTCCAGCCAGCAGGGCCGACGCGATGAGGCCGCGCCGGCTGATGTTTCCAAGATGGAATGTCGCCATTTGTCTGTCTCCCTTGTTTCCACGGACGTGGTGTATGCCAGATTGGCTGGCGCGAACTGGGCTCACATGCGGCACACTTCGCGCAGTGAACTCTAGGTATGCATGCCCGCGGAGTCCAGTGAGGATTTCGCCACCTCCGCTCTCCTTGCGCTCGTGGAAGTCACGCAGCGACATCGCCTCGCGCTGCCGGGAGAGCCTTATCGCAGAGGGAATCGCCGCTGGTGCCTGAGAACTACTCTTCCAGCAACTCGATCTGCGAGAGATACTGTTGCATACGCGTTCGTATCAGGTGTAAAAGCCGTTTGTATTTTTATTAGGTCACGCCAGCCAATAAGGTAGGCATTGGGTTCCTCACTTATCCAATCGCCGAGACCACCCCAGACGCTGGAAAAGTATCTGCAATACGTGCAAACAACGCAGGACCCAGAATGGAATTCTCACACCCGACTCAAGGCCCAGCGTCTTCGTCTCATCGTTGGTTGGGACTCCTGGTCAAAGGCGCTCCCAGCATTCGCGCAACACTGGCTCTGTTGGTCGTCCTGTGCGTTCTTCCGATCTCTATGGTTGCGGCACTTTTGTTCCTCAGCTATTACGAGCGTGAGCAGATTCAGCTTGCCAAAAGCGCGGTCAACCGAGCGCAAGCCTTGGTCCTTGCGGTGGACAGAGAGTTTGCCGCGGCTCAATCAGCGCTTCTCGCGCTGAGCACTTCGCACCGTTTGGCAACGGGTGATCTGGAAGGGTTTCACCATCGCGCGCTGGAGGCGCTGGCGAACGTACGGGCGGACAGCATTCTGGTTCTCGATAGATCTGGTCAGATTCTGCTGTCCACACACGTTCCATTTGGTCGTCCGCTTCCCAAGGTGCCGGACCCCACGCTCTTGACACGGATTCTGGAAACGGAAAAGCCTGTTGTTTCAAACCTCTTTGTGGGACCGATCACCAAGCAACGCATCTTCAGCGTCGGCGTACCTGTGAAGCTCCATGACTCCGTCATCTATTCACTCCACGCTACCTATACACACCAGCAATTAATGCTCTTGTTGCAGGCCAATGCCTTCCCCGAGACATGGCGCGTAGCCATCACAGACGGCAACAACAAGGTCGTGGCTCGATCGCACGAGATTGAGAAGTATCTTGGCAAGTCCGTCGCTCCGGCCTTGCTCTCGCGCATGCTGGCATCCAACGAAGGCAGTCTGGAATCTGTCACGCTTGACGGCCTTCTGGTACTGACGGCATTCAGCAAATCGTCGGCCTCGCGCTGGGGCGTTGCCATGGGTATTCCCAAGGCAGAACTGACGGGAGGGCTGCGCCAGAATTTGCTTCGATTGGTTCTGGCGACCCTCGGAGCGCTCGCTCTAGGATTGTGGCTGGCGTGGTTCGTGGGCGGACGGGTGGCCAGCTCCATCACCGCATTGACCCAGCCAGCGGTGGATATGGTTTCAGGTGCCCAATTGGATATCCCGTTATTGCACTTCAAGGAAGCCAACTCCATGCGTGAGGCGCTTTTGCAGGCATCCGCTTTGCTTCGAAAGTCCCAGTACGACGCACACCACGATGGCCTCACGGGGCTACCCAATCGCACGCTGTTTCATCAGTCCATCGCCCAGCATTTGGCACTTTGCGAACGCAACCACGAAGAGCTTTGCATCCTTTTCATCGACCTGGATGGATTCAAGGCTGTGAATGACACGCTCGGCCACGCGGCCGGTGATCAGCTTCTGCGCGAAGTGTCTCAGCGCATTGCCTCGGCCTGCAGGGCATCTGACATCTGCTCACGACTTGGAGGGGATGAATTTGCTGTGGCGTTGATCCATTCGAATCTGGAACAGTCGCGCATATTCGCCACTCAGTTGGTGGAGTTGATCTCGCGCCCCTATGTTCTGGGGGAACATCGGGCTGAGGTGTCGGCCAGCGTTGGCATATCCCACTTCCCAGGCACCGCGAAAGACGCGGATACGTTGTTGCGCAAGGCCGATCAGGCGATGTACAGCGCTAAAGTTGCTGGCAAGCGGCGTGTACGAACGGCCGTTTAGCTGGCGGGCCTTGTCGAACCAAGCCCGGGGGAGTGAGAGCTGGCTTTGACTTGCGTGGCGCGCGTGTTCACATTGCCGCAGCCGCTCGCAATGCAATGGTCATGAACGCTGCATGAGCTGCTGGCGCCCAAGTCACAGCACAACATCATGATCCACTTGCGAGGAGGGTTGGAACTCATTTGCAAGCGGACCGTGAGCGCGGCGATAGACGCCCCATCCAAGGCGAGGAAAACCGCGAGGGAGGGATGACTTCCAGAAAGCGGGTCCGGAAAAGGAAAAAGCCCTGAGTGATAAATCACTCAGGGCTTTAAGTCCTGGCGGAAACGGAGGGATTCGAACCCTCGATGAGGCTCTACACCCCATACTCCCTTAGCAGGGGAGCACCTTCGGCCACTCGGTCACGTTTCCAATAAAGCGATTCTAACCCGAGTTTTTTGCCTGCTCGGCAAAAAACGCGAAATTACTCAGTTTTATCCAAACCAAAGGCAGTGTGCAAGGCGCGCACGGCCAATTCCAGGTACTTTTCGTCGATCACGACCGAAGTCTTGATTTCCGACGTCGAGATCATCTGGATGTTGATGCCCTCTTCGCTCAGGGTGCGGAACATGGTGCTGGCCACGCCCACATGGCTGCGCATGCCGATGCCGACGATGCTGACCTTGCAGATGTTCAGGTCGCCCACGGCTTCCTTGGCGCCCAGTTCTGGCACGACCTTGTTCTGCAGCAAGTCCATGGTGCGCTGGAAGTCGCCCTGGCTCACGGTGAAGCTGAAGTCGGCCAGGCCGTCCTTGCTGATGTTTTGCAGGATCACATCGACTTCGATGTTGGCTTCGGCCACGGGGCCCAGGATGCGGTAGGCAATGCCTGGGGTGTCAGGCACGCCCAGAACAGAGATCTTGGCTTCGCCGCGGTTGAACGCGATGCCGGATACGACGGCCTTTTCCATTTTTTCGTCTTCCTCAAAAGTAATCAGCGTGCCCGATTGGGCTTCTTCGGCCAGATCAATGTCCCAGGGGGTAAAGCTCGAGAGCACGCGCATCGGCACTTGGTACTTGCCCGCGAACTCCACCGAACGGATTTGCAGCACCTTGCTGCCCAGGCTGGCCATCTCCAGCATCTCTTCGAAGCTGACGGTGGACAGGCGGCGGGCAGCCGACACCACGCGTGGATCGGTGGTGTAGACACCATCCACATCGGTATAAATCAGGCACTCGCTGGCCTTCAGCGCCGCGGCCATGGCCACGGCAGAAGTGTCGGAGCCGCCACGACCCAGCGTCGTGATGTTGCCTTCAGGGTCCATGCCCTGGAAGCCGGTCACGATCACCACCCGGCCGGCGTCGAGATCGGCGCGCACGCGCTGGTCGTCGATCGACTCGATACGGGCTTTGGTGAAGCTGCTGTCGGTGCGCACCGGCACCTGCCAGCCTGCATAGCTGACCGAAGGCATGCCTTCGGCCTGCAAGGCAATGGCCAGCAGGGCCGACGATGCCTGCTCGCCTGTGGCGGCCAGCATGTCGAGCTCACGGTAATAGGAGGCTTCAGGGCGCGCGGGTGCGAGCTCACTGGCCAGGCCGAGCAGGCGATTGGTTTCGCCACTCATGGCGCTGGGCACCACCACCATCTGGTGGCCGGCCCGCGCCCACTTGGCCACGCGCTTGGCGACATTGCGGATGCGCTCTGGTGAGCCCATCGACGTGCCGCCGTATTTATGAACGATCAGTGCCATTGGATATCAAGGGTGACGAAACTGCGGCCATGGCGCATGGAATAAGGTGTTTTGGCGCGCCTGCGGTTTTCGTACAAAAGTAGACCAAAACTCAGGGATTGTACCAACCGAGCAACGCCCCTGTTCGCACCACAAATCCACACCCCAATTTGATGCGGATTTGGTGGCCGCGCGTGGTGCAGGCGGCGACCTGGCGCAGCAGCTCTTCGAGCTGGGCCGCGGCCGGCGTGGTGCTGTGCACACTGCGCAGCCAGTGGCGCAGCAGGTTGGCCTGGCGCGCGCTGCTCAACGCCTGCAGCGCGGCAATGGCCGGCGGCGAGCCCACGGCCGCGAGGTCGGCCTGCGCCACTTCCTGCAGCAACTCGGCGGCCTGGGCGCAGTGCCGGCTGCTGCGCGCGAAGGTGTCGCGAAACTGCGGGAACGCTGCCTGCAGCTGGGGCAGCAACTGCGCGCGAATGCGGTTGCGCGTGTAGCGCTGGTCGGTGTTGCTGGGGTCTTCGATCCAGTCCTGCTGCTGCGCCACCAGCCAGTCGCGCAGGGCCGCTCCCTCGACTTGCAACAGCGGGCGCAGCCAGGTCAGGCCCAGGCGCTGCCAGCGGGCCGGCATGGCGGCCAGCCCGGCGACCCCGGCGCCGCGCGACAGTGCCAGCAGCAAGGTCTCCACCTGGTCATCGGCGTGCTGGGCCAGCGCGATGCAGGCCATGGGACGCTGCGGCCAGGCCTGCAAGGCGGCATCGGCCAGCGCGGCATAGCGGCTTTGCCGCGCCGCGTCCTCGGGGCTTTGCCCAGCCGCATGGCGCGCATCGACGCGGCACACGGCCAACGGCACCTGCAGGCGCGCGCACAGCGCTTCGCACTGGGCGACAAAGCCGTCGGCCGCGCTTTGCAGGCCATGGTGGACATGGATGGCATGGACCTGTCCCGGCCAGCGCCGCGCGCAGGCCAGCAGCAGCGCCGTCGAGTCAGCCCCGCCGCTGAACGCCACGGCCAGCGGCAGGGGCGGCGCGAAAGCAGCCATGGCGGCATCGAACGACTGGGTCATGTTTCCCTCTCCTTGGCGGCATGCCAAACGCCTGCGGACTCCAGCAACAACAACGGCCCCCGCAGGAGCCGTTGTGTGCATGCACAGCCGTTGCGACCGGTGTGCTTAGTTGTTCTCGGCCTTGGTGTCCGAGTAGCGACCATAGCTTTGCAGGCGCTCGTAGCGGCGGTCCTGCAGCTCCTTGGGGCTCAGGTCTGTCAATTGGCGATAGGCATCGCCCAGCGCGCGCTTGAGGAAGGATGCCATCTGCTTGGGATCGCGGTGCGCGCCGCCCACGGGCTCGCTGACGATCTTGTCGATCAGGCCCAGGGCCTTGAGACGCAGGGCCGTGATGCCCATGGCCGCAGCCGCTTCCTGGGCCTTTTCACCGGTCTTCCAGAGAATCGAGGCACAGCCTTCGGGGCTGATCACCGAGTACACCGAGTACTGCAGCATCAAGACCTGGTCGGCCACGCCGATGGCCAGTGCGCCGCCCGAGCCGCCTTCACCGATGATGGTGGAGATGATGGGGGTCTGCAGCTGCGCCATCTCGTAGATGTTGCGGCCGATGGCTTCGGACTGGCTGCGCTCTTCGGCGTCGATGCCGGGGAAGGCACCTGGCGTGTCCACAAACGTGAACACCGGCAGCTTGAACTTCTCGGCCGTCTTCATCAGGCGCAAGGCCTTGCGATAGCCTTCAGGGCGCGTCATGCCGAAGTTGCGCAGCGTGCGCTCCTTGGTGTCGCGGCCCTTTTGGTGACCGATGACCATGCAGGGCTGGCCGTTGAAGCGCGCCAGGCCACCGACGATCGACTGATCGTCCGAGAAATGGCGGTCGCCGTGCATTTCCACGAAATCCGTGAAGATTTCGCGCACATAGTCCAGCGTATAGGGGCGCTCGATGTGGCGCGCAATCTTGGTGATCTGCCAGGGGGTCAGATCACTGTAGATGTCACGCGTCAGCTGCAAGCTCTTCTTGCTCAACTGGTCGATCTCTTCCGAGATGTCGACAGCGCTTTCGGTCTGCACATAGCGCAGTTCTTCGATTTTGGATTCGAGCTCGGCAATGGGATGCTCGAAGTCCAGAAAGTTCTTTTTCACCAACGTTATTCTCCTTGTCCCGACCTTAGGTCTCGGGGCTGTATCAATAGGCCACGGGCAGCGGGTCGAGCGATCGCCAAATATACCAAGTCGCGACACTGCACCAGGGCTTCCAGGCCTCCGCCACCTCACGCGCATCACTGCGGCTGACGGGGTCGCCCGAGAAATAGTTCTTGCTGATCCCGCTGATCAACCCTGCGTCGTCCAGGGGCAATACATTGGGCCGCATGAGATAAAAAATCAAAAACATTTCGGCGGTCCAGCGGCCTACGCCGCGAATCGCCATCAACTCGGCAATGATGGCCTCATCGCCCATCGTTGCCCATTCCTGGGTGTGCAACCGACCTTCGGTGAAATGCACGGCCAGGTCCACCAGATAGTCCACCTTGCGCGCCGACAGTCCGGCCGCGCGCATGTCGTCCACTTTCAGGCGCAACAGTTGCTCGGGCGTCATGCTCGACGGCAGCGCCGCCAGACGGCCCCACAGGGTTTGCGCGGCCTTGATCGAAATCTGCTGACCGACGATGGAGCGCGCCAGCGTCACGAAGGCATCGCCGCGCGTTTGCAGCGCCTGGCCGGGGTATTGCGGGATCAGTCGCTTCATCACCCGGTCTTTTTTGACCAGGTGCTTGCAGGCCTCTGCCCAGTAGGCAGGCGCGGACAACGGCGTGACCACCACGTTCGCTATCTCTTTAGAAGCATTCACCGCTTGTACCGCCTACGTTAAACACATTGAACATTGAACAAAAAAACATGGTGAGCCACCGCTTACGGGGCAGCCTCCCAGGTGGTGCCGGCTGCGGAATCCTTGAGCACAATGCCCTGGGCCAGCAAGGCCTGGCGAATGCGGTCGGCCTCGGGCCAATCCTTGGCAGCCTTGGCAGCGGCGCGGGCCGCGATCTGTGCTTCCACCGCGGCAGCGTCCACGCCGGCGTCCACACCGGCTTGCAGGAAGGCCTGGGGCGGCGTTTGCAGCAGGCCCAGGCAGGCGCCGAGGGCCTTGAGCAGGCCGGCCGTCTGTGCGCTCTGGCTGCGGTTGACTTCGGCCGCCAACTCGAACAGCACGGCCACGGCTTCGGGCGTGCCGAAGTCTTCGTCCATCGCTGCCTTGAAGCGTGCCGCCTGGGGTTGCGTCCAATCGATCTCGACTTCATCCGCCGCCACCAGGCTCAGCGCCGTGTACAGGCGCTTGAGCGCAGAACGCGCATCGTTGAGGTGCACGTCGCTGTAGTTCAGCGGGCTGCGGTAATGGCTGCGGACGACGAAAAAGCGCACTGTTTCGGCGTCGAATTCCTTCAGCACATCGCGAATGGTAAAGAAGTTGCCCAAGGACTTGGACATCTTCTCGTTGTCCACGTTGATGAAGCCGTTGTGCATCCAGGTGCGCGCAAACGTCTTGCCGGTCGCACCTTCGCTCTGGGCGATTTCATTTTCGTGGTGGGGGAATTGCAGATCCGCGCCGCCCCCGTGGATGTCGAAGCTCTCGCCCAGCATTTCGCAACCCATGGCCGAGCACTCGATGTGCCAGCCGGGACGCCCGGCGCCCCAGGGGCTGTCCCACTTGACTTCTTCGGGCTCGGTGGGCTTGGCGCTCTTCCAGAGCACAAAGTCCAGCGGGTCGTGCTTGCCGTCGTCCACGGCCACGCGCTCGCCAGCCTGCAGCTCATCGAGCGACTTGCCCGACAATTTGCCGTAGCCGGGGAACTTGCGCACCGCGAAGTTGACATCGCCATTGCCGGCCTGGTAGGCCAGACCGCGCTGCTGCAGCCGGCCGATCATGCTCTGCATCTGCGGCACATAGTCGGTGGCGCGTGGCTCGAAGTCGGGCCGCTGGATACCCAGCGCGTCCGCATCCTGGTGCAGCGCTTCGATCATGCGGTCGGTCAACTGACGAATGGTTTCACCGTTTTCGACCGCGCGACGAATGATCTTGTCTTCGATGTCAGTGATGTTGCGCACATAGGTCACGCGCAATCCGCTGGCGCGCAGCCAACGCTGCACGATATCGAAGGCCACCATGGAACGCGCATGGCCCAAGTGGCACAGGTCGTAGACGGTCATGCCACACACATACATGCGGACGTGACCTGGCTCTATCGGCGAAAACGCTTCCAATGCACGCGACAGCGTGTTGTAGATACGCAAACTCATGGAATGTCTGTTACGGGGGAGATAAAGGGAGCGGTCTGCCGACGGTGGCAGGCCCTGGGGTCCCATGCAGCGAGAAGCGTGCACCCGGCTCTAGGGGCACCAGGGTCCGTCCGGGCTGACACCCCTCAGCTACAATTGACCGCAGTATAAGCCCGCGCCGCAGGCCCGTCCCTGCACGCACCGAAAGCACCTACATGCCCGCACGCAACGCCCTCTCCCGCGCACTGCGCCTGCTGACCCTGGCCGCCGTGCTCGCCACAGGCGCTGCCCATGCCGACACCTCTGTGGACAGTTACGCTGCAGTGAACCAGTTGCTGCGCTCCGGCAAGCCCGCCGAAGCCATTGCGCGCGCCGACAGCTATCTGGCTGGCAATGCCCGCGATCCGCAAATGCGCTTCCTCAAAGGCGTGGCCCAGACCGATGCCGGCCAGACGGCCGACGCCGTCGCCACCTTCACGCTGCTGGTCGAGGAATACCCCGAACTGGCCGAGCCCTACAACAACCTGGCCGTGATCTATGCCGGCCAGGGCGATCTGGACAAGGCCCGGGTCGCGCTGGAAATGGCCGTGCGCAACAACCCGACCTATGCCGTGGCGCACGAAAACCTGGGCGACATCCACGCCCGCCTGGCCTACCAGTCCTATGTGCGGGCCCAGGAACTCGATCCTCGCGTTGCGGCCAGCGTGCGCCCCAAGCTCGTCCAGTTGCGCAGCCTGCTGCAACCCGTTGCCCCCGCCGCCAAGAAATAAGCCCCTGGGGCCAGGCGGCGCTGCCGCCACCCAGAATCCGCCCCGCACTGCCGACATGGTCACGCCAGCGGAACTGTCTGCGCCGCACAGCATCCCACCTCTATTCAAACCCCGGAGTGACGCATGATTTCCAGAAGAAAGTCGACTTTTGCACTGGCCGGCATGGCCTTGGCTGCCGGCCTGTTCGCCGCCACCGGAGCCAGCGCCCAGACCCCATCGGCCAAGACCTCGCCCCAGGTGGAGCTCAAGACCTCCCTGGGTGCCATCGTGCTGGAACTCGACGCGGCCAAGGCCCCCAAGACCGTGGCCAACTTCCTGCAGTACGTGAACAACAAGCATTACGACGGCACGATTTTTCACCGCGTGATCGACGGCTTCATGATCCAGGGCGGCGGCTTCACGGCCGACATGCAGCAAAAGCCCACCCTGGCGCCCATTCCGCTCGAAGCGCGCAACGGCCTGAAGAACGACATGTACACCGTGGCCATGGCCCGCACCGGTGACCCGAACTCGGCCACGGCCCAGTTCTTCATCAATGTGGCGGCCAATGCCATGCTCAACGCGCCCCAGCCCGACGGCCATGGCTATGCGGTCTTCGGCAAGGTCGTGCGCGGCACCGACGTGGTGGACAAAATCCGCGCCGTGACCACGGGCAACCGGGGCATGCACCAGAATGTGCCCACAAGCCCTGTGACCATTGTCTCGGCCCGCGTGCTGCCCTGAGGCCCACGCCACAATCCTTCCCCTGTCAATTACTCCCCTCCAAAGGTAACCCATGAGCAATCCTCAAGTTGAACTGCACATCGCCGGCCACGGCGTGATCACCATCGAACTCGACGCGGTGAACGCCCCCAAGTCGACCGAAAACTTCCTGGCCTATGTGAACAAGGGCCACTACAACAACACGATTTTTCACCGTGTCATCCCCGGCTTCATGATCCAGGGCGGCGGCTTTGAACCCGGCATGGGCCAGAAGGACTGCGCTGCACCCATCGAAAACGAAGCCAAGAACGGCCTGAAGAACACCAAGTACACCCTGGCCATGGCCCGCACCAGCGACCCCCATTCGGCCACGGCACAGTTCTTCATCAACGTCGCCGACAACGGCTTCCTGAACCACAGCGCTCCCTCGGCCCAAGGCTGGGGCTATGCCGTGTTCGGCAAGGTCGTCAAGGGCACGGAAATCGTCGACGCCATCAAGGCTGTGAAGACCACCCGCAAGGGCCCCCATGACGACGTGCCCCAGGCCGACGTCGTGATCGAAAAGGCCGTGGCCCTGTAAATGGCCTGGCTGCTGCCTGCGCTGCGCGCGCTGCCCCCGGGTCGCGCTGTCTGCCGCGCTGGCAGCTTTTCCGGCCGAAAGGGATGCTGCTGATGCTGTCTCCTGACGCGCCCACACTGCCATCGGTCCCCGCAGCTCGCGAGCTGGCGGCCGCGGCCGAATGGCAGTGCATAGAATTCATTTCCGACCTGCATCTGCAGGCCAGCGAGCCGCACACCGTGGCCGCCTGGGAACAATACCTAGCCCATACCTCGGCCGATGCGGTGTTCATGCTCGGCGACCTGTTCGAAGTCTGGGTCGGCGACGATGTGCTCGATGAGCCCGACAGTTTCGAAGCCCGCTGCTGCGCCCATATGCGCGCCGCCGCCGCGCAGCGCGCGCTGTTTTTCATGCAGGGCAACCGCGACTTCCTGACGGGCCACCAGTTTGCCGAGCGCAGTGGCTGCACCTGGCTGGCAGACCCCACGGTGCTGGACTTTGCCGGCCAGCGCTATCTGCTGAGCCACGGCGACGCGCTGTGCCTGGACGACACCGACTACCAGCGCTTTCGCGCCCTGGCGCGCACCAGCGCCTGGCAGGATGCGTTCCTGCGCCAGCCTCTGGCGACCCGCCGCGCCCAGGCGCGCGGCATGCGCGACCAGAGCAGCTCGCACCAGCGCGCGGCCCAGGTCTATGCCGATCTGGACCACCAAGCCTGCCTGGAGTGGCTGCAGGCGGCGCGCGCGACCACGCTGATCCACGGCCACACCCACCGCCCGGCCGACCACGAACTCGCGCCCGGCCTGCGCCGCATCGTGCTCACCGACTGGGATCTGGACGCCACACCGCCACGCGCCCAGGTGCTGCGCCTGAGCCGCACACAGGGCCTGGAACGCCTGCCCTGGCCGACCGCATGAGCCAGCCCGCCGACTGGCTGCGCCACGGCTGGCACGCTCTGCGCCGGCGTTTCGCTCCCTTGCCCGAGATTGACGCCAGCCTGTGGCTGCAGACCGTGCAGGCCTATTCGTTTTTAACAGCCCTGCCGCTGGCCGACCAGGCCAAGCTGCGCGCCCTGGCCGCACTGTTTCTGCAACGCAAGCAGTTCCACGGCGCGCACGGGCTGGTCGTCACCGACCACATGGCCGTGCAGATTGCCGCCCAGGCCTGCCTGCCGCTGCTGCACTGGGGTGCGCCGCGCCAGGCGCTGGCCTGGTACGACGACTTCGTCGGCATCGTCGTCCACCCCGGCGAAGCCGTGGCGCGGCGCCAGGCCGTGGACGGGGCCGGCGTGGTCCACCACTACACCGAAGTGCTGCTGGGCGAAGCCATGGAAGGCGGCCCGGTGATGCTCAGCTGGCAGGCCGTGAAGGACAACCGCCACAGCGCGGCAGCCGGCACCAACGTGGTGATCCACGAGTTTGCCCACAAGATCGACATGCGCAACGGCGCCGCCGACGGCTGCCCGCCGCTGCCGCCGGGCTTTCTGGGCAGCAGCAGCCTGCGCGCGGCGCACGCGCTGTGGGATGCGGCCTGGACGCCGGCCTATGCGCAGTTTCGCGAGCAGGTCATCATCGCCGAGCGCTTTGGCGGTGCCTGGCCCTGGCTGGACAGCTATGGCGCGACCGCACCGGCCGAATTCTTCGCCGTGGCCTGCGAAGCCTATTTCGTCAACCGGACGCAGTTCGCGCTGGAATTTCCCACGCTGGAGCCGCAGCTCACGGCGTTCTTCCAGCCGCCGCTGACTGGCCGCAACACTTAGTCAGTTATCCACAGCCCACGCAACTGGCGCGGCCCAGCAAGGGGGCGGCCCCCCGAACCGAGGCTGCCGCCCCTGGCCGGGCGCCCCTAGCCGGGCGCCCCCCTCCACCGAAGGATGAGAGGGGGAAGCGGCGTAAGCCGCTCAGGGGGTACCCAGCCTGTTCAGCCACTGCATGCTGTCCTGCAGCTCGTCGGGACGGATTTCATGCGCGCTCGCGTACTCGTGGTAATCCAGTGCCAGCGGCAGGACCTGGACATGGTCCCGCGTGGCGTGGGCGCTGGTCAGCGGGATCACGTTGTCGTAGCTGCCGTGGCTGACCCACAGCGACTTGCCCTGAAAGGCCGCCGACGGCGCCTGCAGCGCCAGCACTTCAGGCAGCAGGCGGCAATGCCAGACCATGGCGGCCTGCATGTGCTGGGGCTGGGTCAGCAGCAGTGACAACGCCATGATGCCGCCCTGGCTGAAGCCGCCCAGCACCGTGCGCTCAGCCGGGATGCCCAGTTGCTGCTGCACCTGGGCGACGGTACGGGCCAGCAGTTCGCGGCTGGCGTGCTCTTGCGCCGCGTCGATATGGCGCACGCCATTTGCATCCACGGTGAACTGAAACCAGGCATGG
Organism: Acidovorax bellezanensis; assembly: GCF_025421555.1. Lineage (NCBI taxonomy): Bacteria > Pseudomonadati > Pseudomonadota > Betaproteobacteria > Burkholderiales > Comamonadaceae > Acidovorax > Acidovorax bellezanensis. The sequence goes on from NZ_JAODYH010000027.1 coordinate 19,679, forward strand.
GCCTGTGCGCCCATGGCATAGGGTGCACGCAGGCTCAGCACATGGAAATGCGCCGGCACATAGCGCGCCAGGCCAAACAAATCCTGCTCATTGCTGCCCACGCCATGCATCAGCACCAGCAGCCAGGGCGCAGCACCTGGCGCAGCGGGTTCGCGTTGCAAAAACTCCAACGGCAGATCGGTCAAATGGGTCATGGCATTCCTTTTCTGTTCAATCCTGGGGCCAGCGTTGCTGCGGGCGCCCTACCCGGCCATCATGCCTTGCGCAAGAGGTGGCTGCAGCCGCCTGCCGGAAAAATGGGCCCGCCGGCCTCCCGGGACGCAAAGCCTCTCTATGAACAAGCTATTTTGCGCGCCAGGCCGCCGCCGCAACAGCCTGGCCGGCTACAAGCGGATCGCCTGTGCGGTTGAAAGTCTCCAGCCACAGGCCGTACCAGGGGGCTTGCGCCACCTGCCAGGGGTGGAAGCCGGGCCGGAAATAACGCAGATAAGGCCGCAGATGGGCGGTGAACAGGCCATGGGGACCATAGACCCACCACAGCCCCGCGGCCAGCATCTTCAGGCGCTGCGCGCGCGAAAAGCCGTCGGCCTTGAGCATGATGAGGGTGTATGGCAGGACTTGCAGGTTGAAGCTCAGGGTCACTTCGCACAAGGTGTAGACGCGGCGCAGGTAACCGACCTTGGCCACTTTCTGCATCACGTCGAAGGCCACGGCCTTGTGCTCCATTTCCTCCATGGCGTGCCAGGTGTAGAGCGCGCGCATGCGCGGATCGCTGCTGGCCATCGCCCCTCCGGGCACAAAAAAAGTCTGCGCCATGATGGCCGTCAGATGCTCGCTGGCGGCGGTGCAGGCCAGGTTGTGCTTGCCGGGCAGGAAGCGGCGCATGAAGCCGAACAAGAAGCTGCGCGTATAGCCTTCCAGCCGGTCGACATCGATGCCCTGGGCCTTGAGGCTGGCATTGAACTGGCGGTGGATGAGGCCGTGCTGCCCTTCCTGGCGGATGAAGTCCTTGATGGCTTGCTGCAGCCCGGGGTCCGTCACCGCGTCACGGAAGTCGCGCACGCACCTGATGAAATAGCGCTCGCCATCCGGAAACATGAGGGACATGGCGTCGAAAAAGCGGGTCTTGAACGGGTCGCCACCCAACCAGAAACGGGGGATGTCGCCTTGCAGGCCGAAGTCCAGCTTTTCGCGCACGACGATGTGGGGAGAAGTTGTCATGGTGGGCTACTTGAAAAGAGGTGCTTCAGGCCACGGGGCCGCCCTGGCTGAATCGCAGGCGGGGATCGGACACCGGCCCCTGGCGCGGCAGATGGCATGGCCGCTGCGGTCCATGGAACGCCACGGTGCGGGACAGCGCGCGCTTCCAGAATGGCCCAGGACTTCGCCGGGTGCTCCTTTTGCAGATAGCAGGCCGCGCCTATGCCCGACAGGCCTGCCCCGACGATCAGCACGTCCAGGCACACGGGAACACGGTCAACAGACATGGACTCTCCTTGTCGCGACCTGACGCGCCGCGATGAGTCCATGTTGAGAAAAAAAATGCGGCAAGACAAGGTCAAAACCGCGCCAGATCGGATGCCATTTGCTGCGATATGCTGCGGCAGCGATCGCCTCAAGACATGGAACGGCGCCAGGAATTGGCCGGCCCCTGCTGCAATGCACCAGGCCCAGCGGTCACAATCGCCGCATGTCCACGACTGTATGCATTGACGAAGTTCAGTTCAGCGCCATCCGCGCCCAGGGGGCGGGGGGCCAGCACGTCAATAAAGTCTCTTCCGCGGTGCACCTGCGCTTTGACGTGCGCGCGTCCTCGCTGCCCGAGCCCGTCAAGGAGCGGCTGTTGGCACTGCGCGACCAACGCTTGACCTCCGAAGGCGTGGTGGTCATCAAGGCGCAGCAGTACCGCAGCCAGGACATGAACCGCGCCGACGCCTTGGCCCGCTTGCAAGCCCTCGTCGACTCGGTCGCCAAGGCGCCCGTGGTGCGCCGCCCGACCAAGCCCACCTATGGCTCCAAGCAACGGCGCCTGGAAGGCAAGAACGTACGCTCGGCGATCAAGGCGACGCGGGGAAAAGTCGGCGCCGACTAGACCCTCGCACCGCCGACAAGGCGCCAGAAGGCTATGCGGCCTTCAGCCCCAACTCCAGACAGACTAGCAGTTGCGCATCAAAGCGCTGCGGCTGCTCGTACTGCACCCAATGGCCGCTGTCGGCCACCCAGTGCAAGCCGGCGAACCGCGGCGCGGCGCGCTCCAGCACCTGCTGCAGGTCGGCATGCCGGTCCACATAAAGCACATCGTGCACACCGTAGATCGCCTGCACCGGGCAGCTGACGCGGCCCAATGCCTGGGCCAGCACTTCGGTCTGCGACAGGCGCCGGCGCGGCAGGCGATCGCGCACCACGTTGTCCGCATGCAGCGCCAGCGTGTCCGCGTCGATGGCCGCGGGATCGTGCAGCATCAGCGCCTGCAGATTGTGTCTATGGGCCTGCTCGCGCGCCTGGGCGCTTTCCAGGTGGCGCCAGCCCAGCAGGCGCGCTCGCCGGCCGTCGCCCACGCCCAGCCCGGGCGCGCCGACCAGCACCAGCTGGCGCACGGCGTCCGGGTAGGCCGCGGTGAACATTCCGGCCGTCATGCCGCCGAAAGAAAACCCCACCAGGTCACACGCCTTGTTACCAAAAAATGCCTGCAGGCCCACTTGCAAAGGCGCGAGCATGGTGTCCGCATCGAGTCCGCCGGGAACGCCATCCGACTCGCCAAAGCCGGGCAGATCGGGCGCCCAGACTTCGCGGCCCGCGGCCACCAGGGCTTCGATGTTGCGCAACCAATGGGTCCAGCTGCCGCTGCCGCCATGCAGCAGCACCAGCGGTACCGGGTCCGCGCCCGCCCCGCCGCCCCAGGCGTGCCAGACGAGATGGCCGCCTTCGGCACCGCAAGGCGTCTGCACGCGCCGCGCCTGGGCCAGCACCCGGGCAATGGCCTCGGTGACGGGCCGCGCCTGTGCGCTTTCGGTCGGTACGGCGCTCACCATTGCGCGACGGCGTCGATCGCCAGGCCGTAGCCGGCCACGCCAAAGCCGCACATCACGGCGCGGGCGGCGGCAGACAGATAGGAATGGTGGCGAAAGCTCTCGCGCGCATGCACATTGCTGATGTGCAGCTCGACCAAAGGCACGCCCGTGCCTTTGACGGCATCGAGCAAGGCCACGCTGGTGTGGGTATAGGCGGCGGCATTGAACACCAGGCCGGCGAGCTGCCCCTGGGCATGAAGCTGGCCGGCTTCATGGATCCAGTCCACCAGCGCACCTTCGTGGTTGCTCTGATGGAACACCAGCTCCAAGCCGTGGCGTTTGCAGGCCTGCTCGCACAGCGTGCGCACGTCGGCCAGCGTGGCCGCGCCGTAAATGGCGGGCTCGCGCGTACCGAGCAGGTTGAGATTGGGGCCGTTCAGGACATAGACAGTTTTCACACAACACTCCGGACGTCAGACCGCCGGATTATGCGGTCCGCGGCCCCGCCCTGGGGACTATGCGCGGTCAGTCATCGTCACGGTCGTGACCGCGACGGCCATGACCATGGCCGTGGCCACGGTGGCCGTGGTGCTTGTAGTAGTGCTTGTCGTAATACCGGCGCTCCCCCCGCCCGTAATAACCGCGGTACGAAGGCACGACGTACACCGGAGCGGCCTGGTAGACCGGGCGGGGCGCGTAGTACACCGGCGGGGGCGGGGCATAGTAGGCCGGCCCGGAAGCGACGTAGACGGGCGGCGCATTGGCCACGCCCACGGAAATGCCTGGCGACTGCACGCCCACGGACCAGACGACATCGCCGCGTGCCTGCGCTGTGCCGGCACCGGCCAGGGCGGCCAACGCCAGGGCAGCGCCAGCCCAACGGACACGCCACGGTGTCTGGGAAAGGGTTGTTGTTGTCATCAGGAACTCCTCGTTCGAATCAATAGGCGGGCAGCGCTTGCAAGCACTACTTCAGTGCTTAACGCGCGACAAGGCCTGGAGGATGGCGCAAAACCATGGCTAAATTGTTTCTATTCAAGACAAAGGAGTTTCAGTTGGTAAGCACCCGGGAATGGGCTCCGCGCCTAAAATGCAGCAATGAGCTCTCCCGACGCCACCAACACCTCCCCAGAACCGGTCAAGCCGAGTAACTTTTTGCGCCAAATCATCGAGGCCGACCTGGCCCGCGGCGTATATGCCCAGCGCCGCTGGGGCGGAAGCCCTGGCGACGCCGCCCACCATGCGGCGGGCGAACCCGACCCGGCCAAGATCCGCACGCGCTTTCCGCCCGAACCCAACGGCTATCTGCACATCGGCCACGCCAAGAGCATTTGCCTGAACTTCGGCCTGGCACGCGACTATGGTGGCGTCTGCCACCTGCGCTTCGACGACACCAACCCGGAAAAAGAAGACCAGGAATACGTCGACAGCATCATGGACTCCGTGCGCTGGCTGGGCTTTGACTGGGCCCAGGCCGGTGAAGCCCCGGGCAGCGCCGCGCCCTACCAGGCCAGCGACTACTTCGACTTCATGTACCGCGCAGCCGTTTACCTGATCGAACAGGGCCTGGCCTATGTCGACGAGCAATCGGCCGAAGAGATGCGCGCCAACCGCGGCGATTTCACCAAGCCCGGCACGAACAGCCCCTTCCGCGACCGCACGCCGGCGCAGAACCTGGAGCGCTTTCGCGCCATGCGCGACGGTCAGCTGGCCGACGGCGCCGCCGTGCTGCGCGCCAAGATCGATATGGCCGCGGCCAACATCAACATGCGCGACCCGGCGATTTACCGCGTGCGCCATGCCGAGCACCACAACACGGGCAACAAGTGGTGCATCTATCCGATGTACACCTTCGCCCACCCCATCGAGGACGCGCTGGAGCACATCACCCACTCGCTGTGCACGCTGGAATTCGAAGACCAGCGCCCGTTCTACGACTGGCTGCTCGACCAGTTGCTGACTGGCGGCCTGATCGCCGCGCCCCAGCCGCGCCAGTACGAATTCGCGCGCCTGAACCTGACCTATGTGATCACCAGCAAGCGCAAGCTCAAGCATCTGGTGGACAACGGCATCGTGCAGGGCTGGGACGACCCGCGCATGCCTACCGTGGTCGGCCTGCGCCGCCGCGGCTACACCGCGCAAAGCATCCAGACCTTCTGCGAGCGCATCGGCGTGACCAAGGACTACAGTTGGATCGACTACTCGACGCTGGAAGGCTGCCTGCGCGAAGACCTGGAAAACCAGGCCCACCGCGGCATGGCCGTGCTCGACCCGGTCAAGCTGGTGCTGAGCAACTGGGATGACGTCATGGGCGCGGGCCACCTCGAGCCCTGCACCCTGCCTGCCCTGCCCCACCCGCCCGAAGGCGAAGAGCCGGCCCTGCGCCACTTCACCATCGGCCGCGAAGTCTGGATCGAGCGCGAAGACTTCCAGGAAGTGCCGATCAAGGGCTACAAGCGCCTGTTCCCCGGCAACAAGGTGCGCCTCAAGGGCGGCTACGTCATCGAGTGCACGGGCTGCAGCAAGAACGCCGACGGCGAGATCACCGAAGTGCTGGCCACCCTGGTGCCCGACACCAAGAGCGGTACGCCGGGCGCCGACAGCGTCAAGGTCAAGGCCGCCATCACCTGGGTCGGCGTGGCCGACGGCGTGGCCGCCGAAGTGCGCATCTACGACCGCCTGTTCACCGATGCCCAGCCCGATGCCGGCGGCAAGGACTTCCTGGCCCTGCTCAACCCGAGCAGCCTGAAAATCGTCCAGGCCATCGTCGAGCCTTCGCTGGCCAACGCCCAGCCCGATGCCAAGTTCCAGTTCGAGCGCCACGGCTACTTTGTCGCCGACCGCCTGGACCATGCAGTCGGCAAGCCGGTGTTCAACAAGATCACCGGGCTCAAGGACAGCTGGGGCAAATAAGCCCTGACTGCCTACCCAAGGGCTGCCGCTGGCAGCCCTTTTTTATCGAACCACCGACCTCGACGCCTCCATGCAAGCCCTGCTCCAAGCCATCGCCACGATGGAACTGCCCATCGATGCCCAGCGCATTTTCCACGGCCGCGGCGGCCTCTACCCAGGCTGCGAACACTGGGTGCTCGACGCCTATGCGCCGGTCCTGCTGCTGACCAGTTTCCAGCCCGTGGCGGAAGAGGAACTGGCGACCATAGGCGCGGCCCTGGAGCAGCGCTGGCAGCAGATCGCGCCCGAGCAAACATTGAACTGGGTCTTCCAGTGCCGGCACGAAGGCCGCAGCGAAACCCGGCTGATGGCCGGCAGCGTGCCCGACCCGCATGTGGTGACGGAAAACGGCACGCGCTACCGTGTGCATGTGCTCAAGGGCCAGAACCACGGCCTGTTTCTCGACATGGCCGAAGGCCGGCGCTGGGTGCGCGAGCATGTGGCGGCTCACCCCGAGCTGGATCGCCCGGGTGTGAAGGTGCTCAACCTGTTCGCCTACACCTGCGCTTTTTCCGTGGTCGCGCGCCAGGCCGGCGCCAGGCAGGTGCTCAACCTGGACATGAGCCAGGGGGCGCTGACCATAGGCCAGCAAAACCACCAGCTCAACGACATCAGCGACGGCGCAAGCTTTCTGGCGCATGACATTTTCAGCACCTGGGGCAAGATCACGCGCGGCGGCCCCTACCACCTGATCATCATCGATCCGCCGAGCTACCAGAAGGGCAGCTTTGTCGCGACCAAGGACTACGCCAAGCTGATGCGCCGCCTGCCCGACCTGCTGCGCCCCGGCGGCCATGCACTGCTGTGCCTCAACGCGCCCGAGCTGGGCCTGGCCTTTTTGCAGGACCAGATGCAGGTGCTCGCGCCCGAACTGCAGTTTGTCGAGCGCGTGCAGAATCCCGCCGTGTTTGCCGACGTGTCGCCCGAGTGTTCGCTCAAGGTGCTGGTCTACCGGGCGCCGGAAGTCGATGCACCCCAGGCACAATGACTCCATGCCCCTGACCCACCACTTCCTGTCGCGCCGCTTGGCGCTGCAAACCGCGCTGTGCGCGCTGGCCAGCCCATTCGCCGCCCAGGCGGCCGGCCCAGAACTCTGGCCGCGCGATGCGCGCGTGCCCGGCGGCGTGGCCCGGCTGTCGCTGGGCCCGGCGGCGCAGCGCCCCAAGGTACTGGCGGGCGGCCTGCCGGTGCTGGTCACGGGCGACATGATCGAGTGGACGGCCGTGGTCGGCATCCCCTTGTCCGCCGCTGTAGGCCAACACCATGTGCAAGTGGACGCCGGCCAGGGTCCGCAGTCACTGGAATACACGGTGCGCGACAAGCGCTACGCCCAGCAGCAGCTCAAGGTCTCGCCCAAGACCGTGGACTTGTCGCCCGAAGACCTGGCCCGCCATGAGCGCGAGCGCGCCCACCAGCAGCAGGTGATGGCCTTGTTCACCGCCACCGCCAGCGACGACCTGCGCATGCGCGTGCCCGTGCCGGGCCGGCGATCGAGCTCTTTCGGCCTGCGGCGCGTGTTCAACGGCCAGTCGCGCAATCCGCACAGCGGCATGGACATTGCCGCCGCCACCGGCACGCCCGTCGTGGCACCGCTGCCGGGCAAGGTGGTGGATGTGGGTGACTACTTCTTCAACGGCGGCACGGTCTGGCTGGACCATGGCGCAGGCCTGCTGAGCATGTACTGCCACCTGAGCCGGGTGGATGCCAAGCTGGGCGATGTGCTCGCCACGGGACAGTCGTTTGCCGCCGTCGGCGCGACCGGGCGCGTGACCGGCCCGCACCTGCACTGGGGCGTGATGCTCAACCAGACCATGGTCGACCCGGCGCTGTTCCTGAAAGATTAGAACCCCCCCCTGAGCGACTTCGTCGC
>NZ_JAODYH010000028.1:0-5581 GCF_025421555.1 Acidovorax bellezanensis
GCTTCCCCCTCTCAACCTTCGGTGGAGGGGGACGGCACCGTCGCTGCGGGGCGGCCCTTGCTCGGTGCCCCTGAGCGGGGCCCCGCCAGTTTCGAGGAATTTGCCTTGCCGCCGGACGCCATCATGGCGTGCCGGCGGCACTTATTTGGAAAGACACAATGCAACGCATTCTTCAACGTGGCGAGATCGAGGCCATTGACCAGATCAATTTCCCGCGCGTGCGCCTGCCGGAGATCGGCAGCCTGTTTGCCGAGCGCGCCGCGCGCCTGCGCCAGCTGGCCCAGGACAACCCCATCGCCGACTACATAGAGTTCATCGCCCAGATCGTCGACGCGCAGCACCAGGCCCTGGCCGACCTGCCCGCCCCCGAGCTGCCGACTGCCGCCATGGCGCTGGCCCAGCAGCACTCCATGCCCTTGCTGCCCGCGGCCGACCACCTGGATCCGGCCTGGCAGCAGGTGCTCGACCGCATGCTCGCGACCATGGGCAGCGCCCAGGGCCTGCCCGCACCGCTGCAGCCGCTGATCGCCTCGCTGCGCGAAATGCCTGCCGCGGAGCGGGAAGCGATTGCCCAGCGCCTGCTGCAAAAGGAAGTAGCCGCCCGCGACGTGGGCATGGCCCCGTTCGTGATGGCGGCGCTGCAAGTGGTCTTCGCCCAGCGCGCGGCCCACATCAGCGTCGGCGATGTGCCTTACACCGAACCGGCGACGATCTGTCCGGTCTGCGCCAGCGAGCCGGTCGCCAGCGTGCTGCGCATAGGCGGCAAGGCCAACGGCCACCGCTACCTGCACTGCGGCACCTGCTGCAGCGAGTGGCATATGGTGCGCGTCAAGTGCTCGCACTGCGAGTCGACCAAGGGTATCAAGTACCAGGGCATTGAAGGCGGTGGCGACATCGTGACGGCCGAAACCTGCGACGAATGCGGCAGCTATCGCAAGGTGGTCAACCAGGAAAAGGACCCGCTGGCCGAACCCCTGGCCGACGACCTGGCTTCGCTGATGCTGGACCTCCTGATGAGCGAAACCCGCTTCAAGCGCGCCAGCACCAACCCGCTGCTGTATGTGGCGTTTGCCGAAGAACAGGCCGAAGGCGACCAGGCCCTCGTCGACCCCGCGGCAGAATGAGTTGAAAATAGCCGGATGAGAACCGACCCCTTGGACATGGCCGCTGGCTCGGCCGCACCGGGCGCGTCAGCCCGCCCCTGGCCCCAGTTGCCGGCCGTCGACAAGCTGCTGAACAGCGCAGCCCTGGCGCCGGCACTGGAGCGCTACGGCCGCCAGGCCTGCACCCAGGCCGTGCGCGATGCACTGGACGCGCTGCGCGATCAGTTGCGCGCGGGCCTGCCGCTGGCGCCCGGCGCGACCGACATGCAGGCCGTCGCGGAGGCCGCCCAGGCGCGCCTGGCGACGCGCTTCGCGCCGCGCCTGCAGGCCGTGTTCAACCTCACCGGCACCGTGCTGCACACCAATCTGGGCCGGGCCCTGTTGCCCCAGGAGGCCGTGGACGCGGTGGTCCAGGCCCTGCTGAGCCCCGCCAATCTGGAATACGACCTGGCCACGGGCGGGCGCGGCGACCGCGACGACCTGGTCGAGTCGCTGATCTGCGAACTCACGGGCGCCGAAGCCGCCACCGTGGTCAACAACAATGCCGCGGCCGTGCTGCTGACGCTGGGCACGCTGGCCGAAGGCCGGGAAGTGATCGTCTCGCGCGGCGAGCTGGTCGAGATCGGCGGCGCGTTTCGCATTCCCGACATCATGGCGCGTGCCGGCGCGCGACTGGTCGAAGTCGGCACCACCAACCGCACCCATGCGCGCGACTATGCCGAGGCCGTGTCGGGCGACACCGGCCTGCTGATGAAAGTGCATTGCAGCAACTACGAAGTCACGGGCTTCACCAAGAGCGTCAGCGACCGCGAAGTCGCCGACATCGCCCATGGACGCGATCTGCCCATGGTGGTCGACCTGGGCAGCGGCACGCTGGTCGACATGCGCCAGTGGGGCCTGCCCTATGAAGTGACGGTGCGCGAAACCATTGCGTCCGGCGCCGACCTCGTGACCTTCAGCGGCGACAAGCTGCTGGGCGGCCCCCAGGCTGGCTTGATCGTCGGCCGCAAGGACTTGATCGCGCGCATCAAGAAAAACCCGCTCAAGCGCGCCATGCGCGTGGGCAAGCTCACCCTGGCCGCGCTCGAACCCGTGCTGCGCCTGTACCTGCACCCCGAACAACTGGCGCAGCGCCTGACCACGCTGCGCCTGTTCACGCGGCCCGCCGCCGACATGCTGGCCCAGGCCGAAACGCTGGCCCCCGCTTTGCAGGCGACCCTGGGCCCGACCTATGTGGTCGAGACCGCGGCCATGGCCAGCCAGATCGGCAGCGGCGCCCTGCCCGTGGAGTCCCTGCCCAGCCATGGGCTGCGCATCCACCCGGCCTCGGGCCGCCAGGCCGGCCGCCAGCTGCTGCAGCTCGAAGCCGCGCTGCGCGCCCTGCCCCGCCCGGTGATAGGCCGCATCCAGACCGATGCCCTGTGGCTGGACCTGCGCTGCCTCGAAGCCGATCAGCAGCCGCTGTTTGCCGAACAACTGCCCTTGCTGGCCTCGCAGCTTCATTCATGATCATCGGTACCGCAGGCCACATCGACCACGGCAAGACCACGCTGGTGCGCGCCCTCACGGGCGTGGACACCGACCGCCTCAAGGAAGAGAAGGCGCGCGGCATTTCCATCGCGCTGGGCTATGCCTATGCGCCGCTGCCCAACGGCGACGTGCTGGGCATCATCGACGTGCCGGGCCACGAGAAATTCGTCCACACCATGGCCGCGGGCGCGGTGGGCATAGACCACGCCTTGCTGGTGGTCGCGGCCGACGACGGCGTCATGCCGCAGACGCGCGAACACCTGGACATCCTGCAACTGCTGGGCGTGGCCCAGGCCAGCATTGCGCTGACCAAGGTCGACCGCGCCAGCCCCGCGCAGATCGCGCAAGTGCGCGCGCAGCTCATCGAGCTGCTCGCGCCCACGCCTTTCGCCGGCGCCGCGGTCTTTGAAACCGCCGCCAGCAACACCGATGACCCGGGTGTCGCCGCACTGCGCCGCCACCTCGAAACCCTGGCCCAGCAGATGCCGGCCCGGCCGCGCAACGGCCTGTTCCGCCTGGCCGTGGACCGCAGCTTCAGCCTGCCCGGCCAGGGCACGGTGGTCACGGGCACGGTCTTCGGCGGCGCCGTCGCCACCGGTGACAACCTGCAGCACTCTGGCACCGGCCAGAGCCTGCGGGTGCGCAGCATCCACGCCCAGAACCAGGCCAGCGACAGCGGCGTGGCCGGCCAGCGCGTGGCGCTCAATCTCGCCGGCCTGGCCAAGGACGACATACAGCGCGGCGACTGGATCGCCGACGGCGCGCTGCTGCAAGCCACCGACCGCATCGACGTGCAGCTGCAACTGCTGGACAGCGCGCCCGAAATCCGCCAGTGGACGCCCGTGCACCTGCACCTGGGCACGGCCCACCGCACGGCCCACGTGGCCCTGCTCGAAGGTGAACGCATAGAGCCCGGCAGCCGCGTGCGCGCCCAGCTGGTGCTCGACGCCCCGGTCTTCTGCCTGCCCGGCGACCGGCTGATCCTGCGCAACGCCCAGGCCAGCCGCACGATCGCCGGCGGCACGGTGACCGACCCCTATGCCCCCGCGCGCAAGCGCCGCAGCCCCGAGCGCCAGGCCTGTCTGCAGGCCCTGGAAAGCCTGGCGGCCACGGGCGATGCCAGCGCCATCATCACCCAGTCGCCCCACGGCCTGCCGCTGTCCCAGCTCGTGCGCCTGTCGGGCCGGCGCTGGGAGGCCCAGGACCTGCCCGCCGACTGCCTGCAATTGCCGCTGAGCGGCAGCGATGCCCTGCTGCTGTCGCAAGCACGCTGGCAGCAACTGCGCGACCAGATACTGGCCACGCTCACGCAGTTCCACAGCAAAAGCGCCGACGAACCCGGCCTCAACGCCGCGCGCCTGCGCCGCATGGCCTGGCCCGGCCTGGTGCAGACCACGCACGACGCGCTGTGGCGCGGCCTGGTCGACGGCTTGCTGCAAGACCACAGCCTGGCAGCTAGCGGCGCCTGGCTGCACCTGCCAGGCCACACGGTGGAGCTGAGCCCGCAGGAGCAGACCCTGGCCGAACGCCTTGTGCCGCTGCTCGACGAAGGCCGTTACGACCCGCCCTGGGTGCGCGACCTCGCGGGGACGGCCACGGAAGACAGCGTGCGCCAGCTGCTGCGCAAGCTCACACGGCGCGGCCAGGTCTTCCAGGTGGTCAAGGACTTGTTCTACAGCGCCGCCCGCATGCAGGAGCTGGCCGCGCTGGTGCAGACCATCGCCGCCACCGATGCGCGCGGCGAAGTCGAGGCCCGCGCCTTTCGCGATGCCACGGGACTGGGCCGCAAGCGGGCGATTCAAATCCTGGAGTTCTTCGATCGCGTGGGCTATACGCGCCGCCTGCGCGACGCCCACCTGCTGCGGCCCGACGCCCACTGGCAAGGCACCAACCCGCCGTTACAATAACCGTGCTTGCCGGCGCCACCCAAGGCGACGGGCACGATGGAAGGCATGCACACCCGGTGGTGTGGCCGGGCTTCAAACCCGGTGAGGGGCGTCAGTCGCTCCTGGGTTGGTTCGACTCCAGCTGCTTTCCGCCATTGCGCCCCGCTGAATCACCAACTGAAGCTCGCTCCTGCGCGTGCACTCGCTGTCGGCTTTCCCGATGTCGTCGTGGCCACGCCCAGCGACAGCACCGCCCGACGGGTATCGGTGTTCGCCAGTAGCCGGTTGAAGCTGAAACCCAGCGCTGCCTGGCCGTTGTAGGTTGCAACGCCACCCGTCACGGCGTTCCTGGACTGGGGTGCAAACGAAACAGGTTGGCTCAAAGCCAAGGCCATGGCGACGCCACCCGACAACTTCTTTTCCACGGCATCGATTTTCTGGTCGAGCCGCTGCACGCTGTCTTGGACGTTGCCCAAGCGCGCGTCCAGGGGCGCCACGGCGGCATCCACCACGCCACGCATCTGCGCCACATTGACCGCATCCGTCGGCGCCATGCCCGCGGCCACACCGGACACGACCACAGGCCCGCCAGTCTGCACATTCGCAAAGCTTGCACCGCTGTCATCCAGCTTCAGAGTGGTCGAATGCGTACCACCCGAAAGCACCACACGGTCTGACTCCACGAGCAGGCCATGGGTATTCCCCAGACGATTGGTCAGGGTCATGGACACCTGGCTGGCGGGAGCCACGCCCATCGCCATCTTCAGACTGTGATGGGCTCCCATCGCCACATACTCACCCACCGCATCCTGCGCAATGGTCGATGACTGGGCAATAGTCGTCCCATCCGCAGCCTCCAGCTTGACAATGCCGCGCTCGCCTTGGGGGCCTTGCGGGCCATCGTTGCCGGCAACGCCTTGCGGACCCTGGGCACCTGTCAGACCTCGCGGGCCCTCGTCACCCTTCTGGCCATGGGCCCCCGTCAAACCTTGCGGGCCCTGGGCGCCCGTCAAGCCTTGATCGCCCTTCTGGCCTTGGGCACCGGTCAGGCCCTGGGGACCC
>NZ_JAODYH010000003.1:0-986876 GCF_025421555.1 Acidovorax bellezanensis
GCGTGACGTCCACACCCAGCTCTTCTGGAGTGACGGTGTCCAGCTGCTTCTTCTTGGCCTTCATGATGTTGGGCAGCGTCACGTAACGCGGCTCGTTCAGGCGCAGATCGGTGGTGATCACGGCGGGCATCGACAGGGCCAGGGTTTCCAGGCCGCCGTCGATTTCGCGCGTCACATTGACTTTGTCGCCAGCGACTTCCACCTTGGAGGCGAACGTGGCTTGGGGCAGCTTGGCCAGCGCGGCCAGCATCTGGCCGGTCTGGTTGGCGTCGTCATCGATGGCCTGCTTGCCCAGGATCACGAGACCGGGTTGTTCCTTGTCAACCAGGGCCTTAAGCAGCTTGGCCACGGCCAGGGGCTGGAGTTCGACGTCGGTCAGCACATGGATGGCGCGGTCGGCGCCGATGGCCATGGCGGTGCGCAGGGTTTCCTGGCACTGGGTCACGCCGCAGGAGACGGCGATGACTTCGGTGACCACGCCCTTTTCCTTGAGGCGCACGGCTTCTTCGACGGCGATTTCGTCAAACGGGTTCATGCTCATCTTGACGTTGGCGATGTCCACGCCTGTGCCGTCGGACTTGACGCGGACCTTGACGTTGTAGTCGACCACGCGTTTGACTGGGACCAGTACCTTCATTGCTGCCGCTCCTTGATTTCTCGATTGAATTGACGTGAACGTAAACCTAAAACATTCTATGCCGCACAGCAGCATTTCCGGAATACCTCAATGGGAGAACCAAGGTTAACGGAAAAAAAGCACGTTCGTTCGATTTTACGCATGACCGATGAAATCAGCACCATTTTTTACAACTGGCACCACGCCCTCGATCGGCGTTTCACTCGGCCATGACAGCCGTTGCTGCGGCACGGCCAACGCCACCTGCGCCGCGCGCAAGCCGGCCAGCACCGCGATATTCACGTCCGAACGCACATTGCCCTGGCCGTTGACCGGGTCGGCGATGTAGTAGGTCAGGCTGAACTGCAGGCCGTAGGCCAGGATTTCCACCAGCAGCACCGATGGCGCCGGCGCCTTGAGCACCCGCGGCTGGGCAGCGGCAGCGGCCAGCAGCAGCGCCCTGACCTGCTCCACATCGCTGTTCAACTCCACCACGATGTCGGTGGTCAGCGAAAAACGCTGATCGAAACGGGTCAGGTTTTCCACGCGCTGGGTGATCAGTGTTTCATTGGGGACGATGGATTCGCGGCCGTTGCTCGCGCGGATCACGGTGAAGCGCGTCTTGATGTCGGTGATACGGCCTTCGAAGCCGTCGACGCGCACGTTGTCGCCGATGCGCAGCGCACGCTCGATCAGCACCAGAAAGCCGCTGACGTAGTTGGAGGCGATTTTCTGCATGCCAAAGCCCAGGCCCACGCCCACCGCGCCGCCCATCACCGACAGTGCCGTCAGGTCGACGCCGACAATGGACAGCGAGACCAGCAGGCCCACGGTGATCAGCACCGTGCGCGTGATGTTCATCGCCACCTTGCGCATCGACAAATCACTCACCACCTGGTTGAGCACGCGCTGCTCGAAGAGCGACGAGGCCCAAAGCACGGCCACCATCATCAAACCCGCCGACAACAGGCCTTCGATCAGCGTCAGCAGGCTCACCGAAGTCTTGCCCAGGGCCAGGTGCAGGCTGTCGAGCTCCTGCATCACGTCCTGCAGCAGGCCCAGGCTGGCCAGCACGGCCACGCCCCAGGCCAGCCAGGAGAACACCTGCTCAAACAGGCGCGCCGCGGTGGAATTCGGGAAGGTCTTGGACAGCACGCGCACGACAAAGCGAATCACCGCCAGGGACAGCAAGAGCGAGCCGGCCATGCGCAGCCAGAACACCTGCTGGTAATGCGCGAGCACGGCCTGGGCGATCCACACCAGCACCAGCGTCAGCAGCGGGAACAGCGCGCCACGCAGCGCCGTCGGCCCCAGCCACACCGAGGTGTCGCTGGCGAAATGCTTGCGCAGCATGCGCGTGATGCCGAAGGCCAGCGCCAGGCACAGCGCCAGCAGCGCCAGCTCCAGCCAGGTACTGGCGTTCTGGAAATCGGCGATCAGTTGCTCAAAGACGGACAGGCCGGTCGTACTCATGCCTGCACCTTCCAGCTGGGCTGGCGCTTTTGCGCAAATGCATTGACGCCTTCCTGCGCGTCAGGGTCCTGCATGTTCACCGCCATGGTCTGGCCGGCGAGCTGGTAGGCCGCTTCCACGCCCAGTTCGCGCTGCTGGTAGACCAGGGCCTTGCCCATGGCCACGGCCACGCGCGGCTTGTCGAGAATGGATTGCACCAGCTGCTCCACGGCCGCATCCAGCGCTTCGGGCGCAGCCACGCGATTGAGCAGGCCCTGGTCCAGCGCCGTGGCCGCATCCATGAAGTCGCCCGTGAGCAGCAGCTCCATGGCTTTCTTGATCGGCAGATTGCGCACCAGGGGCACGCTGGGTGTGGAACAGAACAGGCCGTAGCGGATGCCGCTGGTGGCAAAGCTGGCCGTGCTGCCGGCCACGGCCAGATCGCATTGCGCCACCAGCTGGCAGCCGGCCGCCGTGGCCATGCCCTGCACCTTGGCGATCACCGGCACCGGCAGCTTCTGCAGGCTCAGCATCATCCGGCTGCACTGGGCAAACAGCGCCTGGTGGCTGGCCAGATCGCTGTTCGCCGCCATTTCCTTGAGGTCATGACCGGCGCAAAACGCCTTGCCCTGCGCGGCCAGCACCAGCACCCGCGCGCCAGCATCGGCGGCCACCGTATTGATGGCCGACTGCAAAGCCGCCAGCATGGCGCTGCCCAGGGCGTTGAAGCGCGCCGGGTCATTGAGCGTCAGGGTGACGACGCCGCGCGCATCGCGCTCTACCTGCACCAAGGGGTCAGGGGCGCCGGGGACGGAGGAAGCAACAGCAGTCATGGCTACACCAGGGTCAAGAGGAAAATCGGAACAGGTTCTCAGAGATCGGCCAGCACCCGCAAATGGGCTTCGACGCTGCGGCCCAGCGCGCTCATGGCGTAGCCGCCTTCGAGGCAGGACACGATGCGGCCTTTGGAAAAGCGCCGGGCCAGGTCCTTGATGCGGCTGGTGATCCAGGCATAGTCCTGCTCGTTCATGCCCCACTGACCCATGTCGTCCTCGCGGTGGCCGTCGAAGCCCGCGCTGATGAAAATCATCTCGGGCTTGAAGGCTTCGAGCCGGGGAATCCACATCATCTCCACGATTTCGCGGATGTCCATGCCCTTGGTGTAGGCCGGCAGCGGCACGTTGACCATGTTGGCCGCGGGATGCTGGTCGCCGGAAAACGGAAAGAAGGGGTGCTGGAAAATGCCCACCATCAGCACGCGCGGATCGCCGGCCAGAATGTCTTCCGTGCCGTTGCCGTGGTGCACGTCGAAGTCGACGATGGCCACCCGCTTGAGGTGGTGGTGCTCGAGCGCATGCAGGGCCGCGATCGCCACATTGTTGAAAAAGCAAAAGCCCATGGCCTGGCTGCGCATGGCGTGGTGGCCCGGCGGGCGCACCGAGCAGAACGCGTTTTCGAGTTCGCCCGCCATCACGGCATCGGTGGCCGCAACGGCCGCGCCGGCCGCGTGCAGGGAGGCCGACCAGGTGCTGGCGTTGATGGCGGTGTCGACGTCGATTTGCGCATAGGGCGCGCCGCCGATCAGCAGGCCCTGCTCGATCTGGTCGCAGCGCGCATGCAAGGCCTCCAGGTACTGGCTGTCGTGCGCCCGCGCGATATCGGCCATGGGTGCGCGGGGCGCGTCGCGGCGCTCCAGCGCATCGGCCACGCCGCTGATCAGCAGCCGGTCCTCGATCGCGTCCAGCCGTGCCGGACACTCAGGATGCCCGGGGCCCATCTCGTGTTTCCAGCATTCTTTATGGGTGAAATAGCCCGTCTTGCCCACTGTCATGTCTCCAGGGTCGTTTTTTCGGCTAACGTCGTGCCATGCAAGCACAGCACCACATCCAATCGCTTCTGAATCAGCTTAACACGGTGATTGTGGGCAAAGCCTCCCAGGTCCAGGACTGCGTGGCCTGCCTGCTGGCCGGCGGCCACCTGCTGATCGAAGACGTTCCCGGTGTGGGCAAGACCACACTGGCCCACGCACTGGCCCACAGTTTCGGCCTGCAGTTTTCGCGCGTGCAGTTCACCGCCGACCTGATGCCCAGCGACCTCACGGGCGTGTCCATCTACGACCGCGGGCAGGAGAACTTCCAGTTCCACCCGGGCCCGGTGTTCACCCAGTTGCTGCTGGCCGACGAAATCAACCGCGCCAGCCCCAAGACGCAAAGCGCCCTGCTCGAAGCCATGGAGGAGCAGCAGGTTTCCGTCGAAGGCCGCAGCCACCGCCTGCCTCAGCCGTTTTTCGTCATCGCCACGCAAAACCCGCTGGACCAGTTGGGCACGTTCGCCCTGCCTGAAAGCCAGCTCGACCGCTTTCTGATGCGCATTTCCCTGGGCTACCCCGACCGCGCCGCCGAGCGCGAACTGCTCAAGGGCAACGGGCGGCGCGCCATGCTCGACGCCTTGCGGCCGCTGATCGACACCGCGCAACTGGCCCAGCTGCAAGCCCAGGTGCTGGCGGTCCACGCTTCGGACGCGCTGCTGCACTATGTGCAGGACTTGATCGCGGCCACGCGCTCGGGCCACTGGTTTGTCCAGGGCCTGTCGCCACGCGCCGGCATAGGCCTGCTGCGCGCGGCCAAGGCCCAGGCGCTGATCAGCGGACGCGACTATGTCGCTCCCGACGACGTGCAGGCGGTTCTGGCGCAGACCGTGGCCCACCGCCTGGTGCCCACGGTGCATGCGGGCCGCGGCGCCATCGAACAGGTGCGCGCCATGGCCGAGGCCACGCCCCTGCCATGAAATGGCCGGCAAGCCCGCGCCGGCGGCTGCTGCGCTGGTGGCAGTCGCGCCAGCCGCGCAGCGACGGTTTGCGCCTGACCCAGCGCAATGTCTACATCCTGCCGACCGGCGCCGGCTGGATGCTTGCGCTGACGCTGGCCGTGCTGCTGGTCGCCAGCATCAACTACCAGCTCAACCTGGGCTATCTGCTGACCTTTTTGCTGGCCGGCAGCGCGGCCGCCGGCATGCTCGTGGGCCACGCCAACCTGCGCGGCCTGCAGTTGCAGCTGCAGCCACCCGAGCCGGTGTTTGCGGGCCAGCGCTGCGCGCTGCGCATTCACCTCGACAACCCCGGCCCGCGCGCGCGCCACGGCATCGCGCTGGCCGTGAGCGAAGCGCCGCAATGGGCCTGGACGGATGTGCCGGCCCAGGCCGCTGCCGTGGTGGAGCTGGCCTTTGTGCCCCAACGCCGGGGCTGGCATGCCCTGCCCCTGATCACCGCCGAAACCCGCTTTCCGCTGGGCAGTTTTCGCGCCTGGAGTCTCTTGCGCCCGGCCACGCAGTTGCTGGTCTACCCGCTGGCCGAAGTCACGCCGCCGCCCCTGCCGCCGGCCCAGATCCAGGAAGCAGGCCGCGCGGGCCGCAGCGCGATCGGCGGCGAGGACTTTGACGGCGTGCGGGCCTACCGGCGCGGCGACCCGCTCAAGCAGGTGGTCTGGAAAAAAGCCGCCCAGGCGCTGGCCACGGGCAGCCATGCGCTGGTCAGCCGCGACCGCCCGCAGGCCCAGCCGGGTCTGCTGTGGCTGGACGCCGCGGCCACGGGCCTGGCCGACACCGAAGCCGGCATCTCCCGGCTCACGGCCTGGGTGCTGGCCGCCGACCACCAGGGCCTGCGCTGGGGCCTGCGCCTGCCCGGCGGAGCCCGCCTGGCACCCGACAGCGGCGCCGCCCACCGCCAGCGCTGCCTGGAAGCCCTGGCGCTGTGCGCGCCCGAAGCCACGCCATGACACTGTTCTCACGCCTGGACGCCCTGCCCCGCGAGGCCCGCGACAGCCTGTTCCTGCTGTGCGTCGTGGCCTGGGTGATTGCCCCCCACGCCAGCCACCTGCCCTGGTGGACCACGGCCTTGGCCGCGCTGCTGCTGCTGTGGCGCGGCGCCCTGGCCTGGCATGCCCGGCCCCTGCCCGGGCGCTGGGTGCTGGCCGCGCTGCTCGCGCTGGCCGTGGGCGCGACCTGGCTCACCCACAAGAGCCTGCTGGGGCGCGATCCCGGCGTGACGCTGATCGTGCTGCTGCTGGCGCTCAAGACCCTGGAAATGCGCGCGCGCCGCGACGCGCTGGTGGTGTTTTTTCTCGGCTTCTTCACGCTGCTGAGCCACTTCTTCTACTCGCAGTCGCTGGCGATCGCCGCGGCCATGCTGGTCGCGCTGCTGGGTCTGCTGACGGCGGTGGTGAACGCCCATTTGCCCGTGGGCCGCCCGCCGCTGAGCGATTCGCTGCGCATTGCCGGCAAGCTCGCGCTCTGGGGCGCACCGGTGATGCTGGTGCTGTTTGTGCTGTTTCCGCGCATGGCGCCGCTGTGGGGCACGCCGGGCGATGAGCTGACCGGCCGCAGCGGCCTTTCGGCGGAAATGACGGTGGGCCAGATGGCCCGCCTGGCACTCGACGACAGCGTGGCCCTGCGCGTGCGCTTCGACGGCCAGCCACCGCCGCGCTCGCTGCTGTATTTTCGCGGCCCGGTGCTGTCGGTGTTCGACGGCCGCCAGTGGCGTGAAACGCCGCGCTTTGGCCCCCAGTCCTGGGACAGCATCTCCGAGGTACCCCAGCTGCGCGTGCGCGGCCAGCCCCTCGACTACGAAATCACGCTGGAGCCGCACCGCCGCAACTGGCTGCTGACGCTGGACGCCACGGCCACCGCGCCCGAGCTGTCCGGGCAGCGCGCGCGCATGACGCCCCAGCTGCAATGGCTGAGTCGGCGACCCGTGACCGACATGCTGCGCTACCGCGCGCAAAGCCACCTGGACTTCCAGTACGGGCCGCTGCAGCCCAGCGCCGAACTGGCCGCCTATACCGTGCTGCCCGACGGCTCCGATCCGCGCACCGTGGCGCTGGCCGCCCAGATGCGTACCGAAATGGGCCGTGCCGACAACTTCGCCCTGGTCGAGGCCGCGCTCGCGCGCCTGCGCAGCGGCGGCTACCGCTATACGCTGGAGCCCGGCGTGGTCACCATGAACACCGCCGACGACTTCTGGTTCGACAGCCGGCAAGGCTTTTGCGAGCACATTGCCTCGGCCTTCGTGGTGCTGATGCGCGCGCTGGACATTCCGGCGCGCATCGTCACCGGCTACCAGGGCGGCGAACCCAACCCGGTGGACGGCTACTGGACGGTGCGCAACAGCGACGCCCATGCCTGGGCCGAAGTCTGGCTCGCCGGCAGGGGCTGGGTGCGCGTGGACCCGACCACGGCCGTGGCGCCCGGACGCACGGCCGAACTCCAGCGCCTGGTGGCGCCGCGCAGCACCTTCGGCCAAGCCATGGACAGCGTCATCGCGCCGGGCCTGGTGCAGCAGCTGCGCGCCACCTGGGAAGCCGTGAACAACGGCTGGAACCAGTGGGTGCTGAACTACACGCAAAGCCGCCAATTCGATCTGCTGCGCCAGCTGGGCCTACCCTCCGCGCAGTGGCAGACGCTGCTGCAATGGCTCGCCGGCCTGGCCGCGGCTTGCGCACTGGCGGTCTGCGCCTGGCTGTGGCGCGAGCGCCGCCTGCCGCAAGACGGCTGGCAGCGCCTGCTGGAGCAGGCGCGCCACCGGCTGCAACAGGCCGGCCTCGCGCTGCCCGCCCATGCCCCACCGCGAACGATGGCCTCCTGTGCCAGCGCACAATGGGGGCCGGATGCTGCGGCACTCCATGACTGGTTGCTGCGCCTGGAGCACCAGCGCTACGCCCCTCACCCCGCCCCCGCCCACCAGGCCCAGCGCCTGTCCCAGCTGCGGCGCGACTTCAAAGCCCTGCCCTGGCCAATCCCACGCCGGCCCGAGACCCCATGAAACGACTGCTTTCCACTGCCCTTCTTTGCCTCGCCGCAGGCGCCCTGCCGTCCACCGCAGCGCTGGCCCAGTCCGCCAAGGCACGCCCCGCCGCGGTCCAGGGAACGACACCCTACGCCGAGCGCAGCGATGCCATGCAGCTGGCCGCCGACATCGCCGCGCGCCGCGACCTGCCCCTTGATTGGGTCCAGGCCACACTGGGCCAGGCCCGCTTTCTGCCCCAGGTGCCGCGGCTGATGACGCCAGCGCCCCGGGGCACGGCCAAGAACTGGAACAGCTACCGCAGCCGCTTCATCGACCCGGTGCGCATCCGCGCCGGCGTGCGCTTCTGGCAGACCCATGCCGCGGCCCTGGCCCGCGCCGAGCGCGAGTTCGGCGTGCCTGCGGAAATCATCGTCGGCATCATTGGCGTGGAAACCGTCTACGGCCAGCAAATGGGCAATTTCCGCGTGATCGACGCACTGGCCACGCTGTCCTTCGACTTCCCCCAGGCCCATCCGCGCGCCGCCGCGCGCACCGAATATTTCCGCAGCGAACTCGAGCAGTTCCTGAGCCTCACGCACCGTTCCGATATCGACCCGTTCTCGCTGCGCGGCAGCTACGCCGGCGCCATGGGACTGGGCCAGTTCATGCCTTCGAGCTGGGTTCAATGGGCCGTGGACTTCGACGGCAACGACCACATCGACCTGTTCGCCAGCCCGGTCGACGCCATCGGCTCGGTGGCCAATTACTTCATCGCCCATGGCTGGAAGCCCGGCATGGCCACCCACTACCCGGTCTTGCTCGACACCACGCCGGCGCAGATGGCCGAGCTGCTGGCACCCGACATCCTGCCCACGTTCACGCCTGCGCGCATGGCCGAACTCGGCGCCCGGGTGCCTGGCGCAGGCGCCGCGCACAACGGACCGCTGGCCCTGGTGGAGCTGCAAAACGGTGGCGATGCGCCGCTGTTCATCGCCGGCACCGAAAACTTCTACGCCATCACCCGCTACAACTGGTCGAGCTACTACGCGCTGTCGGTGATCGAACTGGGCCAAGCCGTGCATGCTGCAAGGCAAGCTGCGCGCTGAAAACCGGCGGCGGCATGCGCCTGTTGCACGCGTACGGGTAGGGGCTGCACGCATGATTTCAAGGGATGGGCCACGGAAATAAACATCGCTTTTTTTCCTTGAAATACGGCTTGGGTGCCTGCATTTCTGAGACAAGCGGCCGCCGTGTCGAGCGCCGCAGAGTTGATAGGAGTCACTGTGATGATTTTCACCGCCCCCATGATCCGCCGTTCCGCCCCTGTTTTCCCCGGGGCTGCCGATGAGGCCTTGCAGCGCTTCTTGCACAACACGCTCACCACGCCGCTGCAGCGCATTTCCGAGGCCACGGCCACGGCCAGCGCCGCCTTCAAGGCCACCCAGGACGAGCAGGCCACGACCTTGCAGTTCGATGTGCCCGGCCTGTCGCGTGAACAGCTGCAACTGCGCCTCGAAGACCGGCTGGTGCACCTGTCCAGCGTCGAGGGTGCTCCGCGCCAGGTGCAACGCTCCTGGGAGCTGAGCCACGAAATCGATGCCGCGGCCAGCCACGCCAAGCTGGAAAACGGCGTGCTGACGCTGCGCCTGGCCCGGCGCACGCCGCCGGACAAGGCCGTCACGCTGGCCATCGAGTAAGCGCGACCCCGGCCCCTTGACCGGGGCCGGGTGCAAGCCCGAGGCAGGCCCTAGCCCAGGTATTGCGCGATGTCCACGGCATCCATCTGCTCGGGCTTCATGAATCGGCGCGCGTACTCCAGGTACACGCCCGAAGTCAGAAACAGATCAAACACATCACCATCGATATGCCGATCGCGCTTGAAGCGATTCAGCAGCGCCAGCGACTCCGACAGTGTCTTGGCCGGCTTGTAAGGCCGGTCGCCCGCGGTCAGGGCCTCGAAGATGTCGGCCACCGCCATGATGCGCGCCGGCACGGACAGCTGCGAGCCATCGAGCCGGCGCGGATAGCCCGTGCCGGTCAGCGTTTCATGGTGCGTGCCCGCGTATTCGGGAATGCGCTTGAGGTCCTCAGGCAGGGGCAGTTGCTCCAGCATGACGATGGTCTGGATCACATGCTCGTTGATCTTGAAGCGGTCCTCGGGCGTGAGCGTGCCGCGCTGGACCCTGAGGTTGTGGAGTTCGCCGTAGTGGTACAGCGCCTCGGGCACGTCCATGGCGAAACGGTAACGGTGCTCCTGCAGGTCCATCGGCGGCCGTGGCACCACATGCTCGGGCTTGTCGGCCAGCAGTTGTTCGCGCACCGGCAGTGGCAGGGGCGCAAAACCGGTCAGATGCTCGCGCTCGCCATGCGACAGGCCCAGACGGTCATCAAAATGCCGCCACCAGAACTGCGCCGCGATCTGCTCCAGCCGCTGCACCCGCTCGGGTGCCATGACTTCTCCGCCGATATTGCACTCGGCCACAAACGCAAAATCAGCCTGCAGCTCGGCCACCCGTGCCGCGCAGCGGCTGTACGCCAGCGCCGCGTCCTCTCCGTCCTGCAGCTCCTCGAGACAGGCAATCTGCGCGTCGCGCAACAGCACTTCGAAACGCATGCGCACTTCGTGGATGCGGTTGTAGACCGTCTCCAACTTGGTCGCCTTGTCCATCACATGCTCCGGCGTGGTGACCTTGCCGCAGTCGTGCAGCCAGGTGCCGATATGGAATTCGCGCCACTGCTGCGCGGTGGAGAAATGGAAATCCGCCAGCGGACCGCTGCGGGTCGCACTGGCGGCCTCGGCCAGCATGCGCGCCAGCTCGGGCACCCGTGCGCAGTGGCCGCCGGTATAGGCGCTCTTGGCATCGATGGCACCGGCCAGCAGCTTGAGCAAGGCTTCCATGAAGTCTTCCTGGGCCTGCTCCAGCGCCAGGTTCTCGAAAACGATGCCGGCCTGCGCCGCCAACGATTGCACACCATGCAAGGCGTCCTGGCCGCCACCGCGCCCCGACGGTCCACCGCGGGGGTCCAGCAGCACCAATACGCCATCGAGCTTCTCGTGCCCCACCAGCACCGGCACGGCGAGCAGCGTGTCCGGCGCGGCATGCGGCGTCGGCGCGCGTGCAGGGTCCTGCGCTTGCAGCCACTGCGCGGCTTCGGCCTGATGGCCCAGGTCGATTTCGGGCAACTGCCCTCGCGTGTAGAACCAGGGCAGACGACTGCGTGCCACCGCCGTGCAGGGGTCCACCAAGGCTTTGTCGTCCGGCGCCCCATTGTCCCCGGCGATGCGGGGCGCATCGTCCCAGGCCGTGGCCGGCAGATCGGGATAGCCGCTGTCCGCCACCAGGCGCAGCAGACCGTCGCTTTCGCGGCGCCACAGCTGTGCGCTGTGCGCCCCCACCAGCGCACAGGCGCTGTCCACGCACTGCTGCGCCACCTCGCGCGCAGTGCGGCGCCGGGACAGTTGCTTGCCACTGTCGACCAGACAGGACAGCTGGCGCATGGCCTCGTCCAGCGCCAGCGAATGCTCGCGGATGGCCAGCTTCATGGTGTGCTGGGCCTGGCAGACTTCGTCAAACTCCCGGATCGCCGAATGCTGGGCCTCGTCGCCGGAAAAATCGCCGCGCTGGATACGCTGCGACTGCCGCACCAGCCCGCCAAGCGAGCGCCCCAGCCAGTGCGACAAGGCATAGGCCAGCGGCAATATCAGCAGCAAGCCACCCACGGCCAACCACAACAGCTCGCGCTGCACGGCGCGCAAGGGTGCGACAAACCGGTCGACGGGTGAGAAGGCCGTCACCCACAGCCAGCTGTCCGGCGTGGCATGGACGGCGCTGCGCGCATAGACAAGCTCCCGGCCTTGCACGGTGATGATGCGGCTGGTCTCCTCGCCCACCAGCGTGGCGGTCGCGGCGAAAAATCCATTGGCCGAGCGGGCCAGCTTTTCCATGCGCTCCACCGGCGGCTGTGAGAACGCCGGCTGCGCAAAACGGGCCAGCAACTCGCCCTCCCCGTTGGTCAGCAGCACCCCACCCTCGTGCCCCTGCATGGAGGCATGGGCGAACTGATCGAACTCGGAAAACACCAGGTCCGCCGCCACCACGCCATCCCCCACCGACAGCGCCCGCGCCAGCGACATGCCCTGCTCCTTGGCGCTGGACATGGCATAGGGCGGCGTCAACTGCAAGCCCGTGGACTTCCTGGCCTGCAAAAACCAGGGCCGGCGGCTGGGCGCATAGTCTGTCGGCACGGCGGCGCGCTCTCCCATACGCACGCCGCGGGCATCCAGAAAAATCCAGGACTCCATGGGCTGGCCCCCATGCGCCGCGCTGCGCTCTATGGTGCGCAGCGCGAAATGGCAGCCTGCGGGCGCCCCCACCGTGGCGAGCAGCTGCGGCTGGTTGCGCAGGCCTATGACCTGCAGCATTTCGTCGCTGTCAAAACCGATGTAGAGGCTATAGAGCTGGGTCTGCGCCTGCACGGCCGCCAGCAGCAGCGCCATCAGTTTCGGACGGTCCATACGGCCGGCGCCGTCCACGCCGATCAGCGGCATCGCGGCCAGGAATTGCACGGCATTGCCGGTGGTGGTCAGCACGTCCTGCAGCTTTTGCGCATTGCGCTGGGCCACCTGGCGGAACAAATCCTGGGCCGTCTCGTCGGCGGACGTGCGCAGTCGCACCTGGGTCAAGCCCGCCACCAGGGCCGTCATGGCGATGAGACACAGCGCCATCAGCAACGCCATCAACAGGTGCAGACGAATCCGCGCGCCTTGGAACAAGTGGGTCATGGCATGGACTCCAAGCACAACAGTGCAGTCCGGCCATTCTGTAGAAAATTGCGCCGGCCCCACGGTGTTCTCGTGTGCTTGACCATGTTTCACTATTCGAGTGCCCAGCAAAAAACCCGGCGATTGCCGGGTTTTTTTCAGTGTTGGCGCGCGCTGCGCCTCACTCGTGGCGCAAGGCCTCGATGGGGTCGAGCCGCGCCGCGCGCCGCGCCGGGAAGTAGCCGAAGACCACGCCGATGACCGCGGAGAACACAAAGGACAGCAGGTTCACGCCCACATTGAACACATAGGGCACGCCCATCACGCCGGCCAGCACCATCGAGGCCACGGTCGCCAGCGCAATGCCGACCAGCCCGCCCAGCGCCGCGAGCACCACCGCTTCGATCAGGAACTGCAGCAGCACTTCGCGCTCGAGCGCACCGATGGCCAGGCGCAGGCCGATTTCGCGCGTGCGCTCGGTCACGCTGACCAGCATGATGTTCATGATACCGATGCCGCCGACCAGCAGGCTCACGCCCGCGACCGCGCCCAGCAGCATGGTCAGCACCTTGGTCGTGCCCGACAAGGTGTCGGCCAGCTGCTTGGTGTCGAGGATGTTGAAATTGTCCTCGTCCGACTCAGCCAGCTTGCGCAACTCGCGCAGCAACTGGCGCAGGCTGGCCTTGACCCGTTCGGGCTCGCTGCCGTCTTCCATCGACACCAGCAAGGTGTTGATGCGCTTGGAGCCGGTGATGCGCCGCTGCAGCGTGTTCAGCGGCACCAGCACCATGTCGTCCTGGTCGTTGCCGAAAGCGCCCTGGCCCTTGGATTCGAGCACGCCCACCACTTCGCAGGAAAACGCTTTCACGCGCATTTGCTCGCCCACAGCATCGGCATCGGCAAACAGCTCGCGCCGCACCGTCGCGCCGATGATGCATACCGCCGAGCCCGCGCGGATTTCATCGGCCGTGAACTCCCGGCCGACCGCGAGCTTCCAGTTGCCGGTCTTGAGCCATTCATTGGTGCTGCCGATCACGCTGCTCGACCAGTTGCGCCCACCGGCGACCACCGTGGCCGTGGCGCGCGCTTCGGGCGCCACCGCATAAATGCCGCCGATCTGCTGCGCGACCGCATCGGCGTCGGTGTCCTTGAAGGTCGGCGCGTTGCCGGTGCCCATCATGCGCTGGCCGGGGCGCACTTGCAGCAGATTGGTGCCCAGGCCCGAAATCTGGTTCTGCACGGCCAGCGTCGCGCCATTGCCCAGGGTGACCATGGTGACCACCGCGCTCACGCCGATGACGATGCCCAGGATGGTGAGGAAAGAGCGCAGCAGGTTGCGGCGTATGGAGCGCAACGACAGCAAGATGGTGCTGAAGAACATCAGAGTGCCTCCCCGAACGGCGCGGCCGCCAACGCCTCGCGCGCCAGCATGACCGGCGCGGGATTGGCATGGTCCGAGTCCAGCAGCCCGTCGACAAAGCGCACGATGCGCCGCGCATAGGCCGCCATGTCGGGCTCATGCGTGACCATCAGCACGGTGATGCCCAGCTCGGCATTGAGGCGCCACAGCAGCTCCATGATTTCGCCGCTGCGCTGGCTGTCGAGATTGCCCGTGGGCTCGTCGGCCAGCAGCACCACCGGTTCGGTGACGATGGCACGCGCAATCGCCACGCGCTGCTGCTGCCCGCCCGACAGTTCCGAGGGCGTGTGGTGCTCCCAACCCGTGAGGCCCACGGCCGCCAGCGCCTTCCTGGCCGCGGCATGGCGCTTGGCCGTAGGCTCGCCGCGGTACAGCAGGGGCAGCTCGACGTTTTCCAGCGCCGTCGTACGCGGCAGCAGGTGAAAGCCCTGGAACACAAAGCCGAAGAAGCGCCTGCGCAGCAGCGCGCGTTCGTCGCGCGTGAGCGTCTCCACATGCGCGCCCTTGAACAAATACTCGCCCGTGGTCGGCCGGTCCAGGCAGCCCAGGGTGTTCATGGCCGTGGACTTGCCCGAGCCGCTGGGGCCCATGATGGCCACGAAATCGCCCTGCTCTATGCGCAGGTCCACGCCTTTGAGGGCCTGGAAAGCCAGGCCGCCTTCACCGTAGACCTTGGTGATGTTGCGCAACTCGATCAGCGGCGTCGCGCCGACGGAATCTTCCTGGGCCGCCGTCATTTCACGCTCCCGGAACGCTGGTCGGTGATCACGGCCATGCCGGGCTTGAGCGCTTCGCTGTGCACTTCGGTCATGCGGCCGTCGCTGATGCCGGTGTTCACCTTCACCGCCACGGGCTTGCCGGCTTCGAGCACCCACACATCGCGTGCGGCGTCGTGGTCTTGCGCCGCGTCCGCGCTGCCCGGGCGGCGCTGGCCGCCACCAGGGCGCGGACCGCGCGGCATGGGCATCAGCTGGCCCATGATGCCGCCGCCGCTGCTCACCGCCGCCGGTACGCTTGCCACCGAAGGCGTGAAGCGCAGCGCCGCATTGGGCACCAGCAGCACGTCTTCGCGCTCGGTCGATGTGATGGTCGCCGCGGCCGTCATACCGGGGCGCAGGCTCAGGTCTTCGTTGGTCACGTCCAGCGTGGCGATATAGGTCACCACGTTGTCGGTCTTGGTCGAGCCATAGGCGACGCGCGTCACCTGGGCCGGGTAAAGACGCGAAGGATAAGCGCTCACCGTGAAGGTGGCTTTCTGGCCGGGCTTGACGGTGCCCACATCGGCCTCGTCCACGCTGACTTCCAGGCGCAGCTTGGACAGGTCTTCGGCCAGGGTGAACAGGGTCACGGCCTGCAGCGAAGCCGCCACGGCATTGCCCGGATCCACGGCCCGGGTCAGCACCACGCCGTCGATGGGCGAAGTGATCGACGCCTTGGACAGATTGGTCTCGTCGGTGGACAGCGCGGCGCGCGCATCCTGCACCGCGGCCGCGGCCGCCAGGTCATCGGCGATCGCCCGCTCCAGCGTGGCCCGCCCCGTGTCCAGCTCGGCCGCCGACGGCACCTTGCCGCCCGACAGACGTGCCACCTCTTCCAGCCGGCCCAGATTGGCCCGCGCCTCCTTGGTCGTGGCCTGCGACTGGGCCTGGCGGGCCTGCGCCGAGGCCAGCGAAGCGCGCGAGCGCAGCACCTGGGCGTCGAGCTTGGCCGTGTCCAGTTCGACCAGCACCTGGCCCTTCTTCACCTTGTCATTCACATCCACGCGCACATTGCGCACCGTGCCCGACAGTTCGCTGCCGATATTCACCTGGCGCGTAGGCACCAGCGTGCCGTTGGCCGCGACCGTCAGGCGCAGGTTGCCACGCTTGACTTCCTGGCTCACATACTGCGGCAAGGCCTTGGCCGCCTGCTGGACCTGCCAGTAGGCCAGGCCCGCGCCCACCGCCACCAGCAGGGCCACGCCCACCCAGACCGAAGTACGGCGCCACCAGGGGCGCGCCGCGGTAATGCCCAGCAGCTCGGCCTTGCTGGCGACCGGCGTGGAAGAAGAAGGTGTGGTGCTCATGTTGCGTGATCCGTTCGTCATTCAATTCGTTGCCGGCGCTGCCGCTGCGGCGCCTGCGGTGGCCTCGGCCGGCTGCGGCGTCCAGCCGCCGCCCAGCGCCTTGTACAGGCGCACATGGTCGGCCGTGAGCGTGGCCGTGGCGGTGGCCAGGCTGTCCTGCGAGGAAAGCTGGCTGCGCTGGGTTTCCAGCACGGTCTGGAAATCCACCAGACCGCTGCTGTAGCGCTGCTGCGCCAGCAGCGCGGCGTTCTGCGCCGCTTCCACCGCGGCCTGCAGGCGCTCGCGACGCTGCGCGTCGCCCTGCACCGCGGCCAGCGCGTCTTCCACCTCTTGCAAGGCCGTCAGCACCGTGGACACATAGGCCAGCCGCGCCTGCTCCAGCCCCTCCTGCTGCACGCGCACCTGGGCGCGGGCCGCGCCGCCGTCCAGCAGCGGCACCGAAATGCTCGACAGCAGCGCGCCCACCACCGAGCCGCCCTGGGTCAGCGTGCCCAGCGTCAAGGCGCGCAGGCCCAGCGAGCCGCCGAGGCGAAAGCTGGGATAGCGCGCGGCATCGGCCTGGGACACCCGGGCCAGCGCGGCCGCCACGCGCGTTTCGGCCGCGATCACGTCGGGCCGCTGGCGCAGGGTTTCGGCGGGAATCTGCAGGGCCAGTTCGGTCGGTGCCTGGGGCACGGGGGCCACGGCGGCCAACTGCGCATTGAGCGCGGCCGGGTTCTGGCCCGTGAGCACGGCCAGCGCATGGCGCGACTGGGCCAGGCTGGCTTCCAGCGTCGGCACCTGGGCCGCCGTCTGCTCGACCGCCGCCTTGGCCTGTTCGGTGGCCAGCGACGTGGTCAGTCCGGCCTGCATGCGCCAGTCGGTGATCTGCAGCGTCTCGCGCTGGCTCGCCAGGTTGTTGCGCGCAATCACCAGGCGCTGCTGCTGATTGCGCAAGTCGATATAGGTCAGCGCCACTTCGGCCGCCAGGGACACGCGCGCGCCTTCCAGCGTGGCCTGGGCCGTGCGCACATCAGCGTCGCTGGCCTCCAGGCCGCTGGCGAGCCGGCCGAACACGTCCAGCTCCCAGCTCGCATCCAGACCGGCGGAAAAGCTGTTGCCCGTGGAATTGCCCGAGCGCGAACGCTGGGCCGAGCCCGAGCCGTCCAGCGATGGCGCCAGGCCCGCGGCCGTCACATCGCGCTGGGCACGCGACTGGCGCAGCGCGGCCTGGGTGGCGCGCAGCGAAGGATTGGCTTGCAGCGCCTGCTCGACCAGGGTGCTGAGCTGGGCATCGCCCAATCCCTGCCACCACCGGGCCAGGGACTGCGGGCTGGCATCGGGCACCACCACGCCATGGCTGGACGACCAGGTGCTGGGCACGGCCAGTGCCGGCAAGGCCGCGCCCGGCGGCTGCGTCACGGCGCAACCGGCCAGCGCCAGCGCGACCAACGCCGCGGCCAGCGTCACGACAGGACGGCACGATGCATTGGGGTTCATAGGGGGGACAAAGTCAGAATGGGCATGCTGACCATTGTGCAGCCCCCCCTTGTCAGCCCCGCTTCGGCCCCGTGAAGTTTTGGTAAACCGCCTTCAGGCGAGGGAATCGAGCAACCAGCGCGGCTTTACGTCGAAAGCGTAATGGCGGGCGGGCTGCTCGCGACCCGACTGGATGCGCATGGCCGCGGCCATGGCGATCATCGCGCCGTTGTCGGTGCACAGGTGCAGCTCGGGATAGTGCACGCGCACCTTCATCTGCGCGCAGGCCTGGTTGAGCTGCTCGCGCAGCAGCCGGTTGGCGCCCACGCCCCCGGCCACGACCACGCGCTTCATGCCGGTCTGCTTGAGCGCCGTCATGGTCTTCCTGACCAGCACGTCGACGATCGCGGCTTCGGTGCTCGCCGCCAGATCGGCCGTGCGCGCTGGCAGTTCGTCGCCCAGCTTCTTGGCCTGGGTCAGCACGGCGGTCTTGAGACCGGCAAAGGAAAAGTCCAGGTCGCCGCTGTGCAGCAGCGGACGCGGCAGCTTGAAAGCCTTGGGGTCGCCGTCCTGGGCACGGCGCGACAGCGCCGGCCCGCCGGGATAGCCCAGACCCATCAGCTTGGCCGATTTGTCGAAGGCTTCGCCGGCCGCATCGTCAATGGTTTCGCCCAGGATTTCATAGGCGCCCACGCCGTCGACGCGCATCAACTGCGTGTGGCCGCCCGACACCAGCAAGGCCACGAAAGGAAATTCAGGCGGGTCCGCGCTCAGGAAAGGCGACAGCAGATGGCCTTCGAGGTGATGGATGCCCAGCACGGGCTTGTCCAGCGCCGCGCCCAGGGCGCAGGCCACGCCGGCGCCGACCAGCAGTGCACCGGCCAGGCCAGGGCCGCGCGTGAACGCCACCACGTCGATATCGGCCAGTTGCTTGCCCGATTCGGCCAGCACGGCTTCGGTCAGCGGCAGCACGCGGCGGATGTGGTCACGACTGGCCAGCTCGGGCACCACGCCGCCATAGGCCTGGTGCATTTCGATCTGGCTGTGCAAGGCATGCGACAGCAGCTGGGGCACGGCCCCGCCTTCGGGCAGGCGCACCAACGCCACACCGGTTTCATCGCACGAAGATTCAATACCCAGGATCAGCAAGCTCATGGGCTGGAGTGTAAAACCACTGTGGCCTTTGCCTTGCCAGTCACAGCAAAGGCCCTGAGGTATCCATTCCACGTTCGCGCCACCCGCAGCCCATGACACCGGCGTGCCCCAGTCCAGGGGCAGCGAGGAAGGGCCGCCCCGCACCGAGGCTGCCGTCCCCCTCCACCGAAGGTTGAGAGGGGGAAGCCGCATTAGCGGCTCAGGGGGTGCTTCATTTCAGCCGTGCTTGCCCGAAATATAGTGTTCGAGCTGCTCGATGGTGAACTGCTGCTCCGAAATGATGGCTTTCACCAGATCGCCGATGGAGACGATGCCGGCGAGCATCTTCTGGTCGTCGAGCACCGGCAGATGGCGTATGCGCTCGCGCGTCATCAAGGCCATGCACTCTTCGCAGGTTTGCGCCATGTCCACGCAGTGCACGGCCGCCGTCATCACTTCGCGCACCGGCGTGGTCGCCGAGTTACGGCCTTGCAATACGATTTTGCGCGCATAGTCGCGCTCGGTGACGATGCCGGCGATACGGCTGGACCGGTCGCCTTCCAGCACCATCAAGGCGCCGATACGGTACTCGGCCATGCGCTGCAGTGCTTCCAGCATGGAATCTTCCGGCCCTACGTGGTGAACCTCGGCACTCCCTTTGGCCCGCAGGATGTCTGCAACAGTCGTCATACCTGGCTCCTGAAGTCGAACAAGCCTGACCAGTGTCGGCGCTGACGGTCGGCAATGCAATATCTAGAAACACCGGGACGAAAAAAAGGCTGCCTGGGCAGCCCTTGGTCGCTGGCACGCTGTATTTCAGCGGCGGCCGCCGAGAAAGCCCGCGCCCAGCTTGAACAGATCGCCCACGTCCAGCTTGCCGTCGCCGTTCTGGTCCAACATGCCGCCCAGCATGCCGCCAACGCCAGCACCCGGCTGCGCCTCGGCGCCCGGTGCCTGGCCCTGGCCACCCGCTTGCGCACGCTGCGCCAGGAAGGCCATCACGATGGGGGCCAGCATTTGCAGCAGCTGACCGGCATTCGCACCCAGGCCCGTGGCCTGTGCCACACCGGATTCG
Source organism: Acidovorax bellezanensis (assembly GCF_025421555.1). Taxonomy (NCBI): domain Bacteria; kingdom Pseudomonadati; phylum Pseudomonadota; class Betaproteobacteria; order Burkholderiales; family Comamonadaceae; genus Acidovorax; species Acidovorax bellezanensis. The sequence goes on from NZ_JAODYH010000003.1 coordinate 19,762, forward strand.
ACTTCCTTGTGCTGGCCGCCAAAGATCTGACCCAGGATATCCGCGCCGCCGCCGCCGGACGCCTGGCCGCCGCCGAGCAGCCCGCCCAGCATGTCGCCCATTCCGCCCATGCCACCGAGCATGCCGGCCAGGCCACCGCCCGCACCGCCCAGCATGTCCATCGCGCCCTGGGGCTGGTCCCCGTTGTTGCCACCCAAGGCGCCCAGCAATACCGGCAGTGCCGTGCTCACGGCCTGCTCGGTCTGTGCGCTGTCCATGCCAAGCTGCTGCGCCATGTTTTGCAACGGCGCGCCTTGCAGCTGGCCCATCAGTTCGTCGGTCAAGGAGTTCGAGGCGTTCATGTCAGTTCCTTCGCACCGAGCCGTCTGGCGGCAGGCATGCATGAAAAAGGGAGGTCGAACCAGAATGGTATGCGCAAACCGGCAGCTTGCACCAGGACAACACCCAAGCGCGCACCATGGGATTGCCCCCGCTGGATCCGGCTCTGGTCCGACACTCGGAATGGCTGCGGGACGACCTGCCGGCCCAGCGCAAAGCCATGTCCGCCGAAATGGATATGCAGCCCCCGGTTTCCCTATTTTTCCAGGGGGGTGTCTTCATATAACAAAAAGTTCTTTCAAACACCCGAAAATAACGCTACCAACCAATTCAGGTAGCGCATTCATGGGCATCAGCCACTACATCAAAGACATAGGCCGCGGCGCGCGGGGCGCTCGCGCAGTCACGCGTGAACAGGCGCAGGACCTGCTGGGCCAGGTGCTCGACGGCCGGGTCACGGACCTGGAAATCGGCGCCTTCTGCATCGCCATGCGCATCAAGGGCGAGTCGGTCGAAGAGATGTGTGGCTTTCTCGATGCGCTGCATGCGCGCAGCCGCCGCTTTGCCGCCAGCGCCCGCCCGACGGTGGTGCTGCCCAGCTACAACGGCGCGCGCCGCCTGCCCGTGCTGACGCCGCTGCTGGCATTGCTGCTGGCGCGTGAAGGCCTGCCCGTGCTGGTGCACGGCATGCGTACCGAAGCGCGTCGGGTGCTGGCCAGCGATGTGCTTCAAGCCCTGGACATCCCCGCCACGCAGGCCGGCTGCGACCACCCAGCCGAGCTGGCCGCGATTGCGCCAGGCACGGTCGCCCACATTGCCACCGGCGACCTGCAGCCCGGTCTGGCGCGGCTGCTCGCGGTGCGCGAAGTGATTGGCCTGCGCAACCCCGGCCACAGCGTGGCCAAGCTCTACACCCCCTGCGCCGGAGCCAATGTGCTGGTCTCGAGCTACACCCACCCCGAATACGCCGCCATGCTGCAGGCCTGCCTGCAAGCCCAGGGCGCGACGGCGCTGCTGTCGCGCGGACTCGAAGGCGAAGTGGTCGCCGACCCGCGCCGCTCGCCACGCTACGACGGCTTTGTGCGCGGCACGCACCGCCTGCTGCAGGAGCAGCTGCCCGGCACGAGCAATGAAATCCCCGGCCTGCCCGAAGCCATCGATGTGGCGACCACGGCCGACTACACTCGCCGCGTGCTCGCCGGCGAACTGCCCGTGCCCGCGGCCATTGCCCAGCAGGTGGCTTTCATTTTGCAAATCGCCCAGGCTCTCGAAGCCGCACCCACACCATCGGCGCCCGGCGCCTGAGGAGTCCATGCCATGAACCACTCTGCCTCTTCGATCCCCGCAGGCCGCTGCACCCTGGTCGGCGCCGGCCCCGGCGACCCGGAGCTGCTGACCCTCAAGGCCTTGAAGGCCATCCAGGCGGCGAGCGTGCTGCTGGTCGATGACCTGGTCAGCGATGCCATCGTGGCCCATGCCTCGCCCACGGCGCGCATCGTCTATGTCGGCAAGCGCGGCGGCTGCAAGAGCACGCCCCAGGCCTTCATCGAAAAGCTGATGCTGCAGGCCGTGCAGGACGGCGACAACGTGGTGCGCCTCAAGGGCGGCGACCCGTTCATCTTTGGCCGCGGCGGCGAAGAGGTCGAGCACCTGCGTGCCGCCGGCGTGGAAGTCGAAGTGGTCAACGGCATCACGGCCGGCCTGGCCGGGCTGACTTCGCTGGGCGCGCCGCTGACCCACCGCGCGCATGCACGCGGCGTGATCTTCATCACCGGCCATGCCCAGCCCGGCGCCGACGACACCGACTGGGCCCAGCTCGCCGTCACGGCGCGCGACATGCGCCTGACCCTGGTGATCTACATGGGCATGCGCGGCGCGGCGCACATCCAGCAAGGCCTGCTGCAAGGCCTGCCGCCACAGACTCCGGTGGCCGTGATCCAGCACGCCAGCCTGCCCGGCCAGCGCCATGCCGTGACCACGCTGGCGACCCTGCAAGCCACCATCGATGCCGAAAAGCTCGCCAGTCCCAGCGTGATCGTGGTCGGCGACGTGGTCCAAGGCGTGGCCGCCTGGGCGGCTGCGCCAGCGCAGCCTCAAGCCCAGCAGGCCGCCTGAACGCCACCTTTTCTCAGCGCGTACATCGCTCACAGTCTGAGCAACTGGCGCTGCCGAGCAAAGGGGCTCCGAGCAAGCGCCGCCGCGCAGCGAGGGTGCCGTCCCTAGCCGGGCGCCCCCCTCCACCGAAGGATGAGAGGAGGAAGACGGGGCGCGCCTAGCGCGAAGCGGCTCAGGGGGTGCTTAGTGCAGCCGCCTGCCGCACCTGTTCAAAGCGCTCGGCCTGCTCCTTGCGGATCTGCTTGCGCAGCACGGCCGCGCCCCAGCGGCGGCGCTCGTCGTAGTTGGACGGCTTGAGCGGCGGCACGGCCACCGTCTTGCGATCGTCGTCCACGGCGACCATGGTGAAAAAGCAGCTGTTGACGTGGCGCACGCTCTGGTTGCGAATGTCTTCCGCGACCACCTTGATGCCGACTTCCATCGACGAAGTGCCGGTGTGGTTGACGCTGGCCAGGAAAGTCACCAGCTCGCCCACATGGATGGGCTGCAGAAAAGTCACCTGGTCCACGCTCAGCGTGACCACATAGCGGCCCGCGTAGCGGCTGGCGCAGGCATAGGCCACCTGGTCAAGTTGCTTCAAGATCGCGCCGCCGTGCACATTGCCGGAGAAATTGGCCATGTCGGGCGACATCAGCACGGTCATGCTGAGTTGGTGTGCGGGTTGGTTCATGCCCAGGATTGTAAAAACTGCGGCAAGCAACAGGGGATTGCAGGCTATTGGCGCGCCGCCGGGCAACCCTGCGCGCCGGTATTTTGCCCAGCTCAAGGACAATACCCGCTTTGCCCGCACCCGCGCCCTGGCGCCCCGACCTGCTTTGCCCCCTGTGACCACCCCTTTCTACGACGCCATCATTCTCGGCGCCGGCGCTGCCGGCCTTTTCTGCGCAGCCCAGGCGGGTCAACGCGGCCTCAAGGTGCTGCTCATAGACCACGCGCCCAAGGTCGCCGAGAAAATCCGTATTTCGGGTGGCGGGCGCTGCAACTTCACCAACCGTGAACTCGACGTGCGCCAGCCGCACAAGCACTTTGTCGGCCGCAACCCGCAGTTCTGCCGCTCGGCCCTGTCGCGCTATACGCCCGCGGACTTCATCGCCCTGATGGACCGCCATGGCATTGCCCACCATGAAAAGCACAAGGGCCAGCTGTTTGCCGACCGCTCGGCCGAAGACATCATCGCCATGCTGCTGGCCGAGTGCGCGGCCGGTGGCGTCGAGCGCTGGCAGCCGTGCAAGGTGAACAGCGTGAGCTACCAGCGCGGCGAGCATGGCGCTGCGGGCGTCTACCAGTTGACCACCGACCAGGGACCGGCCGGCGCGACCAATCTGGTCATCGCCACCGGCGGCCTGTCGATTCCCAAGATCGGCGCGACCGACTTCGGCTACCGCCTGGCCCAGCAGTTTGACCTGCCGCTGGTCGAACGTTCGCCCGGCCTGGTGCCGCTGACTTTCGACGGCGCGGCCTGGGAACCCTATGCCCAGCTGTCGGGCCTGGCCCTGCCCGTGGAAATCAGCACCGGCAGCAAGAAGGAGCGCATGACGTTCCATGAAGACCTGCTGTTCACCCACCGCGGCCTGTCGGGCCCGGCCGTGCTGCAGATCTCCAGCTATTGGCAGCCGGGCACGCCGCTGTCCATCAACCTTGCGCCCAACGTGGATTTAGCCGCGGCGCTGGCCCAGGCCAAATTGCGCTCGCGCAAGCTGATCGCCAACGAGCTCGCCGCCTGGCTGCCCAGCCGTCTGGCCGATGCCTGGGTGGCCCAGGATGCCGAGTGGCAGCGTCCCGTGGCCGAAGCTTCGGACAAGGCCTTGAACCGCCTCGCCGAGCGGCTCAGCCGCTGGGAAATCACGCCCACGGGCTCGGAAGGCTACAAGAAAGCCGAAGTCACGCTGGGCGGCGTCGACACCCGCGCGCTGTCGCAGCAGAGCATGGAATGCAAGGACCAGCCCGGCCTGTTTTGCATAGGCGAAGTCGTCGATATCACCGGCTGGCTCGGTGGCTACAACTTCCAATGGGCCTGGGCCAGCGCATTTGCTTGCGCGCAATCGCTAAAACCCGCCACAACTCGTCTATAATCCTTGGCTTTGCTGGCAATGCCCCGTCGGCCAATACTAGTTATAGACGGGGAACAACCGCCGCACATGGTGCACAGGCTCGATCTCCCGTGCTCCCGCTGTCGGCAACAAATATTTGGAAACATTAGCTAATGACCACCATCCGCGTAAAAGAAAACGAACCCTATGACGTCGCTCTGCGTCGCTTCAAGCGCACGATCGAAAAGCTCGGCCTGCTGACCGACCTGCGCGCTCGCGAGTTCTACGAGAAGCCCACTTCCGAGCGCAAGCGCAAGAAGGCCGCTGCCGTGAAGCGTCACTACAAGCGCGTTCGCAGCATGCAGCTGCCCAAGAAGCTTTACTAAGCACAGCCGGCCTTCAAAAGCCGCAAACCCGCGCTCGGGACGCCAGGCGCGGGTTTTTTGTTTTCCGATTTCCCATTTTCACCCTCAGGAGAAATGCCATGAGCCTCAAGGACCAGATCACCGAAGACATGAAGACCGCCATGCGCGCCAAGGACAGCGAGCGCCTGGGCACCATCCGCATGCTGCTGGCGGCCATGAAGCAAAAGGAAGTCGATGAGCGCGTGGTACTCGACGACGTGGCCATCATCGCCATCGTCGACAAGCTGATCAAGCAACGCAAGGACAGCATCGCCGCGTTCGAACTGGCCAGCCGCCAGGACCTGGTCGACAAGGAAAAGGCCGAGCTCGAAGTGCTCAAGGTCTACCTGCCCCAGCGCATGTCGGCCGAAGAAGTCACTGCCGCCGTGCAAGCCATCGTGGCCGAACTCGGCGCCAAGGGCCCGGGCGACATGGGCAAGGTCATGGGCGCCGTCAAGACCGCGCTCGCCGGCAAGGCCGACATGGGCCAGGTGTCCGCCGCCGTCAAGGCCGCACTCGCGGGCTGATCCCCTGCCCCTCGCAAAAAAAGAGCGCCTGGCGCTCTTTTTTTTTGGCCTGAAGCCGAACTTCAGCGCAGGCTGGCCTCCAAGGGCTGCTGCGCGCCCGGCGCCGTCACGGGCCGCCCCAGGGCCGCGCGCGCGGCGATGAAGGCGTCCAGGGCCTGGGCGCTGGTCTTGCGCGGCACATAGCCCAGCTGCGTCTTGAGCGCGGTATTGTCCAGCACCGGCCGGTAACGCAGGCCATCGATCTGCTCGGGCCCGTAGCGGCTCAAACCCAGGCGCAAGCCCAGGGCCAGCAGTGCCCGCAGCAGGCCCGCGGGCAGCGGCCTGGTGCGCTTGCCCAGGCGCTGCGCGATCTCCTGCAGACCCAGCGCACCGTCACCGGCAACGTTGTAGCAGCCGGGTCGGGCGCCGGTCAGCGCCTGGACGATGGCACCCGCCACGTCTTCGTCCCAGATGAAGACCGACGGGCTGTCGCTGCCGCGCACCGCCAGCAGGCGCCTGGACTCCCACAGCGCCGTGGTCGGGTTGTCGACCGTCTCTCCCAGAATGGTGGCCATGCGCAGCACGGTCTGACGCAGCTGCGGGTGGCTGATGCGCCATTCGGCCAGCATGTCCTCGACCAGCCGCTTGTGGTGGGCGTGGGCGGCACCGGCACTGGCGCGCAAGGCACAGGACTCGGTCAGCCAGGGCGGGTTGTCGGCATGGCTGCCATAGGCCGCGCCGCTGGAGGCCACCACCAGATGCCGCACCTGGGCGTCTGCGCAGGCCTGCAGCACATTGCGCGTACCGTTCACGTCCACATCGAACGCCTGGGAGCGATCGCAAGGCCTGACCGGCGCTGCACTGGACGCCAGGTGCACCACGCTGTCGATGCGGTGCTGGCGCAGCCATTGGGCCAGTTGCGGTGAACGCACGTCGCCGGTCTTGTAGTGCACGCCCGGCACATGGCGCGCCACGGGCACGGGCTGACGGTCCAGCGCCACCACGGCCTCGGAGCCCGCGCGCCGGGCCAGGGCGGCGACCACGCTGCGCCCCAGAAAACCATCACCGCCCGTCACCAAAATCCGCTGCGCCGGTGCTACCGGCGTCTGTTCCATCTGCTGCATGTGCTCTTGTCCCTGCGTCATATTCACCCGTTATCCCCGGGTTGTGTGTCCGTCCTGTGTCCGTTTTTCCCTGCCCCGGCTGAAGCTCGGCAATCTGGCATGCACTCGCCTCAGCGCGCCCTTCGATTAAGACACCTTTGTTTACAAAAATCCCCTACGGAAATCCCTAGGCCAGAGGCCGCCCAAGCCGCGAGCGCACGCAAAAAAGGCCTGCACCATTGCTGGTGCAGGCCTTGGGCCGAAGCGTCGGACTTCAGCTTCCAGCCACCTTCATGCGGTTGATCAGCACCGAGCCCACGGTCTTGGCACCGTAGTTGTAGGCATCGGCACCGATGGCTTGAATGCCCTTGAACATGGTCTTGAGGTTGCCGGCAATGGTGATCTCGTGCACGGGATAAGCGATTTCGCCGTTTTCCACCCAGAAGCCGCTGGCGCCGCGCGAGTAGTCGCCGGTCACGTAGTTCACGCCTTGGCCCATCAGTTCGACCACGAACAAGCCCGTGCCCAGCTTCTTGAGCATGGCGTCGAGGTCGTCACCGGGGCGCGTGAGCCGCGAGCTCATGATCAGGTTGTGCGAGCCGCCGGAATTACCGGTGGTCTTCATGCCCAGCTTGCGGGCCGAGTAGGTCGACAGGAAGTAGCCTTGCACGCGCCCGGCATCGACCACCTGGCGTGGCTGCACGCGCACGCCTTCTTCGTCGAAAGGCGAGCTGCCCTTGCCGCGCAGAACGAACGGGTCCTCGAGCACGTCGATGTGCTTGGGGAACACCGGCTTGCCCAGCGAGTCCAGCAGGAAGCTGGTCTTGCGGTAGAGCGCGCCGCCGCTGACGGCATGCACAAAGCTGCCGAGCAGGCCCGCGGCCAGCGTGGATTCGAACAGCACCGGGCACTCGGTGGTGGGGATCTTGCGGCTGCCCAGGCGGCTCAGGGCGCGCTGCGCCGCATAGCGGCCTACGGCCTCGGGCGAAGCCAGTTCGGACGCCGCGCGCATGGAGCTGTACCAGGCGTCGCGCTGCATTTCGGCATTGCGGCCCGGCAGCGAGGCAATGGGCGCGACCGACAGGCTGTGGCGCGAGCTGGCATAGCCGCCGCGAAAGCCGTTGGTGTGGGCGGTGAAGAAATGGCTTTGCTGGGCCGACACGCCCGCGCCTTCACTGTTGGTGATGCGCTTGTGGGTCTTGAGGGCCGCCGCTTCGCATTCCATGGCAATGCGCGCCGCTTCCTCGCTGGTCACGTCCCAGGGGTGGAACAGGTCGAGATCGCGGTGCGTGCCGGGCTGGGCGATGTCGGCCGCATCAGGCAGGCCGCCAGTAGGGTCTTCGGCGGTGAAGCGGGCGATGTCATAGGCCGCCTGCGCGGTTTGCGCGATCGCGGCATCGGAAAAGTCGGAGGTGCTGGCATTGCCGCGGCGGTTGCCGAGGTAGACGGTCACGCCCAACGACTTGTCGCGGTTGCGTTCCACCGTCTCCAGGGCGCCCTTGCGCACGCTCACCGAGAGGCCGCAGCCTTCGGAGGCTTCGGCTCCGGCGTCGGTGGCTCCGAGCTTCTTGGCATGCGCCAAGGCACGGTCCACAAGGTCTTCAAAGAAGGGGCGGCTATAGCTAAAGCCGGAATCGGCCTGCGTTACGGCGGTGCTTACGGAGCGGGGACGGGGTTTTTTCATAGCGACAGCTATGATACTTGCCACTGCGATGCGCCCTGCATTGCCATCCTATTGCCCCCTACCATGTCACGCAAACCCAAAAAAGGCTACTACGTAAAAGGCCAATTCGTTGCCGAAGGCAGCGAACTGGACCTCGAACTCAAGGCCGAACTCAAAGGCACCTGGGATTCCAGCCGCACCGATATGAAGCGCGAAAGTGATGCGCTGCAAAAACTCGGTGAAGACCTGTTGAATCTGCGCAGCGATCTGATCGCACGCCTGCAACTCTCGGACAAGCTGCTGGATGCCGTCGCCGAAGCGCGCCGCATCACCAACTTCGAAGGCAAGCGCCGCCAGATGCAATACATCGGCAAGATCATGCGCAAGCTCGACGAGTCCCTGATCGCCGACATCCAGGCCGCGATGGAAGAGCAGCGCAGCGGCTCGCCCACCGAAAAGCTGACGGTGCTGCAAGCCGAACAATGGCGCGAGCGCCTGATGGCCGATGACGGCGCCATGGCCGAATGGCTGGACAGCTTCCCCGCCACCGACTCCCAGCAAATCCGCGCGCTGATCCGTCAGGCCCGCAAGGATGCACCGGCGGCCGCACCCGCGGAAGCCGCCGATGCCGAGGAAGGCGCTGCCAGCGCACCGCGCAAGATCAGCCGCGCCTACCGCGAACTGTTCGCCCTGCTGCGCGAGCAGCTGTCCGGCAGCAATGGCTTTCGTGGCGCGGTGACGCCCAAGGCCGCCGAGGCCTCCGAAGACGGCGATGACTGAGCCCACGACAAACTGCGCCGCCGTGCGCATCGGCATTGTCTCGATCAGCGACCGCGCCAGCAGTGGCGTCTACGCCGACCAGGGCCTGCCGGCCCTGCAGGACTGGCTGGGCCGCGCGCTGCGCAACCCGGTCACCTTCGAGTCGCGCCTGATTCCCGACGAGCAAGCCCAGATCAGCCAGGCGCTGGTCGAGCTGGTCGATGTCGGCTGCTGCCTGGTGCTGACCACGGGCGGCACCGGCCCGGCCCTGCGCGATGTGACGCCCGAAGCCACGCTGGCCATTGCCGACAAGGAAATGCCGGGCTTTGGCGAGCAGATGCGCCAGATCAGCCTGCGCTTCGTGCCCACGGCCATTCTTTCGCGCCAGGTGGCGGTGATCCGCGGCCAGAGCCTGGTCATCAACCTGCCCGGCCAGCCCAAGGCCATCGCCCAGACCCTCGAAGGTCTCAAGGACGCCGACGGCCAGACCCTGGTGCCCGGCATTTTCGCGGCCGTGCCGTATTGCATCGACTTGATCGGCGGCCCCTACCTGGAAACCCACGCGGAAGTCTGCGCGGCCTTCCGCCCCAAGAGCGCACAGCGCCCGGCGCCCACCGCCGGCTGACGCCCCCAGCGCCGCCCCCGAGCGGCGCTTTTTTTTGCCCTGGCCGCCGCATTTCGCCGTCGGCCAGGCAGACAGGGCTGCATGTGAACGTGTCACATTCCTTACACACCGTGTAACTAGCATGTGACATATAGCCCGAACGCTGCGGCAGCCGAACGCTGCGGCAGCAGTTGCCAAGCGGCGCGATGCGCCAGCCTCCCACAGCGTGCCGGGCACGGCCTTTTCACCAGCCTTGTCTGCACATGCCCGCCTCTTCACTGCTTCGCCTGCCCTCCCCGGCCCTGCCAGCCCTTCTTCAGTCCAGCAGCGCAACGCCAGCGGCGCGCGTGTCCTGGCGGCGTTCGCTGGGCGCGCGCCTGCAGCTGATTTTTGCGTTGGCCCTGGCCCTGGGCTGGGGCTCGGCCGGTGTGGGCCTGTGGGCGCTGGACCGCAGCCAGGATGCGCTGCAGCGCGTGATGGCCGAGCGCAGCCAGGCCGAACGCCAGGTCGCCGATGCGTTCTGGCTGCAGTCGCGCAATATCGAACGCCTCAAGGCCATGGCGCTGAGCTCCGAGCCCGAAGTCGGCGATGTGCTCGGCGCCGAAGTGGCCACCGACGAAGCCGCCTATGCCAAGCTGCGCCAAGGCGTGGCCCAGGCCGGGCACAGCGCGGCCGAACAGGCGCTGTGGCAGGCACTGGATGAACGCCACGCAGGCTTTCTCGCCGCCAGCGCCGCCCTGGTCACGGCCCGCGACAGCGGCCTGACGCAGCGTGTGCGCGACACCGTGGACCAGCAATTCCTGCCCGCCGCCCAGGCGCTGACACTGCAGCTCCAGGCCTTGTCGAATTACCAGCGCCAGGCCATGGACGACGCCGCGCACCAGGCCGGCCAGAGCGCCGCCACGGCGCGCGGCGTGCTGCTCGCGCTGTGCGCCGCCTCGGTGCTGCTGGGTCTGTGGCTGGGCTGGGCGCTGCGCCGCTGGATAGTCCAGCCCCTGGCCCAGGCGCATAGCGCCGCGCAGCGCGTCGCCGCGCTGGATTTGCGCACCGATCTGCAAGGCCAGGGCCGCGACGAAGCCGGCCAGATGCTAGGCGCCATGGCGCGCATGCAGACCAGCCTGCGCGATCTGGTGGGCCAGTTGCAAACCGCCACCCGCCATGTGGCCGACGCTTCCCAGGACATTGCACGCGGCAACCACGACTTGTCGCAGCGCACCGAACACGGCGCCTTGCAACTGCAGTCCGCGAGCGAACACCTGGCCACCCTGCGCGAGACCACCGCCCAGGCCGCCAGCACCGCCGACCGCGGCCAGCAGGTGGCCCAGCAGGCCAGCCAGTGCGCGCAGGCCAGCGGCGCCTCCATCGAGGCCCTGGCCGGCACCATCCACCACATGGCCGGCAGCGCGCGGCGCATTGCCGACATCACCGGCGTCATCGACACCCTGGCCTTCCAGACCAATCTGCTGGCCTTGAACGCGGCCGTGGAAGCCGCGCGTGCCGGCGAGCACGGCCGGGGCTTCAGCGTGGTCGCCGCCGAAGTGCGCGCGCTGGCCAACCGCAGCGCCGAAGCCGCCAAGGAGATCAAGCAACTGGTCCAGGCCTCGGGTGCCCAGGTCGGCGAAAGCAGCCGCCTGGCCACCGAAGCGCGCACGCGCACCGCCCAGATGCTGCAGGCCATGGAGCAGGCCACGCAGGGCATGTCGGCCATCACCGCCCAGGCCCACGGCCAGCAGCACGAGATCCAGGCCCTGCACCAGGCCGTGCACGCGCTCAGCGACCATGCGCAGCACAATGCCGCGCTGGTGCAGGAGTCGGCCGCGGCCGCCCACAGCCTGCAGGATCAGGCCGGGGCGCTATCGCGTATTGCAACGCGATTTGCCTTGCCAGCCTGAGCCGACGCGCGTCAGTTCACCGGCGTGATCGGTACATAGAACTGCCCGCCGGCCTGCTGGAACTCCTGGGCCTTGGCCTGCATGCCCTGGGCCAGGGCCGCGTCCTCGGCCAGGCCCTTTTGCGCGGCGAATTCACGCACTTCCTGGGTGATCTTCATCGAGCAGAACTTGGGGCCGCACATGGAGCAGAAATGCGCCACCTTGGCCGCGTCCTTGGGCAGGGTTTCGTCGTGGTAGGCCTGGGCCGTGTCCGGGTCCAGTCCCAGGTTGAACTGGTCCTGCCAGCGGAAGTCGAAACGCGCCTGCGACAGCGCGTCGTCGCGCGCACGCGCTCCCGGATGGCCCTTGGCGACATCGGCCGCATGCGCCGCGATCTTGTAGGCCATGATGCCCTGCTTGACGTCGTCGCGATCGGGCAGGCCCAGGTGCTCCTTGGGCGTCACGTAGCACAGCATGGCCGTGCCCATCCAGCCGATCATGGCCGCGCCGATGGCGCTGGCAATGTGGTCGTAGCCCGGCGCGATGTCTATGGTCAGCGGGCCCAGGGTGTAGAACGGCGCTTCGTGGCAGTGCTTGAGCTGCTCGGCCATGTTGGCCTGGATCAGGTGCATGGGCACATGGCCAGGGCCTTCGATCATGGTCTGCACATCGTGCTTCCAGGCGATCTGCGTGAGCTCGCCCAGCGTCTGCAGCTCGGCGAACTGGGCCGCGTCGTTGGCGTCGCTGGCACTGCCCGGGCGCAGGCCGTCGCCGAGGCTGAAGCTCACGTCGTACTGCTTCATGATGTCGCAGATGTCCTCGAAATGCTCGTAGAGGAAGCTTTCGCGGTGGTGCGTCATGCACCACTTGGCCATGATGGAGCCGCCGCGCGAGACGATGCCCGTGCGCCGCTGCGCCGTCAGGTGGATGAAGGCCAGGCGCACGCCCGCGTGGATGGTGAAGTAGTCCACGCCCTGCTCGGCCTGCTCGACCAGCGTGTCGCGGAAGATCTCCCAGGTCAGGTCCTCGGCCACGCCGCCGACTTTTTCCAGCGCCTGGTAGATCGGCACCGTGCCGATGGGCACGGGCGAGTTGCGCAGGATCCAGTCGCGCGTGGTGTGGATGTTCTTGCCCGTGGACAGATCCATCACGTTGTCCGCGCCCCAGCGCGTGGCCCAGACCAGCTTCTCCACCTCTTCTTCAATGCTGGAAGTGACGGCCGAGTTGCCGATGTTGGCGTTGATCTTGACCTTGAAATTGCGCCCGATGGCCATGGGCTCGATTTCGGGATGGTTGATGTTGGCCGGAATGATGGCCCGGCCGCGCGCCACTTCCTCGCGCACGAACTCGGGCGTGATGATGCGCGGAATGCTCGCGCCCAGCGGGTTGCCGACCAGGCGCTGTTCGCGCTCGGCATCCTGCTGGTAGGCGGCGATCCATTCGCGGCGGCCGTTTTCGCGCAGCGCCACGTATTCCATTTCCGGCGTGATGATGCCGCGGCGCGCATAGTGCATCTGCGTCACGTTGGCGCCGCTTTTGGCGCGGCGCGGCTGGCGTTGCAGGCCCGCGGCCTCGGCGCGCAATTGCTTGAGGCGCAGCGCCTCATCGCTGCGGCCACCGTCGTCCAACGCCATGCGCATGCGGCCCACATACCACTCGCTGTCGCCGCGGGCGTCTATCCAGGGCGCGCGCAGGCTGGGCAGGCCGCGCCGGATATCGATTTGCGCATCAGGGTCGGTGTAGGGGCCCGAAGTGTCATAGACGCTGACCTGCTCGCCATTGGTGAGTGCAATGTCACGCACCGGCACGCGCAGGTCGGCATGCAGTTGGCCGGGCAGATAGCTTTTGCGCGAGGCGGGAAACGGCTGGCGCGATTGCGCGAGCAGTTCCGTGAAAGACGGGGTCGTGGTGGGAAATTCCGGCTGGGGGGCGTTCATCGCAGTCTCCTCGGGTGGATGGTTGGGTCAACAACGCTCCGAGGAATACCAGGCCGGACCTGCCGCCCGACCGCCCGCCGCAAGGGCAGGTGGACGGACCACCGCCGGCTGGGGACTTGCCCCGCACGCGCACCCAGGTGCACGAGCAGCCATGGGTGGCGCGGGTGGAAAAAAGCGCTCAGCCTGTATCGGTTGCAGGCGCATTGCCCCACCGCTGACTGTTGCCTCCCCCACCCCGCTTCAGGGTCTCGCTCTTCTTCCGCCGGTATGAACCGGATCAAGTTCGTCGGGTTCGCCAGCCAGTCTGTTCACACAGACCGTCTGGCATCTCAGCGCATACGCACACCCCGGAGCTGGCGCGAGTATAGCCAGTCCTGCTGACATCAGGGGCTTTTTGCCGCGTCCAGCGCTCCAGCGCAGGCCTGCACGCATGGGCCCTGCCCAGGGCGCGGATCACGGCGAATGGCCCGCCCAGGGAACGCAGCCCACCGTTTGGTGACTAAAACGCATAGGCCTGATTTCTCATGAAGAGCGCGATGCGAAGCTTTCAAACCAAAGGAAAGAATGAAATATCAATCCAACAACTTCCTGCGCATCATCGGTTTCCTGACCCTGCTTTTTGCCCTCTCGGGTTGCGCCGTAATGGACAAGGCAGCGTGCACCCAAGCCAACTGGAACGAGTTGGGAAAGATGGATGCATTCAGTGGAAGAAATAAATTTTCTTCCCGCGCGCAAGCCTGCCAGGAGCATGGCTTGGGAGCCGATCAGTTTTCCTACGAGCGTGGCATGCAGGCAGGCCTGATCGCGTTCTGCACGGCCGCGTCAGGCAGCGCCCACGGCCAAAACGGTGGCTATTACAGCCGCGGATTCTGCCCATCCAGCACAGAGGCTGATTTTCTGTCCGGCTATACACCGGCGTATGAAAAATACAGGTTCCAGACGAGGATGAAAAACCTGCAATCTGAAATTTCCCACAAGAACCACTTGCTGAGCAACGAGTTGGACAAGAAAGACCGAAACCATGCGGAAATTGATCGCTTGAGGCGAGAGATCCGACTGCTGAAAAATGACATGCACATGGAGATCTACATGCGGGCCATCCACTGATGGCGGCATCCGCATGGACAGCGCGCCCTCGAAAGCCAGGCCAGCAGAAACGCCTGCTGGCGCTGGCCCGCTCGTGACCGGCCGCTGCGGGCTCGCCCCGCAGCGCAGGCACTCAAAAGCCTTGCAGCTCCAGCCACTCCTCGGGGTCGGCGCGGGTGGCGCGCAAGGCATTGATCGGTGCCTCAACGTCTTCCCAGCCCAGCGCGATGCCGAAGGCCACGCTGTAGCCCGCGGGCATGTTCAGCTGCGCGGCCACGGTGTCGCCAAAGCGGCGCCAGAAACCCTGGGCGCAGGTCGCCAGGCCCTGCTCCACGGCCAGCAGCATCAGCGACTGCAGGTAAATGCCCAGGTCCGCCCACTGCGGCTGGCCCATGCGCTCGTCGACGCAGACAAAAATGCCCACGGGCGCGCCAAAGAACTGCCCGTTGCGGCCCAGCTGTTCCAGCCGCGCGGGCTTGTCGTCGCGGCCAATGCCCAGCGTGCGGTACAGCTCTTCGCCATTCTCGAAGCGGCGGCTGCGGTAAGGCTCCCAGAGGCTGGGCGGATAGGACAAGGCATTCTCCTGCGGCGCGGCCGTGGCCACCGCCGACAGGATCCGCTGCAGCGGCTCGCCCGTGAGCGCTGTCACGCGCCAGGGCTGCATATTGCCGCCCGAAGCCGCGCGGGAGGCGGCGTGCAGCAGACGGCGCACCAGCGCGCCATCGGGCACGCGGGGCAGGAAAGCGCGCACCGAGCGGCGCGCGTGCAAAGCATCTTCAACGTTCATCGGAACTCCCTGGATCTAGCAACCACCTGCCCATGACAGGATTGCGAACAGTCTAGCCGCCGACGCAGGCCAGGCGCAGAATGACTGCCGCCTTTGCCTGGCCATGTCAGTCCATGCCAACCGTTCCCCAAGGAATACCATGTGCACAATCTGCGACACGCGCCAAACCCAGCGGCGCAATTTCCTCACCCTGACAGCAGCTGGCGTGGCGGGCGCAATGGGTCTGTCAGCAGCCCCGGCCCGGGCGGCCGACAAGCCCAAGACGACGCTGAGCGCCGACGACGCCCTGGCCCGCCTGCAAGCCGGCAACGCGACTTTTACCGAAACGCCGGCACTGTGCGCGGCCCGATTGGGCGAGCAGCGCGCGCAGTTGACGACCTACCAGGCCCCCTGGGCCACGATACTGTCCTGCGCCGACAGCCGCGTGCCGCCCGAACTGCTGTTCGGCGGCTTGGGCCTGGGTGAGCTGTTCGTGGCCCGCAATGCCGGCCATCTGGCCGACATGGCCACGCTGGGAACCATCGAATACGGCAGCGCCGTGCTGGGCGTGCCCCTGATCGTGGTGCTGGGCCACGAGAGCTGCGGCGCCGTGGCCGCGGCCTGCGAAGTGGTGCAGAAAAACACGCAATTCCCTGGCTTCATCGGCCCGCTGGTGGAAGCCATCGTGCCCGCGGCCCGCGCCGTGGTCGGCCGCAGCGGCGATTTTCTCGACAATGCCGTGCGGGAAAATGCCAGGCGCACCGCCCAGGCCATAGTCACGCGCAGCAAGCTCGTGGCCGAGGCCGTGGCCCAGGGCAAGGTCCGCGTAGTGGCCGCGCACTACGACCTGGACAGCGGGCGGGTGGAATTTCTCTGACGCCGCTTACTTGCCCATCAGCTGGTCGATCTTGTCTTTCTCGAACTTCTGCGGGCGCTCGGATTCGCAGGGCACGCAGTCGTCGGTCTTGGTCTGGGCCGACAGTTTCTGGATGGCTTCCCACAGCAGCGCGATCTGCTGCTCATGGCAGGCCGCACCTTCGCTAAGGCCGCGCATGGCCTGGGAAATCGGGTCGTCTTCCTGGGTCACGCCATAGGCCGTGAACGGGCGCGGCGCGGCCGCGGGCGCATCCTGGTCGGTGACGTCGGCACTCTGGCCGGCCTTGGAGGGCAGAATGCGCGCGGGAATGCCCACGGCCGTGGCGCCGGCGGGCACGGGCTTGATGACCACGGCATTGCTGCCGATCTTGGCGCCATCGCCGACTTCAAAGCCGCCCAGCACCTTGGCGCCGGCACTCACCACCACATCGCGGCCCAGCGTGGGGTGGCGCTTGACGCCCTTGTACAGCGAAGTGCCGCCCAGGGTCACGCCGTGGTAGATGGTGCAGCCGTCGCCGACCACGGCGGTTTCGCCTATCACCACGCCCATGCCGTGATCGATGAAGACGCGCTCGCCTATCACCGCCCCGGGGTGGATTTCAATGCCCGTGAGCCAGCGCGCCAGATGGGAAATGAAACGTCCCAGCCAGCGAAAGCCATGGTTCCAGCACCAATGCGCGGGACGCTGCAACCAGATGGCATGCAGGCCCGGGTAACAGGTCACGACTTCCCAGGTACTGCGTGCCGCGGGGTCACGGTCGAGAATGCACTGAATATCGGAGCGCAGGCGTGCAAGCATCGCGGAAAAAATGAGTGGACAGTCGTTCAGTCTAGCGGTTTGGCGGCGTGCTTTGCAGCATGGCTTTGGCGACACCGCGCAGGATGTGGATTTCCTCGGGGCTCAGTTGCGCGCGGTTGAACAGCTGGTTCAAGCGCGGCATCAGCTTCTTGGGTGCAGCAGGGTCGAGGAATCCCAGATGAGTGAGCGCCTGCTCCCAGTGGGTCAGCATGCCCGCCACCTGGCCCGCGTCCGCGCGGTCGGGCAACTGCGCCGGCGCCGCATTTTCGAGTGGAAACCCGCCCAGGGCCTGGCGCCATTCGTAGGCAATCAGCTGGATGGCGGCGCCCAGATTGAGCGAGCCGAACTGCGGATTCGACGGAATCGACAGCGCCACATTGCAGCGGTAGACATCTTCGTTGGCCATGCCGAAGCGCTCGCAACCGAACAAAAAGGCCACGCCGGTTTCGGGGGCCGTGGACGGCGCGGCGGGCTCGGCCTGCAACTGCCCCTGGACCAGCATCTCCAGATGCTGGCGCGGCGTGCGCGTAGGCGGGCCGAAATCGCGCTGCGTCATGGCCGTGGCGCACAGATGGCTCATGCCGTCGAGCGCCTCGTCCAGCGTCTCCACGATGCGTGCATTGGCCAGCACATCCAGGGCACCACTGGCGCGCTGTATGGTTTCTTCGCGGCGCAGCACATTGGCCCAGCGCGGGGCCACCAGCACCAGGTCGTCAAACCCCATGGTTTTCATGGCGCGTGCGGCAGCACCCACATTGCCAGCATGGCTGGTCTGGATCAGGACGAATCGGGTCTTCATGGCATTCACAAAACGTTGGCAAAAGGCGGCAGGCGGCTGAGGTTGCATCACAAGCCGCAGCACAAATCGGGCAGGCCGGGTAAAATCGCCAGCCATTGTCGCCGCCCGCATCGCCGAGGCCGGTCCTCCCTGTTCTTACCCGCGTGTTGCGCTGCCTTTTTGCAGCGCAGCGCCAACGCTCACAATCTATGTCGTCTACCCTGCATCCCATGCTCAACGTGGCTATCAAAGCCGCACGCGCCGCCGGCGCTCTCATCAACCGTGCGGCCCTTGACGTGGAATCCGTGCGCATCGCGCAAAAGCAGGTCAACGACTTTGTGACCGAGACCGACCAGGCGGCCGAAAAAGCCATCATCGACACCTTGCTCACGGCCTACCCCGGCCACGGCATCCTGGCCGAAGAAACCGGCAAGGAATTCGGCGCCAAGGATTCGGACTTTGTCTGGATCATCGATCCGCTGGACGGCACGACCAACTTCATCCACGGCCTGCCCGTGTACTGCGTGAGCATCGCCTTGGCCGTCAAGGGCAAGATCGAGCACGCCGTGGTCTATGACCCTTCGCGCAACGACCTGTTCACCGCCACGCGCGGCCGCGGCGCCTTCCTCAACGATCGCCGCATCCGCGTGAGCAAGCGCGCCCAGCTGCGCGACTGCCTGATCTCCACGGGTTTCCCTTTCCGCCAGGGCGACAACTTCAAGGCCCACATGGCCATGCTGACCGACGTCATGCCCCGCGTGGCTGGCGTGCGCACGCCCGGCGCCGCGGCACTGGACCTGGCCTATGTGGCAGCCGGCTTCAATGACGGTTTCTTCCATACCGGCCTGAGCATCTGGGACGTGGCTGCAGGCTCGCTGCTGGTCACCGAAGCCGGTGGTCTGGTGGGCAATTTCACCGGCGAAGCCGACTTCCTCGAGCAGCGTGAATGCATGGCCGGCAACCCCCGCGTCTATGGTCACCTGGTCAGCCTGCTGGGCAAGTACAGCCAGTTCGCCGGTGCCGGCGACAAGGCCGGCGTGCGCCAGGCCCTGGCCGAAGACAGCGCTGCCGCCGAAGCAGCGCCAGCCGACGACCAGACCGACGCAGAGCCTGCCGCTCCCCAGGTCTGAGCGCCGTGGCGCCACCGGCGCCGCCTGCTCTGACCGCCAAAAAAAACAGCCCTCGGGCTGTTTTTTTTCGCCTGCCGGCGGATCAAGCGCCGGGCGGCGGCCCCGTGTCGGGCTTGGAAGCCGGCGCCGGTGCCACGCTGCGCAGGCGCTGCTGCCAGCCCATGATGGCAATGCGCCTGCCATGGCGGTCCAGCACCGGCGTGAGCCGCACCTGCTCCTCGTGCAAGGCCCCGGCACGATCCCGGTTGACCAGATGGCCCTCCCAGCACTGGCCGGCCATCAGCGTGGACCACAGGTCGCGATAGGTCGACTGCGGCGTGCGGCCGCTGGCCACCACGGACGGCTTGCGTCCGCGCAATTCGGCCAGCGCATAACCGCTGTCCTGTTCATAGCGCCGGTTGACCCACAGAATCCGCCCGTCGGCATCGGTCAGTACCGCGGCGGCCGGGCAGGCATGCAAGGCTGCGCGCAGCACGTCATGGCGTCGCTGCTCGCTGTCCAGGCGCCAGCCCAGCCAGCGCAGGCGCAGCACCATGGCGCCGGCCAGCATCAGTAAGGCAAACGAAAGCGCGGCCACCCACAAGCGGTCGCGCCAGGGCATCAAGGCGCTGACATTGTCGAGTGCCACCAGTTGCCAGTCGCCCGCGGGATCGCGCCAGTCCAGCGCACGCCGGTCCACCGCGTAGCGCACGCCGTTGACCCGCACTTCGCTGCTGTCCGCGGCAAACGGCAGCGCCGAAGCCACGCCATTGTCGAAATACGATCCGAACAGGCTGCTGCGGCGCACGGCGTCGATGCGCTCCTGCGTCAGCGGCCCCGTCATCGCATAGCGCCATTCCGGCCGGGTCGACGAAAACGCCACGCCCTGCGGGTTCAGCAGCAAGGTCGTCAGGCCGTTGCGATGGAGCAAGGCATCGAGCGCGCCCGCATCGGTCTTGAGCACCAGTACGCCCAGCACCGCGGAGCTGGCATCCAGGCCATCGCGCACGGGCGCTGCAAAGAACAGACCGCGCGAGTGGCTGCCCACTTCCAGCGCGGCAAACACGCTGGACCGGCCTTGCATGGCCTGGCGAAAATACGGCAAGAAAGCCGGATGGCGGTTGGGCGCGGGGTTCTCGCCATTGTCCTGGGCCATGCTGCGGCCGTCACGGTCGAGCACATGCACGCTCAGTACCGGCAAACGCGCGCGGATCTGCGCCAGGTGCTGCTGCGCCAGCTCCACCGGCACGTCCATGCCGCGCGCCAAATCCTTGATGGCCGTATCGGCCAGCCCGACCGCCACGGCGCCCGACAGCACCGGACTGTGCAAGGTCTGCACCAGCAAGGCCTGGCGTGTCTCGTCCAGTATGCGCTGGCGTTCATCCGCTCTATAGTCCAGGCGCCACAAGGCCACGGCCTGCACCGCCAGGATCGCACCGACGCCGGCCGCGGCCGTGAGCCACAGCGCATCGCGCAGCCCGGCGCCTGGACGCCGCGGCGCGGCCCCCGGGATCCAGCCTGTCATGGCGCCCAGGCCGGCGCGCCAAGCCGCCACCGTCGGCGCTCGTTCACTGTGATCCAACATTCCTGCACACTCCCTCGATTCGTCACGCTCGGCTTGTGGCCGCCGCGACCCAGCATGTCATTGTTATCTGTAGGTGGCAGACGGGCTTGTACAGCCCGTTTTCTGCCCGGTGCGGTGGCACCATCGGCAAATCTGCTGACAAATACTAACAACACTGGAGCGGCTTGTGACAGTCGCGGCTGGCAAGGCCTGCATTCGTGCGTCCGGACGAGGGCCTGCGGGTCGCCTGGCGCGTCAGGGGCCGGTCTTTTCCGACTCCAGCATCCCGTGCGCGGCAGCGGCTGATTCCACCAGCACGCAGGTCTTTCCCGTGCGACGGCAATGGTCCTGCACGCGCCAGTAGTCGCCATGGCTGACACAGCCGGTCTGGCAGATCACCATATCGGCGGCAGCCGCGCTGGCCTCCAGGCCTGGCTGTTCGGCGTCAGCCCCATCGCCCGCGGTGTACGGGACTGGCAGTGGGGCCCGCGCCCTCTCCCAGGTCAGCGCCGTGTCACGCACGATCACGGCCGCGCGCAAGCGCATGACCAGGCCTTGCAGGCACGCGATTTCGGAGGCCTGGGCTCGCACCAGCGCATCGCAGCGCGCCTGTGTCTGGCCATGGTGGCGTATGAGCGCATGGTATTCGTTCATCAGTTGCTGGGTGTCGTGCGCGGCAAGATGCATGGTCGGCCTCGGCGAAATGCGGTCGCGGCGCGCAGGCCGCGGGGAAAGACGCCCGCAAAACCGGGCCCTCGGATGGCTGGCGAGCGGTGGCGTCATCGCCTTCGGCCAACGCCGCCTGTGCTCTGCCGCAGTGTACATCAATTGAGAATAATTCTCATTTAATTACTCGCCCGCCGAGCTCCAACACTACGCGTCGGCAAGCTGCGACGCCCCTCACCCGCAGCGTGAATTACCGCTTGCTGCAAAAAATGACGGCCCGATGTCGCCTATGGCCAATATCTGTCGCGCAATATCAAGCACGAATCCAAGGGCCGTCCAAAAATGCTTCAACAGCCGCACATGCCAAAGCCGAACCCAGAGCGGCGCCGCAAGACCACTGAAAGCACGGCTGAAAAACAGCCCCGGAGACAAGCATGACCCCTATCGACATGAACACCAGCCCGCAAGACGGCTACCTTGTCGGCAAAAAGCAGGCCTGGTTTGCTTTTGCCATGACCTTCGCGCTGATGATGTTCGACTACATCGACCGACAGGTGGTCGCCTCGCTGTTTCCTCACATCAAGGCCGCGTGGAATCTCAGCGACAAGGAGCTGGGCGGCCTGGTCTCCATCATCTCCATCGCTGTCGCCGTGGGCAGCGTTCCGGTGGCGCTGCTGGCGGACCGCGTGAGCCGCGTCAAGAGCGTGGTGGTCATGGCCACCACCTGGAGCCTGGCCACGATTTCCTGCATGTTCGCGGGCAACTACGCCCAGTTGTTCACGGCGCGGGCCCTGGTGGGCGCGGGCGAAGCCGGCTATGGCTCGGTGGGCGCGGCGCTGATCTCCAGCCTGTTTCCCAAGCAGCTGCGCGGCGCCTTGCTGGGCGGTTTTTTTGCCGCGGCCTCGCTGGGCTCGGTGATAGGCGTGGTGCTGGGCGGCGTGATCGCTGCCCACTGGGGCTGGAAAGCGGCCTTTGGCGTGGTCGGTGTGCCCGGTCTGGTGCTGGCCTTGCTGTACATGCTGGTGCGCGATTACAAGACGGTGGAACTGAGTCCCAAGCTGGAGCAGGCCACCAGCTCGGTCAAGGGCACCATCCGGCATATTTTCAGTGCCCTGGCGCGCATTCCCACCCTGCTGTGGGTGTGCCTGGGAGGCGCCATGCAGCTGATCGTGATCTCGGCCATCTGGTCCTGGCTGCCCAGCTACCTGAACCGCTTTCATGGCATGGCCCCCGATGCGGCCGCCAAGCACGCGGCGGTGGTGATCCTGGTCAGCGCGGCCGGCAATGTGTTCTGGGGCTATGTGGTGGACCGCCTCGCCCTGCGCCGCCCGCGCAACAAGCTGACGTCGCTGGCCGTGCTGTGCGTGATCACCATGCTGGTGTTTCTGGTGGCGTTTTCCTCCTGGTCGTCGGGTGCGGCGCAAATCCGGCTGATCCTGCTGGGCAGCTTCTTCATGACCTGCACCTTGGGTACAGTGTCGGGCATCGTGATTGATGTCATCCACCCCGGCATGCGCTCCACCGGTTCGGCCGTGCTGGCGCTGTTCCAGAATCTGCTGGGCCTGGCCATAGGCCCGATTCTGGTCGGTGCGCTGTCCGACATATGGGGCCTGCAGCAGGCCATGGAGGCCGTATCGCTGTGCAGCGTACTGGCCGCCATCTTTTTCGTCTTCGGCGCGCGTTGCTACGACCAGGACGTGCGCAAGGTCGAGGGCATCCGTGTGGATGCTCTGGCCGCCCAACCCGCCTGAATTCACCGAGAAATTGCAATATGTCCCAAGAACTTGTCATCGATGTGTATGTCGACCTGATCTGCCCCTGGTGCCTGATAGGCAAACGCCACCTGGACCAGGCGCTGGCCGAACTGGCCCGGACCGCGCCCGAAGTGGCGCCCGAAGTGCGCTGGCATTCGGTGCAACTGCTGCAGGACCTGCCCGCCGAAGGCCGGGATTTCCTCGAGTTCTACATCCACCGCAAGGGCAGCCTGGAGGCCGTGCGCCAAGGCCAGGAACGGGTGCAGCAGGCGGCGGCGCAGGCCGGTGCCGAAGTGAATTTCGCCGCCATCCGGCGCATGCCCAATACGCTGCAGGCACATCAGTTGCTGGCGTTTGCCGGCACGCGCCAGTCGCCCGCGCAGCGCGATCTGCTGCTCGAGCGCTTGCTGGCCGCTCACTTCACCCGCGGCGAGGATTTGGGCGACCGCGCCACCTTGCTGGCCATTGCCCGGGAGTTCGACCTGCCCACGGCGGAACTCGACCAGTGGCTGGAATCGGGCATGGGCAAGCCTGAGTCCCTGGACGTGCCTGGCGTACCCTTTTTTGTATTCAACCGGCGCTACGCCCTGTCAGGTGCGCAGCCCCCTGAGCTGCTGCTGTCGGGCATGCGCCAAGCGCTGCAAAAGCAAGCGACCTGAGCGAGCGGGTCTGCATTGCGCAGCCCGGCTTGGGCAGAAACCGCGGGGGCAATACGTCCAACGGCAAAGATAAATACTGCGATTTGTTGTCCAATGATGGCAGCCGCAAAAATGGTATTTATCTAAGTTGTTGATGTCAAAAGAAAATTCGAACTCGATTCCCGCGCCGGACGCGCTGGAAAAGCACACCCCCATGATGCAGCAGTACCTGGGCCTCAAGGCCGGGTACCCGGACACCCTGGTCTTCTACCGCATGGGAGACTTCTACGAGCTTTTCTACGGCGACGCCGAAAAAGCCACGCGCCTGCTCGACATCACCCTGACGCAGCGCGGCCAGTCGGGCGGTCAGCCCATCCCCATGTGCGGCGTGCCTTTCCACGCGCTGGAGAATTACCTCGCGCGGCTGATCAAGATGGGCGAGTCGGTGGCGATCTGCGAGCAGGTCGGTGAAGTCGGCGCGAGCAAGGGTCCCGTGGAGCGCAAGGTGGTGCGCGTGGTCACGCCCGGCACGCTGACCGACGCGGCCCTGCTGTCCGACAAGAGTGAAGCCATGCTGCTGGCCGTGCACGCCGGCGCGCGCAACCGCTGCGGCCTGGCCTGGCTCAGCGTCACCCAGGGCCGGGTGCACCTGGCCGAATGCACGCCCGAGGAACTCGGCGACTGGCTGGTGCGCGTCGCACCCAGCGAATTGATCTACAGCGCCGGCGTGACCGAGCGCTTTGAAAAGCAATTGCAAGGCCTGCGCCAGAGCGGCAACCTGGCCTGCCCCCTGAGCCCGCGGCCCGACTGGCAGTTCGACGCGGCGCTGGGCGAACGCAAGCTGCTCGAGCAACTGGGCGCGGCCAGCCTGCTGGCCTGGAACGCCGAAGGCCTGGGCCTGGCCCATGCGGCCGCCGCCGCGCTGCTGGCCTATGCCGAACATACCCAAGGCCGCACGCTGACCCATTTGCACAGCGTGCAGGTGCAGCGCGACGATGAACTTATCGCCCTGCCGCCGGCCACCCGGCGCAATCTGGAGCTGCTCAAGACGCTGCGCGGCGAAGACAGCCCGACCCTGTTCTCGCTGATGGACACCTGCCAGACCGGCATGGGCAGCCGCCTGCTCAAGAGCTGGATGCTGGAGCCCAAACGCGACCGCAGCGCCGCGCGCGAGCGCCTGGCCGCGACCGAAGTGCTGCGCGGCCACCAGACCGCGGGCGCGGCGCCGTGGCAGATGCTGCGCGCCGAACTCAAGGGCGTGAGCGACGTCGAGCGCATCACCGCGCGCATCGCGCTGCGCCAGGTGCGCCCGCGCGAACTGGTGGCCCTGGCCAAGACGCTGGAAAAAGCCCAGCTGCTGGCCGCCACCGGCGCGTCGCCGTCCAGCTATCTGAATCAGGTCTTCGCCGACACCTTGCCGCCCGCGGGCTGCCAGGCGCTGCTGCAGGCCGCCTTGCTTGAAGAGCCGGCCGCGCTGGTGCGCGACGGCGGCGTGATCGCCACCGGCTTCGACGCCGAACTCGACGAGCTGCGCGCCATCCAGACCAATTGCGACGGTTTCCTGCTCGACCTCGAAACCCGCGAGAAAGCGCGCACCGGCATTCCCAATCTGCGCGTGCAGTTCAACAAGGTGCATGGCTTTTACATCGAAGTCACGTCCAGCTATACGGGCCGCGTGCCCGACGACTACCGCCGCCGGCAGACGCTCAAGAACGCCGAGCGCTACATCACGCCCGAACTGAAGAACTTCGAAGACAAGGCGCTGTCGGCCAACGAGCGCGCGCTGGCCCGCGAAAAATGGCTGTACGAGCAAATCCTCGACCAGCTCCAACCCCATGTGCCCGACCTGACCCGGGTCGCCGGCGCGCTGGCCACGCTGGACCTGCTGTGCACGCTGGCCGAACGCTCGCTCACGCTGAACTGGTGCGCGCCCGAGTTCGTCAGCCAGCCCTGCATAGAGATCGAGGCAGGCCGCCACCCGGTGGTCGAAGCCCGGCTCGCGGAAACCTCCAGCGGCGCCTTCATCGCCAATCACACGCGCATGAATGCCAATGCGCGCATGCAAATCATCACCGGCCCCAACATGGGCGGTAAGTCGACCTATATGCGCCAGGTGGCCTTGATCGTGCTGCTGGCCAGCATGGGCAGCCATGTGCCGGCCACGGCCTGCCGCCTCGGCCCCATAGACGCCATCCACACCCGCATCGGCGCGGCCGACGACCTGGCCAATGCCCAGTCGACCTTCATGCTGGAGATGACCGAAGCCGCGCAGATCCTGCATTCCGCGACGCCCCACAGCCTGGTGCTGATGGACGAAATCGGCCGCGGCACCAGCACGTTCGACGGCCTGGCCCTGGCCAGCGGCATCGCCACCCATTTGCACGACAAGACCCGCGCCTTCACGCTGTTCGCCACCCACTACTTCGAACTCACCGACCTGCCCGTCAAGGCGCGCCAGGCCGTGAACGTGCATGTGGGCGCGACCGAGTCGGGCAGCGACATCGTCTTCATGCACGAAATCCAGCCCGGCCCCGCGAGCCGCAGCTACGGTATCCAGGTGGCCAAGCTGGCCGGCATGCCCACGGCCGTGCTCTACCACGCACGCCATACGCTGGCCGCGCTGGAAGAGCGCGCCGGCGAGGACCGGCGCCAGGTGGACCTGTTCGCCGCGCCCGAAGCGCCCGAGCCGCGCGCCGAAGTCAGCCTGCTGCAGCAGCGTCTGCTGGAATTGCAACCAGACACAATGAGCCCACGCGAAGCTCTCGACATCCTGTACGCTCTGCAAAGACTCGCTCAAACCCCATCATGACCTACTGCGTAGCCATCAAACTTGACGCCGGACTGGTGTTCCTGGCCGACTCGCGCACCAACGCCGGTCTGGACCAGATCAGCTCCTTTCGCAAGATGATGGTCTACGAGTCGCCCGGCGACCGCTTCATGGTGCTGCTGTCGGCCGGCAACCTGTCGATCACGCAGTCGGTGCGCGAAATCCTGCAGCAGCAGCAACTGCGCGACGAAACCACGGGCGAGATGCTGACCATCTGGAATGCGCGCAGCATGTTCGATGCCGCCCGCGTGCTGGGCGCGGCCGTGCGCCATGTCTATGAGCGCGACGGCGTGGCGCTCAAGCGCGCCGGCCTGGACTTCAATGTCTCGCTGGTGCTGGGCGGGCAGATCCACGGCGAGGAAATGCGCCTGTTCCAGGTCTACTCGGCCGGCAACTTCATCGAGTCCACCCACGAAACGCCTTTTTTCCAGGTCGGCGAATCCAAGTACGGCAAGCCCGTGCTGGACCGCGTGATCACGCCGCAAACGCCGCTGGACGAAGCCGCGAAGTGCGCGCTGGTGTCCATGGACAGCACGCTCAAGTCCAATCTGTCGGTAGGCCTGCCGCTGGACCTGATCGTCTACGAGGCCGACAAACTCTCCAGCGACAAGATCGTCTGCATCGACGAATCCAACCCCTACTACCGCCTGCTGCACGACAGCTGGGGCGAGCGCCTGCGCAATGTCTTCGACAGCATCGAAGACCCGGCCTGGGACGGCGGCGCGACCAATGCGCCTATCCGTGTCAGCAGCCGGCGCTGCCATCCGCTGCTCAAGATCACGCCCGCCGTCGTCGCTGCCCAGCCCGCGCCCGCAGCAGCTGCGACAGGCCCGCGCCCGGGCGTCTTCTCCGCGACCGCGGCCCTGCACCCGCCCGCCCACCTGGAGATCACTCCGGTCCACCCGGACCACCTGATGGCCGGGAATGCCACCCCCGCTGCGCCGCCCGCCATGCCCCCCGATGCCGATGCCGATGGGGGCGACGGCCCGCCGTCAGCCTGATCAAAGCGGCCCCGGTGGGGGCCATTTTTTTGAATCCGCTTGCCTGATAGATTGCCCATGCTGCCCATCGTTTTCTCCCACGCCAACAGCTTTCCCATCGCCACCTACCGCCTGCTGTTCGAGTTGCTGCGCGAGCGTGGCTGCGAGCCCCAAGGCGTGGATCGCTTCGGCCACGACGAGCGCTATCCCGTCAGCGACAACTGGCCGCACCTGGTGCAGCAGCTCGCCGACTTTGCCCGCGCCGAAGTCGACCGGCTGGGCGAGCCGGTGTTCTTCGTCGGCCACTCGCTGGGCGGGTTCCTCAGCGCGATGGCCGCCGCCCTGCACCCCGAGCTGGCGCGAGGCGTGCTGCTGATCGACTCACCGCTGATCAGCGGCTGGCGCGCCACGACCCTGGGCATGGCCAAGCGCGCCCAGCTGGTGGGCTCGGTCTCGCCCGGAAAAATCAGCCAGCGCCGACGCAACAGCTGGGCCAGCCACCAGGAAGCGCTGGACTACTTCCGCTCGAAGAAAGCCTTCGCCCAGTGGCACCCCGACGTGCTGCAGGACTATGTGACCCTGGGCCTCAAGGACCAGGACGGCAAGCGCGTGCTGGCCTTCGAGCGCGAAATCGAGACCGCCATCTACAACACCTTGCCACACAACCTCGACGCCATGCTGCGCCGCCACCCGCTGCGCTGCCCTGTGGCCTTCATCGGCGGACGCAGCTCGCAGGAAATGAAACAGGTCGGCATGGACATGACGCTGCGCGTGACCCGCGGGCGCACCATGATGCTCGACGGCAGCCACCTGTTCCCCATGGAGCGCCCCCACGCGACGGCAGCAGCCATCGAGGCGGCGCTGCTGAACCTGGCTTCGCTGCCCGCGCCAGTGCACTCGGCCTAAAAAAAAGGAGCGCCCAGCGCTCCAGTGATTCAGTCATCCATGGCACACAGTCCATAAACTTGGCGCGGCCCAGCAAGGGGGCAGCGAGGAAGGGCCGCCCCGCACCGAGGCTGCCGTCCCCCTCCACCGAAGGATGAGAGGGGGAAGCCGCGTAAGCGGCTCAGGGGGTGCGTCAAGCCCCATGCCAAGCGATCACCCCGCTCCAGGCCGTGATCAGCACCACGATGCCGAAGGCGATGCGGTACCAGGCAAACGGCACGAAGCTGTGGCTGGAGATGTAGCGCAGCAGCCAGCGCACGCACAGCCAGGCGCTGATGAAGGAAAACACCAGGCCCACGACAAACAGCGGGATGTCCGCCATGCTCAGCAGGTGGCGTTCCTTGAAGAGGCTGTAGACGCCCGCGCCGATCAGCGTGGGAATGGCCAGGAAGAAAGAGAAGTCCGTGGCGGCCTTGCGCGACAGGCCCAGCAGCATGCCGCCGATGATGGTCGCGCCGCTGCGGCTGGTGCCGGGCACCATGGCCAGGCACTGCGCCAGGCCGACCTTGAGCGCGTCCATGGGCGTCATGTCATCCACGGACTGCACACGGATGGACGTCGCCGGGCGCCGCTCGGCCCAGAGGATCACGAAGCCGCCCAGAATGAACGTCGTGGCGACCACCATGGGGGTGAACAAATGCAGCTGGATCAGCTTGCCGAACGCCAGCGCCAGCACCACGGCCGGCAGAAAGCCGATGACGACATTGAGCACCAGGCGCCGGGCATTGGCGCTGGTGGGCAGATCGACCATGGTGCTGCGGATCTTCTGCCAGTACACCAGGATCACCGCGAAAATCGCGCCGGTCTGGATGGCGATGTCAAACACCTTGGCTTTTTCGCCCTCGAAGCCGAGCAGCGCGCCCGCCAGAATCAGGTGTCCAGTGGAGGAAATGGGCAAAAACTCGGTCAGCCCTTCGACCACACCCATGATGGCGGCCTTGAGCAGCAATACGATATCCACGGAAATGTCCTGTTTGACGGTTGAAACCCCGCCATTATCAACGCCCAGCCCCCCCCACCCTGGAGGCATCCAGGTAACCAAGGGCTACGGCCCGCGCCGACGCGCCACAATGGCGGCTTTTCACCGGGGCCAGCCCCCACGACGAGACCGCCATGCAATTGGACTATCTGGATTTTGACTACAGCGAAGACGATGAAGGCACGGGCAGCTGGGATGCGCTGGCCAGCGTCACCAGCGAGCGCCTGCCGGCGCTGAGCGAAGAAGTGCAGCAACTGCTGCGCTGGGCCCACCGCTTTGCAGGCCGCCGCGGTCCGGTCGAAGATGGCGGCGACTGGGACTATGACCTGCAGGCCCAGCAGGACGACGGCCAGCCCCTGCCCGTCAGCTACGACCCGGCGACGGGCCGCCTGCAGCTCGCCACACAGCCCGGTCAGCGCACCACGCTGAGCCTGACGCTCAGTGCCAGCGCCGCCTTCAGCCAGGCCCTGCGCGAGCGCTTCGAACTGGAATGAAGCGCGGGCAAATGCCGTGGAAATGGCCCCCACGCTTGCTCGCTTCGCGTAGCCGCTGCCCCTACGCGGGCCGCCCCAAAGGGGCACTTTTTGGCTTGGGACGGCCCGTCGTCAAAATCACTCCACGCTGACAATTCCGCCACACAAAGGTAAACACCTATAGCTACCAAATAGATAGCAATGTATAGGCGTTAAATATAGTGTTATTCCTATATTCTCAGGTGAAAAAATCGCACAACTGCTCTTTAAAATCAGGGGTTGATAAAAATTCACCGGAGGTCGCTTACCCGCGCCCATCCGGTCAAAAACGCACGGCCTTTTGATTGGAGACACCATGCAGGCTTTACTCAAGTTTTCGAGAGGGGTCGACTGGATTAACACCCAGGTCGGCAAGTACGTCATCTGGCTCATTCTGGGCTCCACCGTCATCAGCGCAGTGAATGCCGTGGTGCGCAAGGTGTTCAACACCAGCTCCAACGCGTTCCTGGAAGTGCAGTGGTATTTGTTCGCTGCCTCCTTTTTGCTGGCCGCGGGCTACACCCTGCTGCAGGGCGAACATGTGAAGGTCGACGTGCTCTCCAGCCGCCTGTCCAAGCGCAAGCAGATCTGGATCGACATCTTCGGCTTTGCCTGCTTTCTCACCCCCATGAGCCTGGCCGTTCTCTGGCTGGGCGTGCCCTTCTTCTGGCAGGCTTTCCAGACCGGCGAAATGTCCAGCAATGCCGGCGGCCTGATCCGCTGGCCGGTGTATCTGATGATGCCGCTGGGATTCGGACTGCTGCTGCTGCAAGGCTGGTCCGAACTGATCAAGCGCATTGCCTTCCTGCAAGGCCTGATCGAGGACCCGACCGCCAAGAAGATGGAAAAAACGGCCGAGGAAGACCTCGCTGAAGCCATCCGCAACCTGGCTGAAGCCTCCAAGGGCAACAGCAAGAAGAACACCCCGGACGCTTGAGCGCAGGAGACACACTCAATGGAATTCCTGACCCATAACCTCGCCCCGATCATGTTCGTGGGCCTGATCTTTTTCATGATCCTGGGCTTTCCCGTGGCGTTCAGCCTCGGTGCCTGCGGAATGTTCTTCGCCTTCATCGGCGTCGAGCTGGGCGTGCTGCCCGAAGCGCTGCTGCAGGCCTTGCCGCTGCGCATCTACGGCATCATGCAAAACGACACTTTGCTCGCCATCCCGTTCTTCACTCTCATGGGGCTGATTCTCGAACGCAGCGGCATGGCCGAAGATCTGCTGGAAACCGTAGGCCAGCTGTTCGGCCCGGTGCGCGGCGGCGTGGCCCTGGCGGTGATCTTTGTCGGCGCCCTGCTGGCCGCGACCACCGGCGTGGTGGCGGCTTCGGTGATTTCCATGGGCCTGATTTCGCTGCCCATCATGATGCGCTACGGCTATGACCGACGCATCGCCTCGGGCGTGATCGCCGCCTCGGGCACCTTGGCGCAGATCATTCCGCCATCGCTGGTGCTGATCGTGCTGTCCGACCAGTTGGGCCGCAGCGTCGGCGACATGTACAAGGGCGCGTTCATTCCCGGCATGATGCTGACCGGCTTCTACGCCCTGTTCATCATGGCCCTGGCCATCTTCAAACCGCACCTGGTACCGGCCCTGCCACCCGAAGCCCGCACCTTGCGTGAAGAAAATGGCCAGTCGGGCATGCCTTCGCTGCTGGTGCTCACCGCGCTGTGCGTGGGCGCCTCGATTTTCGTCGGCAAGCACATGCCCGAGCTGCACACCTGGTGGACAGGCGAGCTGGTGGAAAAAGTCGCGCTCGACGAAACCATCGTCGTCGCCATGTGCTTTGGCGTGGCGCTGGCCTTTGCCGCCGCCTCGTTCAACCGCATCACCCGCATGGGCCTGCTGTCCAAGGTCGCCGAACGCGTGACCTTTGTGCTGATCCCGCCCCTGCTGCTGATCTTCCTGGTGCTGGGCACCATCTTCCTGGGCGTGGCCACGCCCACCGAAGGCGGCGCCATGGGTGCACTGGGCGCGGGCATCATGGCCTTGCTGCGCGGGCGCCTGAACATGCCTCTGCTGCGCCAGGCGCTGATGTCGACCACCAAGCTGTCCTGCTTTGTGCTGTTCATCCTGATCGGCGCCACCATGTTCAGCCTGACGTTCCAGGGCGTGGACGGCCCGCTGTGGGTCGAGCACCTGCTGACCAGCCTGCCCGGCGGCCAGACCGGCTTTCTGATCGTCGTCAACATACTGGTCTTCTTCCTGGCCTTCTTCCTGGACTTCTTCGAACTGTCCTTCATCATCGTGCCCCTGCTCGCGCCCGTGGCCGACAAGCTGGGCATCGACCTGGTGTGGTTCGGCGTCTTGCTGGCCGTGAACATGCAGACCTCGTTCATGCACCCGCCGTTCGGCTTCGCGCTGTTCTTCCTGCGCAGCGTCGCGCCCACCAAGGCCTACGTCGACAAGGTCACGAAGAAGATGGTCGACCCTGTCACCACCATGCAGATCTACGCGGGCGCCGTGCCTTTCGTCGCGATCCAGCTGGTCATGGTCGGCCTGATCATTTTCTTCCCGGGCATTGTCTCCAGCGGCCTGGACGAAAAAGTGGTCTACGACCTCGACAAGGTGCGGCTGGAAATGGAAGCCAGCATGCCGCCGGCCATGGACTTTGACGACCCGAGCACGCAGATCCCGGGCAACGAACCCGCCCCGGCCAGCAGCGCCCCCGGCAGCGCCGAAGACGCGCTCAAGGCCATGCAGGACACGCTGGAGCGCGAAGGCGCCAAGCAGTAAGCCCTGGCCTGCCACTGCCCCTCCAAGCCCCTGCCGGCCCGGCCGCAGGGGCTTTTTCATGGACGCCTCACATGGTCACGCCCATGAAAAAAGCCAGGCAGAGCCTAGCTTGGTTATCGCTCGCAGCCTATGCAACTGGCGTTGCCCAGCAAGGGGACACCGAGCAAGGGCCGCCCCGCAGCGATGGTGTCGCCCCCCTCCACCGAAGGATGAGAGGGGGGAGCGGCGTCAGCCGCTCAGGGGGTGCTCAAAGTTTCTGCGAAGCCATGAAGTTATCGAAGCGCGACTCGGCAAAGCGGAACCAGAGGATCTGGTCGCGCTGGAAGTTGCGGTAATCGGCGTAGATTTTCTTCCACTCGGGGTTGCTCTTGTCGAGCTCGGCGTACAGCTCCATGGTCGTCTTGAACGACGCATCCATCACCGTCTGCGGGAACGGCAAGACCTTGGCCTTGGCGGCGACCAGCTGCTTGAGCGCACCCGGATTGCGCGCGTCGTAGCGGGCTTGCGTGACCACATGCGCCTCGTTGCTCGCCGCCTGGACCATGGCCCGCTGCTCGGGCGTCAAGGCCGCCAGCGCCTTCTGGTTCACGTAGAACTCCAGGTTCAGGCTGCCTTCCCACCAACCGGGGTAGTAGTAGAAAGGCGCGACCTTGTTGAGGCCCAGTTTCAGGTCATCGTAGGGTCCGATCCACTCGGCCGCATCGATCGTGCCTTTTTCCAGCGACTGGTAGATTTCGCCCGCGGGAATGTTTTGCGGCACGCCACCCAGGCGCTCGATCACCCGCCCGGCAAAGCCGCCGACGCGGAACTTCAGGCCCTTGATGTCGGCCGGCGACTTCACTTCCTTGCGGAACCATCCGCCCATTTGCGCGCCGGTATTGCCGCCCAGGTAGTTGACGATGTTGTACTTGGCATAGAACTCGCGCATCAGCTTCTGGCCATTGCCATCGACCATCCAGGACGTGAGCTGGCGCGAGTTCATGCCGAACGGAATCGCGCCGCCAATGGCGAAGGCCTCGTTCTTGCCGAAGAAGTAATACGGCGCGGTATGGGCCATTTCCACGGTGCCGTTCTGCACGCCGTCGACCACGCCAAACGCCGGCATCAGCTCGCCAGCCGCGTGCACCGTCACTTCAAACTTGCCGCCCGACATCTCCTTGATCGCGCGCGCAAACACTTCGGCCGAGCCGTAGATGGTGTCCAGCGACTTGGGGAAGCTCGAGGCGATGCGCCAGCGCACCACAGGCTGGGCATGCACGGCGGGAGCGGCCGCAGCCGCCAGCACGCCGGCGATGCCGGCATTTTTCAAGATGGAACGACGATCCAATTTGTGTCTCCTGTGTGTTGACCCAGCCTGCCTATCCCATGGCGGCGACAGGCCGAAAAAAAACCGGCATCGGGACCACTGCAGTCAGTCCTGATACCGGTTGCTTGCCATGGGCTGGGGCGCCTGCGCGTTGCCAGCCATGTGCGTTGCCTAACGCCTGCTGTTACAGCTTGACGGAAGTCATGTAGCTGTTGAAGCGGAACTCCGAGAAGCGCTCCCACAGCAGTTGGTCGCGCTGGAAGGCGCGCATGTCCTGATGGATCTTCTTGAACTCGGGCGACTTTGCCTCGTGCTCGGCAAAGACTTCCATCGAAGCCTTGTAGCCGGCGTCCATCACGTCCTTGGGGAAAGGCTTGAGCTGGGTCTTGTCGGCAACCAGCTTCTTCAGGGCGATGGGGTTGAAAGCGTCGTACTTGGACGTCATGTCGCGCGCCGCAACCTTGGTCGCGGCATCGACGATGGCCTTGTTCTCTGGCGACAGCGCGGCGTAGGCCTTGGTGTTGACAAAGAACTCGAGCTCGGCGCCACCTTCCCACCAGCCGGGGTAGTAGTAGTAAGGCGCGACCTTGTTGAAGCCCAGCTTCTGGTCGTCGTAAGGACCGACGAACTCGGTGGCGTCCAGCGTGCCTTTTTCCAGCGCCTGGTAGACATCGCCCGCGGGCATGTTCTGCGCGATCACGCCCAGCTTGGCCATGGCTTCACCGAACAGGCCGCCGCCCAGGCGCATCTTCAGGCCCTTGAGGTCGGCTGCGGACTTGATTTCCTTGCGGTACCAGCCGCCCATCTGCGTGCCCGTGTTGCCGGCGCTGTAGCTCTTGATGTTGTAGTTCGCGAAGAACGCATCCATCAGCTTGCGGCCGTTGCCATGGTCCATCCAGGCGTCCATCTGGCGCGCCGTCAGGCCGAAGGGTACTGCGCAGGCAAAGGCAAAGATCGCGTCCTTGCCGGTGAAGTAGTAAGGCGCGGTCTGCGCCATTTCGATGGTGCCGTTCTGCAGGGCATCGACCACGCCGAAAGCGGGCATCAGCTCGCCGGCAGCGTGCACGGAGACTTCAAACTTGCCGCCCGACAAGGCCTTGACGGTGCGCGCAAACATTTCGGCGCTGCCGAAAATGGTGTCCAGAGACTTGGGGAAACTCGATGCCATGCGCCAGCGCACGGCGGCTTGCGCGTGCACCGCAGGGGCCACACCGGCAGCCAGAACACCGGCGATACCCGCCTGCTTGATCAATGAACGACGATCCATGTAAACAACTCCATTAGAAAGTCTGGCTGCACTGACGTCAGCTCCCCCGCGGAGATGGACACAGCGCCCATCCAGACTTGATTCCAATGATTGTAGGAAAGCACCTTGTGCAAACATTCCTGGGTAAACCCGGCTTTACCCCTATTCGTGACACATTTATTTGCAAGTTCCGGCCACCGAGCGGGCAGGTCCCGCGTGGCGACGTAAAAAAGCCGCCTCGCGGCGGCTTTCCTGTCCGGTCCTGGATGCTCAGGCGCTGTAAAAGCGCTCGCGCACCGACTTCTCTATGCCTGGGGCATCGAGCCCTTGCAAGGCCAGCAATTTGACCGGATCGCCGTGTTCGATGAACTGGTCCGGCAGGCCCAGCTGCAGCACCGGGCGCAGCACGCCCGCGGCCTGCAAGGCTTCCAGCACGGCACTGCCCGCACCGCCCATGATGGCGCCCTCTTCCAGCGTCACCAGCGCATCGTGGCGCGCTGCGACTTCCAGCAGCAGTTCCACGTCCAGCGGCTTGGCCCAGCGCATGTTGACCACCGTCGCGTCCAGCGCTGCAGCGGCTTCCAGCGCGGGGTACAGCAGGCTGCCGAAGGACAGGATGGCGACGCGCGGCCCGGTCTCGGGAGTGCGGCTGGATTCGCGGCGGATTTCGCCCTTGCCGAACGGCAGGCCTTCCAGGCTGAGCAGGGGCTCGACACCGGCGCCACTGCCACGCGGATAGCGCACGGCCACCGGGTGGTTTTGCGCGTAGGCCGTGCTCAGCAGCTGGCGGCATTCACGCTCGTCGGCCGGGCAGGCGATGGACATATTGGGAATGCAGCGCACGAACGGAATGTCGTAGTTGCCCGCATGGGTCGCGCCATCGGCGCCGACCAGGCCGGCGCGGTCGAGCGCAAACACCACCGGCAGGTTTTGCAGCGCCACGTCGTGGATCAGCTGGTCATAGCCGCGCTGCAGGAAGGTGGAATAAATCGCCACCACCGGCTTGACGCCTTCGCAGGCCATGCCGGCCGCGAAAGTGATCGCATGCTGCTCGGCAATGCCCACGTCGTAGTAGCGCTGGGGGAAGCGCTTCTCGAACTCCACCATGCCCGAACCTTCGCGCATGGCCGGGGTGATGCCCACCAGGCGCTTGTCCTCGGCAGCCATGTCGCACAGCCAGCGGCCGAAGACCT
The DNA here is from genome assembly GCF_025421555.1 of Acidovorax bellezanensis. Lineage (NCBI taxonomy): Bacteria > Pseudomonadati > Pseudomonadota > Betaproteobacteria > Burkholderiales > Comamonadaceae > Acidovorax > Acidovorax bellezanensis. The sequence goes on from NZ_JAODYH010000003.1 coordinate 55,836, forward strand.
GGGTGAAGGTGGTCTTGGACGGCGTCGTCGGCTTGACGATGCCTACGGCCGGGTCGAACTTGCCCGGGCCATGGTAGGTGACAGGATCGGCTTCGGCCAGCTTGTAGCCCTGCCCCTTCTTGGTCACCACATGCAGGAACTGCGGGCCTTCAAGGCCCTTGATGTTTTCCAGCGTCGGAATCAGCGAGTCCAGGTCATGGCCGTCGATAGGGCCGATGTAGTTGAAACCGAAGTTCTCGAACAGCGTGGCCGGCACCACCATGCCCTTGGCCGACTGCTCCAGGCGCTTGGCCAGTTCCAGCAGCGGCGGCACCTGCTTGAGCACGCTCTTGCCCACGCCGCGCGCCTTGGCATAGAACTGCCCGCTCATCAGCTGGGCCAGGTAACGGTTGAGCGCGCCCACCGGCGGGCTGATGCTCATGTCGTTGTCGTTGAGGATCACCAGCAGGTTGGCGTCGGACACGCCGCCGTTGTTCAGCGCTTCGAAGGCCATGCCGGCCGTCATGGCGCCGTCGCCGATGATGGCCACGGCGCGGCGGTCTTCGCCCTTGCGCTTGGCAGCCAGGGCCATGCCCAGGGCCGCCGAAATGCTGGTCGACGAATGCGCCGTGCCGAACGTGTCGTACTCGCTTTCGCTGCGCAGCGGGAAGCCCGACAGGCCGCCGAGCTGGCGCAGGCTGGGCATGCGGTCGCGCCGGCCGGTGAGAATCTTGTGGGGGTAGGTCTGGTGACCCACATCCCAGACCAGCCGGTCACGGGGGGTGTCGAACACTGCATGCAGGGCTACCGTGAGCTCCACCGTCCCCAGGTTGGAGCTGAGGTGGCCGCCGGTGCGCGACACGCTGTCGAGCACATAGCTGCGCAGCTCCGCGGCCAGCGCCTTGAGCTGTGCGCGCGAGAAACGGCGCAAGTCCGCAGGGCTGTTGACAGCCTGCAAGAGGGGATAGGAATTCGTGGACATTTGCTATTTTTTTAGTAGCAGCCAATGCTTGAAAAACAAGCGTTAAAAGCCAATTTACTATAGATATCACATTCGGCACACCGACCGCTGGGCAAGACCTGCTTCATCGCAAGCTTGCCTGCGCCATCAGTGCGAGCGGCGAATCACCTGATCAGCCAATGCCGACAGCGCACGGGTGTCGGCCAGGCCGCTGCGCGCCAGCGCTGCCTGGGCTTGCGCGGCCAGGCTGTCGGCGTAGGCGCGGGCGCCAGCCAGCCCCATCAGCGATACATAAGTGGGCTTGTCGTTGGCCGCGTCCTTGCCGGCCGTCTTGCCCAGAGTGGCCGAGTCCGCGACCACGTCGAGAATGTCATCGACCACCTGGAAGGCCAGGCCCAGCGCCGCGCCATATTCGGACAGGGCGCTGCGCGCGCTTTCGCTGACGCTGCCGCAGGCCGCGCCCATGAGCACGCTGCCCTGGAGCAAGGCGCCGGTCTTGAGGCGGTGCATCTGACGCAGTTGGTCTTCGGACAGCTGCAGGCCCACGCTGGCCAGGTCGATCGCCTGGCCGCCGGCCATGCCATGCGCGCCAGCGGCACGCGCCAGCAGGCTGCACAGTCCGGCCTGCACGGCTGCGGGAATATCGGCTTCATCGTTGGCCGCAGCCGGCGCTTCGTCTGGCCGCAAGGGCACGAGCAGCTCGAACGCCAGGGCCTGCAGCGCGTCGCCGGCCAGCAAGGCCTGGGCTTCGCCGAACTGCACATGCACCGTGGGCTTGCCACGGCGCAGCACATCGTTGTCCATGCAAGGCATGTCGTCGTGGACCAGCGAGTAAGCGTGCACCAGCTCCACCGCGCAGGCCGCGCGCAAGGCAGCGGCGGGCAGGCCGCCGACCGCATCGCTGGCGGCCAGCACCAGCAAGGGCCGCAGGCGCTTGCCGCCGTCGAGCACGGCATAGCGCATGGCTTCGCCCAGTTGCGCCGGCGCATCCACGCCGACCCAGCGCGACAGCCCCTGCTCCACATCGTCCAGGCGGCTTTGCATCCAGGCGGACAGGTCAAAAACAGGTAACAGCGTCATCGAGGCATTCATGGCGTGGTTCATTCCTGGCTCCAGGGTTGCAGCGTGCCTTCGTCGAGCAGCTGAATCTGGTCCTGGACGGCGTCCAACTGCTTGCGGCAATAAGCCAGCAGTGTGGCGGCGCGCTGGTAACCACTGAGCATCTGGTCCAGCGGCAACTGGCCCGATTCAATGCGGGCGATCAGCTGCTCCAGCTCCTCCAGCGCAGCTTCGTAACTTGACGGCTCGGACGGGGTGGTTTTAGCAGCGGAAGCCTTGGGCATGAGAGCAGGAAGATGAAGGTAAAGCAGCTGATTTTAGGCGCAGCGCCCACATTCAGGCAGAAAGACACCAGAGCAGCAGCGGCAGCAAGCCCATTCACCCCCTCCCCATGGCCCCCAATACACGCACCCTAAAAGCGGAAATAACCCTGCCAGCTATAATCCCATTCCCGTCGAACCGGCCTGACGCATGGCCACATCCTTCGGAGCTTGCAGCATTGGTGCCCGGCATTGACGGTCTGATGCGCCTGCCCTGCAGCATGCCAGCGTCCCTGGCCGGTTTTGTTTTTTCTATCGTGTGCGCCCGCGCACCCTCCCTGTGGGGAGTCTTTAGGTCAGGTCATCCATGTCTGATTTAAGTCTTCAACTGCAGCAGGCCGCAAGCCAACTACCAGTTTCAAGCTACTTCGACGAAGCGCTGTTCCAGCGTGAGTTGAACACTATTTTTGCGTCCGGCCCCCGCTATGTCGGGCACCAGTTGAGCGTTCCCAATCCCGGCGACTACTACGCCTTGCCCCAGGAGGGGGAAGGCCGAGCGCTGGTGCGCAATGCCCAGGGCGGCGTGGAGCTGGTCTCCAACGTCTGCCGCCACCGCCAGGCGGTGATGCTCAAAGGCCGCGGTTCGCTGCAAGGCCAGGGCAAGGGCCATGCCGGCGGCAACATCGTCTGCCCGCTGCACCGCTGGACTTACAACCCCAGCGGTCAACTGCTGGGCGCGCCCCACTTCAGCCAGGACCCCTGCCTGAACCTCAACAATTACCGCCTGCGCGAGTGGAACGGCCTGTTGTTCGAAGACAACGGCCGTGACATCGCCGCCGATCTCGCCGGCATGGGCCCGCGTGCGCAGCTGAGCTTTGACGGCTACGTGCTCGACCATGTCGAAATGCACGAGTGCAACTACAACTGGAAAACCTTCATCGAGGTCTACCTCGAGGACTACCACGTAGGGCCCTTCCACCCCGGCCTGGGCAATTTCGTCACCTGCGACGATCTGCAATGGGAATTCCAGAAGGAATACTCGGTGCAGACCGTGGGCGTGGCGCCGTCGTTCGGCCAGCCGGGCTCGGAGGTCTACAAGATCTGGCACGAAGTGCTGCTCAACTACCGCAACGGCCAACTGCCCGAGCGCGGCGCGATCTGGCTGACCTACTACCCGCACATCATGGTCGAGTGGTATCCGCATGTGCTCACGGTCTCGACCCTGCACCCGGTGAGCCCGACCAAGACCATGAACATGGTGGAGTTCTATTACCCCGAGGAAATTGCCGCTTTCGAGCGTGAATTCGTCGAGGCCCAGAAAGCCGCCTACATGGAAACCTGCCTCGAAGACGATGAAATCGCCGAGCGCATGGACGCTGGACGGCGCGCGCTGCTGGCACGCGGCGACAATGAGGTCGGTCCCTACCAAAGCCCCATGGAAGATGGCATGCAGCATTTTCATGAGTGGTACCGCGGCGCCATGAGCGCTGACTTGAAGCAAGCCTGAGCCTTCCGGCTCAACACCCCAGCTGCACCCGCTTGACCAACAAGCGTTTGCAGCTTTTTTTATGTCTGGCGTTTTCTTCTTATGCAAGTTCTCTGGATGGTGCTCGCGGCCTTTTTCTTTGCCACCATGGGCGTGTGCATCAAGTTCGCCGCCGAGTACTTCAATACCGCAGAAATCATTTTCTACCGCGGCCTCATCAGCATGGCACTGCTGTGGGCCCTGACCCGCGCCCAGGGCGTGACGCTGCGTACCGAGTACCCGCTGATGCACGCCTGGCGCTCGCTGGTCGGCGTGATCTCCATGAGCGCCTGGTTCTACGCCATCGCCAAGCTGCCTCTGGCCACGGCCATGACGCTCAACTATATGAGCAGCCTGTGGATCGCCGCGTTCATGGTCGGCGGAGCGCTGATGGCCTGGCGACCGTCACCGGCCACGCCCCGGCCGGCGCTGCACATGCCCGTGGTGTGCAGCGTGCTGGTGGGCTTTGTCGGTGTGGTGCTGATGATGCGCCCCAGCATCAACGCGGACCAGGGACTGGCCGGCATCGTCGGCCTGATGTCGGGCATGATTTCCGCGCTGGCCTATATGCAAGTGGTGGCGCTGTCGCGCCTGGGTGAGCCCGAGCAGCGCGTGGTGTTCTATTTCTCCCTCGGCTCGGCCGTGGCGGGCGGTGCGGCCATGCTCTTCGTCGGCACGTCCAGCTTCCCCGGCTGGCCTGCGCTGTGGCTGATTCCCATTGGCGTCCTGGCGGCCGGCGGCCAGTTGTGCATGACCCGCGCCTACGCCAACGCCAAGACCCGCCGCGGCACCATGGTCGTGGCCAACCTGCAGTATTCCGGCATTGCCTTCGGCGGGGCCTATAGCGTGCTGGTGTTCGGCGACGTGATTCCGCCCCTGGGCTGGCTGGGCATGGCCTTGATCGTCGGCAGTGCGATTGTGGCTACGGTGATGCGCAGTAGGAATTGACCCCCCCTGAGCGACTGCGCCGGATGGCCGGCCCCTGCTTCCCCCCAGGGGGACGACATCCTCGCTGCGGGGCGGCCCTTGCTCGATGTCTCCTTGCTAGGGCGCGCCAGTTGCATGGACTTGTGACCTGTGGCGCCAGCGAAACCGCTGCAGGCACGTGCGCTGCGTCGGATAATTGCGGAACACCGCCAAGCGATTTCAGAGCCCTGCGCGGCGGGGCCTCTCTTGTCGGGGAGCGTTCACGTCCATGACCACTTACACCACCCTGATTTCTCCCGCGCAACTCGTTGCCCTGCAGGCCAGTGGCCATGCCGCAGGCGGCCATGCCGCGGGCGGCAAGCCCTGCATGGTGTTCGATTGCAGCTTCGACCTGGGCAAGCCCAGCGTCGGCCGCCAGTTGTATGAGCAGGTCCATATTCCGGGCGCGGTCTTCGCCGACCTGGATCAAGACCTGAGCGCCAAGCACGGCATGCCCAGCAGCGACGGATCGGTCGCCGTATCGCAGGCCGACCAGCCCGCTTCCGGCGGGCGCCACCCGCTGCCCAGCCGCGAGCGCTTCGCGGTGTGGCTGTCCAGCATCGGCTTTGCCAACAACATGCAGGCCGTCGTCTATGACCGCAACGGCGCCAATTTCTGCGGCCGGCTGTGGTGGATGCTCAAGTGGGCCGGCCACGATGCCGTGGCCGTGCTCGATGGCGGCCTGCAAGCCTGGCAGGCCGCAGGCCAGCCCGTCGCCCAGGGCGCGGAAGCCAGCCATTTCCAGACCAGCTTTGCTTTGCATCCGCCACTGCGTCGCCTGGTCACGGCCGCCGAAGTGCTGGCCGGGCTGAACTCCCCGGACCAGACGCTGATAGACGCACGCGCACCGGCCCGCTACCGCGGTGAAGTCGAGCCGCTGGACCCCGTGGCCGGCCACATTCCAGGGGCGCTCAATCGTCCGTTCAGCGAGAACCTCGGCGCCGATGGCCGTTTCAAGCCGCGCGAGCTGCTGCGTGCCGAGTTCCAGCAGCTGCTGGGCGAGCGTCCGGCCGACAGCGTGGTCCACCAGTGCGGCAGCGGCGTCAGCGCCTTGCCCAATCTGCTGGCCATGGAAGTCGCGGGCCTGGGCCCGACGGCGCTGTTTGCGGGCAGCTGGAGCGAATGGTGCGCGGACGCCACGCGGCCCGTGGCGCGCGGCTGATATGCCCTTATCCGCGGGGGCCGTTGTTGCGCACAAGCAGCAACCACCACGCCCCCTGCGGAAAAAAAAAGCGCTGACACCAAATTCCCGGGCCCCGAAATCGGCGGACCAAGGGTTGTTACCCATGCGCAGGCAGCAGGCCGCCTACTGGAGCGCAATATCCAATCTTCGACAGTTCATGTAGGAATTTATCCTACAAGCCCCCTGGCCGAACCAGACAAACGGCAGCTCCCTCACCTGACTTAAATTTTGATTGGGCCTGTTTAACAATCCAATTCAACAGATCGCGACACCAGACACCTCCGGTTTTTGTGCTCTGTGTTGCCCTGATGGACTTGAAAAGGATTACCCCATGACGAACGAACAATTGCTTGCTGAGATCCGTGAAGCCAACCTCACTTACCTGATGTTGGCCCAGACCCTGATTCGCAAGGACAAGGCCGAGGCTGTGTTCCGTCTGGGTCTGAACGAAGAGGCAGCGGACATCCTGACCGCCCTGTCTTCGGCACAAGTCCTCAAGCTGGCATCGCGCAGCACCCTACTGTGCAGCTTCCGCGTCGACGACGAACTGGTCTGGAGCCTGCTGACCAACCACTCGTCCAACAAGATCGCCAACGACGCCACCAACACGCTGCACGCCAACATCCTGATGGCCAGCCGCGTCTCGGAAGTGCTGTAAGCCGCGCTCGCCGCTGCCTGCACCGTCCCCGCCTCTTATTCCGCGAAAGCCCTGCCCCATGTCCGTCACCACCAAAAGCGTTCTCAACGAATCCAAGCAGATTGAACGCGCTGCCATGCTCATCGAAATGGGCGCGCGCATGCAAGTGCTGGAGTCGGAAACCACGCTGTCCTACGAACGCCTGATCCGCCTGTACAAGGAGATCGCTGGCAAGTCGCCATCCAAAGGACAGCTGCCGTTTTCGACCGACTGGTTTCTGACCTGGCAGGAAAACATCCACAGCTCGCTGTTCCTCAACATCTACGAATACCTGTCCAAGGGCGTGAGCCTGGACACGGCCGAACAGTTGACCAAGGCCTATCGCCTGTACGCCGAGCAGATCGAGACCGCCGGGCTGGACCCGCTGCTGTCCTTCACCCGCGCCTGGCGCCTGGTGAAGTTCGTCGACGCCAACATGCTCACACGCACGCCCTGCTCCACCTGCAAGGGCCAATTCGTGACCGAACCCTACGAGAACGCACGCCACTACCAATGCGGCCTGTGCAACCCGCCCGCACGCGCCGGCAAGAGCAAGAGCGCCGGCGCGCTGATGCTGCACTGAGCGTTTCGCCCGCTGTCCTCAAAGCCCCGATGTTCGGGGCTTTTTGCATTCTTCAGCCCGACTGCAGCTGCGCGCAGGCCGCGCGCAAAGGCGCGAGTTGCTGGCAGACCAGCACCAGCGGCGTGAGTACCGGCATCAGCGGATCCGTGGGCGCATCGCCGCACTGCTCCAGCGCCTGCGCCAGTTCCGCGCTGCGCCCGTCTTCCGCGGGCAGCGGCTGGCGCGTCTTCAAGGCCTGGGCCATCTGCTCCAGGCGGTCGGCGGCATGGCGCGCCGCTTCGACGGCCAAGGGGTGGCTCTCGCTCTGGAACAACTGTTCGCGGTGGGCGCCCAGCGCCGAAAGGTAGTTGAGCAAGGTGTGGGACAGCAGCAGCAACTGCATGCCCACGCGCGCATGACGGCGCACGGCGCGCGGCTCGAGCAGCAATTGCGCCAGGGCCGTGGACAGGGCCGCGTCCGCGTTGTGGGCGTTGCGGCGCGCCAGCCGGTAGTCGAGGTCATCGTCCTTGCCGGTCGCGTACTGCGACATGATTTCGCGCAGGTAGGCCGCATGCGCCGCAATCGCCTGCGCCACCAGCAGGTGCAGGCGCCGGCCTTGCCAGTCGGGCAGCACCAGCAGCATGGCCGCCGTGGCGATGGCCGCGCCGAGCAGGGTATCGATCAGCCGCGGCCAGATCAGCGCATAGGCGTCGCCCGTGGTCTGGTGAAAGCTCAGCAGCACCAGCAAGGTGATGGCTGCCGTGGCCGTGACATAGCGCTGGGTGCGGGTGACGAAAAACATCACGCCCGCGGCCACGACGATCAGCGACTGCAACGCCAGGCCGGGAAACAGCCGCAGCAGCGCCCAGCCCGCGACCAGTCCGATGACGGTGCCCAGAATGCGCTGGGAGACGCGCGCCAGCGTCGCGCCATAGGTCGGCAGGCAGACGAACAAGGTGGTCATCACGATCCAGTAGCCATGCTCTGGATCGGTGAACTGCATGGCGGCAAAGCCCGCGGCCAGCGCCAGCGACAGCCGCAGCGCATGGCGCAGCAACGGCGCGCTCGGATGCAGCTGGGCGCGGATGCGGGCCCAGGCTTCGGTCAGCGAACGCGGCCGGCGGTTGAACAAGCTGGAATCGGCCAGCTGGCTGCCGCCCGTAGGGTGCGTGGCCGCGGCCAGTTGCGCGTCCAGCGTGGCCAGGTTGCGCACCAGGGCGCGCAGAGAACGCAGCGGCCGCTGCCATGCGGGCTGCTGCTGCGCCTCAAGGTAGTCGATGGCCGCGCGCAGGTCTTCCATCGCCCGCGCGCCTTCGGCATCCGGCGCAAAAGGCACACGCTGGCGCAGCGCCTCGGCCAGCTGGCTGCAGGCCGCGCCCTGCAGACTCAGCACCCGCTGGCAGCGGTACAGCACGTCACTGTGGAACAGCAGCTGCGCCCATTCGTTGTAGCGGTAGTGGGAGGAGCTGGCCCGCTCGTGGATGTCCTGGGCGATGAAGTACAGGTTCATGTGGCGCAGCATCTCGCCGCTGACCTGCTGGCGCGGCTGCGGCCCGAGGCGGCTGAACAGGCTTTCCTTGACCTGGTTCAGGCAGGCCACGACCTGGCCATTGGTCTGGGCCAGGGCCATGCGCCGCCGCTCCAGGTCCACCGCCCGCACCGGCTCGAACAGGCTGGCCTTGAGCCGCAGGTAGGCACCGAGCTGTGCATACAGCTGGGCCAGGTTCTGCCGCACCGGCGCATGGGGAAACAGCGCGCACCAGCCCACGGACAACAATCCGTACCAGGCCGCGCCCGCGACCAGCAGCGCCGGCACGGGCCAGGCGCCAGGCCGCGCGTGCGCTGCGGCCGCGCCCGGCGCCATGCTGATCGCGGTGTACAAGGCCAGGATCACGGCCGCCGAAGCAATCGCCCGGTAGCGCTCGCCCATGGCGCCGAGCAGGGTGAACGCAAAAGTGAACAGCAGCAAGGCCGCCGCAAAACCCAGCGGCCAGGGCTGCAGCGCCTCGACGGAAAAGGCCACCAGCGCAAAACACGCCAGCGTGGCGGCCAGGGCCCGGCAGCGACCGCGCCAGCTGTCGTCGGTCTCGGCCAGCGCGCTGGCGATGATGCCCAGGAACAGCGGCATCACCTGGGGCAGGCGGTCCAGCCACCAGCAAAGCGCCATGGCCCCGCCCAGCGCGATGCACACCCGCAGGCCATAGGCCCAGCTCCCCTGCGCCAGCGTGCGCTTCAACCAGATTCCGACGTCAGTGGCCACTATTCTTCTCTTTCATTCACACACACCCAGCCCATGCAAATGGCGTGCCCGGCTGGGGGGCAGCGAGAAAACGGCGCCAACCGCTGGGGCCGCACTGGCACCACCCACAGCCCGCGCAACTGGCGCGCCCCAGCAAGGGGCAGCGAGGAAGGGCCGCCCCGCACCGAGGCTGCCGTCCCCCTCCACCGAAGGTTGAGAGGGGGAAGACGCGAAGCGGCTCAGGGGGTGTCATCCAGTATTCCGCAATCCCGCCGCGATGCCGTTGATCGAGATATGGATGCCGGTCTGCACCCGCTCGTCTCCCTGGCCCGCACGCCAGCGCCGCACCAGCTCCACCTGCAGGTGGTGCAGCGGATCGATGTAGGGGAAACGGTGACGGATGGAGCGCGCCAGCGCGGAGTTGTGTGCCAGGCGCTGCTTGTCGCCGGTGATGTGGGTCAGCGCTTCGGCCGTGCGGTGCCATTCGGCCTCGATGGCCTCGAAGATGCGCCGGCGCACGCGGGTGTCGCTGACCAGTTCGCTGTAGCGCGAGGCCAGCGCCAGATCGCTCTTGGCCAGCACCATGTCCATGTTCGACAGCAGGGTGCGAAAGAACGGCCACTGGCGGTACATGCGCTGCAGCAACGCCATCTGCGCCTTGGCGTCCTTGCCTGGCTGCTGCAGGAAGTCCTGCACCGCCGCGCCAAAGCCATACCAGCCCGGCAAGGTCAGTCGGCACTGGCCCCAGCTGAAGCCCCAGGGAATGGCGCGCAGGTCTTCGATCTTCTGCGAAGGCTTGCGCGACGCGGGGCGCGAGCCGATGTTGAGTTCGGCGATTTCGCGGATCGGCGTGCTGCCGAAGAAATAGGAGGTGAAGCCCGGAGTCTCGTAGACCAGCGAGCGGTAGGCCGTCATGCTGGCCTGCGACAGCTGTGCCGCGGCCGCGAGGAAAGCCGGCGTCGCCGACTTGGTGGGCTGCAGCAGCGTGGCTTCGAGCGTCGCCGCGACCAGGGTTTCGAGGTTGCGCCGGCCGATGTCGGGGTTCGCGTACTTCGAGGCGATGACTTCGCCCTGCTCGGTCAGGCGGATCTGGCCGCGCACCGTGCCCGGAGGCTGGGCCAGGATGGCCTGGTAGCTAGGACCGCCGCCGCGCCCCACGGTACCGCCACGGCCATGGAACATGCGCAGCCGTATGCCATGGGTCGCGGCCAGCTCGTCGAACAACTCGACCAGGGCGATTTCCGCGCGGTACAGTTCCCAGTTGCTGGTGAAGATGCCGCCGTCCTTGTTGCTGTCGCTGTAACCCAGCATGATGTCCTGCTCGCCGCCCGAGCGCTGCACCTGGGCCGCCACGCCGGGCAGTTGGTAGTAGGCACGCATGATGGGCGCGGCGTTGCGCAGGTCTTCTATGGTCTCGAACAGCGGCACGACGATCAGGTCCGAGCGCCCGTCATTGTCCAGCGTGCCCTGCATCAGGCCGACTTCCTTTTGCAGCAGCAGCGCTTCGAGCAGGTCGCTGACGGTTTCCGTGTGGCTGATGATGTAGTGGCGTATCGCCTGGTCGCCATAGGCCGCGCGCATGCGCCGCGCGGTTTCGAAGATCGCCAGCTCGCTGCAGGTGTGCGCCGAATACTGCACGCCCATCACGCGCAGCGGGCGCGCGTCTTCGAGCAGGCGCACCAGCAATGCCTGCTTGGCGTGTTCTTCCAGGCCGCAGTAGTCGGGCTCCAGCCGGGCCGTGGCCAGCAGCTCGGCGACCACGGTCTCATGCTGGTCGGAGCTCTGGCGCAGATCCACCGTCGCCAGGTGAAAACCGAACACCTGCACCGCGCGGATCAGCGGATGCAGGCGCTGCGCGGCCAGCGGCCCGCCATGGTGGCTGCGCAGCGACTGGTCGATCACCCGCAGGTCGGCCAGGAACTCCTCGGCGCAGGTGTAGCCGTTTTGCGGCGCCACCGCGTGGCGCGCCGCGTCCCCGCCGGTCAGCGTCTTGAGGCTCGCAGCCAGGCGCGCGTAGATGCCGGTGAGCGCGCGGCGGTAAGGCTCGTCGCGGCGGTGCTCGCTGGTGTCGGGCGAACTCTCGGCCAGGGCCTGCATCTCGGGCGTCAGCTGCACCAGGTGCGCCGACAGCGACAGCTCGCCGCCCAGGTAATGCACTTCGGTCAGGTAATGGCGCAAGGCCACATCGGCCTGGCGGCGCAGCGCCAGTTGCAAGGTGTCGGCCGTGACGTTCGGGTTGCCGTCGCGGTCGCCGCCAATCCACTGGCCCATGCGCAGGAAGTTGGCCACGGGCAGATCGCCCAGCTCCTGCTCCAGCTCCGCGTAGAGCTTGGGAATCTCGCGCAGGAAAGTCGCTTCGTAATAGGTCAGCGCGTTCTCGATCTCATCGGCCACCGTCAGCTTGGTATAGCGCAGCAGGCGCGTTTGCCACAGTTGGGACACGCGTGCGCGCAGTTGGGCCTCGTTGTCGGCCAGGGCGCGCGGCGTGAGCGCGTCCTTGGCGCTGTTGTAGAGCTGGGCGCGGTCGCTGATGTCGTCGCGCGCCGCCAGCAGCTGGGCGATGTCGCGCTCGGCCGACAGAATGCTGTGGCGCTGCACTTCCGTGGGGTGGGCGGTGAGCACCGGCGACAGATAGCTTTTGGCCAGGGTCTCGGAGATCACGCTGGGCGCAATACCGGCCCAGCGCAGGCGCGCCAGCGCCACGCCTATGCTGCCTTCCTGGGTATTGCCCGCGCGCTCGTGCAAGGTGCGGCGACGGATATGGTGACGGTCTTCGGCCAGATTGGCCAGATGGCTGAAATAGGTGAAGGCGCGGATCACGCTCACGGTCTGGTCGCCGCTGAGGCTCTTGAGCAGCTTCTTGAGCTGCTTGTCGGCATCGTGGTCGGCATCGCGCCGGAACGCCACCGACAGCTGGCGCACCTGCTCCACCAGCTCATAGGCGGCGACGCCATCCTGCTCGCGAATCACGTCACCCAGGATACGGCCCAGCAGGCGAATATCCTGAATCAACGGCCAGTCTTTGTCAGTCTTGCGACCGGCCTTGGTGGTTGAAAGCTCGTTACTCTTGCGCGAAGGGTGGGTCATGGAGATATTTCCTGGGGCGGATCTATTGCAGCGCAGCATGCTAGCATTCCCCGTTGCCTTGAGGCCACTGCCATGAACACCGCTACACCCCCCAATTCTCCCCTTGTGATCGCAACGCGCGAAAGCCGCCTGGCCATATGGCAGGCCGAGCATGTGCAAGCCCGGCTGCAAAGCCTGGGCCACACGGTGACGTTGCTGGGCATGACCACCAAGGGCGACCAGATTCTCGACCGCTCGCTGTCCAAGGTTGGCGGCAAGGGCTTGTTCGTCAAGGAACTGGAAGTCGCTCTGGAAGAAGGCCGCGCCGACATCGCCGTGCATTCGCTCAAGGACGTTCCCATGGAACTGCCCGAAGGCTTTGTGCTGGCCTGCGTGATGGAGCGCGAAGATCCGCGCGATGCCTTTGTCTCGCCCAACTACGCCAGCCTTGACGACCTGCCCCTGGGCGCCACGGTCGGCACGTCCAGCCTGCGCCGCCAGGTGCTGCTGCAGGCCTTGCGCCCCGACCTGAAGATCGCGCCGCTGCGCGGCAACCTCGACACCCGTTTGCGCAAGCTCGACGACGGCCAGTACGACGCCATCGTGCTCGCCGCGGCCGGCCTCAAGCGCCTGGGTCTGGGCGAGCGCATCCGCACCGCCTTCGCCACCGACGACATGCTGCCCGCCGCCGGTCAAGGCGCCTTGGGCATCGAAGTGCGCGCCGACCGCGCCGACCTGATCGCCGCCCTGGCCCCGCTGGCCCACCAGCCCACCTGGCTGGGCGTGGCCGCCGAACGTGCGGTCAGCCGCAGCATGGGCGGCAGCTGCTCCATGCCTCTGGCCGCCCACGGCGTCTGGCACGGCGACCAGTTGCACCTGCAGGCCGCCTGGGGCGACCTCGACGGCCAACTGGCCCTGGTGCAGGTGGACGACAACGCCACCGTCACCACCCTGGCCCAGGCCGAAGCGCTGGGCGAATCCGTCGCGGCCCAGCTGCGCGCCAGCGGCGCACGGTCGGTTCCCAACACTTGAGCCGCGTGCCCAAGGCCATGCGCCCGGTCCGCGTCCTCGTCACCCGCCCCGCGGCCGACGCCCAGCTATGGGTTGAGCAGCTGCAGGCCCACGGCCTTGCCGCCACCGCCCTGCCGCTGATCGATATCGGCAGTTGCGAACCCGCGCCCGCCGCGCTGCAGCAGGCGCGCGCCCACAGCACCACGCCCGGCCACTACCGCGCGCTGATGTTTGTCAGCGGCAATGCCGTGCAGTACTTTTTCGCCGACCAGGCGGATGGCTCGGCGCGCATCGCGCCGCCCGCGCGGGCCTGGTCGCCCGGCCCGGGAACGGCCAAGGCCTTGCTGGCCGCGGGCATCCCGCTGGAGCAGATCGACGGCCCGCCCGCCGATGCTGCGCAATTCGACTCCGAAGCGCTTTGGCCCCAGGTGCGCGCGCAAATCCAGCCCGGCGACCGCGTGCTGCTGGTGCGCGGCAGCCAGGCCGGCGCCACGGCATCGGGTACGGCTGGCCAAGGCCGCGAGTGGCTGGCCGATCAGCTGCGCCAGGCCGGCGCCCAGGTCGACTTCATCGCCGTCTACCAACGCCGCGCGCCCCAGCTCACGCCCACGGCCCAGGCACTGGCACTGGCCTCGGCCAGCGACGGCGCGCTGTGGCTGTTCAGCAGCTCCGAGGCCGTTGTCAATTTGCAACAGGCCCTGCCCGGCACCGATTGGCGCCAGGCACGCGCCCTCGCCACTCACCCGCGCATCGCCGCGGCCGCGCGCAATGCAGGCTTTGGACTTGTAGTGGAATGCCGACCTTCGCTCAATGACGTGGTGGCCTCGATAGAATCAGCGCATGAGCTCTGACGCCGTCCACGACCAGTCTTCCCCTGCGCCCCATTCGGCCCAGGCCTTTGCCGCACCTACAACCGCGGCAGCCGTCGCTGCGACCCGCACGTCTTCCCCCGTCGTCCTGTACCTGGTCGGCGCCGTAGCCGTCGTGGCCCTGGTTGGCAGCGGCATGCTGTGGCAGCGGCTGAGCAGCATCCAGGAGCAGCTCGCGCGCCAGAGCGCCGACTCGGGCACCCAGGCGATCGAAGCGCGCACCATGGCGCGCGACGCCCAGGACGTGGCCCGCGACAGCGCGGCGCGCATCTCGGTGATGGAAGCCCGCGTGGGCGAAGTCGCGCTGCAGCGCACCCAGCTCGAAGAATTGATCCAGGGCATGTCGCGCACCCGCGACGAGACCCTGGTGGTGGACATTGACGCCGCCATCCGCATGGCCCAGCAGCAAGCCCTGCTGACCGGCAGCCCCGAACCCCTGGTGGCCGCCCTGCGCAGCGCCGCCCAACGCATAGAACGCACGGCCCAGCCCCGGCTCACGCCCGTGCAGCACGCCATAGAACGCGATCTGGAAGGCCTGTCGCGCCTGGCCGTGACCGATACCGCCGGCCTGCTGACCCGGCTCGACGACTTGCTGCGCAGTGTCGACGACCTGCGCCTGCTCAACGCCGTCGCCACGCCCGGCGCCTGGAAAAACAACCGCGCCAGCGCCGCACCGCAGCCGTCGCCGGAACCCGACGCAGCCCTGTCGCCCACCGATTGGGCCTGGTGGCAGGCCTGGGGCGCGCGCGGCTGGGACGTGGTGCGTGAAGAAGCCTACGATCTGGTGCGGGTCAGCCGCATTGACCAGCCCGAAGCCGTGCTGCTGTCGCCCGACCAGGGCTTTTTCCTGCGCGAAAACCTCAAGCTCACGCTGCTCAACGCGCGCCTGGGCGTGCTGGCGCGCCAGTTCGACGCGGCGCGCGCCGACCTCACCACCGCGAGCAACGCGATAGGCAAGTACTTTGACCCGGCCTCGCGCCGCACCCAGCAGGCGCAGGCCCAGCTGCTGCAGATCCAATCCCATTTGAAGAACAACGAGCCGCCCTCCCTGGATGAGACCCTGGCGGCGCTGGCCACCGCGGCCGCCGGACGCTAGTCCCGTACGACGAGGAAACATCCATGCGCGCTGCACTGTGGTTCATCGGCCTGTTTGGCATCGCTGTGGCGGTGGCATTGTTCGTAGGCAACAACCAGGGATCGGTCACCCTGTTCTGGCCCCCTTACCGTATCGACCTGTCGCTCAACATGGTGCTGCTGCTGCTGGTGGCGTCATTTGTGCTGTGGTACGCGGCCCTGCGCGGCCTGGCCGTGCTGCTGCAGCTGCCGCGCCAGGCACGCCGCTGGCGCGAGCAGCAAAAAGAGCGCGCCATGCACCATGCCCTGCTCGACGCGCTGTCCCACCTGCAGGCCGGGCGCTTTCTGCGCGCCCGCAAATCGGCGCTGGCCGCACTGGCGCTGGAAGAATCCCTGACCGCCATGTCGGCCACCGTGCCCCACGGCCGGCAGCTGCGCGCCACCGCCCACCTGGTGGCCGCCGAAGGCTCGCATGCGCTGCAAGACCAGGCCCAGCGCGAAGTCCATCTGGCCCAGGTGCTCGAATGCGCGCCGCTCAACGGCACGGCCGTCGAGCAGGAAACCCGTGAAGGCGCGCAAATGCGTTCCGCGCGCTGGGCGCTGGACGACCGCGACGCCTCTTTGGCCCTGGAACGCCTGGCCACCCTGCCCCAGGGCGCGGCCCGGCGCACGCTGGCCCTGCGCATCAAGCTCAAGGCCGCGCGCCTGGCGCGCCATACCGAACATGCGCTGGAAACCGCGCGCATGCTGGCAAAGCACCGCGCGTTTTCGCCAGCCGCCTCGGCCAGCATCGTGCGCGGGCTGGTTCTGGAACTGATCCACGACACACGCGACACGGCCCGGCTGCAGCAGCTGTGGCTGGAGCTCGACCCGGCGGAACGCGCCATGCCCGAAATCGCCATCCCCGCAGCGCGCCGCCTGATCAGCCTGGGCGGCGAAGTCGCGCAGGCACGCGCCTGGCTGCTGCCCGTGTGGGAGCACGCCACGGCCCGCATGGATGCCTTGAGCGACAGCCAGATGCAAACCCTGGTCCTGGCGCTGCAGGAGTGCCTCGACGGCCTGGACAGCCAGTGGCTGGCCCGCATCGAAGCCGCCTGCCGCGACAACCCGCGCGAGCCCCGGCTGCAATACCTGGCCGGCATGGCCTGCGTGCAGCGCCAGCTCTGGGGCAAGGCCCAGCAATTGCTGAACCAGTGCGCGCCGCAGCTGAGCCCCGGCCCCCTGCGCGCCCAGGCCTGGCAGCAACTGGCCCGCATGGCAGAACACCGCAACGACAGCGAAGCCGCGGCCGCGGCCTGGAAGCAAGCGGCGGTGGCCCTCACCCCCTGAGCCGCTGACGCCGGATGGCCGGCCTCCGCCCCCCTCTCAGCGGCAGAGGGGGAGACGGCACGATGCTAAGTTCATTTTTTTTGAATTCAGACATCAATCTCACTGAACTCTTTTCAGGTCCGCGCTTCATACACTGGGAATCAGCCTGCCATCCGGCCCCGCCCTTCTCCCAGTTATGCCATCCACCTCTTCTTTCGCTGCGCAATCCGCCGCTCCCACCCGCTACACCGGTACCGCCAAGCTGCTGCACTGGATCCTGGCCCTGGCCCTGATCGCCGCCATCGGCATGGGCCTGTACATGGTCAGCCTGTCGTTCTCGCCGCTGCGTCTCAAGCTCTACAACTGGCACAAGTGGCTGGGCGTCTCGATTTTGCTGCTGAGCCTGCTGCGCCTGGGCTGGCGCCTGAGCCACCGCCCGCCGGCGCTGCCCGCAAGCATGCAAGCCGCCATGCCCGCCTGGCAGCAGACGGCCCACCACGCCACGCATGTGGCGCTGTATGCGCTGTTCTTTGCCGTGCCGCTGCTGGGCTGGGCCTACAGCTCGGCCGCGGGCTTTCCCATCGTTTTCCTGGGCCTGGTGCCGCTGCCCGACTGGGTGCCGGCCAGCGAATCCCTGGCGGAACTGCTCAAGCCCCTGCACCAGTGGAGCGCCTACGCCTTGGCCGCGCTGATTGTTTTGCACATTGCCGCGGCCCTGAAGCACCATTTCATCGACCGTGACGGCCTGATGCAGCGCATGCTGCCCGGCCAGCGCGGTTGAGCGCCCCAACAGCTTTGCCTTTTCTTGTTTTTTTGAATGTCGGGAGTTTCTTCATGACTTTGCGTTTCCTGGTTTCCTCCATTGCACTGGCCGGTGCCGTCCTGGCTCCCGCCGCCTGGGCCCAGCAACAACTGGTGCCGGCCCAAAGCTCGGTGGGCTTCACCATCAAGCAGATGGGCGTACCGCTGCAAGGCCAGTTCAAGCAGTTTTCCGCCCAGGTGCAGTTCGACACGGCCAAGCCCGAAGCCAGCAAGATCCAGTTCACCGTCGCCACCGGCAGCGCCACCATGGGCGCCAAGGAAACCGACGCTGAAATGCCCAAGGCCCCCTGGTTCAACGTGGCCAGCTTCCCCCAGGCCACTTTTGCCTCCACCGCCGTCAAGCCATTGGGCGGCGGAAAATATCAGGTTCAGGGCAAGCTGAGCATCAAGGGCCAGTCGCAAGACGTGAGCCTGCCCGTGACGCTGACGCAAAACGGCGCCACCACCATCGCTGCCGGCACCCTGCCGATCAAGCGCCTGGCCTTCAAGATCGGCGAAGGCGACTGGAGCGACACCTCCATGGTCGCCGACGACGTGCAAGTCCAGTTCAAGCTCGCACTGAGCGGCGTCGGCAAGCTCTGATTTTTTCTCTTTCTCTGCCTTTTTCTTTACCGGAGTTCTTTCGCATGCGCACCACGCTTTTCGCTATCGCCGCCGCCAGCCTGCTGGCCACCGCTGCCCAGGCCGCCCCCGCGACCTACGCCATCGATCCCACGCACACTTTCGCGACGTTCGAAATCGACCACATGGGCGCGACCACCAACCGCGTGCGCTTCGACAAGAAGCAAGGCACCGTGGAATTCGACCGCGCAGGCAAGACCGGCAAGGTCGAAGTGGTGCTGGACATGACTTCGGTGAACTCGGGCACGGCCGGCTTTGACAAGCACCTGCAAAGCGCCGACCTCTTCAACGTGGCCCAATTCCCCACGGCCAAGTTCGTGTCGGACAAGTTCGTGTTCGACGGCGACAAGCTCAAGGAAGTCACCGGTCAGCTGACCCTGCTGGACAAGGCCCAGGCTGTGACCCTCAAGGCCAACAAGTTCAACTGCTACCCCAGCCCCATGCTGCAAAAGCGTGAAGTCTGCGGCGGCGACTTCGAGACCACCATCGACCGCACGGCCTTCGGCGTGAACTACGGCGTGGACTGGGGCTTCTCCAAGCAGGTGCGCCTGGTGCTGCAGATCGAAGCCGTGAAGCAGTAATTCACCCCGGGGGCCTGACCCCGACCGAGGCCGGTACTTCGCAAGAGGTACCGGCCTTTTTTATTGCGCAACGCGAGCACCCGACACCGATCTGGATATTTAAAAATTACGTTTAGGTGAATTCATTTAAAATGGATAAAACTTTTTCAAGGAGACACCATGGCCGTCCATCCTTCCCTGTCCGCGCTGCCGCCTGCCGCCCCCATCCAGCAGCTGCACCATTTCGCCTACAAGGCACGTGACGCCGAAGAAACGCGCCACTTCTATGAAGACATCCTGGGCCTGCCGCTGTACCACATCATCCAGAGCGACTACGTGCCCAGCACGGGCGAGTACTGCCCTTACACCCACTTCTTCTTTCGCCTGCAGGATGGCTCCTTCATCGCCTTCTTCGATCTGGGCGACGACGTCGCGGCCGAGCCTTCGCCCAATACGCCGGCCTGGGTCAACCACATTGCCTTTCGCGTCAACACCGTCGAAGAACTGGAGAACGCCAAGATCCGCCTGCAGGCCCACGGCGTCGAAGTGCTGGGCGTAACCGACCACCACATCTTCAAGAGCATCTACTTCTTCGACCCCAACGGCATCCGCCTGGAGCTGTCGGCCCAGCTCGCCGACGCGGTGCAAATGGCCAAGGAGAGCACCACGGCCCACGCGCGCCTGGCCGAATGGACCGCGCGCAAGCAGCAATGGCGCCAGGAGCGCGCGGCCGGCAAGACCGCCGAACCACTCAAGCCGCAGAGCAACGACAGACCCGAATTCACACCGGGCAGCAGCGCAGCCTGACCCCCCGCGCGGACCGGTTTGTGCCGGGTATTCGACATGCCGCACCCGCAGTCCGACGGGGTCGGTAAAATCAGTGCCAATCCGTCATCTATTAACCCTGTGGACGGCATCCTCTTAAGGGTGCCGTTTGCGTTGGCACCCCCTCCATGAGCGAATCCATTGCACAGCCGGGCCTCGACAGCCTCTCCAAATCCTTTGAACCTGCGGCCCTTGAAGCCCATTGGGGGCCCGAGTGGGAAAAGCGCGGTTATGGCGCGGGCGGCGTGCGCGGCACGGGCAAGCCCGATGCCAGCCAGCCTTCGTTCTCCATCCAGCTGCCGCCACCCAATGTGACCGGCACGCTGCACATGGGCCATGCGTTCAACCAGACCATCATGGATGCCCTCACGCGCTACCACCGCATGAAGGGCTTCAACACCACCTGGGTGCCGGGCACCGACCATGCGGGCATCGCCACGCAAATCGTGGTCGAGCGCCAGTTGCAGGAGCAAGGCATCAGCCGCCACGACATGGGCGCCACGCCCTTCGAGGCGCGCAAGAACTTCGTCAGCAAGGTCTGGGAGTGGAAAGAGCAGTCGGGCAACACCATCACCACGCAGATGCGCCGCATGGGCGACAGCGTGGACTGGGAGCGCGAGTACTTCACCATGGACCCCAAGCTGTCCAGCGTGGTCAACGAGACTTTCGTGCGCCTCTATGAGCAAGGCCTGATCTACCGTGGCAAGCGCCTGGTGAACTGGGATCCCAAGCTGCAGTCGGCCGTGTCCGACCTGGAAGTGGAAAGCGAAGAAAAAGACGGCTGGATGTGGCACATCGCCTATCCGCTGAGCGACGGCTCGGGCCAGCTGGTGGTGGCCACCACCCGCCCTGAAACCATGCTCGGCGACGTGGCCGTGATGGTCCACCCCGAAGACGAGCGTTACGCCCACCTGATCGGCAAGACCGTGACGCTGCCCCTGGTCGGCCGCGAGATCCCTATCATTGCCGACAGCTATGTCGACAAGGAATTCGGCACCGGCGTGGTCAAGGTCACGCCCGCGCACGACACCAACGATTACCAGGTCGGCCAGCGCCACAAGCTGCCGATGATCGTGGTGCTGACGCTGCAAGCCACCGTCAACGACGAAGCGCCGGAAAAATACCGCGGCATGGACCGCTTCGTGGCCCGCAAGGCCATTGTTGCCGACCTCGATGCCGCCGGCCTGCTGGTCGACACCAAGAAGCACAAGCTGATGGTGCCGATCTGCACGCGTACCGGCCAGGTGGTCGAGCCCATGCTCACCGACCAGTGGTTCATCGCCATGAGCAAGGTCGGCGAAGGCGACCCCACGGGCCAGTCCATCACCGACAAGGCGATCAAAGCCGTGGCTTCGGGCGAAGTCAAGTTCGTGCCCGAAAACTGGGTCAACACCTACAACCAGTGGATGAACAACATCCAGGACTGGTGCATCTCGCGCCAGCTGTGGTGGGGCCACCAGATCCCGGCCTGGTATGACGAGGACGGCAACATCATCGTCGCCCGCGACGAAGCCGAAGCCCAGGCCAAGGCCCCGGGCAAGACGCTGCGCCGCGACGAAGACGTGCTCGACACCTGGTACTCCGCGGCCCTGGTGCCGTTCAGCACCATGGGCTGGCCCAACCAGACCGACGCCGCCGACGACGACTTCAACCTCTACCTGCCCTCCTCGGTGCTGGTGACCGGCTACGACATCATTTTCTTCTGGGTTGCCCGGATGATCATGATGACCAAGCACTTCACCGGCCGCGTGCCGTTCAAGCATGTCTATATGCACGGCCTGGTGCGCGACTCCCAGGGCAAGAAGATGTCCAAGTCCGAAGGCAACGTGCTCGATCCGGTCGACCTGATCGACGGCATCGCGCTTGACGCCCTGCTGGACAAGCGCACGGTCGGCCTGCGCCGCCCCGAGACCGCCCCCCAGGTGCGCAAGAACACGCAAAAGGAATTCCCCGAAGGCATTCCGGCCTACGGCGCCGATGCGCTGCGCTTCACCTTTGCCGCGCTGGCCTCGCTGGGCCGTGCTATCAACTTCGATAGCAAGCGCTGCGAAGGCTACCGCAACTTCTGCAACAAGCTCTGGAACGCCAGCCGCTTCGTGCTGATGAACTGCGAAGGCCAGGACTGCGGCCTGCAAGCCCACACCAAGGAGCAATGCCAGAGCGGCGGCGCCATGGAAGGCTACATGGAGTTCAGCCAGTGCGACCGCTGGATCACGTCGGCGCTGCAGAAGGTCGAAGCCGACATCGCCAAGGGCTTTGCCGAATTCCGCCTCGACAACGTGGCCCATGTCCTCTACGAATTCGTCTGGAACGAGTTCTGCGACTGGTACCTGGAAATCGCCAAGACGCAGATCCAGCAGGGCAATGCGGCCCAGCAGCGCGCCACGCGCCGCACGCTGATCCGCACGCTTGAAGCCATCCTGCGCCTGGCCCACCCCATCATCCCGTTCGTCACCGAAGAACTGTGGCAGAAGGTGGCCCCCGTCGCCGGCCTGCCCGGCGAGTCGGTGAGCATTGCGCGCTACCCCGAAGCCCAGCCCGAGAAGATCGACGAGGCCGCGATCGCCCATGTGGCGCGCATCAAGTCCATGGTCGATGCCTGCCGCACGCTGCGCGGCGAGATGAGCGTGTCGCCCGCCCAGCGCGTGCCGCTGTTCGCCGTGGCCGGCAATGCCGAGGAAAGCGCCTTCCTGCGCACCGTGGCGCCCGTGCTGCAGGCCCTGGCCAAGCTCAGCGAAGTCAAGGTGTTTGACGACGACGCCGAATGGGCTGCCGCCGCCCAGGCCGCGCCCGTGGCCGTGGTCGGTGACATCCGCCTGTGCCTGTTCATCGAAATCGACGTGGCCGCCGAAAAGATCCGCCTGGCCAAGGAAGCCGCACGCGTGGAAGGCGAGATTGCCCGCGCCAACGTGAAGCTGGGCAACGAAGCTTTCGTCGCCAAGGCGCCTCCCGCCGTGATCGAACAGGAGAAAAAGCGCGTCGCCGAATTCGGCGCCACGCTGGCCCGCCTGCGCGACCAACTCGCCCGTCTGGGCTGATGCCCTGACCTCCGGTGGCAGCGCCTGGCGCTGCCGCCGGTGGCGCTTCACCGCTCTACAGAGGAAGAACATGCCCCCCATCACCACCGCTGTGCGCAAGGCCGTGTTTCCTGTCGCCGGCCTGGGCACGCGCTTCTTGCCGGCCACCAAGGCATCGCCCAAGGAAATGCTGCCCGTGGTCGACAAGCCGCTGATCCAGTACGCCGTGGAAGAAGCCTATGCCGCCGGCATACGCCACATGATTTTCGTCACCGGCCGCAGCAAGCGCGCCATCGAAGACCATTTCGACACTGCCTACGAGCTCGAGAATGAGCTCGAATCGGCTGGCAAGCAGGAAATGCTGGAACTGGTGCGCTCCATCCTGCCGGACGACATGCACTGCGCCTTTGTGCGCCAGAACCGCTCGCTGGGCCTGGGCCATGCCGTGCTGTGCGCCGAAGCGCTGGTCGGCGACGAGCCGTTTGCGGTGATTCTCGCGGACGACCTCATGGTCGGCCCCGAAGGCGGCAAGCCCGTGCTGGCCCAGATGACCGAAGCCTTCAAGAAACAGGGCCGCTCATTGCTGGCCGTGCAGGAAGTGCCGCTGGACCAGGTCAAGCGCTACGGCATCGTCGCGGGCGAACCCGCGGGCGGCGCCTTGATGCGCATCGACCGCATCGTGGAAAAGCCGGCCCCGGCAGACGCGCCTTCGCGCATGGGCGTGGCCGGGCGCTATGTGCTCACGCCAGGCATCTTCCGCGAGATCCGCAACCAGCCCAAGGGCGTGGGCGGAGAAATCCAGCTCACCGACGCCATCGAGCGCCTGATGGAACACGAAGCCGTCTACGCCTTCCAGTACCAGGGCAAGCGCTACGATTGCGGCAGCAAGGAAGGCTTTCTGCAGGCCACGGTCGAACTGGCCCTGCAGCACCCACAGGTGGGCGACGAGTTCCGCGCGTATTTGAAGTCGCTGACGCTCTGACCCCCTGAGCGGCTGCGCCGCTTCCCCCTCTCATCCTTCGGTGGAGGGGGGCGCCCGGCCAGGGACGACACCATCGCTGCGGGGCGGCCCTTGCTCGGTGTCCCTGGCCTGGGACACGCCAGTTTCATAGGCTGCGGGTGATGCAAACTGATTGGCAGCAGCCCGCCGCCCGCGCTCAGCGCCGGCGCAGCACGTGGATGAAATCGCTGCCCAGCGTCTGCTGCTCGACCAGCTCGTTGCCGGTCTGCTTGGCAAAGGCCTGAAAGTCACGCAGCGAGCCGGTGTCGGTGGACACCACCTTGAGCAACTGGCCGCTGGCCATCTCCGCCAGGGCTTTCTTGGCCTTGAGGATGGGCAACGGGCAATTGAGCCCCCGGGTGTCGATTTCTTTGTGAATATCCATGGGTCTTCCTGAAGCAATCAATACATTTTAGGCTGCCTGCTGGCTCTCGCCGCGGCGCCAGAAATCGATCACTTCCGGCTCATGGCCCTGGCTGCGCAGCCAGGTCGCCAGCGCCATCCCCGTGCCTGCGGGCCAGCATTGCACCTTCTCGGGCGCGATCAGGCGGTACTCGAGCAATTCGGGCGACAGCTGCACCTGCCCCGTGGCGTGCACATGGTAGGCAATGATGACCTGGTTCATGCGCAGGAACTCATAGGCGCCGATCAACTGGTGCGACTGCACCACCAACCCGGTCTCTTCGAGCACTTCGCGCGCAATGCCCTGCTCGGGCGACTCGCCGGCCTCCATAAAGCCGGTGATCAGACCGAACACTTTCTCGGGCCAGGCGGCGTTGCGCGCCAGCAGCACCCGGCCTTCGTACTCGACGATGGCCGCGAGCACCGGCGTGGGGTTGTTCCAGTGCGTGAAGCCGCAGGCCGGGCAGCGCAGACGCGACACCTCGCCGCCGTCTTCAGCCACCATCAACCACTGCAACGGCGTCGCGCAGTGGCTGCAAAAACGGGTTTCGTAGTGCATGCAAACCATTCCCAAAAGACGAAAAAAGGCGCGCACGCGCTGCGAAAACCGCAGCGGGGCTGGTTCAAGCCGGGAACACGCCGGTGGACAGGTAGCGGTCGCCGCGATCGCAGACCACAAACACGATGGTCGCATTTTTTTCGCGCTGCGCAATCTCCTGCGCGACCCAGCAGGCCCCGGCGGCCGAGATGCCTGCAAAAATGCCTTCCTCGCGCGCCATGCGGCGGCACATTTCCTCGGCATCGTCCTGGCTCACGTAGACCAGCTCATCGACCAGCGACGCGTCGTAGATCTTGGGCAGGTATTCCTCGGGCCACTTGCGGATGCCGGGAATGCGCGAGCCTTCATTGGGCTGGGCGCCGATGATGCGGATCGCGGGGTTCTTTTCCTTGAGGTACTTGGCCACGCCGGTGATCGTGCCCGTCGTGCCCATGGCGCTGACAAAGTGGGTGATCTCGCCGCCGGTCTGCTCCCACAGCTCGGGGCCCGTGGTCTCATAGTGGGAGCGCGGGTTGTCGGGATTCGCAAACTGATCGAGCACCCGGCCCTTGCCCTGGGCAACCATCTGGTCGGCCAGGTCGCGCGCGTATTCCATGCCGCCGCTCTTGGGCGTGAGCACCAGCTCGGCGCCATAGGCCTTCATGGTCTGCGCACGCTCGATGGACAAATCCTCGGGCATCACCAGCACCATGCGGTAGCCCTTGATGGCCGCCGCCATGGCCAGCGCAATGCCGGTATTGCCGGAAGTCGCCTCGATCAGCGTGTCGCCGGGCTTGATCTCGCCGCGCTCTTCGGCACGCCGGATCATGGACACCGCAGGCCGGTCCTTGACCGAGCCGGCCGGGTTGTTGCCTTCCAGCTTGCCCAGCACCACGTTGCCGCGTACCTGGTTCTCTTGGGCCCCAATACGTTGCAGCGCAACCAGGGGCGTCTGGCCAATTGCGTCTTCGATGGTCAAATACGTTTTCATAGAGCTCAAATGTGCCATAATTCGGCACTGCGCAAATTACAGCCCGGGTGGTGAAATTGGTAGACGCAGGGGACTCAAAATCCCCCACCGAAAGGTGTGCCGGTTCGATTCCGGCCCCGGGCACCATCTTATAGTCTCAAGCAGACTCTAGACGGATCAAACCCGCTACATCTCATAGGTGTAGCGGGTTTTTCTTTGCCTCATCGCATCTCACTGGCTACCATGACATACCGTCAAAAAGACGGTACTTCTGACGGTATGCCCCAGATACCGCCACTCGACATACCGTCAGCGGGGGATGCATGGCACTCACAGATACTTTCACCAAGAACACGAAGCACACCGGCAAGTCGTCAGGCGACAAGCACACAGACGGTGGCGGCATGTATTTGCTGATCAACCCAAGTGGCAAGTACTGGCGCATGGACTACCGCTTTGCCGACAAGCGCAAAACGCTGGCGCTGGGCGTATACCCCGAGGTCTCCCTGGCCAAAGCCCGCCAACGACGTGAGAAGGCGCGCGAGCAGCTGGCAGACGGGATAGACCCCAGCATCGCCAAGCGTGAGGAAAAACAAGCCAAAGCGGACGCTGCGGCACACACGTTTGCACTTGTCGCGCGCGACTGGCTGACCAAGACGGCCGCCGAGCGTGCACCCACCACACAGAACAAAATCACCTCCTGGCTGGAAAAGGACGTGATCCCCTTCATTGGCGCCATGCCCATGTCGGCCATCGGGCCGCGTGACGTACTGACCGCGTTGCGGAAGATGGAAGCACGCGGCGCTCTGGACAGCGTTCACCGGGTCAAGCAGGTGACTGGGCAGGTGTTCCGCTATGCCGTGGCCATTGGCGCAGCAGAGCGTGACATCACCCAAGACCTCAAGGGTTCTCTGGCCAAAGCCGCTCCAAGCCACTTTGCAGCCATCACCGAACCAAAGCTGTTGGGCGACTTGTTGCGCTCCATATTCGCCTACAGCGGCCACCCCAACGTCGTCACAGCGCTGCGACTGACGCCCCTGGTGTTTGTGAGGCCCGGCGAGCTGCGCACCATGGAATGGGCCGAGATAGACCTGGAAACAGCCGAGTGGCGCATCCCTGGCGCCAAGATGAAGATGAAGACAGATCACATCGTGCCGCTGTCTACCCAGGCGCTGGCGCTGCTGCAAGACATACACCCAGCCACCGGACATGGCAAGTTTGTTTTCCCCAGCCTGCGCACCGGCGAACGCCCCATGAGCGAGAACACCATCAATGCGGCCCTGCGCAGTATGGGCTACGCCAAAGAGGTGCACAGCGCCCACGGCTTTCGGGCCACGGCGCGCACCATCATGGATGAGGTACTGGGCGAGCGGGTTGACTTGATCGAGCACCAACTGGCGCACGCGGTCAAAGACGTGAACGGGCGGGCCTACAACCGCACAGCACACCTACCTGCACGGCGGGAAATGATGCAGCGCTGGGCGGACTACCTGGACAAGCTGCGCGTGGGTGCAGATGTGATCCATCTCAAAATTGCGTAGGCACAGTAGACAGTTTTTGAGCCATCCCGAGCTATCGACTCATCTTCCATGGCGAAAACCGGGAAACCCTCACCGAATGGCGCTGGCTTTCTATTTTGGGGCGGTGTGATTGAAAAACATGACAAAAAAAATTACAGAAAACATTGAGGTCAATGATGACTTCACACCGCTATCCCTCGCAAAAAATTCGCTGTTTACAAGGCTGATAGCAATGCATCGTTTGCTGCTTCCTGAGCGAGATGAGTCGGATTTCAAAATCTCGTTTTTGGATCCACAACTACGTAGAGAGAAGAGCGCGAATGAAATTCGCAAGTGGATAAGTGATGCGGAAGAGCTAAAGCATTACACCAGTGGAAAACAGATTGGCAAGGCCGGCCAAGAAACGGCGATACGGCTGGTGCTCTACGTTGCCTCATGTGCGTTTTTTGCAAAAACCATCATCGCTGATGTAGAAGAGCGCCCTGAGGATGAAATCTGGTCGCATGTGGTCGAATCCAACTATTTTTTAGGTTGCCTCCAAGGCCGAACTTCGGTCAAGACAGTACATAGCCAGTCCGCTCTCGGTTTGGACTCAAGACACCAGGAGAACCGAGCAATGAAGGCGGAAGTATTTGCATGGCTGGATGCAAATATGGCCAGATTTAAAAGTATGGATTCAGCTGCAAAAGCCATTGCAGTCAAGGTCGCGCCAGTGGAATTCCGGACGGCACGCAACTGGGTGGGTCAATGGAAAAAACTCCCCTCTACCGGCACACCGTAACTCCTGCCAGCAGGTTGTAAGTGCTGCCGCAAGGCGGTCTTCAAAGGCGACGAGCAATGCCGGAAAGTCAAGTCTTCCATCACAAAAAGGCAAGACATGTCGTCCAAACTCGCGCCCAACCAAGCACCAACCAAAGCCGCTCTCCCTGTCATCACCACGTCCGTCTTCGACCAGCTGCCCGATAGCGCTCTGCTGCGCGAGGCTGACCTGGTTCGCAGCCCCAAGCGCCCCTACACCACGGCACCATTGCCATTCAGCGCCCCTACGCTGTGGCGCAAGGTGAAGGCGGGCACGTTCCCCAAACCCATCAAGTTGTCCGAGCGCGTCACTGCTTTTAAGGTCGGCGAGGTGCGCGCTTGGATCGCCGCCCAGGCTGCAGCGTAAAGGGCATAGCCCATGCACCGCACAGACGAAAAAAAGCCCGCCGGGAGCTCGAACTCCACGGCAGGCGACACAGACGGGGGCATCGTACCGGACGCCTCCAGCACCTGCAAGGCAATTGCAGCCCTGACGACCCGCTTTGCCCTGGCAGCCCACACCCTCACCCGCAACAACCCAGCAAACGGTGCAGGCATGTACATAGCGGCCAAGTGGGGCGTGAATCGCGCCCTGCCCGACCTGACCGCTGCAATTCAGTACCTGGTGCAGATGGGGGGTGCGCAATGAGCCCCCATATCGACCATTTCCGGGCCGCCATTGCTGCGGCAGGCATCAGCCCGCCGGACCCAATCGAAGACGATGGCGCACTCCACCGGTTCAGCAGCAACGGAAAACCTAGCAACAAGGATGGCTGGTATGCATTGCACGGTGATGGCGTTCCTGCGGGCTCCTTCGGCTGCTGGCGTGAAGGGCTGACACAAATATGGTGCGGCAAGTCAGACACCGACATGACCCAAGCCGAGCAAGAAGTCCACCGCCAGCGCATCAAGGCGTTGCAGGCGCAGCGCAATGCCGACCAAGTGCAGCGCCAGCACGATGCAAGCCATGCAGCGGCGGCACTGTGGGCCCAGGCTGCACCAGCCACGGCCGATCATGTGTACCTGGCACGCAAGGGTGTGCAGCCTCATGGGGTCCGCGAGTTTGGCGAGCGTCTGCTGGTTCCCATGCGCGACACGGCAGGCACGCTGCACAGCTTGCAAACCATTGCCACTGATGGCACCAAGCGCTTCCATTCCGGCGGACGCATCAAGGGCTGCTATCACGCCATTGGAAAACCCGCTGGCGCTGTTGTCGTTGCCGAAGGTTTCGCTACCGGCGCCTCCATCCACGAATGCACCGGACATGCCGTGGCCGTGGCCTTCAACGCAGGCAACGTGCAGGAGGTGGCGCTGGCGCTGCGCAGCAAGTACCCGGAGCTGAAGATCATCGTTGCAGCCGACGACGACCACCTGACCGAGGGCAACCCCGGCCTGGTCAAAGCCTCGGCGGCAGCGCTGGCGGTGAACGGGTTTCTGGCTGTGCCCGTTTTTGGCACCGACCGCCCTGACAAGGCAACCGACTTCAACGACCTGTATCAGTTTGCCGGCGTGACAGTCGTGCGCCAGTGCTTTGAAAAAGCAACCGCGCCAGCAGTCGCTGAAGATGCCGATGCGAACGACTCGGGAAACTCTGGCGCATGGCCTGATCCGACCCCACTGCCAGATGGTTTGCCACCGGTGGCAGCGTTTGATCTGGCGCTTTTGCCCTTTGCACTGCGCGGCTGGGTAACTGACATCGCCGAGCGAATGCAGTGCCCGCCGGACTTCACTGCGGTGGGAGCCATCGTGGCACTGTCCAGCCTCATCGGCGCGCGCGCCGTGGTCAAACCCAAGGCGCACGACGACTGGGCCGTGGTGCCCAACCTGTGGGGAGCCGTCGTCGGCAGACCCGGCGTGATGAAGTCGCCGGCCCTCGCCGAAGTCTTGAAGCCTTTGCACCAACTGGAGAAGGCCGAGCGCGAGCTGTGGCAGGTAGCGCACGATGCATGGGAGCTCGATTGCTAGGTGTCGGCCCTGGCTGACGTGGCCAACGAGCGCCAGGCCAAGGGCCTTGCAGCCAAAGACCCGGCGGCAGCGCGTGCACTGCTGCAGCCCTCCGACACCCCGACCAAGCCGACCATGCGCCGCTATGTCGTCAACGACGCCACCGTGGAAAAGTTGGCAGACCTGCTGGTGACCAACGAATGGGGCACCCTGGTGTACCGCGATGAAATGCACGGCCTGCTGTGCAGCATGGATAAGCAAGGGCAGGAAGGCGCGCGCGGCTTTTACCTCACGGGCTACGACGGCAACCAAGGCCATGCAGTGGATCGCATTGGGCGCGGTGAATCGTATGTGCCGCGTGTCTGCCTCGCCATGTTGGGCGGTATTCAGCCGGGCAAGGTACAAAGCTACGTTCGCGAGGCCGTGGCAGGTGGCGCAGGCGACGATGGCCTGTTGCAACGCTTTGGACTGACCGTATGGCCAGACATCCATCGCGAGTTTGCCTATGTTGACCGTGAGCCCGACACGCAGGCGCGGCAAGCGGCTTGGGACGTATTCGAGCGCTTGAATCAACTGCAACCCGCCAACGACGACACGGCGATGGAGTGGCGTTTCAGCACCGAGGCACAGGCCATCTTTGAAGAATGGATGGTGCCATTCGAGAACGAGATTCGCGGCAATGAGCTGCACCCGGCGCTGGTGTCGCACCTTTCCAAGTACCGCAAGCTGATTCCCGCGCTGGCGCTGATCTTCGCCCTCGTTGATACCCCAGACAGTGCCAACGTGATCCACAAGCGCGAACTGACGCGGGCATTGGCATGGGGGGAGTATCTGCGCAGCCATGCCGAGCGCTTGTACGCAGCAGCGGTCATGCCCGAAACAACTGGAGCGGCAACCCTGCTGACCAAGATCAAAACGGGCAAATTGACCGATGCCAACGGCCTGCTGTGCGAGAGCTTCACGCCAAGGGAGGTCGCCGTGAAGCATTGGGCCGGACTGGGTGCGACAGATGCTGTTCACAAGGCGGCGGACCTGCTGGTCGATTACGGCTGGCTATACAAAGAAGTGGTCGTTGTGCCCGGAAGACGCGACAGCAAACGCTATCTGGTGCACCCCGAGCTGCGTGCAGGGAGCCTGCAATGAAGTGGCTCGCACGACTGAAAACAGAAAACGCCCCAGAAGCACACGCTACAAACGCTACGAATACCCCCAACGTAGCGTTCGTAGCGTCCATTCCTGGGCTTTCGCGAAAAACAACGGTAGTTGCAGGCGCAGCCAACGACCCTGAGCCCGACCTTAAAAAACCTGAATTTTCTTCCATGCACGTCACACGGGAGCCTGCGTCCTCGGCGACGGCGGCGGCGACCTCCCAGACCACATCCCAAGCCCTGAATGAGGCCGACAGCGCCAGCGTGCAGACGACAGACCCCGATCATGGTTGCTGGCCCGGCAGCACAGCCATGAACGCGCTTGAGATCGACACTTTCACCCGGCGGCTGGAGCGCTTCACCCGCATGGGGCTGCGCTTTGCCGATGCAGAGGCCCTCGCTGACACGCTGGTGCAGCGTGATCGCGAGACGGACGACCGTCGTCTGTGCCTGGAATGCCGTCACCTTCAAGGTGGAATTGGACGCTGGCGCTGTGGCAATGGGCTGGTGGCAGGCGTGACCCTGAGAGCAGCAGATGCATATCTACCAGGTGAACTGACACGGCAGCTACAACGCTGCGCCGGATTCCCCATGAACAAGGAGCAAACTGATGAGCGACCGCAAAAAGAAATCTGACTCACTTGTGAGCAATCCCTCTCCCCAACGCTTGGCACGCAAAGAGGTTCTCAGTTTTGACGGGAACACACCGGAAGAAAGTGCCCTGAATTTTGCCAACTTGATGATCTCGCCGGAGATGGCCAGTTTTCGGGTCATCACCAACCGCGAGCGCCAGGAGCTGATGGATCAGCTGGACACGCCAGCTTTGATCGACGCCCTGCGCGCGCAGACGAAAGCGGTACAAAAAGGCGATCTTCGGGCAGCAGAAGCCATGCTGATGAATCAGGCCACAGCCCTGCAGTCGCTGTTCGTGAAGCTGACGGAGACCGGCCTGCAAGCGAGTTTGCTGCGCCAACAGGAAACGGCACTGCGCCTGGCGCTCAAAGCCCAAAGCCAGTGCCGCGCCACCCTTGAAACCCTGGCCAACATCAAGAACCCGCCAGTCGTCTATGCCAAGCAGGCCAACGTGACCACTGGCCCGCAGCAGATCAATAACGGACTGCCGACCTCCCCCACGGGCACACGGGAAACAAATTTTCAAAAAAACAAACTGAAGGAGCTGAACCATGACCAACAGCAATGGCTGGACACCGGAACGCCGAGCGCAGCAGGCAGCGCGCATCAGGAAGCAAAAGCCCTGGCTCCAATCCACCGGACCGACAAGCGCAGCCGGTAAAGCCGTGGTGTCGCGCAATGCGTTCAAGGGTGGGGTCTGGCGTGCAATGCAAGACATCCGCCGACGATTCAATGCAGGGCTACAAGAGCAGCAGCGTCTACTGGATCAGTTCTAGCAAGCACCATTGCGAGCAATCCTGACCTGAGCAGCCTGTCCCCGAACAAACTTCAAGCATCCGTCGCTTGCCACTCAAAGCTCACATCGCATACCGCATCGGCGCGCGCTCTTTTTCCTCGACCATCTGCGCAATCAACCGACCAGGTGTGCCGAAATCCTTTGGGGCCATCGCCTGCAGCACGGCGCGGGCCCCATCAAAGCGGCCCAGGGCCCGGTAGATCTCGGCCAGCTCCAAAGTGTGTCCATGCGGTACTGGCCCTGATGGCTGCAAAAGCTCGCACAGGAGCTCCATGTTCGCCAATTGCTCCGGGTTGGGCTCGTATGGCGGATAGGTGAAGGGACTGCCCTCGGGCCTGCTGTAGCGGGGCACTGGGCGCCTGAGCAGGCGATTCCACCAAGTGCGCCGATCCGAGTTTTGTGCGAGCCACGCCGCCCGCGTGGCGGCTTCCTCCGCATCGCGATGCGCCACATAGTCTCTGCGATAGCCATGGTTCAGATACCGCCAATAACCGAGCCGGGCGGCGACTTCCACCTCCGCGCTGACCGGTGAAGCAAAACACTCCGGCAATTGTTCGTCCTGGACGGCCAACGTGCTTGGCAAGCCTTCGCCCCCAGCAGCGCCACCTTCCTTGTCGGCCTTCATGTCCTTGAGCAGGAAGAATTGTCCGCAGGTACACCGCCGCAGGCCCTCATCATTGGGCATCAATGAGCGGTCGCGCCAACCGTCCGTCCAGTGCGCCCAGGCTGTAAAGTTCATGGACGTGTACCGGGGATAGGCGTAGCGGGCTCCGCAACAGGGTGCGGCGAGGGTGATGGCGCCGGCGGCCTTGGTCATGCTGGCAAGCTATTTACACAGCTACTTCTTTGATCCAACCTTGCTCTGCCAATCGATCCCAGGCCGCGTCTACATGCTCCGCACGCATCAGCTTTTTCTTGCGCGCGTTCCACTGCTGCAATGCCGCCAGCGCCGTCTGCGGTGACTGACCTGCACCTTCCTGCGCAGCTACCCAATGCACAGTGGAGAGCAGCTCCATACCGTAGGGCGACTGGAAACCATCAATTAAACGCTGCAGGCGCCCCAGGCGGTCCGCCATCTCAGCATCGCCCTGCTCAGCCAAAAATACCTCGGCCTCGGCCAGTGCATCCCGGGTCGGCGCGATTTCGGAATCGACAGAGCCATCGCCCAAGCCCACAATGAAATGCCCCTCCATGCGCTGTAGTGCGTGGCGCAGTTGGTCAGAATATGGGCCGTAGAGGTGCTTTTCAAAGCGCAGCCTCAAATCCTGACCGGCCACCTGCAAGAAGTACCCGAGTTTCTGGACTTCGATCTTGGTCAGGCCATAGTCCAGATCGCGGTAGGTATCGATGGACTTCAAAATCGCAGCACGTCCGGCCGTCATCTTGGGGCGATGGGTAAGAACCATCATGTCTTTGGCGGCAGGGGGGGCTCCCGGCTCAAACAACCGCACCTCCACTTCTGGCATATCAGCGAACGCTGCTTCGATCAGCGGCTTCACATCACGCCAATCCAGCCCACCGTTGCCACAACCCAAAGGCGGAATAGCCAACGATTGAATATCCAGCGCACGCACCTGCGCCACCAAATCCTTGAGGCCGTCCTCAATGAATGCAAGCTGCGAGTTGCCGCGCCAATGGTCTTTGGTGGGAAAGTTGATGATGAAGTGCGGCTGGGCATAGGCTCCCGCATCAAACACCATCATGCGGCCTGGCCGCACCTGGCCCGACTTGGAGGCGGCATGATAGGCCGCAAAATTAGCGGGCCACTTGTTCTTGAACTGCAGCGCAATGCCTTTGCCCATGACCCCCACGCAGTTAACCGTGTTGACAATCGCGTCAACATCGTCCTGCTTTAACAAATCGCCGTAAGTGGTGTGGATGGTCATGGTTACTGGCCCAAAAAGTACCAGTCGGTCTTTACTTCAGCCTGCAATGGTACCCCTGCGGCATCCAAAATGGCTTGAACCGCCCGGGCCTGCGGGGCATTGCACACGCCCACGCGAGTGAGAACCCCGAGTGGCACCCGTCCATGAACCAAGAACTCGGCCATGCGCCGCTCCCTTCGGTCCACGTACCGTTCGTTCTGGTGCTGGTTGTGGAAATACTTGCAAAACCCGTCCAATGCGGGTGGCGCGGTGATCAAGTCCCACGCCACTGCATCGGCCAACTGCTCCACATCGTCGTACGGTCTGCTATAGGCCAGCGTTGCATTGCGGTCATAGAAAACGAACGGGGTACCGCCCGCCGTCACTCTGTCCACCGTGGTCTCTAAGTGCACGATGTCTTGCTGTTGAAGCGCGCAGTCCACCACCCGGCCGTGGTGGATAGCACTGAGCATGGGTGAGCGCGGCGCAAAGTAAAACGGTACATAGTCGTGCACCGAGCCGCGCGGCGGCAATGCCACCAGCTTGGCGGCCCGCGCCCTTTGCGCGCCATCGTGGGCGATGTTCTGGTAGGCCACACCTGCCGCCGCGCCCTGAGTTTTGGAGAGCAACGCCCCGGCACGGCACAGCGCAGGCAAGTTGTCGATGGCCGTGATGTGGAACAGGCGAACGGGCTGTGGAATGGGCATGGCAGTTCAGGCGGAAGCCACCTCGTGCACCAGCGCCTCGGCCAGACGGGCCTGCACGGACTGGCGCTCTGCCAAACGCTGGCGAAGGTCGGCGCACAGGCGGCGCAGGGCCGTGACGCGGGTGACGATGCGGGATTGTTCGGCGAGAGGCGGGAGCGCGACCGTAAACGCTACCAACGCTTCTTGGTTCAGCTTCGGCATTTTTACCCTGTTCTCAGCAACGCTTACCTGATCCAAGAAAGGTTGACTGAGGATGTACATAAGTAGGTACTGCGAATCCAACGGCGACTCAATTGGGTACATATCTGCGCTGCAAAGCCCTTCAAAATCGACTAGCACCGCCTTTGAGAGCGATGGGCGAATCTTCGAATAAAGGATCTGACCGGGCTTGAACAGATGATTTGGGCTAATGATCTCCGCCTGTGCAACCGTTCGCCTTTCGAGCAATCGGCCTGTACCCTTCTCGATGCAATCAGGCGCCACTTGCCACTTCTTGGCATGCAGTGCAGGTGGCACGAGTTTCGATGCGATGCTGGCGATTTGACCAAACCTCACCCACTCCCACCCCACAGGCAACTCAAACGGCTTTTCCTCGTCGGTGATGGGCGGCAGGGGCTTGTCGCGTTTGATCTTGCCTTCGTCGATGAGGCGGTCTTTTTCTGTGCGGATACAGGCCAGCAGGGCGCTGGCGGGTTCATCGGTGGGATCTTGGGGCACCAGCAGGCCGCGCACGGCCAGTTGCAGCAGGGTTTGCTCCAGGGCGTCGATGGTTTGGGGGCGGTCGAGCAGCAGGTCAAAGTGCTGGGCCACGCGCTGCCAGTTGTCGGCCAGTTCTTCGGGCGAGGCGCTGGCGGTGAGCGTGCCCAGCAGGGTACTGACGAGTTGGGCGTGTTGCGTGGCCTCCAGTTGGCCTTTGGTCTCTAGCGCATCGCACAGGCGCATCAGTTCTTCGACGCGAGTGACGATGCGGGATTGTTCGGTTGAAGGTGGAAGGGGTACAACAAATCCCAGCAATTCGTCTTGCTTAATTCCTGCGACGGTCATCCCCGAGCCAACCACGGCTAGAGTCTTGAAGTAATTGATGAAGTACTGCTTATCGACACCGACACCAAGCAATACTGCTTTCAGATCCTGATTGATAGCTACATCAATGAGGGCTTCACCGATCTTGCCGAGGCCCATTCGCGTACAAATCAAAATCGAGCCAGCGGGAGCCAATTCTGAACCGGCGTCCAAACCAGCTTGAGTGATTCGATCTTGCGTATCGGAAATTGGTTCGCCGAAATAAAGGTCTTTAACGCTTGCCCACGGAATACTGCCACCCCAGAAATCGGGATTTTGTTTGCTAGGCGTGCCGCCGCTCCGAATCGAAAGCAGGAGCTCGCCGAGTCGGCAGAATGCCCATCCCTTTGGCAACTCAAACGGCTTCTCCTCCTCAGCGATTCTCGTCAAAGGCTTATCCCGCTTGATCTTGCCCTCCGCAATCAGCCGGTCCTTCTCCGTCCGAATTTTTTGCAGCAGTTCACCCGCAGGCTCGTCCGCCGGGTCTTGCGGCACCAGCTTGCCTTGCACGGCCAGGGTGAGGATAAGTTCGCGCAGACGGGTGACACCGCCGAGTGCAGTGGCCAATAAATCCAAATTTGATAGCAACATACGCTTATTCCTCAAGCGCCAGCGGCTGATTTGACTGATAAAGACTGGGCGAGGATGTTTTTCAGCTTATCGCGCAGTACCTGCGCCTCTTGCTGCAGGCGGTTGTAGTCGACCAACAGTACGGCGGGGTCATGGCTGACTTGCTCGCCCACATGGGGGTTTTTCTGATCGAGGTTCCAGTTGGCGGCGCGGATGGTGTCGATGCTGACCTTCCAAGCGCGTTCGTTTTCCACGCGGCTGGCAAAGCCGTCGGCTTCAACGCCCCACCAGGCTTTTTCGGCATCAAATTCTTCAATGCGGATGGGCTTGGTCTTGTTGTAGTTCTTCACGCCCGGCGGGTACGGGTGCTCGTAGTACCAAACATGCTGGGTGGGCTGGCCCTTGGTGAAGAACAGCAGATTGGTCTTGATGCCGGTATAGGGCGCAAACACGCCATTGGGCAGGCGCACGATGGTGTGCAGGTTGCACTCGGCCAGCAGTTGCTCTTTGATGCGGCTTTTGACGCCTTCACCAAAAAGGGTGCCGTCGGGCAGCACCACAGCGGCGCGGCCGTTGACTTTGAGAATGTGTTTGATGAGTACCAGAAACAGGTCGGCCGTTTCCTTGGTGCGCACATCGGCGGGGTAGCCTTGTTCGATTCCGGGTTCTTCCACGCCGCCAAAGGGTGGGTTGGTCAGCACCACATCCACGCGGTCTGCCTGGGTGTAGTCGCGCAGGGGCCGCACCAAGGTGTTGTCGTGGCGGATTTGGCTGGGCACTTCAATGCCGTGCAGCATCAGGTTGGTGACGCAGAGCATGTGAGGCATCTGCTTTTTCTCGACGCCGCGAATGCTGTTTTGCAGCACTGCCTCTTGGTCGGTGTTTTGCACCTGTTTGCGCAGGTGTTCGATGGCGCAAACCAGAAAGCCGCCGGTGCCGGTAGCGGGGTCGAGCACCACCTCACCGAGCTGCGGGTTGACCATGTCCACCATGAACTGGGTGACGGCGCGGGGGGTGTAGAACTCGCCCGCGTTGCCGGCGCTTTGCAAATCCTTGAGGATTTTTTCATACAGGTCGTTGAACTGGTGGCGCTCGGATTGGCGGTTGAAGTCGATGACGTTCAGCTTGTTGACTACCTGGCGCAGCAGATGGCCGCTTTTCATGTAGTTGTAGGCGTCCTCAAACACGCCGCGCACCACATAGCCACGCGGGTTGCGCACGGGGTCGGCGTTGAGGCTTTTGAGGGTGGCAAAGAGCTGGTTGTCCACAAAGTCGAGCAGCGCATCGCCGGTCATGCCTTCGGCATCTGCCGCCCAGACGCGCCAGCGCATGGCTTCGGGGATGGGGCTTTGGTAATTGTCGCGGGTCAGTTCAAGCTCTTCTTCGAGCGCATCAAACACCTTCAAAAACAGCAGCCAGGTGAGCTGGCTGATGCGCTGGGCGTCGCCATCGACGCCGCTGTCCTGGCGCATGATGTCCTGGATTGACTTGATGATGGGGGTGAGGTTGGACATGGATTGCAAACTTTGAAAAAATACAAGCTCCACCACTTGCTTTGCAAGCGCTGGCAGCTATCAAAAACAGAGTAACTGAGGGGGCCGCTATCAAGTGCCCGGGTGCGTAGCGTACAGCTCGCGCTGCAGCACCTGCAACGCACCCAGGTATTGGGGGCGACCACCGAAGCTGCGCACCAGCTCCACCGGACTGCCCAGATCGGTAAAGGGCTGGAGCTTGAAGACCTCGTTGCTCTCGATGGTGGCAATGCCTTCATCGGCGTATTTGTCGAGCAGGGCTTCGAGCACCTTGCGGGCCACGGGGCCGTATTGGGTGAATACGTTGCGCTTTTGCACGCGGCGCGCGCGCTCGCTGCGGGTGAGGGGTGGCTGGTCGTAGGCCACATGCAGCAGCAAGTCAAAGGCATCAAGGTCCTTGCCCACTTCATCGGCCAGGGCCTCCAGCAGCACGCCCTGCCCTTCAAGCTCCTGCAGCAAAACAGCCTTACGGTCGGCCTGCTGCCAAGCCTGCAAAAACTGATCTAGCGAGTCAAAACGCTTGCGGAGGTTGATGCGCGTGTAGTCGCGCAGGCTTTCGGTGATGAGCTTTCCCTCGGCATTGAGGTACTGCACGCGCTCGCGGGCCACGGCCACGGTGACGTTGTTGCCAAGGATGTATTTCTTGGGGCCGTCGGGGGCGCCACCGCCACCGCCCGCGAAGGGGCCCAAAGGGTCTTGAGGCACTGGCGCATCACCGAGCGGGTTGGCTCCACCCGGGATGGCCCCTGGCACTGCCGGTTCGGGCGGCGCCACGGGCTCGTCGCTACCGGGCTCGTAGATTTGCACGGGCTCGCCGTCAAAGTCCTTGTCGGCAAACAGCTCGGTGGCGCGCTTGAAATCGAGAATGGTGAACCAGGTCTTGCCCAGGTCTTCGCGTAGCCGGGTACCCCGCCCGATGATCTGCTTGAACAGCGTCATGGACTTGATGCCCTGGTCCAGCACAATGAGCTTGCAGGTTTGGGCATCTACCCCGGTGCTCATTAGCTTGGAGGTGGTGGCGATGACGGGGTAAGTCTTCTCGGGGTCGATAAAATTGTCGAGCTCCAGCTTGCCCTCGGTGTTGTCTCCGGTGATCTGCACTACGTATTTTGGTTGGGTCGCGCAGAGATCGGCGTTGGCATTGCTCAGAGCCTGGCGCATGCGCGCGGCGTGGTCGATATCTTCGCAAAAAACAATAGTCTTGGCGTAGCGGTCGGTCGCTTTGAGGTATTCAGTGATCTTGGCGGCCACTGCCACGTCGCGCTGTTCCAGTACCAGCTTGCGGTTCATGTCGGCGCCGGTGTAGATGCGATCTTCGATGGCGTGGCCGTGTTTGTCGGTCATGCCGGCCGTGGGGCGCCAGCCGAAGGTGTCCTTGTCCAGGTCCACACGGATGACTTTGTAGGGCGCGAGGTAACCATCCTCGATGCCTTGCTTGAGGCTGTAGGTATAGACGGGCTCGCCAAAGTACTCGCTATTGGAAACGTCTTTGGTTTCCTTGGGCGTGGCCGTGAGGCCAATCTGCGTGGCGCTGCTGAAGTAAGTAAGGATGTCGCGCCAGGCGGAGTCTTCCGACGCACTGCCGCGGTGGCATTCGTCCACCACGATCAGGTCGAAAAAATCGGCGCTGAACTGCTTGTAGATGTTGCGCTCTTCCTCGGTGCCCGTGACTGCCTGGTAGAGCGACAAATAGATCTCGTAGCTTTTATCCACCAACTTGGTGGTTTTGTTGACGGCCAGGTCCACGTCTTCCATCGACGCCTTGCCCTGCGCATCGACCCGCTCAACACCCTTGGCATTGGGGCTGAGTTTGGCCATAGCGCCCTTGAAAGGGCGAAAGTCG
Source organism: Acidovorax bellezanensis (assembly GCF_025421555.1). Classification (NCBI taxonomy): domain Bacteria; kingdom Pseudomonadati; phylum Pseudomonadota; class Betaproteobacteria; order Burkholderiales; family Comamonadaceae; genus Acidovorax; species Acidovorax bellezanensis. The sequence goes on from NZ_JAODYH010000003.1 coordinate 95,747, forward strand.
TTGACCATGGTCTGGTCGATGAGGATGTTGCGGTCGGCCAGGAACAGGATGCGCTTCTTGGCGCCGCTCTTCCACAGGCGCCAGATGATCTGGAACGCGGTGTATGTCTTGCCGGTGCCAGTGGCCATGACCAGCAGCACGCGGTTTTGGCCAGCGGCGATGGCCTCTACCGCACGGTTCACAGCGTTAAGTTGGTAGTAGCGCGGGGTTTTGTGGGGCGCGTAGTCGAACCCGGCGACGCGGCTTTCCTCGGGGGACCAGCCCTTCCAGTCGCAGTAGCGGCGCCACAGTTCCAGCGGCGATGGGAATTCTTCGAGGGTGAGGTTTTGCTCCAGCACGCCGGTGGACATGGTTGCATCGCGGAACACGAAGCCGTCGCCATTGCTGGAGAAGCTGAACGGTACATCGAGCAATTGGGCGTAGTTCATGGCCTGCGCCATGCCAGCGCCTACGGCATGTTTATTGTCTTTGGCTTCGACGACCGCCAGGGGAATATTGGCCTTGTAGAACAGGGCGTAGTCGGCCCTGAGCACTGAACTCTTATCGCGGTAAGCCTTGCTGCCGCGAACCACAACGCGTCCGGCCCGCAGGGGGTACTCGCGAAAAATCTGATCTAAGCCGTTCCACCCTGCTTGCTCCATGGCAGGGCGAATGAACTTGTCGCAGATGTCGCTTTCAGAGAGATTTGTCTTGTGCATGCGGCGGATCGCGCCATCTTTGGGCGACCAGAGACAGCAGGTAGTTGTTACTGGATACTACCGCGCACCCGACACCCTCCCAAGCAATCGCTGACTGTCAGCAACGCTCAGCACGTCTCATCTTCACAACAGGCCAGACAGATTCAAAAATGTCGGTATTTTTGTCGGTATTTTTTAAAACATATCGACTGAAAACTAGCACCCATGCGGCCTACAGATTAGTTTGCGATTCCGGCCCCGGCACCAAAGCAAAAAAGCCGTTAATTTTCAATGACTTAACGGCTTTTTTCGTTTCCGAAGAAATCCTTGTTTGGCCTGGTTGTCCACGCATAACCACGGCTGGATCAGGGCCGGATGACCGCGCCACTGCTGCGCAAACCCGCGGGTCTGAGCAACAGGATTTTGCAGACGCCTTGAGCGAGAGACCAAGGGGCGGGCAAGCGGCCGAAAGGCCCAAATCAGCATCCGTTATATTTCAATGTGTAGCGGCGCACAGCAGCCTGCCCGGGCTCGTGGCCCCCCATGGACCCTTCAAGGACTTTGCCGTGCCTGCCACCTACCCCTCCAGCCTCTGGCTGACTCGCTTGCTTGCATCCTGCTCTCTTGCCTTGCTGACCGCCTGCGGCGGCGGGGACGGCGCCAGCCCAGGCACCACGCCACCCGAAACGCCCGGCAAGCCGGGCAGCGGCGGCGGTCCGCCCCTCCCGACGGCTTGGGTGGCCGGGGTGTTCGCGCCGAGCTACCTCTATGCAAACCTCTGCGCCGCGCCACGCACGGGTATAGACACCTACACCGGCAATCCCTTTCCCGACAAGAGCGGCAGCACGCTGGACGAAAACAACTGGCTGCGCTCCTGGAGCAACGAAAGCTACCTCTGGTACAGCGAAATCGTGGACAACAACCCCGCGTTGCATGCCACGCTGGACTACTTCGAGCTGCTCAAGACCACGGCCTTGACGCCCTCGGGGATACCCAAGGACCAGTTCCATTTCTCCTACCCCTCCGACGTGTGGAACGCGCTTTCGACGGGCGACGCCGCCCCGGGCTATGGCATGCAGTGGGCCTGGCTGCAGAACACCCCGCCCCGAGAGCTCATCGTGGCCTACGTCGAGCCCGGCTCGCCAGCGGCGGGCATTGCGCGCGGCACAAGGCTGCTGGAAATCAATGGCATCGACCTGGTGAACGAGAACAGCCTCGAAGGCATCAACGCCCTCAACGCCGCGCTTTTCCCCTCGATCACCGGCCTGAACACCGAGTTCACCATCCAGGACGCCGGCGCGAGCGTGCAGCGCACCATCACACTGCAGTCGGTCGACGTGACTTCCGTGCCCGTGCAAAACGTCAAGACCTTCCCGGGTCCGAACGGCAGCACGGTCGGCTACATGCAGTTCAACAACCACTTCCTCACGGCGGAGCGGCAACTGGTCAACGCTGTCAACAAGATGGGCACGGAAGGCGCCACCGAGCTGATCGTGGACCTGCGCTACAACGGCGGCGGCTATCTCGACATCGCCAGCCAGCTCGCCTACATGATTGCCGGGAGAATGAACACGCAGGGCAAGGTGTTCGAGCGCTCCGTCTTCAATGACAAGATCGAGGCAAACGGCAGCGTTGGCACGCCCCTGCTCTTTCATTCGACGGGTTTCGGTGCATCCATCCCCAACGACGAACAACTGCCCAGCCTCAACCTGCGCCGCGTCTATGTCCTGACGGGCCCTGACACCTGCTCCGCCAGCGAATCCATCATCAATGGCTTGCGCGGCATCGACATCGATGTGGTGCAGATCGGTGACACCACCTGCGGCAAGCCCTACGGCTTCTTTGCTGCAGCCAACTGCGGCAGCACCTACTTCAGCATCCAGTTCAAGAGCGAGAACGCCAAGGGGTTCGGCGACTACAGCGACGGCATGCCCCCCACCTGCGCCGCGCCGGACGACTTCGAACACGCGCTCGGTGATCCGCGGGAGGCGCGCATGGCGGCAGCGCTGACCTACATGGCCACCGGCGCCTGCCCGGCTTCTGCTGCGCGCGCACGGGGTAGCCTGGCGCGCACCGCGCCGCTGCTGCGCAAGCCTGAGGGGCTGAGCAACCGGATTTTGCTCAAGCGTTGAGCGGGCGGGGTTTTGCCAGGCAAGGGCCGGGGGGTGGGCGCGGGTAGCCGCTGCGCCGGCCCTGTCCCGGATGGAACCCGTGGCCACTGGGTGTTACCCACCATGACCCCGGGAACTTGCGTCCCTACCACCGCATGAAAGCCGTCCATGACCGTAACCACCGCCCTCTCCGCAACGTTCAATCCCAGCACGGTGTCATCGCAGGAGCTAGCCACCGTCAAGAATGCCAGCAGCCGGGACCAGATCGGCTCCGTCGTCACGCGTATTCTGGACAAGGTGTCTGACTGGTTCTGCGGAACTCAGCGCGCGGAAGTCAAGAAGCACCTTTTCGACATGTACTCCCCAGCCTCCACGGATCAAGTGAAGATCACGGCTTTTCTTGCGCTGCAGGCGATGGCGGGGGAAGGCCACAAGGATAGATTTCAATCTTCTCGAGAAGACGGCCAGGAGCGCTACACCCTGCAGCTGGACTCGGCCATGCCCGAAGACAGCTTTTGCCTGTCGCGTGAAATCATCTACTGCGACAAGGGCCGGGTCCTGGCTGAACTGCGCGCCAACCGGGAAGATGAAGCGCTACAACCTCAGCTGGAAAAAGACATAGGCCGCGGCAGCTACCTGGTCAACGGCTGCGCGCTCGAAGGCAGCACAGAGACCCGGCTGGCGCAACTCGAGGATGCACTGAACGCCATGCACTGCACGCCGCAGGAAAGGAAAGCCATCGTCGAGCTGAGCAACCAATCCATCTTCGGCATCATCATGGAGGCATCGCTGCCTCTCGACAGCGCAGGACGAGTCTCCGGCGCACTGGGTTTGTGCCCCTCCCCAGGAGAGAGCAAAGTCGAATTCCGCATCAGCCGCGAAGACGGCGTCATCCGTGTCCACGCGCTTTCCTACAAGGATGTCGCCACCATGCAGGATGAAGGCGACAGAAACAGCATGCTGGAAACCGTCCAAAGCTCGCCCTTGATGCAAAAGTCCTCGGAAATCAGCATCGACGTCGCTGTCAGCGCGCAAGGCCATATGAACGTCCTGGCCCTGGACTTTCTCGCCAACAACGGCGACAGCACTGAATAACTCCGTCATCTGGTACGCCAACACGTCACGCCGCGGCCGGCTTTCCGCGCCCGCGGCAAACGACCGGGGCCGCTACCAATTGCGCGCAGCGCCTTGTTGTGCGTTAATTGGGGCGCAGATGCTCTGCAGGGCAGCGCTTTTTCTCCACAAATGCGCGGAACAAACCTGTGGATAAGCTGTGACAAGCATGTGCACAGCCAAGCCAAGCCCTTGACCTGGCTAGAAGCAGACTGCCTTGCCGCAATTTGAGGCAAGAGGCCGGCAGGCCCCCCGCTTCAATCCCGGCGGCGAATCAATTCACGCCCCAGCGGTGTCAACGACCACTTTCCCGCACCATCCTGCTGGGCCATGCCCCACTCAAGCAAGCGCCTGGACACATGCTCGCGCGCCGCGGATTCCAGGGAAATCGACTCTCCCAGTTCCAGTTTTTTGAGCACAGCCAACTCATCCACGGTGGGTTCGAAATTCAGTGCGTGGAAACTAACGGTCATGGACTTCTCCTTGCTGCAGGTTTTGCAGCCAGAGCCTCAGAGTATTCTCTTGACCTGCAATGTGCAAGCCTGGTCCGGCAGTTTTTGCGCGGGCCTGCGATGATCGAAGCCTTCACTTTCAGACGCGCCATGGCCCGGCACGTCGCTCGCAGTCACTTCCAGCTTTACCCATGCTTTACGCCATCACCGCCTTGTTTGCCCTCCAACTGGCCGGGGAAGCCATCGTCCAGCTCACCGGCATGCCCCTGCCCGGCGCCCTGGTCGGTACGCTGCTGCTGCTCGCGGCGCTGATCGCCTACGGGCGCACACCCGCAGCGCTGGAGCGCGTGGGCAGCACGCTGCTGCAAAACATGATGCTGTTGTTCATTCCCGTGGTGGCCGGCGTGATGCTTGAATTCGACAACCTGACCCGGCAGTGGCAGCCTTTCCTGCTGGCCTGCATCGTCGGCGCGGCCCTGACTTTTGTGGCGACGCTGCTGAGCTTTCGCTGGATGCTGCGCCTGCAAGCCAAGGGCACCCAGGAATGAGCGCCGCCTGGACCGCCCCCTTCGCCTGGCTCTCCACGTCCGCGCTGCCCTGGCTGGTACTGACGCTGGGCTGCTATCTGGCCGCGATGGCGCTGTACCGGCGCAGCGGCTGCCACCCGCTGCTGATTCCGGTGTTCACGGCCGTGGCAGCCATCGTCGGCGTGCTGTTGCTGACCGACACGCCCTACGCCACCTATCGCAGCGGCGTGTCGCTGCTGACCCTGCTGATCGGCCCGGCGACCGTGGCGCTGGCGCTTCCGCTGTATGCCCAGCGTGCGCGCATACGCGCGCTGTGGCTGCCGCTGAGCGTGGCCCTGCTGGTGGGTTGCTGCGTGGCCTTGCTGTCGGCCCTGGGCCTGGGCTGGTTGCTCGGCGCCAGCGACGCGACGCTGATGGCGCTGGCGCCGAAATCGGCCACGATCCCGATCGCCCTGCCCATGGCCGAACGCTTTGGCGGCACGGCCTCGCTGACGGCCGTCGCCGTGGCCATCACCGGCATTGCCGGCACCATGATGGCACCGCTGCTGGTGCGCCTGCTGCGCTCCACCGACCCGGCCGAACAAGGCTTCGCCCTGGGGCTGGCGGCCCATGCCATCGGCACGGCCCGGGGCCTGCAAATCCACCCGACCATGGGCGCCTTTGCCGCCCTGGCCATGGGTTTGAACGGTGTGGCGACGGCCCTGCTGATGCCGCTGTGCCTGGCCCTGCTGGGCCGCGGCTGAGAAGTCTTCAACGCGGCCCGGCCACGGGCCAATCGGCCAACCGGTAGGCGCTGTCCCAGAACATCCACTCCAGCCGGGCCGCGTCCGTGTAGGCGGCGCGCATCGCCGCCAGGGTGGCCGGCGTGGCGTCGACCGCGAGCCGGTCCACCGTCGCGCAGACCGCACGCACCAGCGCGTGGAATTCCTCGCTGGCGTAGGCATCGACCCAGCCCTGGTAAGGGTTGTGGGGTGCCGAACGGCTCTGGATATCGCGGCCGACTTCGGCGTAGATCCAGAAACACGGCAGCAAGGCCGCGACCGCCACCGGGAACGGGGCGCTCCAGGCCGTGGCCAGCAGATAGCTGGTGTAGTGCTGGCAGGCCGGACTCAACGGCGTGCGCGCGAACTGCTCGGGCGTGATGCCGAAATCGCGCATGAAACCGTCGTGCAGGCTGCGCTCCACCACCACGGCCTCATGCGCCGCCTGCGCGAACTGCACCAGGGCTTCGGCCTGGTCGGCCTTGGCCGCCGTCACGGCCAGCGCCCGGCCATAGGCCACCAGGTAATGCGCATCCTGGATCATGTAATGGCAAAACCGCTCGCGGCTGAGCGTGCCGGCGGCCAGCTCCCGGTTGAACGGCAGCTGCAAGGTGGATTCAAACAGGTCCGCGTGGGCCTGCCACAAAGTTTGACTGAAGGACATGGACAGCACCGGCAAGTGAAACAGCCGGCATTGTCGCCTTGCGCCAGGCCCCGCCAAGTCAGCGCAGCGCTCTTCCCTCAGGCCTTGGCAGAACCAGGCCAGCGCGCGCCGGCCCAGACACACCACAACAGGCCGAGCAGGGCCAAGCCGCCACCCACCCAGCCGATATTAGCCAGCGCCGAGTGCGCAATGACCTGGTTGCCCAGCAAGGCGCCGCCACCGATGCCGATGTTGTAGATGCCCGAGAACATGGCCATGCCCACGTCGGTGGCATCCGAAGCCTGGCGCAGCACCAGGGACTGCATGACCAGACCGAAGCAGAGCATGCCTACGCCCCAGACCGAGATCACGGCCAGCAAGCTCCAGGCATGGCCGGCCGCGGGCAGCAGCAACCACAGGCACAGGACCAGTCCCGCGCAGGTGGTCAGCAGGAAGCGGCGCGCATAGCGCATGCCCCAGCGGCTGAACAGCAGGCTGCCGACCAGTCCCATGCCGCCAAACAGCAGCAGCGCCAGCGTGGTGCTGTCACTGCCCAGGCCGGCCAGGGTCTGCACAAACGGTTCGATATAGCTATAGGCCGTGAACTGCGCGGTGATCACCACCACCAGCAGCACATACAGCCAGGCCAGGGAACGGCGGCGCAGCAGCATGGGAACGCTGCTCAGCGACCCTGCGTTCTCGCTGGGCAGCAGGGGCAGCAGCCGCGCCAGGCACAGCATGGCCAGCGCCGCGACCACGCCAATCGCCGCGAACGTAATCCGCCAGCCCAGCAGTTCGCCCACCATGCGGCCCAGCGGAATGCCCAGCACCATGGCCATCGACGTGCCCACGGCCAGCAGGCTCAAGGCCTGTGCTTTTTTGCCCTCTGGGGCCAGGCGCACCGCGAGCGAGGCCGTGATGGACCAGAAAATGGCATGCGACAAGGCGATGCCCACGCGGCTGACCAGCAGCAAGGCGTAGCTGTTCGCGACGGCCGACAATCCATGGCTCACGATGAACACCAGAAGCACGCCCATCAGCAGCCGGCGCCGCTCGATCTTGCGGGTCAGCAGCATGCAGGGCAACGAGGCCAGCGCCACGATCCAGGCATAGACGGTGAGCATCAGCCCGACCTGCTCGGCGGGCATGCCAAAGCTCGCGCCTATGCCGCTGAGCAGGCCGACGGGTACGAATTCGCTGGTGTTGAAAACAAAGGCCGCAATGGCCAAGGCGACCACCGCCAGCCAGGCGGTGCGGGGATGAGGAACTGGTGTGGACATGGGGAGCGCGCGGTGCGCGCATTTCAAACTCGAAAGGACCGGTGGGCATGCGGCCAAGCCTGGCAAAAGGCTTGCGTCAGCCGTTGCCGCCCGCCTGGGCGCCGCAAAAGTTGCGCCCAAGGATCAAGCATAGCTGCCACGCAGCAGCGGTGCAGCCGGCCTGCGGCAGTGTCCCCAACCACCGCCCTGTCTTGTGCCAGCCCGCCACCAATGCACCAGCTGAGCCGCCGGGCAAGTTTCAGTATCCGATGGTGAACCGCTCGCGCACATGGGCCGGGCGTTCGAGTTCATCGACCACCGCCACGGCCAGATCGGCCGCCGAGATGGTGCCGGGCTGGCCCCCGTTCATCAGCGGCTGGTCCTTGCCCACGCGGTATTGGCCGGTGCGCTGACCGCGTTCACCCGGATGAAAGCCTATGGGCGGGCTGAGAAAAGTCCAGTCCAGCTGCTGCTCGCTGTCCTGCAGCTCCTTGAGCAGGTCGCGCGCCGCGCGCGCGCCATCGCGGAAGGCCGCAGGGAACTCCGGCGTGTCCACGATTTGCAGGCCCGGCGCCGCATACAGGCTGCCCGCACCGCCGACCACGATGTAGCGCTTGACGCCCGCGGCCTTGGTGCCGGCCTGGATGGCGCGCGAACCGTTCATGAAATCCTGGTAGATCGCGGGATTGTTCCAGCCGGCGTTGAAGCCGCTGAGTACGGCATCGCAGTCGGCCACGGCCTGCTGCACCTGCTGCGCGTCCTGCACGTCGGCGCGGACCACGCTCAGGCCGGGACGGGCGGTGTATTTTTGCGGATCACGGGCCAGGGCCACGACCTGGTGGCCGCGCTGCAGCAACTCGTCCAGCAGGGCCGATCCGACAAACCCCGTGCCACCAATCAATGCGACTTTCATATCGACTCCTGAGCAGACTGTGAAGAAGGTCTCAGCTTAAATCTCGACACCGCACAGGACTAGCCCGTCCCGTCCACAATCTCTTTGAAGCTGAACTTCACAATCAAAGGCATTCATGGACGATTTCAAACGCATGGCGATATTCGCCCAGGTCGTACAGCACGGCTCCATGAGCGGCGCGGCGCGCGCATTGGGCATGAGCCCCTCGGCCGTGAGCCAGCAATTGCGCCAGCTCGAACGCGAAGGCGGCGTGACGCTGCTGCACCGCACCACCCGTCAGCTGACGCTGACCGATGCCGGCAGCCGCTTCCATACCCAGTGCGCCGCCATGTGCGCCGCCGCCGCGCAGGCGCGCGCCGAGTTGGCGGCCGAGCGCGACCAGCCCAGCGGCGAGTTGCGCATGGCGGCCCCCGTGGGCTTTGCCCGCCATATCGCTCCCGCGCTCGGCACCTGGCTGGCCAGCCACCCGGCGCTGCGACTGCAGCTGCTGGTCGACGATGCCCCCATCGATCTGGTGCAAGGCCGCGTGGACATGGCCATACGTTTTGGTGATTTGCGCGATTCCAGCTGGACCGCGCGGCGGCTGGGCCACATGCCCTGGTGGCTGTGCGCCGCCCCGGACTGGGTGGCGCAGCACGGCCAGCCCAGCCATCCGGCGCAGCTGAGCGGCGCGCGCTGGCTGGGCATGAGCGGCCGCCTGGAATGGGAATGCCGCCACCCCCAGGAAGCGGCGCACCACTGGCAGCTGCAGCCGCACATCACCAGCAACAACCACTGGTCGCTGCAGCAAATGTGCGAAGCCGGTCTGGGGCCGGCGCTGCTGGGCGCCATGGACATCAGCGAAGCCGTGCAACAGGGCCGGCTGCTGCGGCTGCTGCCGCAATGGACGCTGGGCGGGCTGGACATCTGGGCCATGACGCCCCAGCGCGACGGCCAGCCGGCCAAGGTGCGCCAGGCCATCGCGGCCTTGCAAAGCTATCTGACCGAACTGCCTGGCGTGCAGGCGCCCAGCGGACCGCCGGCTTAGGCCGCCTGCTCGGCGAGCAAGCCTTCGACGCGCTGCAGCTGCGCGATCGCGGCCAGGCAGGACTGGGCCACTTCCACACCCTTCTTGACGAAGTGCGCGCGGAAGAATTCCAGGTGGTCGGCGTGTTCGTGGAAGTCGCGCGGCGTGAGCACGGCCGACAGCACGGGCACATCGGTGTCGAGCTGCACGCGCATCAGGCCGTCGATCACGGCGCTGGAGACGAATTCATGGCGGTAAATGCCGCCGTTGACCACCAGGGCGCAGCCGATGATGGCGTCGAAACGGCCGCTTTGCGCCAGGCGCTTGGCCAGCAGCGGGATTTCAAACGCGCCGGGCACGTCGAAATGCGCGATGTGGCCGGTCGGCATGCCTTGCTGGCCCAGCTCGGCGACCAGCGCGTCGCGGGCCTGGTGCACGACATCCGTGTGCCAGCTGGCGCAGATCACGCCGACGCGGCTATCGCGCGCCACCGAAGCCCAGGGAGAAGCGGTTGCCACCGAAGAGGAAACCGAAGAAGTAACAGCAGTAGAAGTCTGATTCATGACAAGTAATTAACACGTTGACCACATGAATCAGGGCGCGCGCGAAGCTGCGCGGCCACAGGGCCGAAATCCAGGCGCACTGCGGCTGCGTGGTGTTGCGCGATCTCTTTCATCCGGACTATGACCGTCGGCCCTGGCATCTCACCAGGTCTGCTGACCCTGGCTCTCGCCCCGCATGGCTGCAGGACGGGAGACAGGCGCTCGCGGGCTGCTGTGGTCACTGCCTGAGACAGGCCACAGATACCGCCGGTGGGGAATTGCACCCCGCCCTGAGAACGCTGACCCCACTACAGGGGTCGTATCCGATTCTATCGGCCAACAGACCCCTGCGCCGGCAAACAGCTGTCAAGACCGCGACCTCGACCATGCAACTCGCCGACAGCGTACATTCAGCAACAACCATGGCGCGCCGGCAAAGTCGGCATGGCGGCACCTGGCGCGGTCAACCAAAACCCCGCGCCGCGCGTATAAGAAGAAGATACGCGGCACGCGCCGACGGTAATTGCGCCACAGGCCTGCAGGGCTGGGTGCCCACCCCATTCCCGGCCTGAACCGCCGCAGCGAATGCACCATACGGAGCTCCTATGCGCACGACATCCATCCGCCTTCTTTCTGCCAGCGCCTTGACGGCCCTGCTCACGGGCTGCGTGCTGCCGCCCGGCCCCTACGACGCGTCGGGCGCTGTGATCTATGACCAGCCCGGAGCTGTCTACCGCAGTGGGCCGGTGTATGAACAACCCGCCGTCATCTATCCCGGCGGGCCGGTGTACGTCGTGCCTGACCGACGCGACGAACGTGCCTGGCGCGAATACCAGTTCCGCGAACAGGAACGTGCCCGCATGGCACGCGAACGCGAAATGCGCGATCAGCAGATCCGCCGCGCGGAGATGGCGCGTGATCGCGATCGCATGCAACGCGAACGGGAACGGGACGGCGAGCGCATGCAGCGCGAACGCGACCAGGCCCAGCGCCAACAACAGCTGCAACAGCAACAGCAGCAACGCGAACGGGAACGCGACGGCGAGCGCATGCAACGCGAACGCGACCAGGCCCAGCGCCAGCAACAGCAGCAACAACGCCAGCAGCAGCAACAACAACAGCAACAGCAGCGCCAACAACAGCAGCAGCAACAGCAGCAGCAGCGCCCACACGACCGCGATGATGGCCGCAGGGGCAACCGCGACGGCGAGCGCCGGGGTGATGGGGATGGCGAACGCCGCGGCGAGCGCTGAGCCCGGCGCCGGTTTCTTCCCTCACCAGCGAGCATGAACGTGCCTGCCCCAAGCCGCCACACCCGGCCAGCACTGCTGGCCCTGTTGGGTGCGCTGTGCCTGGCCTGCGCTCCGGCGCAAGCTCAGGTGCTGCGCTGCACCGATCCGCGCACGGGCGCCATCAGCTACACCGATGGCGCCTGCGATGCGGGCCGCCAGGCGAAAGAAGTCGTGCCGGCGCGCAGCCCCGAAGAAATTGCGCGCGATCGCGAGCGCACCGCCGAAGCCCTGGCACGCAAGGCGCAGCAGCAGCGCGAGGAAGCGGCGGCCGCTGCCGCCCGTCCAGCGCCGGCGCCGGCCCGGGCGCCAGGCCCGGGAGAGACCGTGCAATGCGCCCAGTCCCGCCAGCAGTTGCAAAAGCTGCTGAACCAGGCCAGCGACGACACCCAGGCCTACAGCCTGCAGATCGCTGCCGCGCAGCGCCAGATGGAACTGGACTGCCTGGGACCGCAAGCCTATGGCGAGCTGGAACAGTCCCGCAACCAGCAGCTCTCGCCCGCCATGCCCTACATCGTGGTGCCGCACCGCCCGGTGCGACCCGCGCCACCGGCGCGCCCGCAGCCGCGGCCGGAAATCACCCAGTGCAACGTTTTTCGCTGCTACGACCGCCAGGGCAATATCTACCCGCGCTGATCCCGCTCAGGATCTCAGCCCTTGCGCCACCGTGGGGTAGCGCAGGGCCACGCGCAGCTCCTGCGTCATGCGCTGGGTGCGCAGCCGGCGCGACTCGCCCATGAAGCTCAGGAGGGTCAAGGGCAGCTCGCCCTGGGCCTGGCTACGCGACACCCGGGGCGGGCGCTGCAGGCCGTAGAGGTCGGCGGCCAGGTCGAAATAATCGCCCATGCGCATGTCGCTCGCGTCGGCCACGTTGTAGATGCGCTGCGCACGCCCGCGCCACAACGCCGCCACGCAGGCCCGCGCCAGATCATCGGCGTGGATATGGTTGGTATAGACATCGTCTTCGGCGCGCAGCACGGGCGTGCCGCGCAGCAGGCGCGCGCGCGGCGTGCCGCCAGCGCGGTCGGGGGCATAGATGCCGGGAATGCGCAAGATGCTGGCGCGCAGACCCTGGCGGCCGGCCCAGCGCAGCGTGCGCTCGGCATTCACGCGCCGCATGGCCCGCCCGGTGTGCGCCGCCGCTGGCCGGCTCTCGTCCACCCAGGCCCCGCCGCAGTCACCGTAGACGCCCGTGGTCGAGGCATAGACCAGCGCCTGGGGCAAGGCACGCCGGCGCAGGGCCCGCACCAGGGCCGTGGTACGCGGGTCCAGCCACCACTGGGGCGTTTCCTCGGAAACCGGCGGCGGCGGTGCCAGGTGCAGCACACGCGTGCCCAAGCCGGCAAGGCGCCGCAGGCTGCGCGGATCGTCCAGATCGCCCAACAAGGGCGTGATGCCCTGCGCGCGCAGGGCCGCGCAGCGCTCGGGCGAAGAGGTCAGCGCCAGCAGGCGCACACCGCGCTGGGCCTTGGCCACGCGCAGGCCCACATCGCCACAGCCGATGATCAGCAGACGCTGACGGCGAAACCGCGCCGGTCGCGCCCCGAGAGGGTTTTGGTTTGAGGGCAAAATTCAACCTGTTGTGCGGGCCGGCCACGGCACACCTGCCAGCCCAGAAAAAGCTCCTAGGATACCGAATGACTTTGATTGCGAACGCCTCCCACCAAATCACCGTGCAGCCCAGTGGCCGCGCCTTTGCCAGCCAGGGCGACGAGACCATTCTGGCCGCGGCCATCCGCTCCGGCGTGGGCCTGCCCTATGGCTGCAAGGACGGCGCCTGCGGCTCTTGCAAATGCAAGAAGCTCAGCGGCAGCGTAGTGCATGGCCCGCACCAAGCCAAGGCCTTGAGCCCCGAGGAAGAAGCCGCGGGCTTTGTGCTCACCTGCTGCGCCACGCCCGAAAGCGATGTCGTGCTGGAATCGCGCCAGGTCACCGACGAAAGCGCTTTCCCGGTCCGCAAGATGCCGGTGCGCGTGGCAGGGCTGGAAAAGATGTCCCACGACGTGATGCAGCTGCGCCTGCAGTTGCCCGCCACCGAGAAATTCCGCTACCACGCGGGCCAGTACGTGGAATTCATTTTGCGCGACGGCGCACGCCGCGCCTATTCCATGGCCACCGCCCCCTACCTGCAGGACAGCACGCCCGGCCTGGAACTGCACATCCGCCACATGCCCGGCGGCAAGTTCACCGAACATGTGTTCGCGGACATGAAGGAAAAGGAAATCCTGCGCGTCGAAGGCCCGTTCGGCAGTTTCTACCTGCGTGAAGACAGCGACAAGCCCATCATCTTGCTGGCTTCGGGCACGGGCTTTGCGCCCATCAAGGCCGTGCTCCAGCAGATGCAGCAAAACGGCCTGACCCGTGCGACCACGCTGTACTGGGGCGGCCGCCGTCCCCAAGACCTGTACCTCGATGGCTGGGTGCGCGAACTGGCCGCGAAAATGCCTTTGCTGCGCTATGTGCCCGTGGTCTCGGACGCCCTGCCCGAGGACGCCTGGACCGGCCGCAGCGGCTACGTGCACCAGGCCGTGCTCGACGACTTTGCCGATCTGTCGGCCTACCAGGTCTATGCCTGTGGCGCGCCCATCGTGGTGGATTCGGCCCGCGCCAGCTACACCAGCCAGGCCGGTCTGCCGGACGATGAGTTCTACGCCGACGCGTTCACGTCTGAAGCAGACAAGCACGGTCCGGCCTGAAACCCCAGAGCGGCCGTCCCTGCCCCCAGGGTCGGCCCGCAAGCGCACAAAGCTTGAGCCTAGCCACGGCCAGGCCACAGCCCAACGACATGTTTCGCGCATTCACGCACGAAAGCTGCGTTCACTGGTTTCCCCGGAGGACAAAGAGCAGCTTTTTTGCGAAAATGGACAAGTAATGAATCGTCGCACCAGTCTCCTCCTCTCGCTCCTCGCCGCCACCGCGGCCCTGGCAGCCCCCTTCGCCCAAGCCCAGGAACCCATCCGCCTGATCGTGCCTTATGCGCCCGGTGGTCCACTGGACATCACGTCGCGTGCACTGGCCGAACGCGTGCGCGACACGCTGGGCGTGGTGATCATTGAAAACAAGGCCGGCGCTGGCGGCAACATCGGCGCCGATGCGATTGCCAAGGCCGCTCCCGATGGCCTGACCATCGGCCTGGCCGCCACGGCCACGCACGCGGTCAACCCCTGGCTGTATTCGCGCATGCCCTATGACGCGGGCAAGGACTTCGCGGGCATCACCCAGATGGTGCGCGTACCCAATGTGCTGGTGGTGAACGCCGCGTTCGCCGAGCGCAACAAGATCCACAGCATTGCCGACCTGCTGGCCTACGCCAAGGCCCACCCCGGCAAGCTCAACTACGGCAGCGGCGGCAACGGCAGCTCCGGCCACCTGGCCGGTGAAATGCTCAAGCAGCAAGCAGGCATCTATGCGCTGCATGTGCCCTACCGCGGCGCCAATCCCGCCCAGCTGGCCCTGCTGTCGGGTGAAGTCGACTTCAACATCGACAACCTGGCCGCGGCCGCTCCCAACATCCGCGCGGGCAAGCTCAAGGCCCTGGCCGTGACCTCGCTCGCCCCCAGCCCGCTGCTACCCGGCGTGCCGGCCCTGTCCAAGACTTTCCCCGGTTTCTCCATCGACACCTGGTGGGGCCTGGTCGCTCCCGCTGGCACCCCCCAGCCCGTGATCGACAAGCTCAACAAGGCCTTCACCGACGCCCTCAAGGCGCCGGAAACCAAGAGCCGCTTCGAGATGCTGATGGCCGAGCCCGTGCCGACCACGCCCGCCGCTTTCGACCAGTTCATGGCCGCCGAGCGCAAGAAGTACCAGCAGGTCGTGAAAGCTTCGGGCGCGAAAGTGGATTGACCCTGGCTTGCCCAACAAAAAACCCCGGTGCAGTTTGACTGCACCGGGGTTTTTTGCATCTCGTGAGACAGACGCTCAGTCCGCCCACTCAGGGCCTTGAATTCTCGCTATGCGCTGATCCTGCACGGCCTGGCATTGCGCCGGCGTGACCCGCTCGGGTGCGATTTCGGCCAAGGGCAGCAGCACAAAGGCCCGCTCGGTCAGGCGTGGGTGCGGCACGGTGAGGCGCTCGCTCCGGATCTGCTGCTCGCCGTACAGGACCAGGTCCAGGTCCAGCGTGCGGGGTGCGTTGCGGTAGGGCCGCTCACGCCCTGCGGCCTGCTCTATAGCCTGCAAGGCATCCAGCAAGGCCAGCGGCTCCAGCCGCGTGGCCAGTTCGGCCACGGCATTGAGGTAGTCCGGTCCGCCCGCATCGATGGGCGCGCTGGCGTACAGGCCAGAGACCTTGATCAGGCGCGTGGCGGGCAAGGCCGCCAGGGCCTCAACGGCCTGCGCCAGCGCCGCGCCGCGGTCGCCCAGATTGGCACCCAGGCCTATCCAGGCAGACACTTCGGCGCCTTCCGGCGCCTGGGGACTGACTGCGGCCATGGCACTCAGTAAGGCGATGCGTCGTCGGTGGTGTCGCGGGCTGCGCCCTTGTCGACCGGGCCTGCATCCGCGCTCTCGGCACCTTCGGTGGGCTTGCGACGGCGGCGGCGGCGTTTCTTGGGCGCTGCACCGTCATCGGCTTCGGCCGTTTCCGCGGGGGCCGGGATGGCCGCGGGGGCGGCAGCGGCCTGCTCGGACTTGGGCGCGCGACGCGGTGCGGGGGCTGCCGTTTTCTGGCGCAGTCGCAGCTCTTCGCGGGCCTGGGCAATCAGGTCGTCGCGGCGATCGTCGTCGGCATGCTGGAACTCCTGCCACCAGCTGGCCAGCGCTTCCTCGACTTCGCCCACATCGGCGCGCAGGCGCATGAAGTCGAAACCGGCACGGAAACGCGCCTGGGCCACCATGCCCAGCGGCGTGACGCCGGTGCGCTTTTCAAAGCGTGGCTGCATGACCCAGATCTCGCGCATGTCGGCAGCCAGCTTGCCGCGTCCGGAGACGTCGCCAATGCGCTGGTTGAACACGTCGTCGATGGCGTCCTGCAATGCGGGGAACGAATGCTGGCGCTGTTGCAGACGCTGCTCCCAGCCCTGCTTGACGTCCTGCCACAGCACGCAGGCCAGCAGGAAACTAGGCGCCACCGGCTTGCCTTCGCTCACGCGGCGGTCGGTGTCGGCCAGGGCCGCGGTGACGAACGGGTGATCGGCACGTTCGACGACCACGTCGAGCAGCGGGTAAATGCCGCGGCTCAGGCCCAGATCGCGCAGGCGCGACACCGAGGCCAGCGCGTGGCCGGTCTGCAGCAGCTTGAGCATTTCGTCGAACAGGCGGCTTTGCGGTACTTCGGCCAGCAGATGCTGGCTCGCGACCAGCGGTGCAGCGGTTTTCGGCTCGAGCTTGAAGCCCACGTCATGCAGCTTGGCCGCGAAACGCACGGCGCGGATGATGCGCACCGGATCTTCGCGGTAACGCGTGGCCGGGTCGCCAATCATGCGCAGCACGCGCTTTTTCGCGTCCTGTATGCCCTTGTGATAGTCGACCACGATTTGCGTGGCCGGATCGTAGTACATGGCATTGATGGTGAAGTCGCGGCGCGTGGCGTCCTGGTCCTGAGGGCCCCAGACGTTGTCGCGCAGCACGCGGCCGCTGGCATCGACCGCATGCTTCATGCCGGCCAATGCGGCCTTGCTGGTGCGCTCGTTGCCGGACACGCTTTCCGCCAGGCTGTTGTCCAGAAAGGCACGGAAGGTCGAGACTTCGATGACTTCGTTCTCACGTCCGCGGCCGTAGACCACGTGGACGATGCGAAAACGCTTGCCGATGATGAAGGCGCGGCGGAACAGGCTCTTGACCTGCTCGGGCGTGGCATTGGTGGCCACGTCGAAATCCTTGGGCCGCAGGCCCAGCAGCAGATCGCGCACCGCGCCGCCGACGATATAGGCTTCGAAACCCGCGTCCTGCAAGGTCTCGACCACGTCCACGGCGCGCCGGTCCACGAGTTCGGGGTTGATGCCATGCACCGAAGCCGGCACTTCCTCGCGCTTGCCAAAGCGCAGCTTGTGCGCACGGGCGCTCGCGCTGGGCTTGCCCAGCAATTTATCGATGATGGTTTTGATCATGGGTGTTCAGTAAACAGGTCCAGTATGCGCCAGTCGCGCTCCTGGGCCAGGGCGCGCAGACGCGCGTCAGGATTGGTTGCGACGGGGTGGTCCACTTTTTCCAGCAAGGGCACGTCGTTCATGGAGTCACTGTAGAAAGTGCTCTCTACATCGTCCCAGTCCAGCCCACGCCGTGCCAGCCATTGCTGCATGCGCAGCACCTTGCCTTCACGCATGGTGGGCTCGCCGTCGATCTCACCGGTGATCCAGCCCGAAGCGTCACGCTCGAGTTGCACCGCCAACAGCTCCTGCACGCCCAGTGCCTGCGCAATGGGACGGGTGATGAACTCGTTGGTCGCCGTCACGATCACGATTTCATCGCCTGCCTCGCGATGCGCCTGAAGCAGCGCGCGCGCGGCCGGGCGAATCGCAGGCAGGATGACTTCGCGCATGAAGCGCACATGGGCCTGGGCCGCCGCTTCGGGGCCGCGCGCACGCACCGCGTCAGTGGCAAAGCGCACATAGTCGTGCACGTCGAGCGTTCCCGCCTGGTAGTGGGCGAAAAACTCGTCGTTGCGGCGCCCGAATTCCTCCGGGTCCGTCCAGCCGATGCGGGTGGTGAACACGCCCCACTCGTAATCCGAGTCCAGGGGCAGCAAAGTGTGGTCTAAATCAAACAGCGCGAGCCGCGGGCGGGCGTTGGACGCGGAAGGTGTTGGCATGGGGTTCCAGAAAAAGAGGCCTGGCAGCGGCTAGCTACTCGGTCTCCAACATGGTCTTGAGCAGTGGAATGGTGATGGCGCGCTTGTTGCGCAAGGCAAAGCCATCGAGCATGTCGAGCAACTGCATGAGGCTGCCCAGATCGCGTGAGAAGCGCTTGAGCATGTAATCCATCACATCGTCGCCGAGAAACACACCCCGGGCATCGGCCTCCTGGCGCAACACCGCGCGGCGCGCCGGTTCGTCGAGCAGCCGCAGCTGGAACACATGGCCCCAGCCCAGTCGGCTCCGCAAATCCTCGCGCAGCTTCAGGTCCGCCGGCGGCAGCTCTCCGGCCGCCAGCACCCACCGGGGCAGGCCTGTGGCCGGGCTGGTCGCATTGACAAACCAGTTGAATGCCCTGGCCTGCTGCATGGGCGTGTACAGATGCACTTCGTCCATCAACACGGCCGACCAGCGCTCGTCGAACTCCGGAGGATAGCCGATGGACGCATCCATCCAGCCCACGATTGCCCCTTGCTCGCGCAGCGCTTCACGCACGGACTTGAGCAAATGGGTTTTTCCCGAGCCCGCCTCGCCCCACAGATAAGTGGGGACAGGTGAGCGCGGTATCAAGCTGCGGCCTTCGCCCACCCACAGTCGCAGGTGCTGCAGCACCGCAGCGTTGGGCCCCGCAAAAAAACGCGACAGCGAAGGACTGGTTGCCAGGCCAATATCCAGCGCCATTTGCTTCATGGACGGCATACGGAGCACACCCCCCTTCCTGAACCCAGGAGGAACCGTGCACAACAACAAGCTGGCAAAAGGAAGTTCGGCAACATTACAAACGGCAGAGCAAAGAACCCCTGGCGCAGGCATCTGCGACAGGGCTCGAAGGGCGCAACCGCAGTTGCGCTTGCCTGATTTTAGTCTGCGCAAGGCCCCCAAGCACACAGCGATCCCGCACAGACCTCTCGAAAAGCCCTTGAAAGCAGCCCCTGGCCCCCCACTGAGCGGGCCAGCGCCGTAAAATCCCCGAGTTCCGCCCCCTGCCGGGCACACCTGCACTGACCCAATCATGAGCTCCTCTGCCACCCAATCCACCCCCATTTCCTATAAAGACGCTGGCGTTGACATTGTTGCCGGCGATGCGCTGGTCGAGCGCATCAAGCCGCTGGCCAAGAAAACCATGCGCGAAGGCGTGATGGCCGGTATTGGCGGTTTTGGCGCCCTGTTTGAAGTACCCAAGCGCTACAAGGAGCCCGTGCTGGTCTCCGGCACCGACGGCGTGGGCACCAAGCTGCGTCTGGCGTTCGAATGGAACATGCACGACACCGTCGGCATCGACCTGGTCGCCATGAGCGTCAACGATGTGCTGGTGCAAGGCGCTGAACCCCTGTTCTTCCTCGACTACTTTGCCTGCGGCAAGCTGGACGTGGACACGGCCGCGGCCGTGGTCGGCGGCATCGCCCGCGGTTGCGAGCTGTCGGGCTGCGCACTGATCGGCGGCGAAACCGCTGAAATGCCCGGCATGTACCCCGCCGGCGAATACGACCTCGCGGGCTTTGCCGTCGGCGCTGTCGAAAAATCCAAGATCCTCACGGGCCAGAACGTGCAGGCCGGCGACGTGGTGCTGGGCCTGGCTTCGTCCGGCGTGCACTCCAACGGCTTCAGCCTGGTGCGCAAGTGCATCGAGCGCGCCGAGGCC
The DNA here is from genome assembly GCF_025421555.1 of Acidovorax bellezanensis. Taxonomy (NCBI): domain Bacteria; kingdom Pseudomonadati; phylum Pseudomonadota; class Betaproteobacteria; order Burkholderiales; family Comamonadaceae; genus Acidovorax; species Acidovorax bellezanensis. The sequence continues at coordinate 115,473 of NZ_JAODYH010000003.1, forward strand.
AATGGCACCCTGCCTGCATCCCTGGACGGCAAGCCGTTCAAGCTGGCCGTGATGGAACCCACACGCCTGTACGTGAAGAACGTGCTGGCCGCGCTGGCTGAGCACCCCATCAAGGCCCTGGCCCACATCACCGGTGGCGGCCTGCTGGAAAACATCCCGCGCGTGCTGCCCGACGGCCTGGCCGCGCACCTCGATGCCGGCAGCTGGCCGCAGACCGAGCTGTTCGCCTGGCTGCAAGCCACGGCCGGCATCGACGCCGTGGAAATGAACCGCACGTTCAACAACGGTATCGGCATGGTGGTGGTAGTGCCCGCCGAGCAGGCCCAGGCCATCGCGACCACGCTGCAAGGCCTGGGTGAGACGGTCTACACCATTGGCCGCATCGCCGACCGCGGCGACGGCCAGCCAGTCGAAGTTCGCTGACACTGCAGCCACCGTCACCACGCGCCAAGATGTCCCAAAACCTTCCTGTTACCCGAGAAGAATTGCCTCAGACAAACTTGCGCAGCGTAGTGATCGCCAGCTATCTGCTGATGGCCGGCGGCTTGCTGCTGGTCATGTGGCAGAACCTGCTGCCCGGCCTGTTGTGCGTCTGCGTGGGTTTCATGCTCACGCGCGCACTGGCCCGGCTGCTGGCCCGCTTGCAGCGCCGCCCGGTCCCTGCCGGCTATTTGCCGCACTGGGCCCAGGTCGTGGCGGCAGCCATCATCATGCTGGCGCCCCTGGCCCTGCTGACCACCGCCCTGCCCCATACCCGCGGCTACATCGTCGAAGCACCCCAGCAATACAAGGAGCTGCTCGACTACATGGCGCGCACCGTGCTGGAGTTGCGCCACAAGCTGCCCGCCGACATTGCCAGTCAATTGCCCGACGGCGCGCGTGAAATCCAGAAAATCATCGCCGGCTACCTCGGCGCCAAGGCCGGCGCACTCGCCACGGCCGGCCGGGCCTGGCTCTCGGGCCTGCTGCATGCCTACGTCGGCCTGCTGGTCGGCGCGCTGGCCGCCGTGCGCGCCATTCCGCTGCATCGCGCGCCGCTGGTCGACGCCTTGCACCAACGTATCTCGCTGTTTGGCGAAGCCTTTGGGCAGATCGTGGCCGCGCAATTCTGGATTGCCGCCTTCAACAGCCTGCTCACCGCGCTGTTCCTGCTGCTGATCCTGCCCGCCTGGGATCTGGCCCTGCCCTACACCCCTGCGCTGATCACGCTGACTTTTGTCGCCGGACTGATCCCCATCGTCGGCAACCTGCTGTGCAATGCCGTCATCACCCTGGTCGGGCTGTCGGTATCGCCGGTGGCGGCGACCGCCTGCCTGTGCTTTCTGATCCTGATCCACAAGGCCGAGTACGTGATCAATGCCAAGGTGGTCGGCCAGCGCACCCACATGGGCGTGTGGGAACTGCTGTCGGTGATGTTCGTCGCCGAATCCGTATTCGGCCCCGCCGGCCTGGTCGCCGCGCCGCTGTTCTACGCCTACCTCAAGAAAGAGCTGGAAGCGCGCAAACTGGTCTGAAATGACCCCCATCGCATTTTGCCTAGGTGCGGCCCGGCGGCTGCGGGCCTCCACCCTGCGCTAGGGCCCGGTGACGATGACACATCAAGAACTGCATCAACCTCGCAGGACAGCCAGTCGGCGGGCTATCAGTTCGGCATCGGGTCGGTCGCCCGCGTACCGCAAATAGGTTTCCCAATCCGCGACGGCTTCGCGCGTGCGCCCCTGCTCGGCCAGGACCGCGCCCCGGTCGCGGTACTCGGCCCAATCGTCGGGCAAGAGCACGATCAGCCGGTCCAGCGTGGCCGTGAGCAAGGCCCATTGGCTTTGGGCGAAATAGATTTCCTTGAGGTTGCGCAGCAGGCGCTCGAGAATGTCGCGGGGCGTCGCCGCCTGTAGATGCAGGCCCAGGGGTGGCGCATCTTCACGCCGCCCGCGCCCCAGGCCAAAAGGCTCGAGCCGCTGGGCCAGTTCCTGGGCGGAAAACGAAATGCCGGTCAGCGGGTCCATGATCACCTGGCCTTCGGGCAGGCCGACCTTGAGCAGGAAGTGGCCGGGAAACGCCACGCCGCTGGCTTGCAGCCCCGCGGCCTGCGCGAGCTCCAGCCAGATCAGGGCCACGCTCACCGGAATACCGCGCCGCGTGGCCAGCACCACCGGGATGTAGCTGTTTTCGGGCGCGTAGTAGTTGTTGACGTTGCCGCCAAACCCCATTTCGCCGAAGAAGAACTGGTTGAGCACCTTGAGCCGCTGCAAGGGGGAATGCACGCCCACCAGATGCCGGGCCAGACGCAGCTGCATCTGGTCGATATCGGCCAGCACGGCCTGGATGTCCAGCTCGGGAAATTCATCCTGGGCAATGCAGACCGCAGCCTCCATCAGGGGCAAATGCTCATCGCTTTGCACCAGGGTAGCAAAGTACTGCAGGGAAGAAGGCGAATCGAAACGCAGTGACATGCTGTCCTTGTACGACCAGGCGCCTCCGAGCGCAAGGGGTTATCGATGCAGTAATTGGCGCAGCTTCAATCCAGCCGCCCACAGCCCACCAAAATACACGCCGGCGGCGCTCAGCAAAATCAGCGCCAGCCAGCCAGCGCGCTGCCAGCCATGGGCCTTGAGCCCAATCCAGTCCAGTTTCTGCCCGCTCCAGGCCAGCAGCACGGCCAGCAGCACGCTGGCCGCGAGCACCTGCAGCACCAGCTTGCCCCAGCCGGGCCGCGGAACAAAGGTGCCCCGGCGCAGCAGCACCACCAGCAGCCAGCCCGCATTGACCAGCGCCGCCAGGCCGATGGACAGCGCCAGCCCCGTGTGCGCGAGCCAAGGCACCAAGGCCAGGTTCAGCAACTGGGTAATGACCAGCACCGCCACCGCAATCTTCACCGGGGTACGAATGTCCTGGCTGGCGTAATACGCGGGCGCCAGCACCTTGATCGCGACCAAGCCCACCAAGCCCGCGCCATAGCCGGCGAGCGCCAGCGCAATCTGGCCGACATCGCGGTCCGTCAACGCGCCGCGGTGGAACAGCGTGGCCACCAGCGGCTGTGCAAACACCAGCAAGGCCACCGCGCAGGGAACCGACAACACCAGCACCAGCCGCAAGCCCCAGTCGAGCATGGCGGAATAGCGTTCGCTGTCCGCATTGGCCCTGGCCGCGGCCAGCTGTGGCGTCAGCACAACGCCCAACGCCACGCCCAGCAAGGCGGTGGGGAACTCCATCAAGCGGTCGGCATAGAACAGCCATGAGACGCTGCCCGGTGTGAGATAGGAAGCGATCTGCGTATTGATCATCAGCGAGATCTGCGCCACGCCCACGCCCAGCAAGGCCGGCGCCATCAGCGACAGAATGCGGCGCACCCCCGGGTCCTGCCAGGCCGTGTGCACGGCCGTCCACGTCAGGCCGATGCGCGGCATCAGACCCATGCGCTTCAAGACCGGAATCTGCACGGCCAGTTGCAGCACGCCGCCCAGCATCACGCCCCCCGCCATGGCGAAGATGGGCTCGATGCCGCGCGCCGACAACCAGGGCGCACCGATCAGCGCGGCGCCAATCATGCTCAGGTTCAGCAGCACCGGCGTGGCCGCGGGCACCACGAAACGCCGCCAGGTATTGAGCACCCCGGCCGACAGCGCCACCAGCGACATGAAGCCGATATAGGGGAACATCCAGCGCGTCATCTGCACGGCAGCGTCGTAGCTGGCACCCTCCTGCTTGAGCCCGCTGGCCAGCAGCCACACCAGCAGCGGCGCGCCCAGCACGCCCAGCACGCAGGTCAACACCAGGGCCCAGGTCAGCACCGTGGCCACGTTGGCGATCAGCACGCGCGTGGCGTCCTCGCCCTCCCTGGCCTTGGTGCCGGCCAACACCGGCACAAAGGCCTGGCTGAAAGCCCCTTCGGCGAACAGGCGCCGGAATAGATTGGGAATGCGGAACGCGACGTTGAAAGCGTCGGTCAGCGCGTTCGCTCCGAACATGGAGGCCATGAGCAGGTCGCGCAGCAAGCCGGTGATCCGGGAAGCGAGCGTGAACAGGGAGACGGTGGAGGCGGCTTTGAAAAGTGACACCCGCGCAGTGTATGCGCTGCGCCGACCACGCCGCCGAACAGACCCCGTGTACGCCGTCCTGCCACAGTACGAAGCCATTTTTTGGCCTGCCCCTGCAAGCAGTGCTACAATCGCCGGCTTCGCTGACATCATCCTCAGACACAAGGAATTTGAATCATGGCATCTGCTAAACCCAAGAAAAAGAACCCCCGCCTGGCCTCCGGCCGCAAGCGCGCTCGTCAAAACGTTGTACTGAACGCTGCGAACACTTCGCTGCGCTCCAAGTACCGCACCGCTGTCAAGAACGTCGAAAAGGCTGTTCTGGCTGGCGACAAGACCAAGGCAAGCGAACTGTTTGCCAAGGCACAATCCGTACTGGATACCATTGCCGACAAGGGTATCTTCCACAAGAACAAGGCTGCTCGCGATAAGAGCCGTCTTTCCGCCAAGGTCAAGGCCCTGGCACTGGCCGCCTAATCCACATTTAGGCAATCGCACGGATGGCGCAAGCCATCTGCCGTTTGTAACGGGTGCGCTGTCAACGAACGAAGAAACCGCCTTAGGGCGGTTTTTTCGTTGTGGAAGCACAAACCACCCCCACGCTTGCTCGCTGCGCGTAGCCGCGCTACCTACAGATACAAAAAAGCCGGCGTAAGCCGGCCTGGGTCGAAACAGTGGAGTCGCCTCAGGCCTTGGCCGGAGGATCGGGCAACAGGCAGGCTTCGGCGATCTGCAGATTGTTGTCCTTGGCGAAATTGATGACGAAATCCCAGGCCATGGGCTCATGCTCACGCAAGTCGGCGTGCAGCACCACGCACTTCGTGCCGTTGAGCGTGGTGGGAATGCACCAGGGCGAATAGTTCAGATGGCTGCCGGGCTGCGCCCCCCCAGGGCGAAACTGGCTCATGACGCCGGCCAGGCGTTCTGCCCAGTCACTGGGCCTGAAGGTTTTTCCATCCTGGGTCAGGCCCTGGATGAACAGTTCTTTAGAGTTGGGGGAAACCATCGGTATAGGTAGGGGAAGTGAAGCGGCCAGCGGGATCGCCGTCGGTGCGCCAGCCAATGATTCTAGCTCTTGTACAAGAGTTAACCCTGGCAGACTGACAGCATCCCAGTGCCACATGGGCTCATTGCACGGCTGTAATGCGTATTCCTCAATTTTCATCCTGCGTGCGCCATCTAGAATTGTCGTTCGCTCAACCTGGGCACGAGTGCAAAGTTCGTGCCACCCCTGCATTCTCGGGAGATTTTTGCAATGACCGCTTTCATTGAGGCAGCCTCGCCCCACGTGATGAACACCTATGGCCGCGTCCCGATCGCTCTGGAACGAGGCCAAGGCTGCCGCGTGTGGGATGTCAACGGCAAGGAATACCTCGATGCCCTCGGCGGAATTGCCGTGAACACCCTGGGGCACAACCACCCCAAGCTGGTTCCCGCCCTGCAGCATCAGCTGACACAGCTGATCCACACCTCGAACTACTACCATGTGCCCGGCCAGGAAACCCTGGCCCAGATGCTGGTCGAGCGTTCGCTGATGACGAATGTGTTCTTCTGCAGCACCGGCCTGGAAGCCAACGAAGCCGCAATCAAGATCGCGCGCAAGTACGGCGTGGACCAGGGCATTGCCCGGCCCGAGATCGTGGTCTTCGACTATGCCTTCCACGGCCGCTCCATTGCCACCATGACGGCCACCAGCAACCCCAAGGTGCGTGAAGGCTTCGGCCCGCTGCTCGACGGCTTCATCCGCGTGGCGCCCAACGACTACGCCGCCCTGCTCGCCGCCACCGAAGGCAATGCCAACATCACGGCCGTGATGCTGGAACCCATCCAGGGCGAAGGCGGCCTGCACCCCATGCGCGCCGACTACCTGCAGCAGGTGCGCGCGCTGTGCGATGCCCGCGGCTGGCTGCTGATCCTCGACGAAGTCCAGACCGGCATGGGCCGCACCGGCAAGTGGTTTGCCCACCAGTGGGCCGGCATCGTGCCCGACGTGATGACGCTGGCCAAGGGCCTGGGCTCGGGCGTGCCTGTCGGCGCCGTGCTGGCCCATGGCAAGGCCGCGACCGTGCTGCAGCCGGGCAACCATGGCTCGACGTTCGGCGGCAACCCGCTGGCCATGCGTGCGGGCATTGAAACCATCCGTATCATGGAAGAAGATGGCCTGCTGGCCCATACCAGCGCCGTGGGTGAATACCTGCGGGCCGCGCTGCGCGAACAGCTGGGCAGCATGGACGGTGTGCTCGACATCCGCGGCCAGGGCCTGATGATTGGCGTGGAGCTGTCCAAGCCCTGCGGCCAGCTGATCGGCCAGGCGGCCGAGGCCGGCCTGCTGCTGAGCGTCACCGCCGACACCGTGATCCGTCTGGTGCCGCCGCTGATCCTGAGCACGGCAGAAGCCGACGAACTCGTGGCCAAGCTCAAACCGCTGGTGCAAGCTGTGCTGGCTGCCTAAACTGCAAGGAATGAAGACATATGAAGCATTACCTCCAATTCAGTGACTTCACTGCCGAGGAATACGCCTACCTGTTCGAACGCGCTGCCCTCATCAAGAAGAAGTTCAAGGCCTACGAAAAGCACCACACGCTGGGCGATCGCACCATGGCCATGATCTTCGAGAAGGCCAGCACGCGCACGCGGGTGAGCTTCGAAGCCGGCATGTACCAGCTCGGCGGCTCGGTGGTGCATCTGACTTCGGGCGACAGCCAGCTCGGCCGCTCCGAGCCCATCGAAGACAGCGCGCGCGTGATCAGCCGCATGACCGATCTGGTGATGATCCGCACTTTCGGCCAGGAGCGCATCGCGCGCTTTGCCGAGTTCTCGCGCGTGCCGGTCATCAACGGCCTGACCAACGAGTTCCACCCCTGCCAGATCCTGGCCGACATCTTCACCTTCATCGAGCACCGCGGCTCCATCCAGGGCAAGACCGTGGCCTGGGTCGGCGACGGCAACAACATGGCCAACACCTGGCTGCAGGCCGGCGATCTGCTGGGCTTCAAGGTGCATGTGAGCACGCCCGGCGGCTATGAAGTCGACGAGCAGCTGGCCTTCAATGGCAAGGCCGCCAACCCCGGCAGCTACGCCATCTTCAAGGACCCGCTCAAGGCCTGCGAGGGTGCCGACCTGGTCACGACCGACGTCTGGACCAGCATGGGCTACGAAGCCGAGAACGAAGCGCGCAAGAAGGCCTTTGCCGACTGGTGCGTGGACGCCGAAATGATGGCCGCGGCCCGGCCCGAGGCCTTGTTCATGCACTGCCTGCCCGCGCACCGCGGCGAGGAAGTCGAAGCCGACGTCATCGACGGCCCGCAGTCCGTGGTCTGGGACGAAGCCGAGAACCGCATGCATGTGCAAAAGGCGCTGATGGAATACCTGCTGCTAGGCAAGCAGACAGGCTAAACACCCCCTGAGCGGCTTACGCCGGATGGCCGGCCCCCGCTTCCCCCTCTCATCCTTCGGTGGAGGGGGGCGCCCGGCCAGGGACGGCAACCTCGGTGCGGGGCGGCCCTTCCTCGCTGCCCCCTTGCTGGGGCACGCCAGTTTCAAACGCTGTGTTTCCTGCAGCGGCCCCCCTCTTTTCCCCGCTGCCGCCCTGATGCGTGCAGAAAGACTCCGGCCATGGCCACCTTCGACGACATTCAGCAGCGCGAATCCGGCCTGCAGCAGCATTTGAGCGGTGCGCAGATCGTGATGATCGCCATTGGCGGCGCCATCGGCACCGGCCTGTTCATGGGCAGCGCGTTCGCCATCGGCTTTGCCGGTCCCAGCGTGCTGCTGAGCTATGCCATCGGTGCACTGATTGCGCTGCTGCTCATGGGCTGCCTGGCCGAAATGACCGTCGCCCACCCGACTTCGGGCTCGTTCGGCGCCTATGCAGAGCACTACATCGCGCCCTGGGCCGGCTTTCTGGTGCGCTACGCCTACTGGGCCGCGGTGGTGCTGGCCGTGGGCATGGAAGTCACGGCCGTGGGCCTGTACATGGGCTACTGGTTTCCCGAAGTACCGCGCTGGATCTGGGTGGGCATTTTTTCGGCGGCGCTGGTGGCCGTGAATGCGTCCAGCGTCAAGGCCTTCGGTCAGGTCGAGTACGGTTTCTCCATGGTCAAGATCGTGGCCATCGTGGCTTTCATCCTGATCGGCGCCTATGTGGTCTTCGGCTCCCAGCGCCCGGAAATCGGCTTTCACAACTACACGGCGCACGGCGGCTTCTTCCCCCACGGCCTGTGGGGCACCTGGGTCGGCGTGGTGATCGCCATCTTCAGCTACCTGAGTCTCGAAGCCATTGCCGTCGCCGCCGGCGAAGCCCGGGACCCGCAGAAAGCCATCACCAGCGCGTTTCGCACCACCGTGCTGCGGCTGGTGCTGTTTTACCTGCTGACGCTGGCGCTGATGCTGGCCATCGTTCCCTGGCAGTCGGCGGGCACGGACAAAAGCCCCTTCGTGCAGGTGATGGAAATCATCGGCATTCCCGGCGCGGCCCATGTGCTCAATTTCGTGGTGCTGGTCGCCGCCCTGTCGGCCATGAACAGCCAGCTGTACGTGACCTCGCGCATGATGTTCAGCCTGTCGCGCGGCGGCTATGCGCCGCGGGCCCTGGGCCAGCTCAACCGCCGCGGCGTGCCCGCGCGCGCGATTGCCGTGTCCTGCGCCGGCATTGCCGTGGCCATGGTGCTCAACGTCTGGCAGCCCGAGAAATCGCTGGTCTGGATGATGGCGATCTCCATGTTCGGCGCGATGTTCACCTGGTTCATGGTGTTCGTGACCCATTTGTTCTTCCGCGCCCGCTGGAAGGCCGAAGGCAAGGGGCCGCTGGTCTTTCGCATGTGGGGCTTCCCCTGGTTCACGCTGCTGGGCGCGGCGCTGATGCTGGGCGTGCTGGTCACCACCTATTTCACCGAAGAGTTCCACCTGACGCTGCTGACCGGCCTGCCCTTTCTGGGCTTCCTGCTGGTGGTTTATGCCGTCTGGTACCGCCGCCGCGCATGAACCGGCGGCACAAACCCGCCCATGCTGACGCCACGCGCGCGGCCGGCGGTTTAGAGTAGATCACCATGCCACAGCTCCTCTGGGATATTTCCCCCGCCATCCATAGCGCCAGCCCGGTGTTCCCGGGCGACACGTCTTACAGCCAGCAGTGGTGCGCGACCATTTCACCGGACTGCCCGGTCAATGTCAGCGCCATCACGCTCTCGCCCCATGTGGGCGCGCACGCCGATGCACCGCTGCATTACGCGCCGGACGGTGCCGCCATCGGCGCGGTGGACCTCGACGCCTTTCTCGGCCCCTGCCGCGTGATCCACGCCATCGCCTGCGGCCCCCTGGTGCGCTGGGAGCACCTGGCCCATGCCATCACGCCCGACCTGCCGCCACGCGTGCTGGTGCGCACCTATGCCCAGGCCCCTCTGGGCTGGGACGGCGATCTCGCCGCCTACGCGCCCGAGACCGTGGAGCGGTTGGCCGAGCTGGGCGTGCGCCTCATCGGCATCGACACGGCCAGCATAGACCCGGCCAGCAGCAAGACCCTGGACAGCCACCAGGTCATTCGCCGGCGCGGTCTGCGCGTGCTGGAAAACCTGGTGCTCGACGCCGTACCCGAAGGCGACTACGAACTGATCGCCCTGCCGCTCAAGCTCACGCAAGCCGATGCCTCCCCGGTGCGCGCCGTGTTGCGCGCCCTGCCCTGACCTTCTGTGCCATCACCAGGAAGCCTCCCATGACACTCACCTTGCAAGACTGCCGCGACCGCGACGCCCAGGACCTGCTGCGCCCGCTGCGCGACCTGTTTTCCCTGCCTGCGGGCCAGATCTACCTCGACGGCAATTCGCTGGGAGCGGCGCCCAAGGCCACGGCTGCGCGCGTCGCCAGCGTGGTCCAGAACGAATGGTCGCAGGACCTGATCGCCTCCTGGAACAAGGCCGGCTGGGTCGATCTGCCGCTGCGCCTGGGCAACCAGTTCGCGCCCTGGCTGGGCGCGGGCCAGGACGAAGTGGTGTTCACCGACACCACTTCGATCAACCTGTTCAAGGTGCTCACGGCCGCGGCCCGGATCGCGGCCGAAGACGGCCCGGCGCGCAAGAAGCTGCTGACCGAACGCAGCAATTTCCCCACCGATCTGTACATCGCCCAGTCGGTGTGCCAGCAGCACGGCCTGGAGCTGGTGCTGCTCGAGCCCGAGGAAATCCTGCCCGCGTTGGATGATGACGCCGCTGTTCTGCTGCTGACCCATGTCAACTACCGCACGGGCGCCATGCACGACATGGAGCAGATCACGGCAGCCGCCCATGCGCACCGCATTCTCTGCGTCTGGGACCTGTGCCACAGCGCGGGCGCCGTGCCTGTCGACCTGCGCGGCGCCAACGCCGACTTCGCCGTCGGCTGCGGCTACAAATACCTCAACGGCGGCCCGGGCGCGCCAGCCTTTGTCTGGGCCCACCCGCGCGTCGTCAACCGCTGCTGGCAGCCGCTCACGGGCTGGTTCGGCCATGCTGCGCCCTTCCAGTTCACGCCCGGCTATGCGCCGGCCGAAGGCATTCGCCGCTACCTGTGCGGCACCCAGCCCATCATCAGCCTGTCGGCACTGCAATGCGGGCTGGATGTGTTCAGCGCCACCGAGGCCCTGGGCGGAATGCAAGCGCTGCGTGCCAAGTCGCTGGCGCTGACGGACTTGTTCATCCGCCTGGTCGAGGAACGCTGCCAAGGCCATGGACTGGGCCTGGCCACGCCGCTGCACCATGCCCAGCGCGGCTCGCAGGTCTGCCTCACGCGCGACGAAGGCCTGGGCCTGGACGGCCAGGGCAGCGGCGCCTACGCCATCATCCAGGCCTTGATCGCGCGCGGCGTGGTCGGCGACTTCCGCCAGGGCGACGGCGGCCTGGGCCGGCACAAGGACATCCTGCGCTTTGGCTTCACGCCGCTGTATGTGGGCTTTGAAGACGTCTGGAACGCCGTGGAGCAGCTGCGCCAGGTGCTGGCTTCAGGCGAGTGGCGCGAGCCGCGCTTTCACCAGCGCCAGGCAGTGACCTGAGGCGAGGGGCGCGATTCAGGGGACATCAGGCGACTCCTGGTCGAAGTCGGCTTTGTTCACTATCTCAAAACCGGACCCGGCCTTCTCATCGAAATACGAGGTGCTGTAAGTCAGCGGTTTGCTGATCACCGGCACCGGGGCCTGAGCGGCCGTGAAGCTGCCCAGGTTTTCAAACCGCAGCGCCACAGAGGCCTGCAGCCGGGCTTTTTCGTCCATTTCCAGCGTTGTGTCGCTGGGCACCGTCCTGACATCGATAGGCGCCTCTTCCTGGTTTTCGTACTTGAAATCCAGGACCACTTCCACCGCTTCCTGGGACAGGGTGTTGACTTTCAAAGTCCGCACCCCTGCGCTCAGATCAATGCCCTCGCCCACGCTTCCCAGCGATTCTTTTTGCAGATAGCTCAATAGCGGCTGGGCCAGTCCTTGCTGGGCAAACCGACTGATCCAGTCGGCGGCCACCAGATTTTCACCACAGGCTTGCACAAAAGCGCGGCACGCCTGCTCCAGGCTGGACCCGCTGCCATCGACGCCGGAAGCCATCCAGCCCGCCTGGCCCTCGCCCGGATAGGCCTTGCCGTTGATCTCTATGCCGTGGAGGCGCCAATCGTGCGCCGTCGCTGCGTGCACACCCGCTGGAATCTGGTGCTCCCCTGAGCTCAGAAGGTAGGGCGTCAGCACGCCCTGCGCTTGGGCCAGGTCGCCCTTGAGATGCTGGAAGCTGCGTTGCTGCTCTTGCCAATGCGCACGCGGCGGACTCAAGTCCACATGCGTCTCGGCGCCGCGGCGCACAATGTCCAAAGCGTCTGACTGCATGCCCAGCTGCGCCTTGACCCGCTGCATGGAGGCCTCCAGCTGAACCAGTTCGGCGTTCAGAGCATCGTGCTCCGAAGTGCGCTCTGCCAGCCCTTCTATTTTTGCCTTGACTTGCGTCAGGATGGTCTCCAGATGGGGAAACCCTCTCTCCTGCGACCCTCGTGCATGCAGCCGGGAATTCATTTCCGGCTCAAGAAGGCCGAGCTTTTCTGCCCTCGAGACCACTTGCATGAAGGGTTCATGTGCTACCAGCCTCAAGATCCCCTTGTAGACATGCTCCTTGCGCTCCACGCCAGGTGGCGGACTTTCCAAGCGCGTTCGAATAAAGCTCAGTGAGTGCGCGATCACACGCTGCCAAGCCATGGCTGGGCTGGCACTGCCTCGCCCCATGTCGTCGATCCGCTGCGCGCTGGTCGACACATGTGGCATGCCCTCGGATTCAAATTTGATGAACATCAGTGCCTGGCCCTCATCGCCCTGCAACTGGTCGAACAATATGGTTCCGTTCTGGCCTGGCAACCGCCGGTCATAGTCCTCTATGCCGCGTTGTTCGGGATTGCCCCAGTAATCCTTTGCGCTGGCCGACATCTCATTGAAATGCGTCGATATCCGGCTGTAAGCCAAGGGGCTGCTTTGCATGAAGCGGTAGATCGCGTGGCCCGGGTCCTTGAACATATAGGCTCCGCTGATCGACAGATCGCTCACCTCCTTGCCGTCGACCATTCGCGCCATACCCGTGGCTTTCTGGTTCGCGTCCTGCTGCGCCGCGCAGGCGACCACATACCAGGAAATGGCCCGTGTCACCTCCTGATTGGGTGTCAACTCCACTCCCCCCGCCGGCGTCGTCAGCTTCAGTCGTTGAACACGCCCCGCGCGGGACTGTCCGGTGGCGTTGACCGCCTCCTGCGCCCCATCCAGTGGGACTTCCTCCTGGCTATCCTGTGCCCCGGTCTGCTCGATGGCACGCACCACCCGCTCGCCCAGGGCCACGTACTTCTGGATGGCTTCGCGGGACAATTCCGTGCCAGCGTCCTGCGCGTGAGCAAGCAGCGCGTCGAGCACCGCAGGGTTTGTGGCCAGAGTCCCTGGCTCGGGGATACACAGCGGGGACAAGTCAGGCACCGAGGGGGCTGTTGGCCACCAATAATGGGTCAACTGCTCTATCACGCCCTGCACGGGCCACGGAAAGCTGCTCTGGTCAGCAGGTCCAGGCGGAGCGCTGGAAGCCGTCGCGCCGGTCTGATTTCCCGCTGCACCTGCCTGCGTCGGGGCGCTCCCGGCTTCCTGCAGCAATGTCGACGGAGGAAATCCCCCGTTGGTGGGGGAAAGGTAAACGATGTCCATAGTGATCAAGCCCGAAAATCCGAATGCATGGCCAGCGCCATCTCATCGGTGTTTGCTACAAGGTATTGCCCCCAGGCCTGGCCCAATTCGGCAAAACCGGCGATCAAGGCAGCCAGCGTGGCGCCATCCAGATCCCGCATAGGCCAACGCACACACCAGGTGACAGCATCACCCGCAGGCGACAGGCCCAAGGTGCCGCCGCCCGTCCCCGCCCACAGGTGATTGGCCTGCATCAGCATGCGTAAAACTTCCTCGAACCGCTGCGCTGGCGGTGTCCCCAATACGCTGCACAGCACCACATCCGGCGCTTCCAGGGTGCCGCCTTGCTGCATGAAAATGCTCAGCTCGCCCAGGCGAATTTCCTGCTGCGCGAGCAGACTCGCGGAGTCCAGGCCTATGTTTTCAGCGAGCTGCGTCAGAAGCTGCGGGTAGGAAAGAGACATGGCGTGGGCGACTCCGTGGATGAAAAATCGGTATCCAACGGTGAGTAACCCCTGACATTCCAAAGTTCCCTGGAGCCACGGCAGGCCGTCAATCGGTCCTGCGCCCCTGCATGGCCCACAGGTGCGCGCCCAGCAGCGCACGCCAGGGAGCGAAGGGCGCAAGCCAGGCCTGGGCCTGGGCGGGCGTGAGCAGCGCGTCGGGGCCGGCCAGGCCCTGGTCTGCCAGCAACCGCTGTATGCCCCGGCGCACGGCCACATCGCCATGCAGCGAACCATCGAGCCAGCCAAAGCCGCGCAGCAGCGTATAGCTCACGGTCCACGGCCCTATGCCCTTGATGGCCAGCAAGGCCTGACTGATCTGCTCGGCCGGCACCACGGGCTGCGCGGCCCAGGCCGCCAGCGGCAGCTCGCCGGCCAGTTGGGCCTGCGACACCGCCAGCAGGCTCTGGGCCTTGGCCAGGGACAGGCCCGCCGCGCGCAGGCGCTCCGGACCCAGCGCCAGCACCTGCGCGGCCTGGGGATGGCAGTACAGGCCGCTGGCATGGCGCAGGTCGGCGGCGAGAATCAGGCGCCGGCGCAGCGCCACGGCGGCCGCCACGCTGATCTGCTGGCCCATGATGGCCCAGGCAAGCGCTTCGAACGGCGTGCCCACCACGGCCACACGCAAGCCGGTCTGCGCCCTGAGCACCGCCCCCAGCAACGGATCCGCATCCCAGCGCGCTTCGAAAGCCGCGATGTCCTGCGTCAGGCCCAACATGCGGCGCAGCAGCGGCAGGCCCTCCTGCGCGGCCAGGTCCGCATCGCCGCCGTCCATCTCCCAGCGCACCTGGACCTCATCGGCCGAAAAGACCATCTGCACGCAGACCGGCCGGTCCTGCCACCACAGGCCTTTGCGCAGCGATGCCGGCCCGACCTGCTCGGCCAGCGCCTCGCGGTCACGCGCATGGAAAGCCAGCATGTCCTGGGCACGGTAATGCGCGGGCAAAGGCAGGCGCCAGACTGGCCCGCGGGTTCCCTCTTCGGGCAATGTCGTGGTCATGGCGCTGCAGCTCCTGTGGCAAGACCCGCCATGGTGCACCATCTGCGCGCACTGCGTCCAACGATGGCGACCGACAGCAGGCCCAGCGCAGCCTATGATGTGAAACCGGCTTTTTGTGTAGCTCCCATGACCTCCCACACCCCTCCTCCCGCTCCCGAGTCCATCGTGCATGCCGAGCGAGCCCAGCTCGACTTCAGCCAGAGCATGAGCTATGGCGACTATCTGCATCTCGACCAGATCCTGAACGCGCAGAAACCGCTGTCGCCCGATCACAACGAGATGCTGTTCATCGTCCAGCACCAGACCAGTGAGCTTTGGATGAAGCTCATGCTGCACGAGCTGCGCGCCGCCATCCACCATGTCGCGCTCGACGAGTTGCCCACGGCCTTCAAGATGCTGGCGCGCGTGTCGCGCATCATGGAGCAGCTGGTCCATGCCTGGGACGTGCTGGCCACCATGACGCCGCCCGAGTACAGCGCCATTCGCCCCTACCTGGCGCAATCCAGCGGCTTCCAGAGCTACCAGTACCGCTGCATCGAGTTCTCCCTGGGCAACAAGAACGCCGCCATGCTCAAGCCCCACGCCCACCGGCCCGAGTTGCTGGCCATGGTGGACGAGGCCTTCCGCGCGCCTTCGCTCTACGACGAAGCCTTGCGCCTGCTCGCGCGCCGCGACATTGCCGTGCCGGCCAGCCATGTGGAGCGTGACTGGACCCAGCCCTACACGGCCGACGCAGGCGTGGAACAGGCCTGGCTGACGGTCTACCGCGATCCGCGCCAGCACTGGGACCTGTACCAGTTGGGCGAAGAGCTCACCGACCTGGAAGATGCATTCCGGCTCTGGCGCTTTCGCCATGTGACCACCGTCGAGCGGGTCATAGGCTTCAAACGCGGCACGGGCGGCACCGGCGGCGTGAGCTATCTGCGCAAGATGCTGGACATCGTGTTGTTCCCTGAAATCTGGACGCTGCGCACCGAACTCTGAGATAGATGACCCGCAGCACCGCAGGCGACAGGCCCCAGCGCTAATCCCTGCTAGGCTGCGGGATAAGGAAAATTTGCGTTGTGAACCAGCCTGCCACCTCTCCCCCGACATCCACCCCAGACTCCCACGGCGCCGCCGCCGCCCCACCCCGGCTTCCTCCGCGCGCAGCCTGGGCCATGCTGCTGGTGCTGATCAGCGGCTTTGCACTGAGCCAGGCCTACCGCACCGTCACCGCCATTTTTGCCCAGGGCCTGCAAGCCGACTTCGGCCTGTCGACCGCGTCCCTGGGACTGTTTGCCAGCCTGTTCGCACTGACCTTCGGTGCCGTGCAGCTGTTCATGGGCGTGGGCATAGACCTTTACGGCCTGCGGCGCACGGTGCTCGTGACCGCGCCGCTGTGCGTTCTCGGCGCGGTCATTTCCGCCTGGTCGCCCAACTACGCCTGGCTGCTGGCCGGCCAGGCGCTGATCGGCCTGGGCTGCGCCCCCGCCTTTCTGGCCTGCACGGTGTTCATCGCCCGCCATTTCACGGCTTCACAGTTTGCGCTGGTGTCGGGCATCAGCCTGGGGCTGGGCGGTGTCGGCATGTTGTTCACGGGCACGCCGCTGGCCTGGCTGGTCGAGCGTTATGGCTGGCGCAGCGGCTTTGCCCTGCTGGGCCTGCTGTCCGCTCTGTCCTGGCTGTTGATCGCCTGGAAAGTGCATGAGCCGCAAGGCAGTGCGAGCACGGCACCGCGCCAGAGCTGGCTGACGGCCATCCGTGAATTCGGCGCCCTGCTGACCATGCCCCATAGCTGGGGAATCCTGTCCCTGGGCCTGGTGACCTACGCGTCCTTCCTGACCCTGCGCGGCCTGTGGCTGGGCCCCCTTTTCATGGAGCGCCATGGCTGGTCGCTGGTGGCCAGCGGCAATCTGGCGCTGCTGGTCTCCGTGATCTCGCTGGTCATGCCCGGGCTGTTCGGCCGCATGGACCCCGGTCCCCTGCGCCGGCGCCAGTGGATGGTGGGCTCGGTGATGGCGACGGCCGTGCTGTACGCGGTCCTGGGCCTGCTGCACGCCACCTGGCTGAATGTGGCGCTGATCATCATCATCGTCATCTGCTCCGGCTCCTCGGTGCTGCAATACGCCAATGCGCGCTCGTCCTTCCCGCCCGAAGCCACGGGCCGGGCCATGGCCCTGCTCACCATGGCCATGTTTCTCGGCGCCGGGCTGATGCAATGGCTGACCGGCCTGTTCGCGTCATGGGCCCAGCACTACGGCTTCGATCCGTTCGCGGGCGTGATGCTGGGCATTGCCGGCATGCTCGCCCTGGGCGCCGCGGGCTTCCAGGCCATGCCCATGTCCGAGCAGTTGCGCAAGAACCTCTAGCCGACGCTCACAGCGAACTCGCGCTGGAGCCGTCGCCCCGGTAGAGCCAGGGCAGGTCCATGATGCGCGCGCCCAGCAGCTTCAAGGCGCTGTCGCGGCCCCAGCGCACGGGCCCGGTGGCGTGGAAGATGCGCCCGTTGCGCTGCGCCCGCGCCTGCACGCGCGCATTGCGCTGCCAGCGGTTGAGTGCATAGCGCCGCAGCCGCAGCGTCACGTCCAGGTCGTGCATGGACAGGGCCCGCTGCAGCTCGGCCGCATCTTCGATCGCCATGCCCGCGCCCTGGGCCAGGTAAGGCAGCATGGGGTGGCTGGCATCGCCCAGCAGCGCGACCAGGCCCTGGGCCATTTCGGCAGGTGAGCGCAGCGGCGGCCGGTCGGCCAGCGGCCACAGGCGCCAGCCCGTCTTGGGCACGCTGCGCACCAGATCCTGCAACGCGCTGCAAGTGCCCGCCAGCGCTGCTTCCAGACCCTGGGCATTCGCCGCATGGTCCCAGCGCTCCATGTCCTGAGGCGCCGGTCCCTCGACAATCACCACCAGATTCTGCAGCTCCCCGCGGCGCACCGGGTACTGGATCACATGCAGTCGGGGCCCCAGCCAGGCGGTCACATCCGTGGCCCGCAAGCGCAGCGGCAGCTCGGCCTGGCGCACCATCGCCCTATAGGCCAGGTGCCCCGTCGGCCGGGCCGGACCATCGCCGAGCATTTGCTGCCGCAAGCGGCTGTGGACGCCGTCCGCGCAGACCAGCGCATCGCCTTCTATGAGTTTGTTGGCCTGGGTGCGCACGGTGACCACGCCTTCGGCTTCGCGGTAGTGCTCTATGGTCTGGGCCAGATTCAGATGCACATCGGCATAAGCGCTCAGCCCAGTCTGCAGCAGGCTGTGCAGATCGGCACGGTGCACGGTTGCATAGGCCGCGCCATAGCGCTCCACGGCCGTATTGCCCAATGGCATGCAGGCCAGTGCCTGACCGCTCACGGCACTGCGCACCTGCAAGGCCTCGGGCACCGCGACCACCGATTGCAATTCCTTTTGCAAGCCCCAGGCCTGCAGCCGGCGCACCACATTCGGCCCCAGCTGTACGCCCGCGCCGACTTCGCTGAAATGCCCCGCGCGCTCAAACAAACGCACGTCCCAACCGGCCCTGGCCGCCCCAATCCCCGCGGCCAATCCACCGATGCCGCCGCCGGCAATCAACACCTGCTTTTTCATGCGCCCATTGTGCCGCTTTCGCACCCATCCCCAAGCGCCGGCCCACCGCCTTTTCAGCAATACCTTGTCTTTAGGTACTGAGGCCAGGATGGCCAGCAGCCTGGAGCACCAGGCAGACATGCGCGCTGCGCGTTTCGAGATCCGTCCCTTCAAGGCATTTCACCGCCAGGGCGCTTATCTCGCGGGACTGCGGGTACTGCCGGGCCTGGCAATGCAAATCCCCATTACAGTTTGTCACCAGGCACGCGGCAGGCGCGGTGCCTGGACCCCATTACCCAGCGAGTTCCAAAAAATTGAATTGCGCTACTCCTTACCCATGGGCAAGAGGGTAAATACGCACCGCATTGGTGCTGACCGAGCCGAACCCGCCCACATGGCGTCAGTAGAATGAAAAAAGGCCTGTCTTAACAGGCCTTTTTGGAAAACAAGTGCAATTAGATTGCAAATTTTTCGCGCGCTTCGTTCTGAATCCACTTGGGTGCCTTACCGCGGCCCGTCCAGGTTTGACCCGTTGCTGGATCACGGTACTTGGGAGCCACTTTGGCGCCAGTGCCGGCACCGCGTGTTGCACGTGCGGGAGGAAACACATCCTCAGCCGTCAATTCATACTCGGCCACCAGGGCGCGCACGCGAGCCACGGCATCCGACAATTCACGGCTGCGAGCCTCATGGATTTGTTGTTCCAGGGCTTCTTTTTGCTTGAGCAGCTCTTTGTAAGAATTCATGATGTTGATATCTTTTAGATAAGTGAAAGTGCCTGGATATTATAGATAAATAGAAAACCATGCCAGTATAAAAACTATACGTATTTACCACAGCCTTCACGTTATTGATTTTTAACCGCAGCTTCAGCTATCGGTCTTAGGCCTCTCAGCCAATACCTTGTCGATACGCTTTCCATCCAGGTCCACAATTTCAAAGATCCATCCAGCACAGGCAATACGCTCTCCTACTGCGGGAAGATGACCGGTTTCAGCCATCAGCAGTCCGGCGATGGTGTTATATCGGCCACGGTCTTCTTCGGGTAAATCCCGTATATCCAGTCGGGCCTTGAGTTCGGAAACAGGCATCAGGCCGTCAAGCAGCCAGGAACCATCCTCTCTGGGCGTTGCCCAGGCATCGGTATGGGCGCCGGGCTTGAGCTCTCCAGTGATGGCTTCGAGCAAATCACGCGGCGTCATGATGCCTTGCACCACGCCATATTCATCCACCACAAACACCATGCGACCCGAACGCGCGCGCAATTGGTCCAGCAACTCCATGCCGCTGAGCGTTTCCGGCAAGAATGCCGCCGGCAAGGCATGCTCGGCCAGACGACCCGGGACCTCAGCCCCCAGCGCCAGCATGCGGGCCACGCTGATCACGCCCACCACTTCGTCGAGCGATCCACGGCATACGGGATACCAGGAGTGCCCGCCTTTTTCCTGGCCATCGGCCGCCAGCTGCAAACCTTCCGATATGCTCAGATCGGCATCCAGCCACTGCACGTCGGAGCGCGGCACCATCAGCGAAGTCAGCGAGCGGTCGTCCAGGCGGAATACGTTTTGCACCATCTGGTGCTCATGGAACTCGATCACCCCCGCATTGCGGCCTTCTTCCAGGCTGGCCACGATTTCTTCTTCCGTGACCTGGCGGCTGGCGGAGTCATTGACGCGCAACAGGGTCAAAATACCCTGGGTCGACACGGACAGCAGGCGCACAAAGGGCTTGGCCGCGGAAGCCACCCAGGTCATGGGGCGGGCAATCAGGCGCGAGACTGTTTCGGGGTACAACTGGCCTATGCGCTTGGGAACCAGTTCACCAAATACGATGGTAATGAAAGTAATCACCGTGACCACCAGGGCGGTGGCTGTAATGCCCGACGCACTTTCGGGCACACCGACGGTTTTCAGCCAGTCGGCCAGGCCATCACTGAAGGCGGCCTCGCCGATGATGCCGTTGAGCATGCCGATCGACGTAATGCCCACCTGCACCGATGACAGGAATTGGGTTGGGTTTTCAAGCAGTACCAAAGCGGCGGCAGCCCCTTTGTCACCGTCTTCGGCCATGTTGGCAAGACGGGCCCGGCGACTGGATGCCAATGCCAGCTCCGACATGGCAAACACACCATTGAGCAAGGTCAACAGTGCGATCAGCAGAAAATCCATGGATCAATAATTAGAAAGAACATGATGTCACTTTACTGTATCGGCGATATCCAAGGCTGCGACGACGCTTTTGGACGGCTGCTGGAGGTCATGGATTTCTCGCCCAGCCGCGATACGCTGTACCTGCTGGGCGATCTGGTCAACCGTGGCCCCGAGTCGCTGCAGGTGCTGCGCCGCTGCATGGCGCTGGGCGATGCCGTACGCCCGCTGCTGGGCAACCATGACCTGCATTTGCTCACCGCCGCCCACGGCCTGCGCCACGCTGGCAAGCGCGACACGCTGCAGCCCATACTGCTGGCGCCCGACCGTGCACAGCTGCTGGACTGGCTGCGCCAGCAGCCCCTGGCGCGCCTGCACACCACCGCCCGCGGAGAACGCCTGCTGATGGTGCATGCCGGCGTGCTGCCCGCGTGGAGCACGGAAAAAACACTGGCCCTGGCCGAGGAAGTCCAGGCCGTGCTGCGCGGCAATGAACTGCCGGCTTTTCTGGCCACCATGTACGGCAATACGCCCGACGCCTGGAGCGACGAGCTCGAAGGCCCCGACCGCCTGCGCGTGATCGTCAATGCGCTGACCCGGCTGCGCTTTTGCACGCCCGAAGGACACATGGATTTTGCGAGCACCGAAAGCGCCAGCACGCCCCCCGCGGGCCTGCTGCCCTGGTTCGATGCACCCGCGCGCCAGACCGCCGGCACGCTCGTGGCCTTCGGTCACTGGTCGACGCTGGGCCATCTCGACCGGCCCGATCTGATCGGGCTGGACACCGGCTGCGTCTGGGGCGGCTGCCTGAGCGCCGTGCGCTTTGGCGATTCCCTGCAACAGCGCGAACTGCTGCAAGTGCATTGCAAGCAGCAGCAACCGCTGAAGTGAAGCGCCCATGAAAAAACCGGGCCAGGACCCGGTTTCGTCAATGCCCTGCCCCCCCTCAGGCCAGCGTGTACGCCGTCTTCACCGTGGTGTAGAACTCCTGGGCATAGCGCCCCTGCTCGCGCGGGCCGTAGCTCGAGCCCTTGCGCCCGCCAAACGGCACGTGGTAGTCCACTCCCGCCGTCGGCAGGTTGACCATCACCATGCCGGCCTGGCTGTGGCGCTTGAAGTGGCTGGCGTATTTCAGGCTGGTCGTGGCAATGCCCGCCGACAGGCCGAACGGCGTGTCGTTGGCCACGGCCAGCGCCTCTTCGTAGTCCTTGACGCGGATCACGCTGGCCACGGGGCCGAACACTTCCTCGCGGTTGATGCGCATGCCGGCCTCGGTGTCGACGAACAGCGCGGGCTGCATGAAGAAGCCCTGCTTGTCGCTGCCCGTATGGCAGTTCACCCGCGCGCCCCCCGCGGCCAGCCTGGCCCCTTCGGCCTTGGCGATTTCCACGTAGCTCAGATCCTGCTCCAGCTGCGCCTGGCTGACCACGGGGCCGATGTCGGTGCCCGCGGCGCGCGCATCGCCGACCTTGATCTTCGCCATGCGGGCCTGCAGGGCCTCAATGAAGGCCGGGTAGATCTTGTCGGTCACGATCAGCCGGCTGGACGCCGTGCAGCGCTGGCCGGTGGAGTAAAAACAGCTTTGCGCCGACAGCTCCACGGCCTGGTTCAGATCGGCATCATCGAGCACCAGTTGCGGGTTCTTGCCGCCCATTTCCAGCTGCACTTTCTTGCCGCTTTGCACGCAGGCGGCGGCAATGCCCCGGCCCACGTCCACCGACCCCGTGAAGCTGATCGCCGCCACATCGGCATGCTGCACCAGGGCTTCGCCGATCACGCGGCCCCGGCCCATGACCAGGTTGAACACGCCGGCCGGAATGCCGCTGCGGTGGATGATGTCGGCCAGCGCCCAGGCGCTGCCCGGCACCAGATCGGCGGGCTTCAGGACCACGCAATTGCCAAAGGCCAGGGCCGGCGCGATCTTCCAGGCGGGAATGGCGATGGGGAAGTTCCAGGGCGTGATCAGGCCCACCACGCCTATGGGCTCGCGCGTGATTTCCACGCCGACGCCGGGGCGCACCGAAGGCAGGGTCTCGCCCGACAGGCGCAGGCATTCGCCCGCGAAGAACTGGAAGATCTGGCCCGCGCGCGCGACTTCGCCCATGGCTTCGGGCCGGGTCTTGCCTTCCTCGCGCGCCAGCAGATCGCCCAGCTCTTCCTTGCGCGCCAGGATTTCAGCGCCTATCCTGGCCAGCGCATCGTGGCGGGCCTGGATGCCGGAAACGCTCCAGGCAGGAAAGGCGGCCGTGGCGGCCGCGACCGCGGCATTGACGTCGCTGGCATCGCCCTGGGCGTACTCGCCGATCTGATCGGACAGGTCGCTGGGGTTGATGTTGGGGCTGTAGCTCTTGCCGGCAGTCCACTGGCCGTTGATGAGGTTGTCGAATTTTGTCATTGACTGAAGTTCTGAAGAGAAACGAAATAAAACGTCATGCCGCGCCATGGGCTTCGACATACAGCGCGTAAAGGGAATGGCTGCTGGCCATGTACAGGCGGTTGCGTTTGGGGCCACCGAATTCCAGATTGGCGCAGCGCTCGGGCAGGCGGATGAAACCAATGGGCTTGCCCTGCGGGTTGAACACTTTCACCCCATCCATCTCCTCGGACTTGCCCAGGGGCAAATAGGCGCTCATGCCGCCGCCGATGTCGCTGGGCTGGGCGCTCAAGGCGCCGGAAAAGCCCCAGCCGCACCACAGATTGCCGTCGCGGTCGACCCGCATGCCGTCGAGAGCGCCCGGGCCGTCGGCGTCGATCAGCTTGGTCTTGTTCGACAGGCTGCTGCCGTCGGCCGATACGTCGAAGCTCCAGACGCTGCGGTGGGGCGTGCCCTTCCACTCGATCACATAGAGCTTTTTCTCGTCGGACGAGAACGCCAGACCATTGGGGTTGACGATGTCGGTCACCACGGCGCTGATCTGGCCGTCCTTGGCGATGCGGTAGACGTTGGTCGTGGCCTGCTCGGGCGTGGCGCGCGCGCCTTCCCATTCGCCGTTGATGCCGAACAAGGGGTCGGTGAACCAGACGCTGTCGTCCGACTTCACCACCACGTCGTTCGGCGCATTCAGGCGCTTGCCCTGGTAACTGTCGGCCAGCACGGTGGTGCGGCCGTCGCGCTCGGTGCGCACGACACGGCGCGTCACGGAATGCTCGCAGGAGATCAAGCGGCCCTGGCGGTCGCGCGTGTTGCCGTTGGCGTAGTTCACGCCTTGCTTGTGCACGGAGAACTTGCCGGTCTTCTCCTCGTACTTCATCAAGCGGTTGTTGGGAATGTCACTCAGGATCAGCGTGCCCGTCTCGGGAAAATACACCGGGCCTTCGGCCCAGCGCATGCCCGTGCCCAGCTGCTCGATGGTGCTGCTGTAGATGCGGTACTTGGCAAAGCTCGGGTCCAGGATGAACACCGAGGGGTCCGGGTAGCGTTGCTGGGGAGCAAAGCCGAAAGACTGGGCCCCGGCGGCAGCGCCCCAGGCGCCCAGGGCGGTGGCGCTCGCGGTTTTCAGCAACTTGCGCCGGTTCATGGCATGGGGCATGGGCAATCTCCTGGGTGACGAAGAGTGGGTCAGCGCACCATGCAGGGGCGCTTGGGATCGAAAGTCCAGCCGGGGTTCAGGTACTGCATGGCCATGGCGTCATTGCGCGCGCCCAGGCCATGTTCCAGATACAGGGCGTTGGCGCGCTGCAGCGCGGCGCGGTCCACGGTCACGCCCAGGCCGGGCGTGGTGGGCACGTCCACAAAGCCGCCCTTGATCTGCAGCGGGTTCTGGGTGAGGTTCTGGCCGTCCTGCCAGATCCAGTGCGTGTCGATGGCCGTGACCTTGCCCGGCACGGCGGCGGCCACATGGGTGAACATGGCCAGCGAAATGTCGAAGTGGTTGTTGGAATGCGAGCCCCAGGTCAGGCCCCAGTCGCGGCAGGTCTGGCCCACGCGCACCGAGCCGGCCATGGTCCAGAAATGCGGATCGGCCAGCGGAATGTCCACCGACTGCAGCGCCAGGGCGTGCGTCATCTGGCGCCAGTCGGTGGCGATCATGTTGGTGGCCGTGGGCAGGCCGGTGGCACGGCGGAACTCGGCCATGACTTCGCGGCCGGAGAAGCCGCCTTCGGCGCCGCAGGGGTCTTCGGCATAGGCCAGCACGCCGTGCATGTCGCGCATCAGGCGGACCGCGTCCTTGAGCAACCAGCCGCCGTTGGGGTCCAGCGTGACGCGGGCCTGGGGGAAGCGCTTGGCCAGGGCCGCCACGGCTTCGATTTCCTCTTCACCGGGCAGCACGCCGCCCTTGAGCTTGAAGTCGTTGAAGCCGTAGCGCTCATAGGCGGCTTCGGCCTGGCGCACGATGGCCTCGGGCGTCATGGCCGTCATGTGGCGCACCTGCGTCCAGGCGTCGCTGCCCAGCTTGTCTTCGCCGGCCTTGACGTAAGCCAGGTCGGTCTTGTCGGACGGACCGACATAGAACAGATAGCCCAGCATCTCGACGCGGTCACGCTGCTGGCCTTCGCCCAGCAAGGCCGCCACGGGCACGCCCAGGTGCTGGCCCAGCAAGTCCAGCAGGCAGGACTCGATGGCCGTCACCGCATGCACGCCTATGCGCAGATCGAATGTCTGCTGGCCGCGCCCGCCCGTGTCGCGCCCTTCCAGGGCTTTTTGCACGCGCTGCAGCAACTGCAGGTGCTGGCCTATGGATTGGCCGATCAGCACCGACTTGCTGTCTTCCAGTGCCTGGCGGATGTTTTCGCCGCCCGGCACTTCGCCCACGCCGGTGTGGCCGGCGCTGTCGTGGATCAGCACGATGTTGCGCGTGAAATAAGGCGCGTGCGCGCCGCTGAGATTCATCAGCATGCCGTCGCGGCCGGCGACGGGAATGACTTCGATCTGGGTGATGGTCGGGGTAGAGGACATGGGCGGCTCGTTCAATGCACAGAAAAAAGTAAGCGTCAGCGCGCGGCGGACCAGGGCACTTCGACGGCGGGATGGCCCGTGGCGATGCACTGCTGCAGGTTCTTCAGCACCAGATCGGCCATGGCGCGGCGCGTTTCGTGCGTGCCGCTGGCGATGTGGGGGGCCAGTACGGCGTTGTCCAGCGTCAGCAGATCGGGATGGGGGTGGGGTTCGTCTTCGAAGACGTCCAGGCCCGCGCCGGCGATGCGGCCGCTGCGCAGGGCTTCGACCAGCGCCGCCTCATCGACCACGCTGCCGCGTGCCACGTTGACCAGAAAACCCTGGGCGCCCAGGGCATCCAGCACTTCGCGGCTGACCAGATGGCGCGTGTGGTCGCCACCGGCGGCCGTGATGACCAGAAAGTCGGACCAGCTCGCCAGCTCCAGCAGCGATGCGAGGTACAGATGGGGCGAGCCTTCGATCGGACGGCGGTTGTGATAGGCCACTTCCATGTCGAAACCCGCGGCGCGGCGGGCCACGGTGCTGCCGATGCGGCCCATGCCGAAGATGCCCAGGCGCTTGCCGGACACACGGGTCTGGATGCCAAAGCGCTGGCGGCTCCAGTCGCCGCGGCGCACGAATCGATCGGAGGCGGACAGGCCGCGGGCAGCGTCCAGCAACAAGGCCATGGCCATGTCGGCCACGCAATCATCGAGCACGCCCGGCGTATAGCCCACGCGGACACCGCGGCGCAGCAAGGCGTCCTTGTCCAGGGAGTCGAAGCCCACGCCAAAGCTGCTGACGAACTGGAGTTCGGGCAGCGCATCCACGACGCGCGCCGGCAGGCCCATGGCCGCCGATGTGACCAGGTACTTGAACTGCGCGCCCTGCTCCGCCAGAAAACGATCAGGGTCGCTTTCCTGGGAGAGGATGTGCACATCGTAGGCCTGTGCCAGTTCGGCATCGAGCTGAGGCAAAGGCATCTTGCCGTATTGGAGAACGCGGGGTCGGGAGTGCGCCATGCCGGGAGGTCCTTGGGTCATTCGATAAACAGAGGGGATGGTGAGGCGCCGCGGCGGGCGCCCGTCACCGCGCAGGGACAGTGCATGTCCCTGCTGGGCTTATTGCTCGACCAGCTTGATCAGCTCCGCCAGCGCCTGCACTTCAGCGGGCTGGAGGTCTGCCAGCGGTGCGCGCACGGGGCCCGCGTCGTGGCCGACGATTTTTGCGCCGGCCTTGACGATGGACACCGCGTAGCCGGCACTGCGGTTGCGGATCTCGAGGTAGGGCATGAAGAAGGTCTTGAGCAGATGGTGCTGCGTCGCGTGGTCGTCGTTCTTCACCGCTTCGTAAAAGCGCAGCGCGGTCTTGGGGATGAAGTTGAAGACGGCCGACGAATACACCGGCGTGCCCAGCGCCTTGTAGGCGGCGGCATAGACTTCGGCCGTGGGCAGGCCGCCCAGATAGGCCAGGCGATCGCCCATGGTCAGGAACATGGCGGACATGGCTTCGATGTCGCCCACGCCGTCCTTGAAGCCCACCAGATTCGGGTTGCGCTCGCACAGCCGGGCCACGGTTTGCGGCGTGAAGCGGCTCACACCACGGTTGTAGATGATCACGCCGAATTTCACGCTCTTGCACACGGCTTCCACGTGCGCGGCCAGGCCTTCCTGGCTGGCTTCGGTCATGTAGTGGGGCATCAGCAAGATGCCATGGGCGCCGGCCTTTTCCGCGGCCTGGGCGCACTGGATGGCAAAACGCGTGGGGCCGCCCGCGCCGGCAATGATGGGCACCTTGCCCTTGCAGGTATCGACCGCGGTCTGGATGATCTGTGGGTACTCGTCGGCGGTGAGGGAGAAGAACTCGCCCGTGCCGCCCGCGGCGAACAAGGCACTGGCACCGAAGGGCGCCAGCCATTCCAGGCGCTCGGCATAGCCCTTGGGATTGAAATCACCTTGGCTGTCAAAGTCGGTCACGGGGAACGACAACAGACCGGAACTCATGACGCTTTTGACTTCTTGGGGGCTCATGGCAATCCTTGGAGAGAAAAAGGAGAGGAAAAAAGGGCGCTGAACGTCAGTCCAGCTGCAAATTGGCGGTCTGCACCACGCTGCGCCAGCGGGCACGTTCGGCATTGAAGAACTTGTCGGTATCGGCAGGGGTCATGGTGATCACCTCGGCGCCCTGCCCTGTCAGGCGCGCACGCACTTCAGGCGAGCGAATCGCGCCGAGCAGGACCTGGTTCACGCGTCGCACCACCGCCTCGGGCGTCTTGGCGGGCAGCACCACACCCTGCCAGGAACCCGAGGCAAAGCCTTTCGCGCCTTGTTCGGCCAGCGTCGGCACATCGGCGATCAAGGGCATGCGCGCCTCCTTGGAGATGCCCAACAGCTTGAGCTTGCCGCTTTGTACATGGGGGTAAGTGGCCAGCATGCCGTTCATCAGCACCTGGGTCTGGCCGGCAACGGTGTCCTGCACCGATTGCACGCCGCCCTTGTAGGGCACGTACACCCATTTGGCACCCGTGATGCGTGCCAGCTCCACTCCGGCCAGATGGGGCGCACTGCCCGTGGCCGTCACCGCAAAGTTCAGGTCCTGCTTCTTGGACAGGGCCACCAGCTCCGTCAGATTGTTCGCCTGCACCGAAGGGTGCACCACCAGCATGTGGGGCGAGTAGGCCAGCATGCCCGCGCCGCGCAAGTCCTTGGAAGGATCGAAACTGAGCTTGGTGTAGATCGAAGGCGAAATCGCCAGGGCGCCCAGATCGCACAGCAGCCAGGTGTAGCCGTCGGCGGGGGCGCGGGCCACGAATTCCGCGCCCAGATTGCCGTTGGCGCCGGGCTTGTTCTCGATCACCACGGTCTGCTTCAACTCCTGCGAGATCAACTGGCCGATGGAGCGGGCAATGATGTCGGAGCTGCCGCCCGGAGGGTAAGGAACGACCAGACGGATCGTCTTGCTGGGCCAGGCTTCGCCCGCGAGCACAGGCGTGGAAAGCAGGCTGATGGCGGCAAGGGCCAGCGCTGAACACAGAAAGCGGGAGCGGGGAAGCATATGAAGAGTCTCCGTTTAGTGATCAGTCATCATACAACTTGGCTTCTGCCAATCCTAGGCCTGATTGCTAGGGGTAAACGCGGAAAATTCTAAAAAAAAAAGCGCCCCGACCCGCCGCCCGCGCTACGCCGCCGGCGCCTGACTCAGGCGCTGGGCCAGACGCAGGCGCTCACGCGAATTGGTCAGGTGGATGCGCATGGCCGCGCGGGCCGAGTCCGCGTCCTGGCGCTCTATGGCGGCGTAGATCTCTTCGTGCTCGCGATGGACGCGACGCAGGTAGTCCGGGTCGCGGGCCGGCGCGTGGATGGAAGCAATGCGGTTGCGCGGAATCAGCAGCGTGCCGAAATGCTGCAGGATCTCCTGGAAGTACTGGTTGCCCGTGGCCTGCGCAATGCTCAGATGAAAAGCCAGGTCGTGGCTCACGGTCTCATGGCCTGCTGCGGCGTTGTGCTCGAAGGCCTGCAAGGCTTCGCGCATGGCCTGCAACTGCCGGGACTCGCGGCGCTGCGCGGCCAGGCCGGCCGCCTCGGTCTCCAGACTGATGCGCAACTCCAGCACGGCCAGCACATCCACCGATTCACTGAGTTCATGGGCGTTGAGCAGCAGGCCCGGACTTTGCCGCGTGGCCAGCACAAAAGTGCCTATGCCATGGCGGGTTTCGACCAGCCCGGAGGCCTGCAGCTTGGACAGCGCTTCGCGTACCACCGTGCGGCTGACGTCATAACTGCGCACCAATTCCGATTCCGTGGGGAGCTTGTCGCCCTGGTTCAGCAGGCCTTGGCGGATCTTGTGCCCAAACTCTTCCGACAGGAGATTCGCCAGGCTGCGGCTGCCGCGGCCCATTCTGCCGCGCAGCGCAGAGCCATTGGCCGGCAATAAAAATGCCGCGGCTTGGGGTAATTCCGATGTCAGGGTGCTCATGGGCGTGATGATAATGCGATTAAGTTGTACGACAACATATCACTATGGAAAGTAGCCGATGAGCAGCCCCCTCTATATCCGCATGCATGCGGCCGACAATGTGGCCATCGTCGCCAACGATGGCGGCCTTCCTGCCGGCACGGTGTTCGCCGATGGATTGCGCCTGGTGAACGCCATTCCGCAAGGCCACAAGGTGGCATTGGAAGACCTGGCCGAAGGCGCGGAGGTGCGCCGCTACGACGTGGTCATCGGCTATGCGCTCCAGGCCTTGCCACGCGGCAGTTGGGTGAACGAGCGGGTGTTGCGCATGCCTGCCGCGCCCGAGCTGCAAGGCCTGCCCATGGCCACGCACAAGCCGCCTGCCCTGGCGCCTCTTACAGGCCATACCTTCGAGGGCTACCGCAACGCCGACGGCTCGGTGGGCACGCGCAACATCCTGGCGATCACCACCACCGTGCAATGTGTGTCGGGCGTGGTCGATACGGCGGTGCAACGCATCAAGAGCGAGCTGCTGCCGCGCTACCCGCAGGTCGACGACGTCGTGGGTCTGGAGCACAGCTACGGCTGCGGTGTGGCCATTGACGCGCCCGACGCCATCATTCCCATCCGCACGCTGCGCAACATCAGCAGCAATCCCAATTTCGGCGGCGAAGTGATGGTCGTGAGCCTGGGCTGCGAAAAGCTGCAGCCCGAACGGCTGCTGCCCCAAGCCGAGGCCCCTCTGCTGCCGATGACACGCCTGACGGCCGCCCCCGCCCTGCCCGTGGCCGCGCTGGACGTGGTCTGCCTGCAGGCCGAGGAGCATGTGGGCTTCATGAGCATGATCGACTCCATCGTGCGCCAGGCCGATGTGCATTTGCAGCGCCTGAACCTGCGCCGCCGCGAGACCGTGCCGGTGAGCGAACTGGTGGTGGGTGTGCAGTGCGGCGGCAGCGATGCCTTCAGCGGCGTCACGGCCAACCCGGCCGTGGGCTTTGCCACGGATTTGCTGGTGCGCGCCGGCGCCAGCGTGATGTTCTCGGAAGTCACCGAAGTGCGCGACGGCATAGACCAGCTCACGGCGCGCGCCAGCACGCCGGAAGTGGCCCAGGCCATGATCGATCAGATGGCCTGGTACGACGCCTACCTGGCACGCGGACTCGCGGACCGCAGCGCCAACACCACGCCGGGCAACAAGAAAGGCGGGCTCTCCAACATCGTGGAGAAAGCCATGGGCTCCATCGTCAAGTCCGGCTCCACGCCCATCACGGGCGTGCTCGCTCCCGGCGAAAAGCTGCGCGAAAAAGGCCTGATCTATGCGGCCACACCGGCCTCCGATTTCATCTGCGGCACCTTGCAGCTGGCGGCGGGCATGAATCTGCATGTCTTCACCACCGGACGCGGCACGCCCTATGGCCTGGCCGCCTGCCCGGTGATCAAGGTGGCCACGCGCAGCGACCTGGCGCGGCGCTGGCACGACCTGATGGACGTGAATGCCGGGCGCATTGCCGACGGTGAGGCCAGCATAGAAGACATGGGCTGGGAGCTGTTCCGCCTGATGCTGGACGTGGCCAGCGGCAAGAAGAAAACCTGGGCCGAACACTGGAAGCTGCACAACGCTCTGGTGCTGTTCAATCCCGCACCAGTGACCTGAACCAACGCTCGCAGGCGATAGACGACTGAACAACACCCCCCGCACGCCTGGACCCACAGGCGGCCTTTTTCAACCAGGAGACAAACCTCATGCAACGTCGACAACTACTGAAGGCCGCGGCCGCTCCGCTGGCACTGGCCTGCTTGCCTGCCGCCGTGATGGCGCAGAGCAGCTGGCCCAAAGGCAAGGTCATCACCTACATGGTGCCTTTCCCCGCGGGCGGCACCACCGATACGCTGGGCCGGCTGATTGCGCAGCCATTGGGCACCGTGCTGGGCACGACAGTGGTGATCGACAACAAGGGGGGCGCTGGCGGCAGCGTGGGCTCCGAGCTGGCCGCGCGCGCACAGCCCGATGGCTTCACCCTGCTGGGCGGCACGATCAGCTCGCACGCCATCAATGTGAGCCTGTACCCCAAGCTGGGCTATGACCCGGTCAAGTCCTTCACCCCTATCACCTTGATCGGCACCAACCCCCTGGTGCTGGTGGTGGCGGCCAACAGCCCCTACAAGACGCTGCAGGACGTGCTGGATGCATCGAAGAAACAGCCCGGCGGCCTGTCCTCGGCATCGGCGGGCACCGGCACCTCGCAGCATTTGTCGCTGGAGATGCTGGCCTGGAAGTCGGGCGTCAAATTCACCCATGTGCCCTACAAGGGCAGCGGCCCGGCCATCCAGGACGTGATGGGCGGACAAGTGGACATGATGTTCGACACCACCGTGGTGGCTGCGCCGCACATCCAGAGCGGCAAGCTGCGGGCGCTGGCCGTGACCTCCAAGCAGCGCCTGGACTCGCTCAAGGATGTGCCCACCGTGGCCGAGTCCGGCATCAAGGGCCTGGGAGACTTCGAAGTCACCTCCTGGCAGGCCATTTTTGCGCCCCACAACACGCCCGACGCCATCGTCACTCGCCTGCACCAGGAGATCGCCAAGATTCTTGCCACGCCAGACATGCAGACCCGCATGAAGACCATGGGCATGGAGCCGTCGACGCTGTCGCCGACGCAGGTCGCCGCCTTCCAGAAGGCCGAAGTCGCCAAATGGGCGACGGTGATCAAGGAAGCCAATGTGAAAGTCGATGGCTGAGCCTTTTTCAAGGCAAAAAAAAGCGCCCTGGGGCGCTTTTTTTTTTGTCCGCCGCGGGTGCGTCAGGACTGGACCAGTTCCGGCGCGCGGAACAGGGCCGCCACCTTGCGCTTGGACTTGGCGGGCGCACGCGTCGCAGGGCCTTGGCGGGCATCGTCCCAGGTCGCGGCCGGGGCGGCCTTGGAGGCTTCGTAAGGCTTGTCGAAAAACGGATCGGCCGAAGGGCGCGAAGCCGGACGCGCGGCACGGGGGGCCGGGGCCGGACGGCCCACGACACCGCGCGCGGCGTCGCTGCCTTCACCGCGCCAGGCGCGGTTGCCGTCGTTCATGCGGCCGCGTGGGCGTGCATCTTCGAACTGCAGCGCTTCCACGTCGATCTTCTTCTTGATCAGCTTTTCGATCTCGGCGACCTGGCGTGCATCGCGCGCGGTCACCAGCGTCACGGCCAGGCCCGATGCGCCGGCTCGGCCCGTACGGCCAATGCGGTGCACATAGTCTTCGGCGTTGAACGGCACGTCGTAGTTGAATACGGCGGGCACGTCCTTGATATCGAGGCCGCGCGCGGCGACGTCGGTACAGACCAGCAGGTCGACATTGCCGGCCTTGAAAGCTTCGAGGGCCTTCAGACGCTCGTCCTGGCTCTTGTCGCCATGCAGCGCCGTGGCGCGCAGTCCGTCACGCTCGAGGGTGCGCGTGAGCCGCGCACAGCCCAGTTTGCTGTTCGAGAAAATGAAGGCCTGGCGAATGCCGCGTTCCTTGAGGATCTTGTGGATGGCCAGACGCTTTTCGTCTTCGTCCGCGGCGCTGAAGAAGCGCTGCTCCACGGTCGAGGCGGTCTCGTTGGGCCGGGCCACTTCGATCGTCACCGGATCCTGCAGGTAGCTGCCTGCGAGGCGCTTGATTTCCGGCGAGAAGGTCGCGCTGAAAAGCAAGGTGGTGCGTGTCTTGGGCAGGTAGGACAGGATGCGCTGCAGGTCGGGCAGGAAGCCGATGTCGAGCATCCGGTCCGCCTCGTCCAGCACCACGTATTCCACCTGGTTGAGGATGGCATTCTTGGCTTCGATGTGGTCCAGCAGGCGGCCAGGAGTGGCCACCAGGACTTCGACGCCTTTTTTGAGCTCGAGGGTCTGCGGCTTCATGTCCATGCCACCGAACACCACCATGCTGCGCAGCTTGGTATGTTTGGCGTACAGGGCAATTTGCTGGGCCACCTGATCGGCCAGCTCGCGGGTCGGCAGCAGCACCAGGGCGCGCACAGGATGGCGCGCGGGCGAGGTGGAACTGTTTTCGTGCTTGAGCAGACGTTGCAACAGAGGCAGCGAAAAAGCCGCCGTCTTGCCTGTTCCCGTTTGGGCAGCGCCCATCACGTCCTTGCCGGTCAAGACAACGGGAATGGCCTGCGCCTGAATGGGCGTCATCGACTCATAGCCCATCTCGGCGACAGCACGGGCCAGGGGTTCCGACAGGGATAGATTGGAAAAAGAACTTGTCATTTAGCCTACTATTGTCGCACCGAGCGGCGAACACCCGTATTTACCCGCCGATTCAAGGGCTTCATGCGCCCCATTGTGTGCGAAAAAAGCCAAGCCGGGCCCGCCCTGGCTTGGCTTGAAACTCACAGTTGCCGGGCGGAAAACGTATCGCAGCCCTTGAGCTCACCGCGCTGCAGGCCGCTGTTGAACCAGCGCTGACGCTGGGCGCTGGTGCCATGGGTGAAGCTGTCGGGCACCACAGCGCCGCCGGCGGCACGTTGCAGCGCATCGTCACCGATCTTGGCCGCGGCATTCATGGCCTCCTCGACATCCCCCTGCTCCAGTATCTGGCGGGCATTTTGCGCATGGTGGGCCCAGACGCCGGCCAGGCAGTCGGCCTGCAGTTCCAGCCGCACCGACAGCTGGTTGTATTCGGTCTTGCTGACCCGCCCGCGCATGTTGTCCACCTTGGCGCTGATACCCAGCAGATTCTGCACATGGTGGCCCACCTCATGCGCGATCACATAGGCCTGAGCAAAGTCGCCGGGTGCACCCAGCTGGTTCTTGAGCGTTTGGTAAAAGCCCAGGTCGATATAGACCTTTTGATCGGCAGGGCAATAAAACGGCCCCATCGCTGCCTGGCCGGTGCCGCAGGCGGTCTGCGTCACGCCGCGAAACAGCACCAGCCGGGGGTCCTTGTAGCTGCCGCCGTTCCGGCGAAAGATATCCGTCCAGACGTCTTCGGTATCGGCCAGCACGGTCGACACAAAACGCGCCATTTGGTCGTCGGCCGGCGGCTTGTGGGCCGGCGCCTGTTGCTGCACAGCCACAGGGCTGCCGCCGCTGAGCACGCCCAGCAAGGTCAGCGGGTTGATGCCCAGCACCCAACCGCCGAGCAGGGCCACGACGATGGTCCCGATACCGATACTGCGGCCGCCAAAGACCGGCGAACCGCCTCCCTCATCCCGCCTGTCCTCGACATTTTCCGATTCCCGGTTTCCGTCCCATCGCATAAGAGCTCCTTGTCGCCGGCATGCGCGGCGTCTGGGTGGTGATATTACCCCCGTCATTTGGCACCTTACCTGTGTACATTCAGCTTATGCACTCTTCCACTGCCAGCAGCGCAGCGCTGCCCCAGATGCTTTTGCATGCAGCGCTTTCGCCCCATGCCACGGCCGCCTTGCTACCCTGGAAGCTTCTGGCCGAAGAGATTTTCGCCGTGCTGCACGACGCCAGCGTCCAGGTGCCGGCGCGCATCGTGCTGCCGCTGGCCGGCGGAGGCAGCCTGTTCTGCATGCCCGCCGCCGACAGCCAGCTGGCCATGACCAAGCTGATCACATCCACGCCGGCCAACGCCGGCACCCCCAGGCCCACCATCCAGGGCGATGTGGTCGTGTTCGACGTCGCCACCGGCAGCCGCCGCCTGACCCTGGACGGTCCCACCATCACCGCCCGGCGCACGGCCGCCGTCTCCCTGCTGGCCGCGCAACGGCTCGCGGCGCAGCCCGCAGGCCCCTTGCTGGTGATCGGTGCAGGCGCCCAGGGCAAGGCCCATGTCGAGGCTTTCGTGGCCGGGCTGGGCGTGCGCGAAGTGCATGTGGCCTCGCGCAGCACGCACAGCGCCCAGGCGCTGGTCGAGCATGCACGCAGCCTCGGCTGCGACGCCCGGCTGGTCAGCGATATCCGCCTGGCCGCCCGCCACTGCCCCTTGATCGTGACCTGCACGCCGGCCAACGCCGTGGTGCTGCACGAAGCACCGCGCGCCGATGCCTTCGTCTGCGCCGTGGGCGCCTTCACGCCGCAGATGGTGGAGCTGGCGCCCAGCCTGTGCCTGGACTTTGCCCAGCGCGGGCGCATCGTGGTCGACACCGAAGATGCCGCCCATGAGGCCGGCGACCTGCTGCAGGCCGGACTGGACGTGCCTCGCCTGCCCACGCTGGCGCAGGCCTTGAACGCGGGCCCGGCGCAGGCCAGCGGCGCTGTGCTGTTCAAAAGCTGCGGCTGGGGCGGCTGGGACCTGGCCGCGGCGCGGCTGGCCTGCGCGCAAGCGATGCAGGTGGCGACATGACCCAGCCACGCCCTCCTCCGCCCACGCATTCGTCGGCCTCCAAGCCCCGGCCCTGGAGCCTGCGCACGCAGATTGCCGTGGTCTTTGGCAGCCTGGTGGCGCTGGTCGCCATGCTGCTGTCGCTGGCCTTTGGCGAACTGCTCAAATTGCAAATACAGCATGAGGCGGCCGCATCGCTGCACACCGTGGCCCACAACGCCTCCAAGGCGCTGGCCAATGGCCTGTTCGAGCGCAGCCGGCTGGTGCAGGTCATGGCGTCCTCGCAGCATCTCTGGAAAAACGGACTGGACACGCCCGATGTCACAGCCCTGCTGCAGCGCCTGCAGGCGACCCAGCCGCACAGCCTGTGGATAGGCGTGGCCGACGCCCAGGGCATCGTGCAGACCGACTCCAACCACCTGCTCCAGGGCAAGAGCGTCAGCGATCGCCCCTGGTTCCAGGCCGGGCTCAAGGACGTCTATGTCGGCGACGTACACCCCGCCGAGCGGCTCGAGAAAATGCTGCCGCCCAGCGCCAATGGCGAACCGCTGCGCTTCGTGGATTTTTCCGCCCCGATTCGCCAACAGGGGCAGCCAGTGGGCGTGCTGGGCATACAAAGCAGTTGGGACTGGGCGCGCGATGCCATCGAAGACCTGCGCCCGGTCTATGCCGACCAGGCACAGATCGCGCTGTTTGTGTTCAATCGCCAGGGCCGGCTGATCTACGCCCCCCAAGGCCAGCTCGCGCGTTTCATGGCCCTGGACCAAGCGCTGCCAGCCACCGAAGGCCCGTCCACCAGCGCCACGGACAGCATGAACACCCCGGGCCAGGCGGCCCTGGCCCACTGGAAGGATGCGGATGCGCCCTTCCTCACGGCCGTGACCACGTTGCCGGCGCGCAGCCTGGCCAGCGACCTGGGGTGGTATGTGGTCGCGCGCCAGCCCACGCAGACGGCCTTCGCCGCCGCCAACAGCGTCGTCCTGCAGGCCCTGTTCGGCGGAATTGCGGCCGCCATGCTGGCCGCGCTGATCGCCTGGCTGGCCGCGCGCCGCCTGAGCGAAGACCTCAACAGCCTGTCCCAGGCCGCCCTGTACATCGAAGCCGGCATGCCCGGTGCCGTCGTGCCCCAGACCCACAGCACGCGGGAAGTCCAGCGCCTGTCGAGCACACTGGGCCATATGACGCGCCGCCTGCTGGCCATGAACGAGGCCATGGAGGAAACCGTGCGCCAGCGCACGCTGGAGCTGCAGCATGCCAATCTGGAGCTTTCACACCTGGCCAGCAGCGATCCGCTCACGGGCCTGCTCAACCGCCGCGGCTTCGAGACGCAGCTGAGCTATGCCCTGGCCCTGGCAAGGCGCAGCGGTCGCCCCTTGAGCGTGATCTCCCTCGATGTCGACCATTTCAAGCGCGTCAATGACAACCATGGCCACGAAGTCGGCGACAACGTGCTGCGCAGTCTGGGCGGCCAGCTCAAGGAGCGGCTGCGGTCCTCGGATGTGGTGGCCAGGCTGGGTGGAGAGGAGTTCATGGTGCTGTTGCCGGACACTGCTTTGGACAAGGCGCTGGAGACCGCCCTGCAGTTGCTGGCCTCGGTCCAGGCCTATCCAGAGCCCCGCGTGGGGCGCATCACCGTCAGCGCCGGCCTGTCGGCATTGCGCCCGGGCGAGGAAGATGCCGCCGCCATGCTGCGCCGCAGCGATGAAGCACTTTACGCCGCCAAGGCCGCAGGGCGCAATTGCGCCCAGGTCTTGGCATGACCCCCTGAGCGACTTCGCGGCAGGGGCCGTCCCCCGCTTCCCCCTCTCAACCTTCGGTGGAGGGGGGCGCCCGGCTAGGGACGGCAGCCTCGGTGCGGGACGGCCCTTCCTCGCTGCCCCTTGCTGGGACACGCCAGTTGCATAGGCTGCGGGTAGAGCGAGCGCCATGAATCCATGAGAGCCAAGGGCTTCGTTCAGAGGGGGTCGGCCTCGCCATCGGCCCCGCCATCGGCCCCGCCCGCGCAGGGTGGCCGATCGAAATAGGCACTCAGGCGTGCGCTCAAGGCACGCAGTTCCGGACAACCCATGGCCAAGGCTGTCGCCAGCTGCTCACGCGCATAGGCCGCATCGCCCAGCATCATGGCCGTGCGCACGGCATAGCCGTGGCCTGCCATCTGCAAGATAAATGCATCGAGCTCATGCTGCGGCCAGTAGGCACTGTGGCAGCCCGCGCGGCTGTCGACAACATCACGGCCGCCACCCACGGCGCCATCGGCATTTTGCGCCGCCCCGTGCACCGCGGCGCGCCAAGCGGAACTCCATAACGCAAGCATAAAACCTCCTGATCCTGGCAGATGCCTTGTCAGCCCATGCTAAATGCTACGCCCCGTCGCAACCAGACGGCGCACGGCCATGTCGCGTGTCAGGTTTTCTTGACAGTCGCTCAGGCGCGCGGGAGGGTTACGCCGCTTTGTCCCTGGTACTTGCCGCCACGGTCCTTGTAGCTGACTTCGCAGACTTCGTCGCTTTCGAAGAACAGCACCTGGGCGCAGCCTTCGCCCGCATAAATGCGTGCCGGCAGCGGTGTGGTGTTGGAAAACTCCAGCGTCACATAGCCTTCCCATTCGGGTTCGAACGGCGTCACGTTGACGATGATGCCGCAGCGCGCATAAGTGCTCTTGCCCAGGCAGATCGTCAGCACATTGCGCGGGATGCGGAAATACTCGACCGTGCGGGCCAGCGCAAAGCTGTTGGGCGGAATGATGCAGCTGTCGCCTTCGAAGTCGACAAAGCTTTTCTCATCGAAGTTCTTCGGGTCCACCACGGTGCTGTGGATGTTGGTGAAGACCTTGAATTCGGGCGCGCAGCGGATGTCGTAGCCATAGCTGCTGGTGCCGTAACTGATGATTTTTCGGCCGTCGGCCTCGCGCACCTGACCGGGCTCGAAAGGCTCGATCATGCCGGTGCTTTCCGCCATGCGACGGATCCATTTGTCGCTCTTGATACTCATGGGAATTCCTGCCAATACTGCTTCAGACGCCTGAAAACCAAGCGTAACAGGCTATTTTGCTTGAGAAATAATGGTTTGCTCCACCACCCGGTCATCGCCCAGCACGATCATGGCAAACAGCAATTCGTCCAGATTGCGCGCGGCGCGCGTCTTGCGCGCCAGCAGCGGCGTGGCCTCGGGGTTGAGCAGCACGAAGTCGGCTTCGCAGCCCGGCAGCAGGTTGCCGACCACGCCCCCCAATCCCATGGCCGCCGCCGCCCCGCCCGTGTGCTGCCACCACAAATCCGTGGGCGACAGGCTCAGCCCGCGCTTGCTCTGGCCTTCGCGGCCCACGGTGTAGGCCGCCAGCATGGTGCGAAACGGCGAGAAACTCGTACCCGCGCCCACGTCGCTGGCCAGGCCATAGGCAAAGCCGGCTTCCTGCGCGCTGCGATAGTCGAAAAATCCGCTGCCCAGGAACAGGTTGCTGGTCGGGCTCACGGCCGCCGCCGCGCCACGGGCACGCATCAGCACCCGGTCCTCGGCGTCCAGATAAATGCAGTGCGCATAGACCGCGCGCTCGCGCAGCAGGCCGAAATCGTCGTACACCGAGAGATAACTGCGCGCGCGCGGAAACAGCTCCCGCACCCAGCGCACTTCGTCGAGGTTTTCGGCCACATGGGATTGCACCCAGACATCGGGGTAGCGCGCGGCCAGCTCGCCTGCGCCGCGCAGCTGGGCTTCGGAACTGGTCGGGGCAAAGCGCGGCGTGATGGCGTAACCCAGCCGGTCCACGCCATGCCAGCGCTGGATCAACGCTTCGGTGTCGAGCAGGCTTTGTTCGGTGGCATCGCGCACGCCGTCAGGCGAGTTGCGGTCCTGCAACACCTTGCCGGTGACCAGTCGCATCCGCGCTTTTTGCGCCGCCGCC
This sequence comes from Acidovorax bellezanensis, assembly GCF_025421555.1. NCBI lineage: Bacteria > Pseudomonadati > Pseudomonadota > Betaproteobacteria > Burkholderiales > Comamonadaceae > Acidovorax > Acidovorax bellezanensis. Next base: position 154,843 of record NZ_JAODYH010000003.1, read on the forward strand.
ATCAAGGCATCGACCGAGGCCGGATGGCTGGTGGCGAAGGCCAGGGCCGTGGTCACGCCATTGCGCAGCAACTCGGCAATGAAGAACTCCGCGACTTGCGTGCTGTAGTCGCGATCGACAAAACGCTGCTCATGGGGAAAAGTGTAGTTTTCCAGCCAGGGCAGCAGGCCGTCGGCGGGCGCGCCTATGACATCGGTCTGCGGGTAATGGATGTGCAGATCGACAAAGCCCGGCGCGATCAGCCGCCCAGGGAAATGCTGTACCGGCAGGCCGGCAAACTGGGGGGCGAGCTGGGCCCAGTTGCCCGAGGCCTGCACGCACGCGCGGCCGTCGGGCGTGCGTGCGACAGCCAGCAGACCGTCCTCGTCATAAAGGGCCTGGCCCTGGGGGGTGAAGCGCAACAAGCCACTGCGGTAGATGTCCATGCCGCCGAGCTTAACGGCGATGGGCGCTGCGCGCCTGCGCATATTCCCGATCCAGCGCGCTTACTGCGTCAGCTTGCCCTGCACGCCTTCAACCAGCCAGTTCATGGTGAGAATCTGCGCATCGCTGAGCTGGCTGCCCTTGGGGATCACCACCTGCCCGCTGTTGTCGCGCACATCGGCGCCGCCCGCGGCAAACGGCGGCAAGCGGCCCTGGGCCATTTGCTGCTGACGCGCCAGCACCTCTTTTTGCACCGCCTGGGGCACGCTCCGCCCGAACGCTTCGAGGCGGATCATGCCTTCGCGCACGCCGCCCCAGACATCGCCGCTGGTCCAACTGCCGTCCAGCACGGCGCGCGCGCGCCGCGTGTAGTAGTCGCCCCACTGGTGGGTCACGGCCAGGATTTGCGCATCCGGCGCCACCTGGCGCATGTCCGAATGGTAGGCCACGGCGAACTTGCCGCGCTCCTGCGCCGCCACCATCACCGCGTTCGACGCGGAATGGAAGGCCAGCACGTCGGCGCCCTGGTTCATCAGCGTCATCGCCGCATCGCGTTCCTTGGCAGGGTCGAACCAGGTGTTGAGCCAGATCACCTTGACCTGGGCCTGCGGGTTGACCGAGCGCATGCCCAGCGCGAACGCATTGATGCCCTGCAGCACTTCGGGAATGGGAAAGCCCGCCACATAGCCGGCCACGCCGGTCTTGCTCATGCGCGCCGCGGCAATCCCCGACAGGTAACGCCCTTCGTAGTAGCGCGCGTTGGCAGTGGCCACATTGGCCGTGCGCTGGTAGCCGGTGATGGATTCGAAGCGCACATCCGGGAACTCGGCGGCAACGCGCAGCGTGGGCACCATGTAGCCAAAGCTGGTGGTGAAGATCAGCTTATGGCCGCTGCGCGCCAGATCGCGGATCACGCGCTCGGCGTCGGGCCCTTCGGCCACGTCGGCCACCACGCTGGTCTGCAGCTGCTTGCCCAGCGCGGCTTGCGCCGCCAGGCGTCCGACGTCGTGCTGGTGCGTCCAGCCGGCTTCGAGCACCGGCGTGACATAGACAAAGGCCGCGGACAGCGGCTTGCCGGAGGTTTGGGAAAAAGCGGGGGTGAAAAAACAGGCGGCCGCGAACACGGCTGCGAGGTTTTTGTACATGGTGGTCCTCTACATGGCCCGGAAACAAACAAGGCTTGCAGCAGCGGGCACTGACTGCAAACGGGGCGAATTCTAGCCCGGGAGGACCGAAATCCGCGACCACAAGGTCTCTGATCTGACAAGCGCCAAGCCAGGGCCACGGCCACAATGCAGTCAACCCCATTCACCAAGGAGACCCTTGCCATGCCTGAGTTTGTCGACCATTCGCCCCCGGGAGAATGCATTTTCTGTCGCATCGTCCACCAGGAGCTGCCCGCGGCCCTGGTCTACGAAGATGCGCTGACCCTGGCCTTCATGGACATAGGCCAGGTCACGCCCGGCCATGTGCTGGTCGCGACCCGGCGCCACGCGGCCACCTTGCTGGAGTTGACGCCGGCCGAAGCCGCGGCCGTGATGCAGACCGCCCAGCGCATGGCCCAGGCCGTGCAGACGGCGTTCGCGCCGGCCGGCATCACCTTGCTGCAGGCCAACGGCGCGGCCGGCGGCCAGACCGTGGCCCATTTCCACATGCATGTGGTGCCGCGCCATGCGGACGACGGCATCAAGCTCAGCTGGCCGCGCAAGGAGCCGGGCTCAGACGTGCTGGCTGGCTATGCGCAGCGATTGCGAATGGCGCTAGCAGACTGAATTTCGTAACGCTCGCGCAGCCCGCAGCCTATGCAACTGGCGCGCCCCAACAAGGGGGCAGCGAGGAAGGGCCGCCCCGCACCGAGGCTGCCGTCTCCCTCCACCGAAGGTTGAGAGGGGGAAGACGGGGCGCGCCTAGCGCGAAGCGGCTCAGGGGGTGATTGCAGCTTCCATTCCATGGCGCACAAAGCAGGCGTCGAGCTGCTCCATCCACGCAGCCTTGCTCGCCGCGCCGGCAAAGCTGGCCTGCAGGCTGTTGCGCGCGAGCTGGTAGGCCTGGCGCGCGCCCATGCCGGTGGCGGCGAACAGCTGCACGAAGTTTTCGTTGATATAGCCGCCGAAATAGGCCGGATCGTCGGAGTTCACCGTCGCCACCAGGCCGGCTTCGAGCAGCTGCGGCAGGTTGTGGTCGGCCAGATCGGGGAAGACCTGCAGCATCTGGTTGGACAGCGGGCACACGGTGAGCGCAATGCGCTCGCGCGCCAGCCGCTGGACCAGCGCCGCGTCCTGCAGCGCCTGCACGCCGTGGTCCACGCGTTCGACCTGCAGCACGTCCAGCGCGCTCCAGATATAGGCCGGCGGACCTTCTTCGCCGGCGTGGGCCACCAGGCGCAGGCCCAGCGCGCGGCAACGCGCAAACACGCGCGCGAATTTCTCGGGCGGGTGGCCCAGCTCGCTGCTGTCCAGCCCGACGCCGATGAAACGGTCGCGCAAAGGCATGGCCTGGGCCAGCGTGACCAAGGCCTCTTCCTCGCTCAGGTGGCGCAGGAAGCACAGGATCAGGTCGCAGGAAATGCCCCAGTCGCGCTCGGCCTCGCGGCAGGCGCGGTACAGGCCGTTGATCACCGAAGCCATGGGCACGCCACGCGCCGTATGGGTTTGCGGGTCGAAGAAGATTTCGGCGCGCACCACGTGGTCGCGCACGGCCCGAGCCAGGTAGGCGCGCGCCATGTCGTAGAAATCCTGCTCGTGCAGCAGCACGCTCGCGCCGGCGTAGTAGATGTCGAGAAAACTCTGCAGATCGGTGAAGGCGTAGGCACGGCGCAGCGCCGCCACATCGGCATAGGGCAGCTCCACCTGGTTGCGCTCGGCCAGCGCAAAGATCAGCTCCGGCTCCAGCGAGCCTTCGATATGGATATGCAACTCGGCCTTGGGCATGTCGCGCAGCAAGGCCATCAAAGGTGACTTCGGCAGAACGGTGGACATCAGCAGACTCCGAAAGAAACGCCGCGCGATTTGAGGTAGCGGCGGTAGGCGGACGACATGCGGTCGGCCGCGGAATGCAACTCTGCACGCGGATCGAGCGGCAGGCACTTGGGTTGTTGCGACTCCAGCACCGGTTGGTCCTGGACGAAGATGGTGTGCTGGAACGCCTGCAGCTTTTCGTCGGGTGTCTCGAAATCAGCCACCGCCAAGCGGAACCAGACGCGGCTGCTCTCGGGCGTCACGGGGCAGATGAACAGGCCGATGGATTCGTACCAGCCCTCCTTGCTCGTGCCTTCCTCGGGCAGCTTGTTGAGCAAGGCCGTATAGGGATCGGTCACCTCATAGGTGTAATGCACTTCGGCCGCGGCCGTGGAATGCAGATTGGACTGCGGCTGAACCGCCTTGCAGTTCGTCGCCTTGACGCCAGTGGGCGTGTTCTCGACCTGGTAAGGCGCCATGGCCGTGGCATCGCGCGAGCCCAGCCAGCCTTCGTGCACAAAGCCGAAATGCGACATGTCGAGAAAATTCTCGATGATGCGCGGCGCGCTGGCCGCGACGTCGTAAGGCCCGCAAAGGACTTTGCGCAGCTTGTCGTCGCCTTCGGCGGCGAAGACCGGCAGCGGCGTGTCGGCGGCCTCCAGCTGCACCCAGACCAGGCCATAGGCCTCCTGCACCGCGAACGAACGCACACAGTGCGCGGGCGGCGGCACGAACTCGGGCACGGCGGGCACCTGCGCGCAGTGGCCGTCGCTGGCGAACTGCCAGCCGTGATACGGGCACTCCAGCCGGTCACCGCTGACGCGGCCCATGGACAGGCGTGCGCCCCGGTGGGGGCAGCGGTCGACGAAGGCCCGCACCTCGCCCGCCAGATCGCGCCACAGCACCAGCTCCTGTTCCAACAAACGCACGGCCAGGGGCGCGTGCACTACTTCTTGGGCCAAGGCCACCGGATGCCAGAGTGTTTTTTCCATCATGAAAGTGTATTCGTCATGCAGAGGGCCGCCCGAAGGCGGCCCTTGATTCCAACCGTTAAAACGGTTTACTTCTTGTCGCCGCCGGGGATGTTACCTTCCACGCCCTTGACGTAGAAGTTGATGCCCGAGAGGAACTTGTCATCGGCCACGGCGTCGGCCGCCAGCACGGGCTTGCCATCCTGGCCGGCAATCGGGCCCTTCCAGATGGAGAAGCTGCCGTCCTTGAGGCCTGCGCGGACAGCGTCGACCTTGGCCTTGATTTCCGCGGGCACGTCTTCGGCGATGGACACCAGGTCGATCGCGCCTTCCTTCACGCCCCACCAGCTGGAACCCGTGGCCCAGGTGCCATTGAGCACGTCGTTGGTGGCCTTGGTGTAGTAAGGCGTCCAGTTGATGATGGCCGAACCCAGGTGGGCCTTGGGGCCGTAGGCGGTCATGTCCGAATCCCAGCCGAAAGCGCGCTTGCCCTTTTCCTGGGCCGTCTTCAGCACGGCGGGCGAGTCGGTGTTCTGGAACAGCACGTCGGCGCCGCCGTTGATCAACGAAGTCGCGGCTTCGGTTTCCTTGGGTGGGCTGAACCACTCATTGACCCAGACCACCTTGGTCTTGATCTTGGGGTTGACCGACTGCGCGCCCAGCGTGAAGCTGTTGATGTTGCGGATCACTTCGGGAATCGGCACCGAGCCGACCACGCCCAGGGTGTTGGTCTTGGTCATGCCACCGGCGATGACGCCGGCCATGTAGGCGCCTTCATAGGTGCGGCTGTCGTAGGTGCGCACGTTCTCGGCGGTCTTGTAGCCCGTGGCGTGTTCGAACTTCACCTTGGAGAAGTCAGGCGCGAGCTTTTGCAGCGCTTCCATGTAGCCGAAGGTGGTGCCGAAGATCAGCTGATTGCCCTGGCCGGCCATGTCGCGCAGCACGCGCTCGGCGTCCGGGCCTTCGGGCACGCTTTCCACGTAGCTGGTCTTGATCTTGTCGCCAAATTCCTTTTCCAGGGCCTTGCGCGCCTGGTCGTGGGCAAACGACCAGCCGCCATCGCCGACCGGACCGACATACGCAAACGCGATCTTCAGCGGCTCGGCCTTGGCGGGCGCTTCGGCCACGGGTGCGGGCGCAGGTGCCGCTGCGGGCTCCTCTTTCTTGCCACAGCCGGCCAGGGCTGCCGCGGCCACGGCGGTCAGCGCCGCCAGCTTGAACATCGAACGCTTGTGCAGATCAGTCATATTTCTTCCTAGAAAAAACAGGGTCACAACAATAGGAAAACGGTCGGGGCTTGCCCCGGGGAGGCACGTTCAATGTATCAGCAAGTAACGTGCCTGCCTGTTGCTTACTTGCCAGCGCCGGGCACGTTGCCTTCGATACCAGCCACGTAGAAGTTGATGCCGCTCAGGAAAGCATGGTCACCCACGGCTGCATCGGCCAACTGTTCCTTGCCACTGTTGTCCTTGAGCGGGCCCTTCCAGATGTGGAACGTGCCGTCCTTGAGGCCGGCCTTGGCAGCAGCCACCTTGTCCTTGAGTGCCTGGGGCACGTCGTCGGCGATGCTCACCAGGTCCATGGCACCTTCCTTGACGCCCCACCAGTGCTGGCCGGTGCTCCAGGTGCCCGCCAGCATGTCCTGCGTGACCTTGCGGTAGTACGGCAGCCAGTTGATTTCGGCCGAGGCCAGGTGGGCCTTTGGCGCGTAGGCGCTCATGTCCGAATCCTTGCCGAAAGCGCGCACACCGCGCTCTTGCGCCGTCTTGAGCACGGCGGGCGAGTTGGTGTTCTGGTAGAGCACGTCGACGCCGCCGTTGATCAGCGTGGCCGCGGCTTCGGATTCCTTGGGTGGGCTGAACCACTCGTTGACCCAGACCACGCGAGCCTTGATCTTGGGGTTGACGCTTTGCGCGCCCAGCACGTAGCTGTTGATGTTGCGCAGCACTTCGGGAATCGGCACCGAGGCGACGACGCCGATCTGGTTGGACTTGGTCATGCCGCCGGCGACGATGCCGGCCAGGTAGGCGCCTTCGTAGGTGCGCGCGTCATAGGTGCCCACGTTCTCGGCGGTCTTGTAGCCCGTGGCATGTTCGAACTTCACGTCCTTGGCATCGGCCGCGACTTTCTGCACCGGCTCCATGTAGCCGAAGCTGGTGGAAAACACCATCTTGTTGCCCTGACCGACCAGGTCGCGCAGCACGCGCTCGGCGTCCGGGCCTTCGGGCACGCTTTCCACCAGCGAGGTCTGAATCTTGTCGCCGAACTCGGCCTGCAGGGCCTGGCGGGCCTTTTCATGCTGGAACGTCCAGCCGCCGTCGCCGACCGGGCTCACGTACATGAACGCCATCTTCAGCGGACCCGCAGCAGCCGCTGCCGCGGGCGCAGGCGCGGCAGCTGGCGCTGCGGCTTCTTCTTTCTTGCCGCAGCTGGCCAGGGCCAGGGCCACGGCCGACAGCGCGGCCACTTTGAGCAAAGCGCGTTTTTGCAGATTCTTCATTCTTGTCCCTCTCGACTCAGTGTTCTGTAAAAAAATGGCTCAGGAGCCGGGGTAAAACGGCTTGCCGAGCGAGGCCGGCATGTTCGCACGAATCCAGCTGGAATTGCGCGAAATCAGCACCAAGACGACGATGGTCGCGAGATAGGGCAGCATGCTCAGCAACTGGCTGGCCAGTTGCACGCCCGAAGCCTGCAAATGGAATTGCAGCATGGTCACACCGCCAAACAGATAGGCACCCAGCAGGATGCGCGCAGGGCGCCAGGTGGCGAAGGTGGTCAGCGCCAGCGCAATCCAGCCGCGCCCGGCGACCATGCCCTCGACCCACAACGGGGTGTAGACCACCGAGATATAGGCCCCGGCCAGACCGCACATGGCACCGCCGAAGACCACGGCCGCCAGGCGGATGCGGCGCACGGGGTAGCCCAGCGCATGCGCGGATTCCGGCGACTCGCCCACGGCGCGCAGCACCAGGCCGGCGCGCGAGCGGTACAGAAACCAGACCATGGCCAGGGCCAGCAGCACCACCAGATAGACCAGTGGATGCTGGCGGAACAGCGCGGGGCCCAGCAGCGGAATGTCGGACAGCACGGGAATCGCGTACTTGGGCAGCTCGGGCAACTTGGCCTGCACGTAGTTCAGGCCGACGAAGGCCGAGAAGCCCGCGCCGAACAGCGTCAGCGCCAGGCCCGTGGCCTGCTGGTTGGTGTTGAGCCAGATGACCAGCACGCCGAACAGCGCCGCCAGCACGGCACCGGCGGCCATGCCGGCCGCGAAGCCCACCCAGGTATTGCCCGAATGCACCACGGCCGCGAAACCGGCAATCGCCGCGCACAGCATCATGCCTTCGGCGCCGAGGTTGATGATGCCGGCCTTCTCGTTGATCAACAGGCCCAGGGCGGCCAGGGCCAGCACGGTGCCGGCGCTCAGCGTGGAGCCGAGCAGCAATGCATACGGCTCCATTACAGGCCTCCCTTCGCCGCGGCCACCACGGGCGCCGTCACGGGGGGCGCCGCCACCGGCCTGGGAGAACGGACCCAGCGCAGGCGGTAGGTCACCAGGGTGTCGCAGGCCAGCAGCGAGAACAGCAGCAGGCCCTGGAAAACGCCCGTGAGGGACTTGGGCAGGCCCAGACGCGACTGCGCCAGCTCACCACCGATATAGAACATGCTCATGAGAACGGCGGAAAAAATCATGCCCACGGGGTGCAGGCGCCCGACGAAGGCCACGATGATGGCGGCAAAACCGTAGCCGGCGGGAACATAAGGCGTGAGCTGGCCCATGGGGCCGGCGACTTCCAGCGCCCCGGCCAGACCGGCCGCGCCACCCGAAATCAACAAGGCCGTCCACAGCGCACGGCGCGAGGAAAAGCCCGCATAGAGCGCGGCCGCCGGCGCCAGGCCGCTGACCTGCTGGGCAAAGCCGGCGCGTGTGCGCGCCAGAAACACCCACAGCACGCCCGCGCCCAGCAGCGCCAGCACCACGCCGATGTTCACGCGCGTGCCTTCGATCAGCTTGGGAATCTGCGTCACGCGCTCGAAGGTCTTGCTCTGCGGGAAGTTGTAGCCCATGGGGTCCTTCCAGGGGCCGTAGACCAGATAGCCCAGCACCAGGATGGCCACATAGACCAGCATCAGGCTGACCAGGGTTTCGTTGGCGTTGAAGCGGTCGCGCAGAAAAGCCACGATGCCGGCCCAGACCATGCCGCCCAGCACGCCGGCCACCAGGATGGCGGGCACGATCCAGGGGCCGGTGGTCTTGTCCGCCAACAGCGCCATTCCGCCCGCGGCCACCGCGCCCATGACGAATTGGCCTTCGGCGCCGATGTTCCAGACATTGGAGCGAAAGCACACGGCCAGGCCCAGCGCCACCAGCAGCAGCGGCGTGGCCTTCATGGCCAGCTCACCGAGCGCGTAGCCGGACTTGATCGGATCCCAGAAGAACGCCTGCAGGCCGCGCACCGGGTCCTTGCCCAGCATGACGAACAGCGCGACGCCGATCAGCACCGTGATCGCCAGCGCCAGCACCGGCGAAGCATAGGTCCAGACCTTGGAAACCTGGGGGCGCGGTTCAAGCTTGAGCATGCTGGCCTCCCTGTGCGGCCTGCGCGGCTGGCTGCGCTTCGGCATGCCACAGCCCGCTCATCCATTCGCCTATGCGCTGCACCGTGGCCTGGGCCCGGGGCACGGAAGGCGACAGCTGGCCCTTGGCCACGACATGCAGCCGGTCTGAGATTTCAAACAATTCGTCCAACTCCTCACTGAGCACCAGAACGGCGCAGCCCGCATCGCGCAGCGCCAGGATTTCGCCGCGGATTTGCGCGGCAGCGCCCACATCCACGCCCCAGGTCGGCTGCGAGATGATCAACAGGCGGGGCTTGGCATCGATTTCGCGGCCCACGATGAATTTCTGCAGGTTGCCGCCCGACAGCGACTTGGCGGCTGCATTCGGCCCGCCGGCCTTGACCTGGAAGCGCTCGATGATGGCGCGGGCTTGGCTGTGCAGCACGTCCATGTGCAGCCAGCCCCCGCGGCCCACGGCGTTGTCGCGCGTCAGCAGCAGGTTGTGCGCCAGGCTCATGGACGGCACGGCGCCGCGGCCCAGGCGCTCCTCGGGCACGAAATGCAGGCCCAGGGCCCGGCGCTGGCGCGGCGACATGCGCCCCGCCGCCTGGCCCGCGACCTGCACCATCTCGGGTGCGGCGCGCCGGTCTTCGCCCGACAGGCTGTAGAGCAGCTCTTTCTGGCCGTTGCCCGAAACCCCGGCAATGCCCACCACTTCGCCGGCGCGCACTTCGAAGTTGATGCCTTCCAGGTCCACGCCGAAATGGTCGGTGCGGGCCAGCGACAAGCCCTGCACGCGCAGCACCGTGGCGCCGGTGGCGACTTCGCGGTGGGTCAGGGCCGGCGGCTCGGCGCCGATCATCAGCCGCGACAGGGAAGCGTTGGATTCCTCGCCCGGGCGGCACACGCCCGTGACCTTGCCGCCACGCAGCACCGTGCAGGTGTCGCACAGCTCGCGGATTTCATGCAGCTTGTGGCTGATGTAGAGAATGCTGCAACCTTCCGCGGCGAGCTTGCGCAGCACCACGAACAGCTTGTCGACGGCCTGGGGCGTGAGCACCGACGTGGGCTCATCCAGGATCAGCACGCGCGGGCGCGTGAGCAGGGCGCGGATGATTTCCACGCGCTGCATTTCGCCCACCGACAGCGTGTGCACCGGGCGCAGGGCATCGATGTCCATGCCGTAGACGCTGGCGGTTTCCTCGATGCGGCTTACGACTTCGGCCAGCGAAATCTGCTTGTCCAGGCCCAGCCAGACGTTTTCCGCCACGGTGAGCGTGTCAAACAGACTGAAATGCTGGAACACCATGGCAATGCCCAGCTGGCGCGCTTCCTGGGGGTTGCGTATCTGTACCACCTGGCCATCGACCTGCAGCAGGCCTTCATCGGGCTTCACGGCGCCATAGATGATTTTCATCAAGGTCGACTTGCCCGCACCATTTTCGCCCAGCACGGCGTGCACTTCGCCGGGCTGCACCGTCAGTGACACGCCACTGTTGGCCACCACTGCCGGATATCGCTTGGTAACGCCCGTCAGTTGCAAGCGCGGTGGGGCGGCACCGGGCGTGGGAATTGTTTCAGGGGGATTCATGGCGGCGATTGTCTCTCAATTTTCCAAACACATTCCATAAAGCATCCCGCAAGCGCTTGCCTGGCTTAGGCAACAAGCTATTATTTATGTAGCAACAAAGCACGGCACCCAGGGCGTCGCACAAGCCCTTGCAGGGCGCAGCCAGCCAGGGACGGACACAGGACGCCACCTCCCGCGCATGCCAGCAGGCACGTAACGGTCCAGTCTGCTGCAAGCAAAAGCCGTGCGCATTGGTGCTTTACCTCAGGTCTCGGGCCTGGCCCTCGGGCCGGTCCCGATGGACGGCGGCCTCCGTCCGCACGAAAATTGCTTATGCAGGGCCATGCCTTCCACCTCGCCTGCTTTCTGAACGCACTTTGATGAGCCACCGTCCCATGACCACCTCTGCCTTGCAATTCCTACGCCGCGGCCAAGCGGTGACGCTGCACGATGTACCGCCCGATCGCACGCTGCTCGAAGTGCTGCGCGAAGACCTGGGCTGCACCGGCACCAAGGAAGGCTGCGCCGAAGGCGACTGCGGCGCCTGCACCGTGGTCATAGCCGAAGCGGTGGCCACGCCGGCCGGCGAACAACTGCGCTATTCGGCCATCAACAGCTGCATCCGCCTGGCCCATTCGGTCCAGGGACTGGCGCTGTGGACCGTGGAAGACCTGGTGCGCGACCCACTGATCACGCGTGAAGACCCGGCCAGCACCGTCCACCCGGCCCAGGCCGCCATGGTCAGCTGCCACGGCTCGCAATGCGGCTTCTGCACGCCGGGCTTCGTCATGAGCCTGTTCGGCATGTACCAGAACCGCGTCTGCCAGGGCCAGCCCATCACGCGCGAGCTGGCCCAGCACGATTTGTCGGGCAATCTGTGCCGCTGCACCGGCTACCGCCCCATCCTGGACGCGGCCGAGCAGATGGCGCAACTGCCCCGGGCCCAGGTCGACGAGGCCGCCGTGCTGGCGCAGCTGCAGCAGTTGACGCCAGGCGATGACACGGCCTACCTCGCACCGCGGACCCTGGCCGAACTGCTCCAGGCCCGCGCCGCCCACCCCCAGGCCCAGGTCGTGGCCGGCTGCACGGATGTGGGCCTGTGGGTCACCAAGCAATTCCGCCAGTTTCCCCAGGTGCTGGACCTGACCCGCGTCGCCGAGCTGCGCACCATCGAGGACGACGGCGATCAGCTGTCCATAGGCGCGGCCGCCACCCTGACCGAGGCGTTCGCGGCCATGCAGGCGCTGTGGCCGCAGCTCGATGAATTCGCCGCGCGCTTTGCCGGCCTGCCCGTGCGCAACGCCGGTACGCTGGGCGGCAACGTGGCCAACGGCTCGCCCATCGGCGACTCCATGCCGCTGCTGATCGCCTTGCGCGCCCAGGTGGTGCTGGCCAGCCTGCGCGGCGAACGCCAGCTGCCGCTGGAAGACTTCTACACCGGCTACCGGGAAAACCTGCTGGCGGCCGACGAGTTGCTGGTGCGCATTCTGGTGCCCAAGCCCCGCGCCGGCGAACTGCTGCGCGCCTATAAGGTGAGCAAGCGCACCGACGACGACATCTCCGCGGTCTGCCTGGCCATCCAGCTGGAACTGCAGGGCGGCCAGGTGGTCGGCGCCTCGATAGGCGTGGGCGGCGTCGCGGCCACGCCCGTGCGCGCGCGCCAGACCGAAGCCGTGCTGAGCGGCCAGCCCTGGAACGAGACCACGCTGACGCGCGCGGCCGACGCGCTGAGCGCCGAGTTCCAGCCCCTGTCCGACATGCGCGCCAGCGGCAGCTACCGCCGCGCGCTGCTGGCCAATCTGCTGCAGCGCTACTGGCTGGAATCGCAAGGCCCAAGCCCGCAGCTGGCCACGCTGACCTCCCTGGCGCAAGCCGCCGCCGCGAAAGTCACACCATGAAAGCCCTCGACCTCCTCTCCCCCGCGCTGGCTCCGGCACTCACGCCCACGCGCTCCGTTCCGGCGGTGGGCCGGCCCCATGTGCATGAAAGCGCGCTGGCCCAGGTCCAGGGCACGGCGCATTACATCGACGACCTGCCGGAACTCAAGGGCACGCTGTATGCCGCGCCGATTCTGTCGAACGTGGCCCACGGCCGGCTGCGCGGCGTCGACAGCACGGCCGCGCTGGCCCTGCCCGGCGTGCGCGGCGTGGTGTTGTCGGCCGACGTGCCCGGCGACAAGATCCTGGCCGCGTTCGGCCACGACGAGCCCGTGTTTGCCATCGACAGCGTGCAGCATGTGGGCCAGGTCATAGGCCTGGTCGTCGCCGGCAGCATGCGCCAGGCGCGCCGCGCCGCGCGGCTGGTGCGCTGCGATATCGACGCCCTGCCCGCCGTCCTCGACGTGCACACCGCCCATGCCCAGAAAAGCTATGTGCTGCCGCCGGTGTTCGTGCGCCGGGGCGATGCCCAGGCCGCGCTGCTGCGCAGCGAGCACCGGCTCAGCGGCCAGCTGGAAGTCGGCGGCCAGGAGCACTTCTATCTGGAAGGCCAGATCGCCTACGCCCTGCCGCTGGAGCAGCAGCAGTGGCAGATCTATTCCAGCACCCAGCATCCCGGCGAAGTCCAGCACTGGGTCGCGCATGCGCTGGGCCTGGAAAACCATGCGGTCAAGGTCGAGTGCCGGCGCATGGGCGGCGGCTTCGGCGGCAAGGAAACCCAGGCCGGCCACCTGGCTGTCTGGGCCTGCGTGGCCGCACGCAAGTTCGGCTGCCCGGTCAAGCTGCGGCTGGACCGCGATGACGACTTCATGATCACCGGCAAGCGCCACCCCTTCGCCTACGAATACGACGTGGGCTTTGACGACAGCGGCCTGATCACCGGCCTGCACCTGGACATGCTGGCCAACTGCGGCTTCTCGGCCGACCTGTCCGGCCCCGTGGCCGACCGGGCGATCTTCCATGCCGACAATGCCTATTTCCTCAGCGACGTGGAAATCGCCTCCTACCGCTGCAAGACCAACACCCAGAGCCACACGGCGTTCCGCGGTTTTGGCGGTCCCCAGGGCGTGATCGTCATCGAAGCCATCATCGGCGACATCGCGCGCCAGCTGGGCCTGGACGCGTTCGACGTGCGCCTGCGCAACCTCTACGACAAGAACCCGCAGGGCCCGCGCAGCCTGACCCACTACCAGATGCGGGTCGAGGACAACATCCTGCACGCCTTGATGCCCGCGCTGGCAGCGTCCGCGCAGTACCGCCAGCGGCAGGCCGAGATCGCCGAGTGGAACGCCGGCCAGCCGGTGATCAAGCGCGGCCTGGCGCTCACCCCCGTCAAGTTCGGCATCAGCTTCACGGCCACGCTGTTCAACCAGGCCGGCGCGCTGGTCCATGTCTACACCGACGGCAGCGTGCAGGTGAACCACGGCGGCACGGAGATGGGCCAGGGGCTGAACACCAAAGTGGCGCAAATCGTCGCCGACGAGCTGGGCGTGCCCCTGGAGCGCGTGCTGGTCACGGCCAGCGATACCAGCAAGATTCCCAACGCCAGCGCCACGGCCGCATCCAGCGGCACCGACCTCAACGGCCGGGCCGCGCAATACGCGGCGCGCACCGTGCGCAACAACCTCGCGGCCTTTGTCTCCGGACTCGACGGCTGCGGCGCGGGCGCGGTGGATTTCTCCGGCGGCCTGGTGCGCACGCCGAAAAGCGAGCGCCGCTGGGAAGATGTGGTCGGCGAAGCCTTCGCCAACCGCATCCAGCTGTGGAGCGACGGTTTCTACCGCACGCCCAAGATCCATTACGACAAGACCACCCTCACCGGCCGGCCCTTCTATTACTTTGCCTACGGCGCGGCCTGCAGCGAAGTCGCGCTCGACACGCTGACCGGCGAGAGCCGCGTGCTGCGCGTGGACATACTGCACGACGTGGGCCACAGCATCAACCCGGCCATCGACATCGGCCAGATCGAGGGCGGCTTCGTGCAGGGCATGGGCTGGCTGACCAACGAGCAGCTGGTCTGGAACGACAAGGGCCTGCTGACGACGCACGCGCCCAGCACCTACAAGATCCCCACGGCGGGCGATATTCCGGCCCACTTTCAGATCGACCTGTGGCCAGAAGCCAACCGCGAAGACAACGTCGGCGGCAGCAAGGCCGTGGGCGAGCCGCCGTTCATGCTGGCCATCAGCGTCTACGAAGCCCTGCGCAACGCCGTGGCCGCGAGCCGCGGCGGCACCCAGCCACTGGAACTGACGGCGCCGGCTACGGCGGAGAATCTGTTGCGGGCGCTGGGGAGGGTGCACGACGACGCGTGATGTCCTGTCACCCAGGCGATGCCCGTCGGAAAAGGTGTGTCTTCGATTTTCACGACATGCCGTTGCCACGGGCAGGGGCCGGGTCTCGGCCCGGCAGCCGACTTCATTTTCTTGCTCGCACAAGAAAACGGAAGCAAAAGAATGCGGCCCTACTTCCTGCGTCCCTTCGCTGACGCTCAGGGCAACCTGCGGTGCTCGGTCACGGGCTGCGCCGCGGAACTCGCTACGCGCCGGGGGCTGGGCGCCCCCAGCGCTCCGCTCGAACAACCGCGGCGAGTCAGTTAACGAAGTCGGTGTGTCCTTCGGCACACCGACCAGCCCGCGCCCTGCGCGCCGCAGGCGCATCCACAAGGGCTAGGAAGCGGGATAGCTTCCTTGGGTCATCAACGGCGTGAGCCTTGCCAAGAGAGAATTCCAGAATTCCTCAAAACAGCCGGCAGCTACAACCCATGGGGCTCCGCGCAGCTCACGGGTTCTCCGCCTCCACCAGCGCCGCCGAATGCTCCTGCACCCGCCCCCTGCCCTGGCGCTTGGCGTCATAGCAAGCCATGTCGGCCGCGTGCAGCACGGCCGCCACGCTGGGCTGGCGGGCGTTGAGCACCACCATGCCTATGCTCACGCCCAGCCAGAAGCGCTGGCCCTGGTAGGACGCCTCCCAGGCGCTGATGGCTTCGCACAGCTGGTCCGCCAGGGTTCGGCCCTGGCGCTGCGTGGCTTCGGGCAGGAGTACGGCGAACTCGTCACCCCCCAGGCGCGCCACCCAGCCCGGCTGGCGCACCAGTGTTTCCAGCAGCCGCGCGAAGTGGCGCAACACTGCATCGCCTGCATCATGGCCGGCCATGGCGTTGACCGATGCGAAGTGGTCGAGATCGAGGAACAGCAGTACGCCGCCGTCGCCCGGCGCCATGGCCATCGCCTCCGCCGCTGCCTTGCTGCGCCCCTCCAGCCACTGTTGCAGACGCTGGGTCAACGCTTCGCGGTTGGGCAGCTGGGTCAGCGCATCGTGCGTGGCCAGCCACTCGGGATGGGCGCGCGCCTGGCGCTGATCGGTCACATCGTCGACCATCCAGACCATGGCCACGCCGGCATCGCCCTCTATGCGCCGCCCCTGCATGCGCAGCCACACCGGGCTGCCATTCTTGTGCATCAGACAGACTTCATCATCGAACTGGCCATAGGCCCGCATTTCCCAGCGAATACGCTCGACCACGCGCCGGTAATCGGCATCCGACGCACACAACTGGCGCATGGGATAGCCCTGCAGCTCCTGGGGGAGATAGCCCACCATGCGCGCGGCCTGCGCGCCCAGCAGCTCCAGCCGGCCGTGGCGGGTGACCACAATGGCCGCCGGGGCCTGCTCCAGAATGGTCGCGGTCTGGGCCTGGTAATGGGCTGCCCGGCGGGCCTGGACATCGCGCTGGCGCGACAAGGCGTGCAGCACGCGCCACAGCACCGCGACTTCGCCCCAGGCATTGGGCATGGGCGGCAGGCGGGCAATCCGCTGCGCGCGGCCCGGCACGGGCCGCTGCAGCATCTGCACGGCGCGCCCGGACAGCTCCATCCAGGGATAGGCCGCCGTGACCATGGCCATGGCGGCCAGCAAGGCCAGCACCGCCGCTCCCAGCAAGGCCAGGCTGCCCCAGCCCGACAGGCCCCACAGCGGCGGTGACGAAAGCCGCGTCACGCGCACCAGAAACCACTGCGGCAAGGGCATGCCGGCCAGGGTGTACACATAGTCACCATGGGTTTCGCTGGCGCTGCGAATCTGCACCGGCAACTGCTGCAGCAAGGTCTTGATGAAGGGCGTGCCCAGACCCGTCTCGTCGCGCACATGGCCCAGCCAGCGCGCGGGATTGGAATGCGCCACAATGCGGCCGTCCGTGGCGACCAGCATCAGGCGGCTGGCCGACCAGTTGTCGGAAGCCGCTGGCGGCAGCAAGGACTGGGACGACAGGGTCAGCCCGCCGGCCATCACGCCGACCACCTCGCCCGCACTGCTGCGCAGCGGCGCGGTGTAGAGCATGCGCAAGTCGTCGCTGCCCGGCTGTACCAAGGTGCCCACCATGGGCTTTCCGCCCGACAGGGTGCGCCGCAAGAGATCGCGTTCGTTGACATCCAGCGACTCCAGCGGACGGTCCTTGCCGCCGCGCACATAGGCCACCAGGTTGCCGTCGACCAGCGCCACGCTCAGCGAGTCAAACCACTCGGCCAGCGGAATCTCGTCCCGCAAGGCCTGCCCCAGGCTGGCGCTGTCGCGCAGGCGCTCCATGGGAATCGAGTCGGCCAGGGTCAGCAGCACTTTCTGCTGCAGTTCCACGCGGCTGGCGAGCAGGCGCGCCACCATTTCCACCTCTTCCGTCTGCTGCTCGGCGGCGCGCGTCTGCAGTGCCTCGGTCACGCCGCCATGGACATACCAGGCGCTGCCCGCGCCCGCCAGCAACACCGCCAGCACCATGATCAGCAGCAAGCTGCGCAGCATGGGGCCGGCACGCGCACGCGGCTCCGGCAGGCGCCCTTCATCGGAGAGGCCTGCGGCTCGGGCAAGGTCGGCATCAAAAGCCATGAGGGTCCCGCAAATCCAAGGTACAGCCAATATAAGCAGCGACTGCCCGCGGCCCTACGGGTTGAACCCTCATAGCCAGCCACAGTGACCTGGGGAGCTAAACGTCTGGTTACAGAATCAGCAGCGCGCGGAAATCGTTCACATTGGTGAACGTAGGGCCGGTCACCACCAGATCATCCAGCTGGTGGAAGTAGGTCCAGGCGTCATTGCGGTCCAGGTGGTCCTGTACCGGCATGCCCAGCGCACGGGCGCGCGCCAGCGTCTCGGGCGCCACCAGCGCGCCAGCGTTGCTTTCCACGCCGTCGATGCCGTCGGTGTCGGCGGCCAGGGCCCAGACGCCGGGCTGGCCCTGCAAGGCCTGGGCCAGACCCAGACAGAATTCGCCCGCGCGTCCGCCCCGCCCCTTGGCGGCACCCGGCAGCCGTGGGCGCACCGTGACCGTGGTCTCTCCGCCGCTGAGCAGCACGCAAGGCGCCTTGAACGGCTGGCCGTGGCGGGCCACGGCGCGCGCCAGCGCCGCATGCACGCGGCCCACTTCGCGCGATTCGCCTTCGATTTCATCGCTCAGCACCCAGGCATCCATGCCTGCGGCCCGGGCCCGGGCCGCGGCCGCTTCCAGGGCCTGGCGCGGGGCGGAAATCACCGCCAGCTCGTGGCCTGCGAAACAGGCATCGCCGGGCTTGGGCGTCTCCAGCGCGCCGCTTTGCAGCGCCGCGCGCACGGCATCGGGCAAGGCGATCTTCAGCCGGTCGATGATGGCCAGCGCCTGGGCGCAGGTACCGGCATCGGCCACCGTGGGGCCGCTGGCGATGGTCGCGGGGTCGTCACCCGGCACGTCGCTGATGGTCAGCGTGACCACGCGCGCCGGCGCGCAGGCGGCGGCCAGGCGGCCGCCCTTGATGCGCGACAGGTGCTTGCGCACGCAATTCATTTCCGCGATGTCGGCGCCGCTTTCGAGCAGCGCGCGGTTGATGCGCTGCTTGTCTTCCAGCGACAGGCCGTCGGCGGGCAGGGTCAGCAGCGACGAGCCGCCGCCCGAGATCAGGCACAGCACCAGGTCATCGGCCGTCAGGCCCTGGACCAGCGCCAGAATGCGCTCGGCGGCCTGCATGCCGGCCGCGTCGGGCACGGGGTGGGCCGCTTCCACCACTTCGATGCGCTCGGCCAGGCCCGGTGGGCGCTGTGGAATATGCTCGTAACGGGTCACGACCAGGCCGGACAGCGGCGCATCCGCGGGCCACAGGGCTTCGACGGCCTGGGCCATGGAAGCGCCCGCCTTGCCCGCGCCTATCACCACCGTCCGCCCGCGTGGCGGCGACGGCAGGTGGCTGGCCATGGCATGCACCGGCAGGGCACTGCGCACGGCCGTGTCAAACAGCGCCAACAGGAATTCGCGCGGCTGCTCCTGGGGATCGGGCAGCGCGCTTGTCTCGGAAATAGTGGTTGTAGTCATGGCTCGCCATTGTGCATGGACAGCACGCTGCCACAAAACAGCTCAAGCCATGGTTACATCGCGTTGGCGCCACATGCATCCCGTGTGTCTATGCAACATTCGCAACGCCCATTGCCTACGCCACTGCCGAGCCTCAACTCAGGGGCAACGAGCAAGGGCCGCCCCGCAGCGAGGTTGCCGTCCCCCTCAGGGGGAAGACGGGGCGGCCCATGCCGCGAAGCGGCTCAGGGGGGGCCTTAATTCACCCTTGCCCCGCCCTCATACCAGCGCTTGACCAGATCGCGGTCCTCGGCCGTCAAGGCGCCGGGGTTGCCGAACGGCATCTTGCGCAGCACCACGACCTGCTGGTAGATCTGCGCGGCATGGCTCTTGACCTCATCGGGCGCGTCGAGCTTGACGTTCTTCTGGGCCAGGGTCGCGCTGCTGTGGCAGACCACGCAGTGCTGCGTGAAGAACGGGCCCAGCTGCTCGTAGCCCGGAACGCCGGATGCCGCCACGGCGGCAGCGGGAGCAGCCGCAGCGGGAGTCGTAGCAGCAGGTGTGGCCGCGCTCGGCGCAGGCTTGAGCCATACGGCCGTTCCCACCAGCACCAGCACGCCCACCAAGGCATACGGCCAGGGATGGCCGTTGCGACCGAGCTTGTAACCATGGCGCAGGACGAAGAACTGGCGAATGGCCGCGCCGGCGAACATCATCAGGATCAGCACCAGCCAGTTCTGCGCATGGCTGTACAGCCAGCCATAGTGGTTGGACAGCATGGCAAACAGCACCGGCAGCGTGAAATAGGTGTTGTGCACGCTGCGCTGCTTGCCGCGCTTGCCGTGGATGGGATCGACCGGCCGGCCTTCCTTCAAATCCTTGACCACCGTGCGCTGGCCGGGAATGATCCAGAAGAACACGTTGGCGCTCATGGACGTGGCCAGCATCGCGCCCATCAGCAAAAAGGCCGCCTGGCCGGGAAAGATATGGCAGGCCAGCCAGGCCGCGAAGCCGACCAGCACCAGTACCAGGGCGCCGACGATGGCATCGCCGCGTGGCTTGTTGCCGAAGACGCGGCAGATGCCGTCATACAGCAGCCAGAACACCACCAGGAAGCCCAGCGCCGCGGCGATGGCCGCATGCGGGTGCAAGGCCTGGGGGTTGGACGGATCGACCAGATAGATGTTGGCGTTCCACAGATAGGACACCGTCAGCAGGGCAAAGCCGCTGAGCCAGGTCGTATAGCTTTCCCAATAAAACCAGTGCAGGTGGTCGGGCAGCTTGGGCGGGGACACCGCGAACTTGACCGGGTGGTAGAAGCCGCCGCCGTGCACGGCCCACAGCTCGCCGCTCACGCCCTGCTTCTTCAAGTCCTCGTCCTGCGGCGGCGTGAGGCTGCTGTCGAGGAACACGAAGTAGAACGACGAGCCGACCCAGGCGATCGCGGTGATGACGTGCAGCCACCTGAGCAGCAGATTGGCCCAGTCGAGAAAATAACTTTCCATAGCGCTCAACCTTGGCAGCGCGAAGCTGCCGTAAAGATCCACCTGCTCACCACTGCGGGCGCTCTGAGCAGAAGAAAGTGTCGCGCACCTGCGGTGGCCGAACCACCGACTCGGGCACCGCTGCGACCTGTCTGTTGGCGCGAGTGTATACAAAAGTTGCGCCGTTTCCGCGCTGCACCACCCCCTGTTTTCCCGCACTGTTGCAGTGCAGCAGCCTTCCCCAGGCTGGTGCGCGGCGCGGCGGTACTTGACGGCAAAAGCCCGTAGAGTTTGCAAGCGCTCACATCATGAATGCATTACAAGCTACGGATAGCTCTGCGCTATGAATGCTGCAGAACACGATTGATGCAATTGCCCTGCGACCCGGTATCACATCGTATCGACATGATTTATGATGAACTGAAATACCGAACACAGTTCCAAAAATTCGAACAAAGACACTTACGCCATGAGCATTCTGGAAAACGTACAGCGCCTGCTGACGGTGTACGCACAAGGGGTCACCGACCTGAGCTTCACCGAAGTGGCCGAGCAACTGGCCCTGCCCAAAAGCTCGGCGTCCCATTTGCTGCACCAGATGCACCGCTTCGGCCTGCTGGAACAAAACCCCAAGACACGGCGCTACCGCACCAGCACGCTGCTCGCGCAGGCCGTGCATTCCCAGCACCACAACAATTCCTGGGATGAGCAGTGCTGGCAGGTGCTGGAACAGCTGTCCGAACGCACGGGCCTCACGGCTTACCTTTCCACGCTCAACGGCGCGCAGACCATGGTCATCCAACGCCTGGACGGACGCTCGCCGGTGCAGGTGGTGTCGTCGCCGGGTGCGCTGCGCCCGGCCTGCGACACCGCCATGGGCCGGGCCATGCTCGCGCGCCTGGACCTGGCCGAGTTCCACGCCTTGTACGGCAGCGATGCCCAGCTCCCGCTGGAGCCGCCCAGCCAGGCGCGGCTGGCCAACGTCGGCGCGCTGGCCCAGGAAGTGGCTACCGCGGCCCGCCAGCAGCACGCGGTGCTGATCGACGCCGCATTGCCGGGCGTGGGCGCGGTGGCTGCGGCCGTGCGCCACCCTTCCAGCGGCGAACTGCGCGGCTTTTGCGTGTCGTTCGTGGCCGGCGTCCATTCGCCCATGGATGCCGCCTCCGTCAACCACTACCGCCAGCTGATGCTCGACGAAGTCGGCGCCCTGGGCCGCCGGGTCAACGACCGCTACTGGACCGAACCCGCCCTGCCAGTCGCGCAGTGGTCTCCCTCCCTGTGAGCTTTTCACCCATGCAACTCCTCCTCCTGAGCAACTCCAGCAGCCCCCAGGGCTTTCTGACCCACGCGCTGCCAGCGATCACCGAATGGGCCCAGGCCCCGGCCGAAGGCGCAGACCTGCTGTTCGTGCCCTACGCCGGCGTCACGCGCGGCTGGGATGACTATGCGGCCCTGGTCGCCGACGCGCTGCGCCCCACGGGCCTGCGCCTGCGCTCGCTGCACGACGAAGCCGATCCCGACGACGCCCTGGAAGCCATTGCCCGCGCCAGCCACATCGTGGTCGGCGGCGGCAACACCTTTGCGCTGGTGCGCCAGCTGCGCCAGACCGGCCAGCTCGCCGCCATCGCCGAGCGCGTGCGCTCGGGCGGCGCGCGCTATCTGGGCTGGAGCGCCGGCGCCAACCTGGCCTGCCCGGGCCTGTACACCAGCAACGACATGCCCATCGTCGACCCGCAGGGCTTCGACACGCTGGGACTGGTGCCGTTCCAGATCAACCCCCACTACACCGAAGCCCACCCCGAAGGCCACCGTGGCGAAACCCGCCAGCAGCGGCTGCGCGAATTCGCCCTGCTCAATCCCGGCGTGCCGGTGCTGGGCCTGCCCGAAGGCACGGGCCTGCGCGTCGATGGCGCGCAGCACACGCTGCTGGGCGACCCGCAAACCCCGGCCCGCTGGTTCACCGGCCCCGATGCCCCGGCAATCCTGCCCATGGGCCCCTGGAAACTCTGAAGTTCTGACCCCATGAAACACGTCACCCACCTCATCGACCTTTTGTCCAGCCCCCGCGTGAGCGGCGCCAGCATCGCCAACTACCTGCGCGGCTTCGGCGTCGGCAGCATCACCGTCACGCCGGTCAGCCAGGACGGCCTGTCGACCGACTTCATCGCGATTGAAATTCCCGGCAGCAACCCCGAGGCGCCCCGCCTGGGCATCGTCGGGCGCCTGGGCGGCGTGGGCGCGCGCCCCAGCGTGACCGGCCTGGTGTCGGACAGCGACGGCGCCGTGGTGGCCCTGGCCGCCGCCGCCCAGCTGATGGAAATGCACAGCCGCGGCGACGTGCTCGAAGGCAGCGTGGTCATCCACACCCACATCTGCCCGCACGCCGGCACCCGCCCGCAGCACCCGGTGCCGATGATGAAGTCGCCGTTCGCCATGCGCGAAATGATGCGCTACGAAGTCAGCCAGCGCATGGACGCCATCCTGGCCGTGGACACCACGCGCGGCAACCGCCTGGTGAACCAGCGCGGCGTGGCGCTGACGCCCGTGGCCAAGCAGGGCTATCTGCTGCCCATTCCCGACCTGATGCTCGACCTCATGGGCTGGGTCAGCGGCCAGCTGCCGCTGACGCTGCCGCTCACCACGCAGGACATCACTCCCTACGAAAACGGCCTGCCCCACGTCAACTCCATCATGCAGCCGACGATTGCCACCGACGCCCCCGTGGTCGGTGTGGCGCTGACCGCCCAGACCACGGTGCCGGGCTGCGCCACGGGCGTGACCAATGCCTGGGACACCGACGTCGCCATGCGCTTTTGCGTGGAAGTGGCCAAGATGTTCGGCGCGGGCAAGCTGGCCTTCGTGCACGCCGAGCACTGGGCCCAGCTGCAGGCACGCTACGGCTCGCTGGCCCATTTGCAGACCGTGGGCAACGCGCCCGCCAACGCCTGAGGACAGCGCCATGGCCCGCCGCATCGCGTTTTTCACCATTGGCGAATCGCCCCGCTCCGACGTCGTGCCCGAAATGGCCTTGTGCCTGGGCCAGGACGTGCAGATCGATGAATTCGGCGCACTTGACGGCCTGGACGCCGAGCAGCGCGCGGCGCTGGCGCCCAAGCCCGGCGCCCACCGTTTCGCCACGCGCCTGCGCAGCGGCGCGCAGATCGAGCTCGACCATGTCGCCACCGAAGCGCGCCTCGCGGCCCTGATGCAGCAGGCCGACGACCAAGGCTATGACGCGCTGGTGCCGCTGTGCACCGGCACGCTGATCCCGCGCATGCGCAGCCTGGTGGTCGAGCCCCAGCAGGTGGTCGACCACCATATCGCGGCGCTGTCGGCGCACTGCCGCACGCTGGGCCTGATCGTGCCGCTGGCAACCCAGGTCGAGACTTTCCACCTGGCCCAGCCCGTAGCCTGCGCCGTGCAGACGGTCCATGCCTCGCCCTATGAATCCAATCCCCAGGCAGCCGCCGCGGCGCTGGACGCGGCCGGCCGCCAGCTTGCGGGCTGCGACCTGATCGTCATGCACTGCATGGGATACAGCCAGGCCATGCGCGCGCGCGTGGCCCTGGCCAGCGGCCGCCCCACCCTGCTGTCCAACCGCATGGTGGCCGACGCCCTCGCCCAGCTGCTGGCCTGATGCGCCACAGCCCTGTTTTTTTCACTTCTTGCCTTGAGGAAAAACTTCCATGTCTATACGTCCGTTGATCCACGCCGGTGTCTGTGCTCTGACATTGGGCGCCGCTGCCCTGGGTTCCACCGCCGCCATGGCCCAGTGGAAGCCCGAGCGCCCCGTCAAGCTGATGGTGGGCTTTGCGCCCGGCGGCTCCGCTGACACCCTGGCCCGCCTGATCGCCGAGCCGCTGGGCCAGAAGCTGGGCCAGCCGGTGATCGTGGAGAACGTGCCCGGCGCCGGCGGCAACATCATGGCCCAGCGCCTGTCCACCTCCCCGGCGGACGGCTACACCCTGGGCATGGGCGCAGCCGGCTCCATGTCGGTGGCTTTCCACATGAGCCCCAAGGCCACCAAGTACCGGCCCGAGAGCTTCGCGCCCGTGACCCTGCTGGCCAGCCAGCCGAACGTGGTCATCGTCAACAACAGCATGCCCGCGTCCAACATCCAGGGCCTCAAGAGCTACATCCAGAAGAACCCGCAGGCCAGCTACGGCATCGCCGGCATCGGCATTTCCAACCACCTGATCGCCGAATCCATGCTCAGCCGCCTGGGCGTGAAGATGGAAGCCGTGGCCTACAAGGGCGCCGCGCCCGTGATCACCGACCTGCTCGGCGGCCACATCATGATGACCGTGGACAACATCACCACCGCCGCCGCGCTGGCCAAGGAAGGCAAGGTCAAGGCCCTGGCCGTGACCACCGCCAAGCGCGCGCCCCAGCTGCCCGACGTGCCCACCCTGCAGGAGCAGGGCATCAAGAACTTCGACATGCCCACCTGGCAAGGCCTGTTCGCGCCCGCAGGCCTGCCTGCCGACGTGATGAAGACCTACTTCCAGGCAGTGCAGGAAGTGCTCAATGACCCGGCCACGCGTGAAAAGATGGCGCATCTGGGTTCCGAGCCCGTGGTCGGCGTGTCGTCGGCCGACTTCGTGAAGTACCTGGCCAAGGACCGCCAACAGTGGGCCGAGACCATCAAGGCTGCGAACATTCAGACGCAGTAAGCACCCCCTGAGCCGCTCACGCGGCTCCCCCCTCTCAACCTTCGGTGGAGGGGGGCGGCACCATCGCTGCGGGGCGGCCCTTGCTCGGTGCCCCTGAGCTGGGTCACGCCAGTTTCAAGGGCCGCGCCATGGGAAGAAACTACCTCGTCAGCTGCCAGCCCCCGCTTGCGGGGGCCTTTTTTCGGCCTCTGCACGCTGCAGCAATTGCGCGGTCACGGAGACGGCGATCACTTCGGGCTCCTTGCCGGTGATGCCCGGCAGGCCTATGGGGCAGGTCACCTGGTCCAGCTCCTGGGCCGAAAAGCCGCGCTGCTCCAGGCGGCGGCGAAACACCGCCCATTTGGTGGCGCTGCCTATCAGGCCGATGAAGTCCAGGTCGCCGCGCTGGCGCTGGCGCTTCAGGCAGGCCGCGACCACTTCCAGGTCTTCGGCATGGCTGAAGCTCATGATCAGCACCTGCGAGTGCGGCGCCAGGTCGGCCACCGCGGCCTCCACGGGCGCCGAGTGCTCGCAGACCACGTCCGGCGCAGCTAGCCACTGCGGCGCAAACACCGCGTCGCGGCTGTCGACCCACATCAACCGGCAGGGCAGCGTCGCCAGCAGCCGCACCAGCGCATGGCCCACATGGCCGGCGCCAAACAAGGCCACCTGCATGGGCGGCGCCAAACGGGCTCGGCTTCCCTCGGCCAGCGCGCGCAGCGCGGCCTGATCGCCCCGGGCCAGCGGCGTGAACCGCAGCCACACCACGCCGCCGCAGCACTGCCCAAGGCTCGGGCCCAGGGCGTAGCGCTGCTCCAGCGCCGGGGCATCGGCCGTGGCCAGCAGTGCCCGGGCCTGGTCCATGGCCTGGAATTCGAGATGGCCGCCGCCAATCGTGCCCACCAGGGCGTCGGCCGACACCAGCATCCAGGTGCCGGCCCCGCGCGGCACCGAGCCCTGGGCCTTGAGCACTTCGACCCAGCAGGCCGACACGGCGGCGAGTGTGTCACAGGCTGTTTGCAATGTATTCAAACGAAAAACCTCCCAGGATCGTCGGTGGTCGCGCATGGTTTTGGCCCGCGAACCGCCGGCCACGCCAGCTTTCAGGATAACCTCGGGCAATGCCTGAAAAGCGTTCATCTTCTTCCTCTTCGTCCGCCAGCGCCAGCCGCCAGCGTCCCTGGCTATGGGCCAGCCTGATGGCAGCCGTGGCCTCGCTGGTCTCGGCCTGCAAGTCGCCGCCCCAGCCGCCGCAAACGCCCACCGGCGCAGCCCCGGGCCAGGCAGCCATAGCGCCCCAGGTTTCGGGCGCCAACACGCCCCGCGCCTACCGCCAGGATGCGGCCCAGCACCTGTATACGCACAACACCCAGCGCATTTATGCGGGCAAGTTGCCGCCGCTGCTGTATGCGATCGGCGTGCTCGAAGTCGACATCGACCGCAACGGCCGCGTTGTGCGCCTGAACTGGATGCGCGCGCCCAAGCATGCGCCCGAAGTGATCGCCGAGATCGAGCGCACGGTGCGCAGCGCAGCGCCCTACCCGGCTCCCGCGCGCATGGGCAAGGTCACCTATACCGACACCTGGCTCTGGGACAAATCCGGCAGCTTCCAGCTCGACACGCTGACCGAAGGCCAGCGCTAGCCGCCTGTCCGCGCCGGGTGCCGTCAATGGGCCAGCAGATCGAACTCGAGTTTGACGAACTGGGTGGGAAACTCCAGGCGCGCAAAGTAAATCAGCTGGTCCTGCGCGCAGGCATAGCGCCGCACCTCGGCCACGCTGTCGCCCACATTCAGGTTCAAGGACCGGGCAGACAGAAAGCCGGCACCGCCGATGTTGATCTTCTGGCGCGCGGCGCTCAGGGTCAAACCGGGAATACGCGCCATCACGGAAGCTGCGGCGGATTTGCGGAAGTCCGCCTTGTGGCCGTTGAACAGCTCGGACGACAGATAGACTTCGCTATAGCAGTAAGGCACGTCATCCTTGACGTGCACGCGGCACAGGTGCACGTACTCAGCGGCATAGCTGCCTGAAAAATCCATGCCCAGTTCCGGCAGCGTGGTGATGGTCTGCTCGCTCTCGAAGATCGACTGCGTGCCCAGCACGTCGCTCAGCGCCACGGTTTCAGCCCAGCTGGTCGGAAGCTTCAATTCCTGCACATGCGGGATCTTGGCCTGCACAAAAGTGCCTATCCCCCGGCCCCGCCGGATGTAGCCCTCGCTTTCCAGAACGCCCAGGGCGTTGCGGATCGTCATGCGGGCCACCTGGTACTGCTCCATCAGGTTTTCCAGCGATGGAATCTGCTTGCCAGGCACCCACACGCCCGAGGCGATATTGCGCCGAAATTCCGCCACGAGCTGCAGATAAATGGGCTGCTTGCTGCGTGACAGCACTTCGGACGCTTGCGCCGACAGGGATTTTTCAGAGGATCTTGTGGACATCAACAAAGCGAAGCCATCAACTGACTTCGCTGACTTTCAGTAGGTCTTGCGCCATTTTTTCCAAGACATGTCTTTGGATCTTGTTGGAGTTGGCGCTTTGCACGTAGGGGAATGCGTCAACAAAAACCACACGCTCGGGAACCTTGAATTTTGCCATTCCTTGCGTGCAGGCCTGGATGATCGCCGCTTCGTCCACGGCGCTGTTTTCGCTGCGGATGACAAACGCCACGGGCACCAGTTTTCCGTTCGTTTGCGAGCTTATCACCTGGGCCGAACGCACTCCGTCGACGCCTTCGATGAAGGATTCGATCTCGCGCGGGCTGACCAGAAAGCCGCCCAGCCGCAGATGGTCGCCGCTACGCCCCTGGTAGACGAACATGCGCGGGCCCACCGTGTAGCCGAAGTCGCCCGTGCGAAAGTAGCCGTCGGCAGTGAAGGCCTGGCGCATGGCCTCGGGGTTCTCCAGGTACTCCGCCATGATGCTGGGCGCCTTGATCTCGATATGCCCCACCTGCCCGTCCTCAAGGACTGCGCCCGTGTCGGCATCGATGGCGCGCACGCGCCCGTCGGGCGCAATGACGCTGCCCCCGGCCATGCGCCGGTGCTGCCACGGGGCTGTCAACGTGTGGCCGGCGACCAGGGCCTGCAGCTCGCTGGAGCCGTACAGGCCGGCGATGGGAATGTGCGCCTGCAGGGCGCGCTCGGGCAGATCGTCCAGGCTGGGCGCAAAGCTCGCAAAGCCAACGTATTGCAGCGACGGGAAGGGATGCGTCTCGCCCGGCACCATGCGCAGCAGCAGGTCCAGCAGCTCGTTGTTGGCGAACGTATGGGTCACGCCATGCGCGCGGATCTGGTGCACGGTGCGCGCCGCGTCAAACACCGGCAGTGACACCAGGCTGGCCCCCACGGCGAGCCCCGTGATGGCGGTGGAAAAACCGAAGGCGCCGCACATCGGCGCGGCCAGCAGCACCACGGAAGCCGCGCTGACGCCGTAAGCGGCGGCCGCCAGCACGCCATGGGCAATCAGCCCGGCCTGGCGGTGCAGCACCAGCTTGGGGGCGGAGGTGGTGCCCGACGTGGTGTAGACCAGTGCGCCATCCTCTTCCTGCCCCAGATCCACCGTGGCGGGAAGCGGCTGCGTGGGAATGACGGTGAAGGGCAGCAGTTGGGCGGCGGGCAGCACGGACTGCACCTGGGCGCAGTCGCCCACGCCGACGACGCCGCGCAGTCCGCCGAGCGCAACGGGGTCGACGCGCGACAGAATCTCAACGAACGGCAGCCCCTTGAACGCCGGCCACATGGCCAGCCAGGTGCAACGCCCGCGCTGCACGAGCTGGCTGACTTCATGCTCCTTGAAGCGGGTGTTGACGGCCACCACGGTGATGCCCAGCTTGGCGCAGGCCAGGAAGGTCACCAGCCATTCGATGCAATTGGGCATCCACAGCGCCAGGCGCTCGCCGCGCCGCGCGCCGGCGGCATGCATCACGGCGGCCAAGCGGTCCACCTCGGCCGCAAGCGCCGCGTAGGTAATGGCATGGTCCTGGTCCTGGAAGGCCGTGCGTTCGGGGGCTTGGCGGGCGTGCTGGGCCAGCAAGGTGTCGAAGTTCATGGGCAGACCTGTGCGTTCAGATGGTGGCGATGGGAGTGACGGGCGAGCCCACGGCGCCTGGCAGGCGCAAGGGTGGTGCCGTCAGCAGGAAGCGGTTGCGCCCCTGCGCATGCAGGGCTTCGGCCAGGTCCTTGAGGTACCACAGCTCGGCCAGCGGCAGCCCGAGCTTGAACAGGCAATGGTGGTGCAGCGGCAGCAGCGATTTGCGGCCCTCGCGCTCGCGTGCCGGGTAGGCTTCGACGGCGTAGTTGTCGGCGCAGATCGTCGCGATCCCGCTGTCGGTGATCCAGTTGAGCAGTTGCTCATCGGCACCATCGAGCACGCTGCAGACGCGGTGCAACTCCTGCGCATCGGGCTGGCCGGCCATTTCCGTCACCACCTCGGCAAAACCGGTGCGCAGCACCAGCATGTCTCCGGCCTCCACCTGGACCTTGTCCTTTTCCAGCACCGCCGCCAGTTCCTGGTAGCCCACCAATTGGCGGCTGCGCCCGAAGTGGCGCGTGAAGTCGACGAGAACGCCGCGCCCCTGCATGCCCTTGACGGCAAAATTCTCCACGCCCAGCTTGAGCGCGCCCATGGCATGGCCGCCGCTGCCGCAGCAGCCGTCATCGTGATCAGGGATGTTGTCGGGACCCAGGATATCCCGGCCGGCGGCGTAACCGTTGTAGTAGACCTTTTGCGCCGTGCCGCTGCCGTCCACGTCGAAATAGGCGCCCACATGGGCCAGCGCATCCCACTGCGTGGAGTACTGCAGCGACATC
Organism: Acidovorax bellezanensis; assembly: GCF_025421555.1. NCBI lineage: Bacteria > Pseudomonadati > Pseudomonadota > Betaproteobacteria > Burkholderiales > Comamonadaceae > Acidovorax > Acidovorax bellezanensis. Next base: position 184,517 of record NZ_JAODYH010000003.1, read on the forward strand.
AGGACCTGGTCGTCGCTCAGCACGTCGATGGAGCTGGGGTCGAGATTCTCCATGGGGAAATTCATGTAGCTGACGCCATCGCGCTGCGTGCCGCTGAGCTGCGGTGGCTTGCGGCGCGGATTCAAGGCCATGCCGCCCGGCAGGTCCAAGGGCAGCGACAGGCAAAAGGTCTGGCCCAGCTGTACTTCGCGCACGCCCTTGAGCACCTGCTCCCGCGTCAGCAGGTTGACGCGGCCCAACTGGTCGTCTGCGCCAAAATCACCCCAGTTCGAGCCTTCCGGCCTTTTTTCCCAGCGTTTCATGTGTTTCTCCTGTGCAATGTTGTCGGTGGCTGAATGTCTGGCCAGCGCCTACGCGGCGCCGATGGTGAGGCCGCCGCACACGTAGTGCGTCTGCCCGGTGACGAAGCCGCAGCGCTCATCCATGAAGTAGGCGGCGGCATGGGCCACTTCTTCGGGGCGGCCCGCGCGGCCCAGGGGAATGCCGGCCAGCAGGGATTGCGTGCGCGTGTCATTGGCATCGTTCACGCTGGCAAAGAAATCGGTGGCGATCGGGCCCGGGGCAATCGCGTTGACGGTCACGCCCTGGGCGGCGAGCTCCAGGGCCCAGGTGCGCGTCATGCCAATCATTCCGGCCTTGGTCATGCTGTAGACGGTGCGCGACTGCTTGCCCAGCGCGGCGCGTGAGGCAATGTTCAGCACCCGGCCCGTGCCCGCCGCCGCCATGCCGGGCGCCAGGGCCTGCGTGAAGCGGATGGCCACTTCGATGTTCAGTTGCACCGCCCGGTAGATCTCGTCGTGCTGCACCTGCTGCAAGTCCCCGCTGGGCACCATGCCCACGTTGTTGACCAGGCCGTAGAACGGCTGGGCCATGACCGGGCCGGCCAGAAAGGCGCTGATGGCCGCGTTGTCCGTCAGGTCCAGCGCATGGAATTCGGCCCCGGGCGGCAGTTGCTCCGGCCGGGTGCGCGCCACACCGATCACCTGGTAGCCGTCGGCCTGCAGTCGTTCGCAGATGGCCTTGCCGATTCCCTTGCTGGCGCCTGTGACCAGTACTCGCTTTGCTCTCATGCCTTGCCCCTGTGTAGTGGTGGTTTGCGGGCCGGACCGCGCCCATTGCACGCGGTCCGGCCCCTGTCTCATGGCTTCAAATCATAGGCAGGCGGTTTTTTTAATCCATTAGTACAAACGTTCATACATCTAGACTTTTGGATATGCAAAATCAACGCTCCAACCACAAGGGTCCGCACCGTGACCCACCTACTGGAGACAAATCGCCATGAACACCCACTTGCGCAAGTCATTGATTTTTCTGTCCCTGGCGCCCACGCTGGCCTGGCCGGTACTGGCGGCGGACTATCCGCACAGCCCGGTGACGCTGGTGGTCGGTTATGGCGCGGGCGGCGGCACCGACGTCTGCAATCGCGTGCTGGCCTTGAGCGCGAGCAAGCAGCTCGGCCAGACCATGATCGTGGACAACAAACCCGGCGCGGGGTCTTCGCTGTCAGTGAGCTACACCACGCGCCAGCGCCCTGACGGCTACACCATTGCCTCGCTGTCGACCGGCAGCGTACTCAACCAGGTGCTGTCGCCCAGCGTCACCTACGACGTCAACAAGGACCTGACCCCCATCGCCATGGTGGCCCAGTACCAGGCCGGCGTACTGGTCAAGGCCGACTCCAAGTTCAAGACCATGGCGGATCTGCTGGCCGCCTCCAAGAGCGCAAAACGGCCGCTGTCGTACAGCACGGCCGGCATCGGCACGCCACAGCATCTGACTTCCGAGCGCCTGGCCAAGGAAGTGGCCGTGGAATGGGTACACGCGCCCTACAAGAGCGGCCCCGAGGCCATCACCGCCTTGCTGCGTGGAGACGTGGACTTCATGGCGCAGACCGCGGAGTGGGCGCCGTACGTGCGTGACGGGCGCCTGCGCCTGCTGTCGGTCTATACCGAGGAGCGCATGAAAGGCTTTGACGCGCCCACGCTCAAGGAGCTGGGCTATGACCTGGTCGCGCCCAGCATTCTGGGCATCGTCGGACCGGCCAGGATGCATCCCGACATCGTCAAAAAGCTGCAGGACGTCTTTCTGAAAGCCAGCAAGACCGCGGAGTTCGACAACTGCGCCAACCAGTTCGGCCTGAAGTCCGATTTCAAGGATTCAGCCACCTTTGGCGCTTACGTGAAAGACACGTTGAGCCAATGGACGCCGCTTCTCAAACAGTTCGCCAACAAGGAATGAGCACGATGGCAAGCCATACCGCAACCGACTTCACCTGGCTGGAGTGGCCTTTCCTGAATGACGCCCACCGCCGGCTGGCGCTGGAGCTGGACGCGTGGTGCCAGCGCCATCTGCATGACCTGCAGGAAAAAGACCTCTACGCCGCCTGCCGCGAACTGGTGGCGCGCCTGGGCCAGGGCGGCTGGCTCCGCTACTGCGTCACATCCGGGGAGCAGGCCGAGTTTGGCGGACAGCACCCCGAACTGGACTCGCGCAGCCTGTGCATCATCCGCGAGACGCTGGCCCGCCATGGCGCGCTGGCCGACTTCGTGTTTGCCATGCAGGGCCTGGGCAGCGGCGCCATTTCCCTGGCCGGAAGCGACGCGCAAAAAGCCGCCTATCTGCCGGCCGTGGCCGAGGGCCGCAAGATCGCGGCTTTCGCACTGTCGGAGCCGGAAGCGGGCTCTGACGTGGGGGCGCTGAGTTGCTCGGCCCAGTTGCTGGCCGACGGAGAGACCTACGCACTCAACGGCGTCAAGACCTGGATTTCCAATGGAGGCTTGGCCGACTTCTACTGCGTCTTTGCGCGCACGCAGGCCGACGCGGGATCGCGCGGCATTACCGCCTTCATCGTGGACGCACAAACGCCCGGCCTGGTCATCGACGAAGTGATCGATGTGATGTCGCCGCACCCCCTGGCCTCGCTGCGATTCGACAACTGCCGCATCCACAAGAGCCAGATGCTGGGGGAGCTCAACCAGGGCTTCAAGCTGGCGATGCGCACGCTGGACATCTTCCGCTGTTCCGTGGCGGCCGCCTCCATAGGCTTTGCGCGCCGCGCCATGCAGGAAGGGCTGGTGCACGCCCGGCAGCGCAAGATGTTCGGCCAGACGCTGGCCGACTTCCAGCTCACGCAAGCAGCGTTTGGCGACATGGCCACGGCCATCGACCAGAGTGCCTTGCTCACCTACCGCGCGGCATGGGTGCGCGACGTGCAAAAGCGGCCCTCCACCGGCGAGACGGCCATGGCCAAGATGGCGGCCACCGAATCGGCGCAGCAGGTGATAGACCGCGCACTGCAGATGTTCGGCGGCAAGGGCGTGGTGCACGGGCATATCCTGGAACGCCTATACCGGGATATCCGTTCGCTGCGCATCTACGAAGGCGCCACCGAAGTGCAGAAACTCATCATCAGCCGGCAGCTGATGTCAAAGGACCTAGCCCAGGCTTACGAGCCCCTATAGGTCGAATAGCTCCAGGGGCTGACCAGCAGCGGCACGTGGTAATGCTGGTCGGCGTGGGCCACGCCGAAGTCCAGGCTCACGCGGTTCAGGAAATTCGGCTCGGGCAGTTGCACGCCGCGGGCCTTGAAGTACGCGGCCACATCAAACGTCAGGCGGTAGGTGCCGGTGCGCAGGCTGGCGTGGTCGAACAGCGGCGCATCGGTGCGGCCGTCGGCGTTGAGCACCAGTTGCGCCAGCAACGTGGCCTGATCGCCTTCGGTGCGATAGAAAGCCACCTGCATGCCGGCCGCCGGGCAGCCGTGCATGGTGTCGAGAACGTGGGTGCTCAGGCCCATAGGGAATCTCCTGTGTGCAACAGCCGTTCCGGATGGCGGCCTGTAGACCAAAAGTGTATACACTTTTTGTCTATGTCCGCTATTATCGTCGCATGGAATCCTCAGCCACACGAACCATTGCCGATGCGCTGACCCGCGCCATCGTCGAACACAAACTGCGGCCTGGCACCAAGCTGGCCGAGCAAAAGCTCGCCGACCACTTCGGGGTGTCCCGCACGCTGGTGCGCCAGGCGCTGTTCCAGCTCACGCAGAACCGCCTTGTCACGCTGGAGCCCGCACGCGGCGCCTTTGTCTCCACGCCTTCGGTGCAGGAGGCGCGCCAGGTGTTCGCCGTGCGCCGCATGCTGGAAACCGAAATGACGCGGGCTTTTGTCGCCGGCGTCACCCCGGCCAAGATCAAGGCCTTGCGCACCCACGTGGCCGCGGAAAAGGCCGCCATGGTCCGCGCCGACGCGGGCCAGCGCACCGAGCTGCTGGGCGACTTCCACGTGCGCATGGCCGAGCTGATGGGCAACGAGGTCCTGGCCCAGCTGCTGGGCGACCTGATATCGCGCTGCTCGCTGATCATGCTGATGTACCAGTCGGCCATGGCCGCCGAGCACTCGCACGAAGAGCATGCGCGCATCGTCGACGCCCTGGCCGCCAAGGACGCCGACCTGGCCGTGCGCCTGATGCAGGAGCATCTGCAGCATGTCGAGGAAGCACTGAGCTTCGAGCGCGAACTGCCCGGCGACGACCTGTCCGCCGCCCTTTCCTCCCTCTCCTTGTGAGCCCAAGCATGCTGTACGACGCCACCGCCCCCTACCCCCGTGACCTGGTCGGCTACGGCCGCAAGCCACCCCACGCCCAATGGCCGGGCCAGGCCCGGATTGCCGTGCAGTTCGTGCTCAACTACGAGGAAGGCGGCGAAAACGCCGTGCTGCACGGCGACCCGGCCAGCGAACAATTCCTGTCCGAAATGTTCAACCCCGCGGCCTATCCCGAGCGCCACATGAGCATGGAAGGCATTTACGAATACGGCTCGCGCGCCGGCGTCTGGCGCCTGCTGCGCGAGTTCGAGAAGCGCGACCTGCCGCTGACGGTGTTCGGCGTGGCGACGGCGCTGCAGCGCCACCCCGACGTGACCCAGGCATTCGTCGAGCTGGGCCATGAAATCGCCTGCCACGGCCTCAAGTGGATCAGCTACCAGGGCGTGGCCGAGGAAGTCGAGCGCGCCCACATGCAGCAGGCCATGGACATCTTCCAGCAACTGTTCGGTGACCGCAAGGAGCACGGCCTGGGCTGGTACACCGGGCGCGACAGCCCCCACACCCACCGCCTGGTCGCCGATTTCGGCGGCTTCGCCTACGACAGCGATTACTACGGCGACGATCTGCCGTTCTGGATGAAAGTCGCGAAAAGCGACGGCAGCCATGCGCGCCAGCTGATCGTGCCCTATACGCTGGACTGCAACGACATGCGCTTTGCCCTGCCCCAGGGCTTCTCGCACGCCGATCCCTTCTTCCAGTATCTGAAGGACACCTTCGACGTGCTCTATGCCGAAGGCGACCCCGCGGGCGACAACGCGCCCAAGATGATGAGCATAGGCATGCACTGCCGGCTGCTGGGCAAGCCCGGCCGCATCACCGCCCTGCAACGCTTTCTCGACCACATCCAGCAGCACGAAGCCGTCTGGGTGTGCCGACGCATCGACATCGCGCGCCATTGGGCGCTGACCCACCCTTGCCAGGATTGACCACCATGCCCATGACGCTGGAACAACTCAACGCCGCGGACGCCGCCCAAGCCCTGGCCCTGCTCGACGGCCTGTACGAGCATTCGCCCTGGATCGCCGAAGCCGCGCTCGCGCAGCGGCCGTTTCGCTCGCTCGCCCACCTCAAGCACGCCATGGTCCAGGTGCTGGCCGCCGCACCGCAGCAGGCCCAGCTGGACCTGATCCGCGCCCACCCCGAACTCGCGGGCAAGGCCATGGTCGCGCGCAGCCTCACGGCCGAATCGACCAACGAGCAAAACACGGCCGGGCTCACTGCCTGCACGCCCGAGGAATTCGCGCGCATCCAGCAGCTCAACGCCGACTACAACGCGCGCTTTGGCTTCCCCTTCATCCTGGCCGTGCGCGGCCCGCGCGGCCTGGGCCTGCCCAAGCAGGAAATCATCGCCACCTTCGCGCGGCGCCTGCAGCACCACCCCGATTTCGAACGCGCCGAAGCCCTGCGCAACATCCACCGCATTGCCGAGATCCGCCTCAACGACAAGTTCGGCTACCAGCCCCTGCTGGGCAACGATGTCTGGGACTGGCAGGAAAAACTGGCCCAGCATTCCGACCCGGGCTTTGCCGAGCTCGGCCAACTCACCGTCACCTACCTCACCGATGCCCACCGCGCCTGCGCCCAGCGCATCAGCCACTGGATGCGCGACTGCGGTTTTGACGAAGTCGAGATCGACGCCGTGGGCAACGTCGTGGGCCGCTACCATCCGGCCCAGGCCGGCGGCCGCTATCTGCTGACCGGCAGCCACTACGACACCGTGCGCAACGGCGGCAAGTACGACGGCCGCCTGGGCATCTTCGTGCCCATGGCCGCCGTGCGCGAACTGCACCGCCAGGGCAAACGCCTGCCCCTGGGCCTGGAAGTCGTGGCCTTTGCCGAAGAAGAAGGCCAGCGCTACAAGGCCACCTTCCTGGGCTCGGGCGCGCTGATCGGCGACTTCCGGCCCGAATGGCTGGATCAGGTCGACGCCGACGGCATCAGCATGCGCCAGGCCATGGCGCACGCCGGCCTGTGCCTGGACGACATTCCCAAGCTGCGCCGCGATCCACGCCACTACCTGGGCTTTGTCGAAGTCCACATCGAACAAGGCCCCATGCTCAATGAGCTGGACATTCCGCTGGGCATCGTCACGTCGATCAACGGCGGCGTGCGCTACCTGTGCGAGATGACAGGCATGGCCAGCCATGCGGGCACCACGCCCATGGACCGCCGGCGCGACGCGGCCGTGGCCGTGGCCGAACTGGCGCTGTTCGTCGAGCAACGCGCCGTGCGCGACGGCGACTCGGTGGCCACCATAGGCCAGTGGCAGGTGCCCAATGGCTCGATCAACGTCGTGCCCGGGCGCTGTCTGTTCAGCCTGGACATGCGCGCGCCCACCGATGCCCAGCGCGACGCCCTGGTGGCCGACATCCTGGCCGAACTTGCCGCCATCGCCGAGCGCCGGGGCCTGCGTTACCAGACCGATCTGGCGATGACCGTGGCCGCCGCGCCCAGCGATCCGCGCTTGCAGCAGCGCTGGGAAACAGCGGTAGCCGCGCTGGGCGTGCCGATTTACCGCCTGCCCAGCGGCGCGGGCCACGACGCCATGAAGCTGCACGAAGTCATGCCCCAGGCCATGCTGTTCGTGCGCGGCCTCAATGGCGGAATCAGCCACAACCCGCTGGAAAGCACCACCGCCGACGACATGCAGCTTGCCGTCGACGCCTTCTCCCATGTTCTGAACCAACTGAGCCAGGAAACCCCATGAGCCAAACCACCCCCTACGCGGCACTGGACGCCTGGGTAGACCAGCATTTCGATGAGGAAGTGCGCTTCCTGCAGGCCCTGGTGCAAGTGCCTACCGACACGCCACCGGGCAACAACGCGCCCCACGCCGAGCGCACGGCCGCGCTGCTGCAGGAATTCGGCATGCAGGCCGAAAAGCACGCCGTGCCCACCGAGGAGGTGCAGGCCTACGGCATGCAGTCCATTACCAACCTGATCGTGCGCCGCCCCTACGGCCCCGCGGGCTCGGGGCGCACGATTGCGCTCAACGCCCATGGCGACGTGGTGCCGCCGGGCGAAGGGTGGAGCCGCGACCCCTACGGCGCCGAGATTGAGGAAGGCAGGCTCTACGGCCGGGCCTCGGCGGTGAGCAAAAGCGATTTCGCCAGCTTCACCTACGCCGTGCGCGCGCTGGAAGCCGTGGCCCGCCCGTCCAAGGGGGCTGTCGAGCTGCACTTCACCTACGATGAGGAATTCGGCGGCGAACTCGGCCCGGGCTGGCTGCTCAAGAAGCAGCTGACCAAACCCGACCTGATGATTGCCGCGGGCTTCAGCTACGAAGTGGTCACGGCCCACAACGGCTGCCTGCAGATGGAAATCACCGTGCACGGCAAGATGGCCCACGCGGCCGTGCCGCACACCGGCGTCGACGCGCTACAGGCCACCGTGGCGCTGATGAATGCCTTGTACGCCGAGAACGCCAAGTACAAGCAGATCACTTCCGCCGTGCCGGGCATCAGCCACCCTTACCTCAACATCGGTCGCATCGAAGGCGGCACCAACACCAATGTCGTCCCCGGCAAGGTGCTGCTCAAGCTCGACCGGCGCATGATTCCCGAGGAAAACCCGGTGGCCGTCGAAGCCAGCATCCGCGCCGTCATCGCCCAGTCCGCGGCCGACTTCAACCAGTTGCACGGCCTTGAAGGCGAGGATGCGGTGCGCATGGACATCAAGCGCATCCTGCTGGCCCGGGCGATGACGCCGCTGGCCGGCAACCAGCCCCTGGTCGATGCCATCCAGCAGCACGGCGAAGCCGTGTTCGGCGAGAAGCCGCCGGCCGTGGGCACGCCGCTGTACACCGATGTGCGCCTGTATGCGGAGCAAGGCATCCCCGGCGTGATCTACGGCGCGGGTCCGCGCTCGGTGCTCGAATCCCATGCCAAGCGCGCCGACGAGCGCCTGGAGCTCGAAGACCTGCGCCGCGCCACCAAAGTCATTGCGCGCAGCCTGCACGACCTTCTGACCTGATCCGCCCTGCGCTCCCCTTCCCAGGCCCTGTTTTAACAGGGCCTTTTTTGTGCCGGACTTGCGCCAGTTAGGGTAATCGCCCTGCAAATTCCCGGGGTCTTGCGCTTCAATGTGTATACAAATTTTGTATGGAAATCGAACCGTACGGACAGCCTCCACCGCTGGCCGCGCAAAGGAACCCCATGGAAACTGCGATCCACCCCGTTGATGAAAAGCTGCCCATGGGACGCCTCACGGCCCTAGGTCTGCAGCATGTGCTGGTGATGTATGCCGGCGCCGTGGCCGTGCCGCTGATCGTCGGCCGCGCCCTGAACCTGCCGGCCGAACAGGTGGCGATGCTGATTTCGGCCGACCTGTTCTGCTGCGGCCTGATCACGCTGATCCAGGCCATGGGCGCCACGCAGTGGTTCGGCATCAAGCTGCCGGTAATGATGGGCGTGACGTTCGCCAGCGTCGCCCCCATGGTCTCCATGGCCCAGAGCACGTCGGGGCCGGCCGGGGCCGGGCTGATCTTCGGCTCGGTGATAGGCGCGGGCGTGGTGTCCCTGCTGCTGGCCCCGGCCATCAGCCGCATGCTGCGCTTTTTCCCGCCGGTGGTGACCGGCACCATCATTCTGGTCATCGGCATCAGTCTGATGCGCGTGGGCATCAACTGGATTTTCGGCAACCCCGTGGGTCCGACCGCGCCCAGCGTGCCTAATCCCGAACACATCAAATGGCTGGCCGATGCCCAGGCCGCCGCCGGCGCGCCGGGCAGCGGCCTGCAGCCCGTGCCCAAGGGCTTCTCCGTCGTTCCCACCCTGCCCAATCCGCGCTATGGCGACCTGACCGGCGTCGGTATTTCCGCCCTGGTGCTGCTGTCTATTCTGCTGATCTCGCGCTTTGGCAAAGGCTTCATCGCCAATATCTCGGTGCTGCTGGGCATTGTGATCGGCGGCATCGCCACGGCCTCCATGGGCTTAATGGACTTCCACAAGGTGACCGAAGCCCAGTGGTTCAACCTCGTGCTGCCGTTCGAGATCGCCACGCCCCTGTTCGACCCCATGCTGATCCTGACCATGTCCCTGGTGATGATCGTGGTGATGATCGAGTCCACGGGCATGTTCCTGGCCCTGGGCGAGATGACCGGGCGCAAGATCAGCCAGGACGACCTGACCCGCGGCCTGCGCACCGACGGCCTGGGCACCGTGATCGGCGGCATTTTCAACACTTTCCCCTACACCAGCTTCTCGCAGAACGTCGGCCTGGTGGCCGTCACCGGTGTCAAGAGCCGCTGGGTCTGCGTCGCCGGCGGCGTGATTCTGGTGGTGCTAGGCCTGCTGCCCAAGATGGCGGCGCTGATCGAATCCCTGCCCACGGTGGTGCTGGGCGGCGCGGGCCTGGTGATGTTCGGCATGGTCGCCGCCACCGGCATTCGCATTCTGAGCAATGTGGATTTCCAGAAAAACCGCAACAATGCCATGATTGTGGCCGTGTCCATCGGCGTAGGCATGGTGCCTCTGGTGGCCCCGAATTTTCGCCAATGGATGCCGCATGCCATCCATCCCCTTATTGAATCCGGTATCCTCCTGGCCTCACTTGCCGCTGTGGCATTGAATATTTTCTTTAACGGAACGCGCGGCGACACTGCCGACGTTGTGCGAGCTGCCCGCCAAGCCGACGCCCACTGAGCGCCGCGCAGGCCCGCAGCTCCCCCCGGCTACCGCCGGCCCCTCCCCCCTGCCGCAAGGCTCGGGGGATTTGTTTTCCCAGCCAGTGGGACATGGCACTCCAGGCCGTGTTCCGCACCGCCATCAGGTAAGCTCACACCGAGCCATTTGTCGAGAATTTTCGTATGACCCAGAACCTGTCAAACGCCGAGCAAGCCCTGCGCGATGCTGCGCGCGAATACCACCGCAGCCCCAACAAGGGCAAGATTTCCGTCACCCCGACCAAGCCGCTGTCCAACCAGCGCGATCTGTCGCTGGCCTACTCGCCTGGCGTGGCTTATCCCTGCCTGGACATCGAAGCCGATCCTTCGCTGGCTTTCGAGTACACCGCCCGCGGCAACCTGGTCGGCGTGGTCACCAACGGCACGGCCGTGCTGGGCCTGGGCGACATCGGACCGCTGGCCAGCAAGCCGGTGATGGAAGGCAAGGGCTGCCTTTTCAAGAAGTTCGCCGGCGTTGACGTGTTCGACATCGAACTCGCCGAGCGCGATCCGGACAAGCTGATCGACATCATTGCCGCGCTCGAGCCCACGCTGGGCGGCATCAACCTGGAAGACATCAAGGCCCCCGAGTGCTTCTACATCGAGCGCGAGCTGTCCAAGCGCATGAACATTCCGGTGTTCCATGACGACCAGCACGGCACGGCCATCATCTCCAGCGCCGCCCTGCTCAACGGCCTGGAACTGGTCGGCAAGGACATCGACAAGGTCAAGATCGCCGTCTCGGGTGCCGGCGCTGCCGCCATCGCCTGCGTGGGCGTGATGGTCGGACTGGGCGTGAAGCGTGAAAACATCTTCATGTGCGACTCCAAGGGCCTGATCTATGAAGGCCGCCCCGGCGGTTACGACGAGTCCAAGGCCCAGTACGCCCAGAAGACCGACGAACGCACGCTGGCCGACGCGGTCAACGGCGCCGACGTGTTCCTCGGCTGCTCGGCACCTGGCGTGCTGACGGTGGAGATGGTCAAGACCATGGCCCGCCAGCCCATCATCCTGGCCCTAGCCAACCCCGAGCCGGAAATCCGCCCCGAACTGGCCAAGGCCGTTCGCCCCGACTGCATCATTGCCACCGGCCGTTCGGACTACCCGAACCAGGTGAACAACGTGCTGTGCTTCCCCTACATCTTCCGTGGCGCCCTCGATTGCGGCGCCACCAAGATCACCGAAGCCATGAAGCTGGCCTGCGTGCGCGAAATCGCCAACCTGGCCAAGGCCGAGATGAGCGACGAAGTGGCTGCCGCCTACCAGGGCCAGGAACTGTCCTTCGGCCCCGACTACCTGATCCCCACGCCGTTTGACGTGCGCTTGATCCTGCGCATCGCCCCCGCCGTGGCCCGTGCCGCCGAAGAGTCCGGTGTCGCCACGCGCCCCATCGCCGACTACGACGCCTACCGCGAAAGCCTCACGCGCTTCGTTTACCAGACCAGCATGTTCATGCGTCCGGTGTTTGCCGCCGCCAAGCAGAACCTGCAGCGCGTGGCCTATGCCGAAGGCGAAGACGATCGCGTTCTGCGTGCCGTGCAAGTGGCCGTGGACGACGGCCTGGCCAAGCCCATCCTGATCGGCCGTCCGGCCGTGATCGAGGCGCGCATCGCCAAGGCCGGCCTGCGCATCCAGCCCGGCAAGGACGTGGAAGTCTGCAACCCCGAAGACGACCCGCGTTTCCGCCAGTACTGGGAGACCTACCACAAGCTGATGGGCCGCCACGGCGTGACGCCGGAGAACGCCAAGGCTGCCGTGCGCCGCTCCAACACCTTGATCGCCGCGCTGATGGTGCACCTGGGTGATGCCGACGCCATGCTCAGCGGTCTGGTCGGCCGTTTCGACAGCCACCTGGAACACATCGAGAACGTGCTCGGCCTCAAGGACGGCGCGCCCGGCTTTGCCACCGTCAACGCCTTGATGCTCGAAGGCCGCACGCTGTTCATCGCCGACACCTACATCAACGACAGCCCTGACGCCACGCTGCTCGCCAGCATCGCGCAAATGGCTGCCGAAGAAGTCCAGCGTTTCGGTCTGCCGCCCAAGGTGGCTTTCCTGTCGCACTCCAACTACGGCTCGTCCAGCCGCGTGTCGGCGCTGAAGATGCGCGAAGCCCGCGATCTGTTCGCCAAGAACGCGCCGCACATCGAGTGCGATGGCGAAATGCACGGCGATGCTGCCCTGTCGCCCGAAGTGCGCAACCGCGCGCTGCTCGACAGCTCGCTGCACGGCGAAGCCAATGTGCTGATCTGCCCCAACCTCGACGCCGCGAACATCCTGTTCAACGTGCTCAAGACCACGGCAGCCCACGGCACGACCATCGGCCCCATCCTGCTGGGCAGCGCCGCTTCGGCCCACGTGCTGACGCCTTCGAGCACGGTGCGCCGCGTGGTCAACATGACCGCCCTGGCCGCCGCCCAGGCCCAGGCCCGCAAGGCCTGATAGCCCCGCAGTGCCTGGTCACTGCACGCGATGAAAAGCACGCCTTAGGGCGTGCTTTTTTTTGCCTCTCTATATCTCGTCGATCGCCGTGCTGGCCTGCGCCTGCTGATCCGCGTCCTCGGTGATCGCAAAACGGTCGCGGCAGGTGACGTAGAAGCTCGCGCCAAAGCGCCCCACGGGGAAATAGTCCTGCAGCGACACGCGCCACTTCTCGGTGTCCACCAGGCCGTCGCGCACCGCCAGCCAGACCACGCGGCCGATGAAGACATAGCGGCTGTCGGTTTCCATCACTTCGTGCAGTCGGCACTCGAACGCCACGGGCGCCTGGGCGATGCGCGGCGGCTTGACGCTGTGCGAAGGCACGGCGTCCAGGCCCACATGCTCGAGCTCGCTGTGCGTCACCGGCAGACGGTCGCCGCAGCGGTGCATGGCCCGGGCAATCGCCTCGTCGGCGATATGCACCACGAACTCGCCCGTGCGCAGGATATGGGCCGCCGTGTCCTTGAGGTGGCCGTCGCTGAGCTTGTTGATGCTCACCATCACGATGGGCGGGTCCTCGCCCACCATGTTGAACATGCTGAACGGCGCGGCGTTGACCGTGCCGTCCTCGGCCAGCGTGGTGATCAGCGCAATCGGGCGGGGCACGATCAGGCTAGCCATCAGCTTGTAGCGGGCGTAGCTGTCTATCTGGGTGAAGTCGATTTCGGTCATGGCACAGGTCTCGGGATACAGGGGATCAACAGGTCGGAAGCACCCCAGCGGGGCGGCATGCCTGTTTTTCGCAATAAGCATGCCGCATCTTGCCGCACGCCACGGCACCCGGGCGCACCATTTCGGACCACGGCGGCCGGGCGCAGGACCGCCCGGCACCCCATCGGTGCAGCGCGCGCGCCGCGATGGTCGCAACAGCGCTCTGCAAGCTGGCATTGTTTTTGCGCAGTCATGGGTACTTCCTGGTTTCACCTCATCAAGGACTCCCATGCACAAGCGTTTCTTCCTCAAGGCCAGCGCGGCCGCCCTGGCACTGTCCTGCGCCGCTGCCCATGCGGCCGATACGCCCATCAAGTTCCAGCTCGACTGGCGCTTTGAAGGCCCGGCCGCGTTCTTCCTGCAGCCGGTGGCCAAGGGCTACTTCAAGGCCCAAGGCCTGGACGTGCAGGTCGATGCGGGCAGCGGTTCGGGCGGAGCGGTACAGCGCGTGGCTTCGGGCACCTATGACATGGGCTTTGCCGACCTGGCCGCGGTGATGGAATTCCATGCCAACAACCCCGATGCCGCCAACAAGCCCGTGGCCGTGATGGTGGTCTACAACAACACGCCTTCGTCCATCATGGCGCTGAAGAAAAGCGGCATCAAGACGGCCGCCGACCTCTCGGGCAAGAAGCTGGGCGCGCCCGTGTTCGATGCCGGGCGCAAGGCCTTCCCCCTCTTTGCCGCCGCCAACAAGGTCGGCAACGTGGCCTGGACGACGATGGACCCACCGCTGCGCGAAACCATGCTGGTGCGCGGTGACATCGACGCCATCGCCGGCTTTACCTTCACTTCGCTGCTCAACCTCGAAGCGCGCGGCGTCAAGGCCCAGGACGTGGTCGTCATGCAGTACGCCGACCACGGCGTGAAGATGTACGGCAACGTGATCATCGCCAGCAGCAAGCTGATCCAGGAGAACCCCGAAGCGGTGCGCAAGTTCCTGCGCGGCTTCACCCAGGGCGCGAAGGAAGTCATGGCCAAGCCCGCCGAGGCGATCGCCGCCGTCAAGGCGCGCGACGGCATCGTCAACGTGCCGCTGGAAACGCGCCGCCTGCAACTGGCCATAGACACCGTCGTCAACAGCCCCGACGCGCGCGCCGAAGGCTTCGGCCAGATCAATGCCGCGCGCATGGCGCTGATGGCCTCGCAGGTCTCCGACGTCTACGCGACCAAGCAGCGAGTGCCCACGACCACGGTCTGGAACGGCAGCTTCCTGCCCACGGCCGCCGCCCTCGACATCCTGCCGCGCAAGTAAGGCCCACCTCCTCACACTCTCTCTAGGACTGCCCGTGAACAAACGCACTTTTCTCCAAACCGCCGTGGCCGTGGCCACCTTGACCGCCTCCGCCTGGAGCATCGCCGCCGCGCCCGCGCTCACGCCCCTCAAGTTCCAGCTCGACTGGCGCTTCGAAGGTCCGGCGGCGTTCTTCGTGCACCCCGGCGCCAAGGGCTACTACAAGGACAGCGGCCTGGACGTGACGGTGGAAGCGGCCAGCGGCGCGGGCGCGATCCAGCGCGTGGCCTCGGGCACGCATGACCTGGGCTTTGCCGACCTGTCGGCGCTGATGGAATTCCACGCCAACAACCCCGATGCGCCAATCAAGCCCGTGGCCGTGATGGTGATCTACAACACCACCCCGGCCTCGGTGATGGCGCTGAAGAAAAGCGGCATCAAGACGGCCGCCGATCTAAGCGGCAAGAAGCTGGGCGCGCCCATCTTCGACGCCGGCCGGCGCACTTTCCCGCTGTTCGCCCAGGCCAACCATGTCGGCGAAGTGCAGTGGACCACCATGGATCCGCCGCTGCGCGAAACCATGCTGGTGCGCGGCGACGTCGATGCGGTCACGGGCTACACCTTCACCAGCCTGCTCAACCTCGAGGCGCGCGGCGTCAAGCGCGAGGACATCGTCGTGCTGCCCTATGCCAGCCACGGCGTGAAGCTCTACGGCAACGTGATCATCGCCAGCCCCAAGCTGATCGCCGAGAAGCCCGAAGCGCTCAAGGCCTTCCTGGCGGCGTTTGCCAAGGGCGCCAAGGAAGTGATCGCCCAGCCCGCGGCCGCGATCGCCTCGCTCAAGGCCAAGGACGGCCTGGTCAACACCGACGTCGAGATCAAGCGCCTGCAGCTGACCATAGACACCGCCATTGACGGCCCCGGCGCGCGCGAGGAAGGCTTCGGCCAGCTGCGCCTGCCGCGACTGCAACTGATGGCCGAACAGGTCGCCAAGGCCTACGGCACCAAGAACCCGGTGCCGGCCAATGCGGTCTGGAACCGCAGCTTCCTGCCCACGGCGGCCGCGCTCGACGTGCTGCCGAAGAAATGATGCCCGCGGGCTGACATCCCACCAAAGAAAAGAACCGCATGACGGACTCCGCACCTCCTTTTGTCGACTTCCGCAATGTCTGGCTCGCCTACAACGAAGAACTGCGCGCGCAGAACCACTTCGCCGTCGAAGCCATCGACCTGCAACTGCAGCAAGGCGAATTCATTGCCATCGTCGGGCCTTCGGGCTGCGGCAAGTCCACCTTCATGAAGCTTGCCACGGGCCTGCGCATGCCCTCGATAGGCCGCATCCTGATCGACGGCCAGCCCGTGACCGGGCCGCTGAAGATCTCGGGCATGGCCTTTCAGGCGCCCTCGCTGCTGCCCTGGCGCACCACGGTCGAGAACGTGCTGCTGCCGCTGGAAATCGTCGAGCCCCACCGCAGCCAGTTCAAAGCGCGCCGCGCCGAGTACGAAGAGCGCGCGCGCCGCCTGCTGCAGAAAGTGGGTCTGGCCGGCTACGAGGACAAGTTCCCCTGGCAGTTGTCGGGCGGCATGCAGCAGCGCGCCAGCATCTGCCGCGCGCTGATCCATGAACCCAAGCTGCTGTTGCTCGACGAGCCGTTCGGCGCGCTCGACGCGTTCACGCGCGAGGAGCTGTGGTGCATCCTGCGCGATCTCTGGACCGAACAGAAATTCAACGTGATCCTGGTGACCCACGACCTGCGCGAATCGGTGTTCCTCGCCGACACGGTCTATGTGATGAGCAAGAGCCCGGGGCGTTTCGTCGTCAAGCGCGAAATCGAGCTGCCGCGCCCGCGCGACCTCGAGCTGACCTACACCAAGGAATTCAGCGACATCGTGCACGAGCTGCGCGGTCACATCGGGGCCATGCGCCACGCAGCCCCCAGCACCGCTGCCAGCGTTTGAGACGCCGCAAGAAAGTCACACCATGAAAATCTCCCCCCGCGTCGAACGCTGGTCCCCTTGGCTGCTGATGCTGGCCATCGTCATCCTGTGGCAGGTCATCTGCTCGGGCTTCCAGGTGTCCGAATTCATTTTCCCCAGCCCCTGGCTGATCCTCACGCAGTTCGTCGAATTCAGCGGCGTGATCGCCATGCATGCCTGGCGCACCTACTGGGTGACCATGGCCGGCTTCGGCCTGGCCATCGTCGTCGGCGTGCTGCTGGGCTTTCTGATCGGCAGCTCGCGCCTGGCCTATGCCGCGCTGTACCCGCTGATGACGGCGTTCAACGCCCTGCCCAAGGCGGCGTTCGTGCCGATTCTCGTGGTCTGGTTCGGCATTGGCGCGGGCCCGGCCATCCTGACCGCGTTCCTGATCAGCTTCTTTCCCATCATGGTCAATATCGCCACCGGCCTGGCCACGCTGGAGCCCGAACTCGAGGACGTGCTGCGCGTGCTCGGCGCCAAGCGCTGGGACGTGCTGACCAAGGTCGGCCTGCCGCGCTCGCTGCCCTACTTCTACGGCTCGCTCAAAGTGGCCATCACCCTGGCCTTTGTCGGCACCACGGTGTCGGAAATGACGGCTGCCAACGAAGGCATTGGCTATCTGCTGATTTCGGCCGGCTCCTCGATGCAGATGGGCCTGGCTTTTGCGGGCCTGCTGGTCGTCGGCGCCATGGCCATGGTGATGTACGAGCTGTTCAGTTGGGTCGAAAAGCGCACCACCGCCTGGGCCCACCGCGGCTCGAACAACCACTGAGCCCGGCAAACCGTCGCCACTCCATGCCGCCCCCACCGGAGACATGCCTTGACCCTGCCTGCCCCCCACCCGCCGCAACTTTCGCTGTCGGCGCAGCAGGACCGGGACCATGCATCGCTGCGGCTGGCTTTGCAATGGGCGGCGACGGCACGCGCACGCGGCAACCGGCCTTTCGGGGCGGTCATCGTCGCGGCTGACGGACAGCTGCTGGCCGAGGCCTTCTGCAACATCAGCGAAAGCGGCGACTGTACGGGCCACGCCGAAATCAATGCGCTGCGCCAGCTGCGCACGCCGGCCCAGCTCGAAAGCCTGGCCCAGGCCACGCTCTACGCATCGGCCGAACCCTGCATGATGTGCGCGGGTGCGATTCTGTGCAGCGGCATTCGCCGCGTGGTCTTTGGCCTGGCCAACGACCATCTGCGCCAGCTCTGCGGCCAGCGCATCGACAGCTTTCGCAGCAGCATGGCCGCGGCCGAGCTGCTCGCGCTCGCGCCCCAGCCCATCGCCTGCATAGGGCCCATGCTGACCGAAGAGGCACTGGAACCCCACATGGGCTACTGGGGCAACTAGCACCACAACAGTGCGCAGGGCGCGCTTCTTGCTTGTCATCGGGCATCATCTGGACCTGTTTGGATTTCCCCATGCCCTGGCTTGCGCAACTTGAACTCGACTATGCCGTCTCGCACGGCCGCAGCGTGGTGCACCACCGCCACCAGGGGCCGCTGCGCGTGCTGCGCAGCCTCTACCCCGAAGGCGACGCCATCTGCCACAACGTGCTGGTGCATCCGCCCGGCGGCCTGGTCGGCGGCGACACGCTGGACATCCGCGCCCGCGTGCAGGCCGGCGCCCATGCGCTGGTCACCACGCCCGGGGCGACGCGCTTTTACCGCAGCAACGGCGCGCCCGCGCTGCAGGACACTCACCTGACGCTGGCAGCCGGTGCCCGCATGGAATGGCTGCCGCTGGAAACCATTGCCTACAGCGGCTGCGATGCGCTGAATCGGCTGCAGCTGGAACTGGCCCCCGGCGCCGAGCTGATCGGCTGGGACGTCACCGCGCTGGGCCTGCCCCATGCCCAGGCGCCGTTTGTCGCCGGGCGCTACACCCAGCACCTGGAGCTGCCCGGCCAGTGGCTGGAGCACGGCACGCTGGCCGCCGACGATGCGCTGCTGATGGACGGCCCGCTGGGCCTGGCCGGCCAGCGCTGCCTGGCTTCGCTGTTCTTCGTCACCGGCAGCCCGCTGGCCCGCGAGCGCCGCGACGCCGCGCTGGACTTGACGCGCACGCTGATCGAAGGCCACGCGCTGGCCGCACGCTGCGGCGTCACCAGCCCGCATGACCGGGTCATAGTTCTGCGCGCCCTGGCCCCCATGGTCGAGCCGGTGATGCAGCTGTGGCGGCAGGTCTGGCAGCTGTGGCGCGGGCATTTCTGGGACCTGCCCGGCGTGGCGCCGCGGATCTGGGCCATGTAGGCGCAGTGCCGCGTCCCTGTGCCCGTGCGTCAGGCCCGCCGGTTCATGCGGTCTTGCAGCCCGGCGGATCCCATCACGCGTTCATCAGCTTTACCTGCGCCTGGATTTTGTCCGCCAGCGCCAGCCCCTGCGTGCGGGCAGCCCGCAACTCCTCCCCCGCAGCTTTCGAGGCTCTATAGGTATGCTCGGACGGCGACTGCTGGGTCGCTCTGGATTTTTCCTCGAACACCGCTTTCTTCGCCTTGATGTCGGCTTGGACCCCTGTCAATTCTGCAAGCAGCTTGTTGAGCTGTTTGGTTTCACCCATCAGCTGATTCTTCGCACTCGCCACATGGTTGATTTCGCGGCTCGACAACGGCTTGCGGCTGCCGGCGTCAAAACCGCCCCGCCGTAGAACGGTGTCAAGGCCTTGCTGGGTCAGGCCTTGGCCAATGGCCGCCGTGAATGCATTTTTGGTTGCGCTGTTGATCTTGGACGAGGACTCCCCGCGCAACCAATTCATCACGCGGGTAAAGAATCCCTGTTTGGCGGAGGCGGTGGACTGCAGCGCGCCACCTTTCAATGCGACCGCTTCGCCGGTTTTCGCCAGCGCCTGAAAGCTGCCGAGGCTCAACCCGGGAGATTGAATGCTGGACATGGCAGTCTCCTTTATCCGCGGATGAACTGTTCAAACCTGGAAGGCGGCGCCACGGGTGCATCCGCGGCGGGAGCGGCATCGAACAACTCTGAGCAGCTTTCGGCCGCATCGACAAAGGCCTTGATCACCGCCTCCCAATCCAGTACTTCCATGCCCGCGACATCCACCACCCGGGTGATGGCCACGGCGCCTGTGGTGCCGTCCAGGCCTATCGTGGCGCCCGCCGTACCCAGGAAGAAATAGTTGGCTTCGAGCAGTTGCCGGCAGACTGCAGGCCCCGCATCCTCGGGCAAAGCGCCCAGGCTGCTGTAGAGCAGCACCTGCGAGCTGTCGCCCACGGACTCTATGTTCACCAGTACATCGTCAAAACTCAGGCAGCAGTAGCCGCTGTCATCCAGTGACAGCCCGTCCAGGCCCAGGGCATTGCCGAAATCAGTCAACAAGCGGTTGATGCCATCGTGCATGGTAGGTCCTCAAAAATCAGTGTGGAAGAAAGCGCCTTGGCAGTATGTAACTCCCCGCGCCTTTGAGTTCCCATTCGCCGCCCATTCCCCTGGCCTGCAGGCACCCGGGCGGACTGGCGAAGCCTTGGCACCGGCGCCAGCCGCCGCGGTCTGGGGCAGAATGCATTGATCACATGTGCCCCAACCCGGCCTGCCTCCAACGAACAAGAAACTGCCATGCGCGTAGCCATACTTACCGGAGGCGGTGACTGCCCCGGACTCAATGCAGTCATCCGTGCCGTCACCAAATCCCTGATCCGCCACGGCAACGCCGAAGTACTGGGCATTGCCGACGGCTTCGAAGGCCTGATGGGCGAGAACCCGCGCGTCAAGCCGCTGACCTGGGACGAGGTGTCGGGCATCCTGCACCAGGGCGGCACCATCCTGGGCACCAGCAACAGCGCCAACCCGCTGCGCGACGCGGCCACGCTGGAACAGACCGGCAAGAATATCCAGGCGCTGGGCCTGGATGTGGTCGTGGCCATCGGCGGCGACGGCACCATGAGCCTGGCCCACGGACTGGCGCAAGTCGGCCTGCAATGCGTGGGCGTGCCCAAGACCATAGACAACGACATTGCCAACTGCGAGCGCAGCTTCGGCTTCGACACCGCCGTGGCCACCGTGACCGAAGGGCTGCGACGCATAGAGAGCACGGCCATGAGCCACCACCGGGTGATGATCGTCGAGACCATGGGCCGGCATGCGGGCTGGCTGGCCCTGGAAGCCGGCATCGCGGGCGCGGCCGACATCATCCTGCTGCCCGAAATCGACTACGACCTGCAGGCCGTGATCGATGTCTGCCGCGCACGCGAGGAGCGCCAGCGCTACACCATCATCTGCATAGGCGAAGGCGCCAAGGAAAGCGGCGCCAGCCAGACGGTGCGCGAGCGGGTGGAGAACAGCCCCGACCCGGTACGCCTGGGCGGCGTGGGCCATGTGCTGCGCGAGCGCCTGCAGCCGCACCTGAAAAGCGAAGTCCGTACCACGGTGCTGGGCCATGTGCAGCGCGGCGGCGACCCCACGCCGTTCGACCGCGTACTGGCCACGCGCTTCGGCCACCACGCGGCGCAACTGGTGATGCGCGGCCAGTTCGGGCGCATGGTCACGCTGCAGGGCGGCGAGATCACCAGCGTGGAGATCTCCCAGGTGGCGAACGTGCAGCGCACGATTGCGCTGGACCACAGCCTGCTGGTGATGGCGCGCGACATCGGCATTTCGCTGGGGGAAAGGCTCCCCCCCTGAGCGGCTTACGCCGCTTCCCCCTCTCATCCTTCGGTGGAGGGGGACGGCACCATCGCTGCGGGGCGGCCCTTGCTCGGCGCCCCCGCGCTAGAGCACGCAGGTTTCACGCGCCTCGGGCCATGGTTAGCGGAAACGTCAGATCGCCACCAGCTGGCGTATGCCTTTTTCCTGCATTTCGCTGCCCGGACCCTGGGCGATCACCGCGCCGCGCTGCATCACCAGGTACTGATCGGCCAGCTCTTCGGCGAAGTCGTAGTACTGCTCGCACAGCAGCACGGCCATGCCGCGCTCGCGGGCCAGCATGCGGATCACGCGGCCAATGTCCTTGATGATGCTCGGCTGAATGCCTTCGGTGGGTTCGTCGAGGATCAGCAATTTCGGGCCGGGCGCCAGGGCCCGCGCAATCGCCAGCTGCTGCTGCTGGCCGCCCGACAGATCGCCGCCACGGCGCTGCAGCATCTGCGCCAGCACCGGAAACAGCTCGAACAGATCGGGCGGGATGGGCGTAGCCGCGCTGCAATAGGCCAGGCCCATGCGCAGGTTGTCCTGCACCGTCAGGCGCCCGAAAATCTCGCGGCCCTGGGGTACGAAGCCTATGCCGGCGCGCGCGCGCTCGTAAGGCGTGAGGCCCGCGATCTGCCGGCCCTGCCATTCGATGCTGCCGCTGCGTATCGGCACCAGGCCCATCAGGCTTTTGAGCAGCGTGGTCTTGCCCACGCCATTGCGCCCCAGCAGCACGGTGATCTGGCCCGGCTCGGCGGTCAGGCTGACATCGCGCAGGATGTGCGAGCCGCCGTAGTATTGGTGAAGGTTCTGGACTTTGAGCATGATGTGTACAGACGGGCTCAGCGCCCCAGATAGACCTCGACCACGCGCTGGTCGGCCTGCACCTGGGCCAATGGGCCCTGGGCCAGCACCGCGCCGTCGCACAGCACCGTGACGGTCTCGGAGATGGCGGCGATGAAGGACATGTCGTGCTCGACCACCATCAGCGAATGCTGCCCCTTGAGGCGCAAAAACAGTTCGGCGGTGCGCACGGTTTCCTCGTCGGTCATGCCGGCGACGGGCTCGTCGAGCAGCAGCAGCTTGGGCTCCTGCATCAGCAGCATGCCGATCTCCAGCCACTGCTTCTGACCGTGGCTCAGCACGCCGGCCAGGCGCCGCACTGCATCGGCGAGGTGAATGGTGTGCAGCACTTCGGCCAGCCTGTCCTTTTGCGCGCTGTCGAGGCGAAAGAACATCGAATGGCGCACGCCCTTGTGCGTCTTGAGCGCGAGTTCGAGGTTCTCGAACACCGTGAGGTTCTCGAACACCGTCGGTTTCTGGAACTTGCGGCCAATGCCCAGCTGGGCGATCTCGGGCTCGTTGTGGCGCAGCAGATCGATGGTCGAGCCGAAGAACACCGTGCCGCGGTCGGGACGGGTCTTGCCGGTGATGATGTCCATCATCGTCGTCTTGCCCGCGCCGTTGGGGCCGATGATGCAGCGCAGCTCGCCCGGCGCGATGTCCAGGTTCAGACCGTTGATGGCCTTGAAGCCGTCGAAGCTCACATGCACGTCCTCGAGGTACAGGATGCGCCCGTGGGTCACGTCGACTTCGCCGGGCACGGCCGTGCGCGCATAGCTGGCCGTGCGCCCGCCCGAGTCACCGTGGTCCTCGGCCGCCTTGCGCTGGGCCAAGGCCTCCAGGCGCTCGGCGCCTGCGTCCATTTGATCGGGGGTCATTCCTCACCTCCTTTGCCCGGCTTGCTGCGTCGATTCCCGCGTATCTGCCGCACCCAGCCCACCACGCCCTGGGGCAGGAACAGGGTCACGGCGATGAACAGCGCGCCCAGAAAATACAGCCAGAACTCGGGCGCGCTCACCGTGAGCCAGCTCTTGGCGCCATTGACGATGAAGGCGCCGACGATCGGACCTATCAGGCTGGCGCGCCCGCCGACAGCCGCCCAGACCGCCATCTCGATGGAGTTCGCGGCGCTCATTTCACCGGGGTTGATGATGCCCACCTGGGGCACGTAGAGCGCGCCCGCGACGCCGCACATCATGGCGCTGATGCACCAGATGGTGAGCTTGTAGGGCAGCGGCGAATAGCCCGAGAACATCACCCGCGTCTCGGCGTCGCGAATCGCCTGCAGCACGCGGCCGAACTTGCTTTGCACCAGCCAGCGCGCGAACAGATAGCAGCCCAGCAGCACGCAGCCCGTGAGCACGAACAGGAACATGCGCATTTCGGGCGTCGCGATCGCCACGCCCAGGATGCGCTTGAAATCGGTGAAGCCATTGTTGCCGCCCAGGCCGGTCTCGTTGCGGAAGAACAGCAGCATGGCCGCATAGGTCAGCGCCTGGGTGATGATGGAGAAATACACGCCCTTGATGCGCGAACGGAAGGCAAAGTAGCCGAACACAAAGGCCACCAAGCCGGGCACGGCCAGCACCAGGAAGATGGTGGCGACAAAGCTGTCGCTGAGCTGCCAATGCCAGGGCAGCTCCTTCCAGTCCAGGAACACCATGAAGTCGGGCAGCATGCTGCCCGAGTTGCCGTCGCTGCCGATCTGGCGCATCAAATACATGCCCATCACATAGCCGCCCAGCGCGAAGAACAGGCCGTGGCCCAGGCTCAGAATGCCGGTGTAGCCCCAGATCAAGTCCATGGCCAGCGCGCAGATGGCGTAGCACATGATCTTGCCGACCAGCGAGACCGCGTAGTCGGACATGTGCAAGGCGCTGCCCGCGGGCACCCAGAGATTGAGCAGCGGCGCGATAGCGCAGATGGTGACCAGCGCCACCAGGAACACCGCCCAGCCGCGGCGCGTGAGCAGCGGCTGCCGGCCCGGCAAATCCAGAGGGGGAAAAGAAGAGTTCAGCTGCATTTCATGCCTCCGCGCTGCGGCCCTTCATCGCGAAGATGCCTTGGGGGCGCTTCTGGATGAAGACGATGATGAAGATCAGCACCGCGATCTTGGCCAGTACCGCTCCGGTCCAGCCCTCGAGAAATTTACCCAGGATGCCCAGGCCCAGCGCCGCATAGACCGTGCCCAGCAACTGGCCCACGCCGCCCAGCACCACCACCATGAAGGCGTCGACGATGTAGCTCTGGCCCAGGTCCGGGCCCACGTTGCCGACCTGGCTCAGCGCACAGCCCGCGAGCCCCGCCACGCCCGAGCCCAGCGCAAAGGCCAGGGTGTCGACGCGCGCCGTGTTCACGCCCATGCAGGAGGCCATGGCCCGGTTCTGCGTCACGCCGCGCACGAACAGTCCCAGGCGCGTGCGGCCTATGGTCCAGGCCATGGCCAGCAGCACGGCGGCGGCGAAAACGATGATCACCAGACGGTTCAGCGGCAGCGTGAGATTGGGCAGCAGCTGCCAGCCGCCGCTCATCCACACCGGGTTTTCCACGCCCACGTTCTGGGCGCCAAAAATGCTGCGCACCAGCTGCATCAGCACCAGGCTGATGCCCCAGGTGGCCAGCAGTGTTTCCAGCGGGCGGCCGTAGAGAAAGCGCAGCACCGTGCGCTCCACCAGCGCTCCGACCAGGGCCGCGGCCAGAAAGGACAGCGGCACGGCCGCCAGCAGATACCAGTCGAAGGCCCCGGGCCACCAGGCCTGGAACAGGTTCTGCACCAGGTAGGTCGCATAGGCGCCGATCATCATCAGCTCGCCGTGGGCCATGTTGATCACGCCCATCAAGCCATAGGTGATCGCCAGGCCCAGAGCGACCAGCAGCAGGATGGAGCCCAGGCTGATGCCAGTGAACACCACGCCCAGGCGCTCGCCCCAGGCCAGGCGATCATCGACCTGGGCCAGCGAGCGGCGCAACTGCACCTGCACCGCCTCGTCACGCTCCTCGGCCAGCTGGGTCTGCAGCAGCAGCCGCGCCTGGGGCGCGCCGCTTTCGCCCAGCGACCAGGCCGCCTTCTTGCGCAAGGCCGGATCGTCGCTGCCCAGCAGCGCGGCGGCGCGTGCCAGTTCCAGCGACTGGCGCACGGCGCTGTCTTTCTCGTCGGCCAGCGCGCGTTCGAGCAACGGGATGGCCGCGGGCGACGACTGCTTGAGCATGGCCTGCGCGGCTTCGCGGCGCACCGCGGTGTCGGGCGAGAACAGATTGAGCGCGGCCAGCGCGGCGGAAATTTCGCCGCGCAGCCGGTTGTTGTTCATGACTTCTTCGGCGCCTTCGGGCAGCTTTGCGGGCTGGCCCGTCACCGGGTCGCTGGCCTGGGCGTTGCGCACCACCAGCGCGCGGCCGTCGGCCACGACCACGGCGTCATCGGCGAGCGCGCGCAGGTAAGGGGCCAGGGTGGCGTCGGGTTGCTGCAGCGCCGACTGGATGGCGGCAATGCGCGCCTCCGAGTCGCCCTGCGCCATGGCCAGCGCCTGCCCGGGCGTGAGCGCCTGGGCCGCCGTGGCGCCCAGCAGCGCACAGGCCAGCGCAACGCGGCGCAGCAGCGTGGTGGTGATTGAGTATCCAAGCATGGTGTGCCGATTCAAAAGTAAGTTATCCATGGCGTCTGCTCTGCCATCGGCCTTTGAAACTGGCGTGCCCCAGCAAGGGGGCAGCGAGCAAGGGCCGCCCCGCAGCGAGGCTGCCGTCCCTAGCCGGGCGCCCCCCTCCACCAAAGGTTGAGAGGGGGAAGCCGGGGCCGGCCATCCGGCGTGAGCGGCTCAGGGGGTGCCTTACTTTTTCTCGGGTTCGTCTTTCTTCTTGTCGTTGCCCGGGATGTAGGGGCTCCAGGGCTTGGCCTTGATCGGCGCGGGCGTCTTCCAGACCACGTTGAGCTGGCCGTCGGCGCGGATCTCGCCGATGAACACGTTCTTGTGCAGATGGTGGTTCTTCTCGTCCATCTTGCTGACGATGCCGCTCGGGGCCTTGAAGGTCTGCCCGGCCATTGCGGCGATGACCTTGTTCACGTCGGTGGACTTGGCCTTCTCCACGGCCTGCTTCCACATGTGGATGCCGATATAGGTGGCCTCCATCGGGTCGTTGGTCAGCGGCTTGTCCTTGTGCCCGGCGATGTTCTTGGCCTTGGCGTAGTCGCTCCACTTCTTGATGAAGGCCGTGTTCTCGGGGTTCTTCAGCGTCATGAAGTAGTTCCAGGCCGCGAGGTGACCGACCAGCGGCTTGGTGTCCACGCCGCGCAGCTCTTCCTCACCCACCGAGAACGCCACCACCGGCACGTCCGTGGCCTTGAGGCCGGCATTGCCCAGCTCCTTGTAGAACGGCACGTTGGAGTCGCCGTTGATGGTCGACACCACAGCCGTCTTGCCGCCCTGGCTGAACTTCTTGATGTCGGCGACGATGGTCTGGTAGTCGCTGTGACCGAAGGGCGTGTACTTCTCGTCGATGTCGCTGTCCTTCACGCCCTTGGTCTTGAGGTAGGCGCGCAGGATCTTGTTGGTGGTGCGCGGGTAGACGTAGTCGGTGCCCAGCAGCACCCAGCGCTTGGCGCCGCCGCCGTCCTTGCTCATCAGGTAATCGACCGCGGGAATCGCCTGCTGGTTGGGCGCCGCGCCGGTGTAGAACACGTTCTTGGACAGCTCCTCGCCTTCGTACTGCACGGGGTAGAACAGCAGGCCGTTCATTTCCTCGACCACGGGCAGCACGGACTTGCGGCTCACGCTGGTCCAGCCGCCGAAGATCACCGCCACCTTGTCCTGGCCCAGCAACTGCTTGGCCTTCTCGGCGAACAGCGGCCAGTTCGAGGCCGGATCGACGACCACGGGCTCGAGCTTCTTGCCCAGCACACCGCCCGAAGCATTGATCTCGTCGATGGCCATCAGCACCGTGTCCTTGAGCACGGTCTCGGAAATCGCCATGGTGCCCGACAGGCTGTGCAGCACGCCGACCTTGATGGTGTCCGCCGCCCAGGCCGGCATGGCGCCAAAACCCAGACCGGCGACGGCTGCCGCGGCAGCAAGGGATTGAAGGGTGAAACGACGTTGCATGGTCAGCGGCTCCTGTGGGTGGATGAACAGGTGCTGCGAAAACCAGCGGCTTCGCCCGGCACCATGGAGTCCATGCTAGGGAGCGGGTGCCGAATGGGATATACGCCGGATGGCGTATGCGGGGCCGCTTGCCGCCCGCCTTGAGCTTGGCGCAGGGCACCCTGGCGCAGGGCCAGCAAACAACGAAGAATGGAGGGCTTCTAGCCCTACCCGGCCTGCCCGCGCAGCATCGCCGCCGCCTCCTGGGCCCCCATGGCCAGCGCGCAGCCCAGTGGCGTCGTGCCTTGTGCATCGGTGGCATCCACCTGCGCGCCGCGCGCGATCAGCAGCCGCATGATGTCCAGCCGGTTGAACATGGCCGCGAACATCAGCGGCGTGCGGCCGTCGGGCGACGGGCTGTCGACGCCGGCGCCATGATCCAGCAGCAGTTCGGCCATGGCCAGATCGCCCTTGAAGGCCACGCCGGCCAGCGGCGTCTGGCCGCGCAGATTGGCCAGGGCCGCGCCGGCGCCGTGCTGCAACAGCAGGGCCGCAGCTGCCGCATGGCCGTGGTAGCTGGCCAGCATCAGCAGGCTGTCGCCCTTGGCATTGCGCAGATCGGGGGGCAGGCCCGCGGCCAGCCATTGCGCGAGGCTGCCATCGTCGCCCGTGCGTGCGGCGTCGAACACCTTGTCGGCAAAGGCCAGGGTCGCGTCATCGAGGCCCTGGGGCGCTGGGGAGGTGGAATTTTCAAGCGTCATGCCGTCCAGTGTAGACAGCGCTGCACCCGCGCAGGGTTGGAAATCTGCATGGCGCAGATTGCCAATCCTCATCAGGCCGGCAGACGCGCCATGGCCATGGCGGCGGCCGCGGTGCGCGTTTCCACGCCCAGCTTGGCGTAAATGCGTTCCAGGTGCTTTTTCACCGTCGCCGGGCTGCAGCTGACGATGTCGGCGATATCACGGTTGATCTTGCCCTGGGCCAGCCAGTACAGCACTTCGGCCTCCTTGCCGGTGATGCCAAAGCCCTGGCGCAGGGTCTCGCGCACCGCCAAGTCCGACTCCTCGCGCATCACCAGCAGCAGTTCGCCTTCGTCGGCCTCGGGCGAAGGCGGGTGCAGGCGCAGCACCAGGCTGCCTTGCCCCTGGTCCAGGGTCCAGCGCGGCGGCTCGGCGTGCAAGGCCAGCGTGGCCTGCTGGCGTTGCACCCAGGCCAGCACGTCGGCGGGCAGCACGGCGCGCAGGCCGTCGATGCCGAAGTGGCGGCGCAGCAGCTCGCGTGCCAGCGGCGTTTGCCACAGCACGCGCCCATCGGCAATGCGCACCGTGAGGCTTGCATGACCGAAGGCATCGAGCGCGCTGCGCGCCTGCACGGCCTGCTGCTGCTGCGCGCGCGCGCGCCGCGCCGTGCCCAGGTGCACGCCCATGCGCGCCAGCACTTCCGCGGGCTTGATGGGCTTGGTCACATAGTCCACGCCCCCGGCCGCCAGCGCGGCGATCAGGTGCTCGGTCTCGGTCAGACCGGTCATGAAGATGATGGGAATAGGCGCCGTGCGGGCATCGGCCTTGAGCCGGCGCGTGACTTCGAAACCATCCATGCCGGGCATCATGGCGTCGAGCAGCACGATGTCGGGCAGCGCTTGCGCGGCGCATGCCAGCGCGGCTTCGCCGTTGGTCGCGACCAGCACCATATAGCCCGCGGCGTCGAGCGCATCGTGCAGCATCGCCAAGTTGTCGGGCACATCGTCGACGATCAGCACCAGCCTGGCGTCGCGTGCGGGAACAGGGGGGAAATCCATCATCAGAGCTTTGTCTCCTCGGTGTCTGGCACGGGCAATTGCGCGGCCATGGCCTCGAACTGGAATTGCTGGGCCTGGGCCTGGAGCCGGCGCCAGACAGCTGCGGCCTGCGGGTAGTCCTGCGCGAGCTGGGCGAGCGCCTGCACCACGCCGCGCGCATAGCCCCAGGCAATGGCCTGGCGCAATACCGTGAGCGCCGCCGCGGGCACGCCGTCCAGGCCGCCCGCGGCGTCGACCGGCAACTGCGGCGCGCTGCGCCAGACCAGTTCCAGCCGGTCTTCCAGCCACTGCAGCAATTCGCTGTGGCGCACCGGCTTGACCAGGAAATCCTGCGGCCGTATGCCCACGTCATTGGGCATTTCACGGTCGAAAGCGTTGGCCGAGACAATCGCGCAGGCGACGTCGCCCAGCGGCATCTGCCGCAGCCGGCGCAGGCATTCCCAGCCGTCCATTCCCGGCATGGCCAGGTCCATGAAGATCGCCTGCGGACGGTAGCCCGCGGCCAGCAGCGCCAGCGCCTCCTGGCCGTTGGCCGCGTGCTGCACGGCAAAGCCCAGGGGCACCAGCAACTGCGCCAGCAGCTCGCGGTCGGCCTCCTCGTTGTCGACCACCAGCAGGCGGCGCGTGGCGCCCAGATAGCCGACCGCACGCCGCGGGGCCGGCAGCGCGGCCGGACCCTGCTCCAGCGACGGCAGGAACAGGCGGATATGGAAGGCCGCGCCCTGCCCCGGCTGGCTGCTCACGCTCAAGGCCCCGCCCATGAGCTCGGTCAGCATCTTGGCCATGGTCAGGCCCAGGCCCGCGCCCGCGCTGGACTGGGCGCCCGAGCCCCGCGCAAACGGCTCGAACACCTGGGCCTGCTCGGCTTCGCTCAGGCCCGGGCCGGTATCGAGCACCGACACATAGGCCATTTGCCGGGTATGGCGCACGCGCAGCGTCACCGCGCCGCGCGCCGTGAACTTGATGGCATTGCCCAGCAGGTTGAAGAGGATCTGGCGCAGCCGCTTTTCATCGGTGCGCACCCAGGCGGGCAGCGCGCCCTCGGGTTCGTAGTGGAAGGCCAGGCCCTTGGCCTCGGCCTGCAGCTCGAACATGCCGGCCATCTGTTGCAGGCCCGCGGCAAACTCCATGGGCTGCACCTGCAAGGCCAGCTTGCCCGATTCGATGCGCGCAATGTCCAGCGTGCCTTCGATCAGCGACAGCAGGTGCTCGCCCCCACGGCGGATCACGGCCACGGCCTGGCGCCGGTGCGCCGGCACGTCGGGGTCTTCGCCCATGAGCTGGGCATAGCCCAGGATGCTGTTGAGCGGCGTGCGCAGCTCGTGGCTGATGGCACTGATGTAGCGGCTCTTGGCCTGGTTCGCCAGGTCGGCCGCCTGGCGGGCGGCTTCGGCCACGGCGCGCGCCTCCTCGGCCGCGCGCCGCGCCTGCTGCAGCTGCCCGTCGGTGGCGCGGTGCAAGGCAATCTCGCGCAC
Source organism: Acidovorax bellezanensis (assembly GCF_025421555.1). NCBI lineage: Bacteria > Pseudomonadati > Pseudomonadota > Betaproteobacteria > Burkholderiales > Comamonadaceae > Acidovorax > Acidovorax bellezanensis. The sequence goes on from NZ_JAODYH010000003.1 coordinate 215,007, forward strand.
CAGCAGCCCCGTCTGGCGCTGCGACTCCTGCTGCGCCACCTTGCGGCTGTGCTGGGCCAGCACCAGCCACCAGACGACCAGGCCCGAGATCAGCAGCAAGCCCACGCCGACCTTGAGCAAGGCCGTCTGCAGCACGGTCTGCGCACTGGCCGCGGCGACGGCCGGCAGGCTGCGCGCCAGCGTTTGCAGCTCCAGCAGGTATAGCAGCGCTATCAGGGCCGCGAGCGCCGGAACGATCAGCAGCATCAGCAGCACGAAGTGCAGCAAGCCCTTGTCCAGCAGGCTCCACATGCGCCGCGGCAGCAGCCGCCGCAGCGCCGCGCGCCACTGCACGGCCAGATGGGCCTGGGGCCGGCACAGGTCGCCGCAGCGCGCGTCCAACGTGCAGCACAGCGAGCAGATGGATCCCTGGTAGGCCGGGCAGTGCACCATGTCGGGCACTTCGTAGTCGCGCTCACAGACCACGCAGCGCTGCAGGCGCGGCGGGCCCGCGACCTGGGCAGTGCAGCCGGCGCAGGCGGGCGGCGCAGCGGGAGCAGCAGGCACCAGGTAGTAACGCCCTTTGGTCCACCAGGCGATCAGCGGCGAGGCAACCAGCGCCACGCCCATGGCGATCAACGCGGAAAACGCCTGGGCCAGCGGCCCGAAAGCGCCCAGGTGCGCGGCCACCGACAGCAGCGACGACAAGGCCATCGCCCCGACGCCCACCGGATTGATGTCGTACAGGCGCGCGCGCTTGAACTCTATGCCGCGCGGCGACAGGCCCAGCGGCTTGTTGATCACCAGATCGGCCACTACCGCCATGATCCAGGCGATGGCCAGATTCGAGTACAGGCCCAGCACTTCGCCCAGCGCACGGAACACATGCATTTCCATCAGCATGAAGGCGATCAGCGTGTTGAACACCACCCACACCACGCGCCCGGGGTGGCTGTGCGTGAGGCGCGAGAAGAAATTGCTCCAGGCCAGCGAACCGGCGTAGGCATTGGTCACGTTGATCTTGAGCTGCGACAACACCACGAACAGCGCCGTCGCCGCCACCGCCCAGCCGTAGTCGGTGAATACATAGTTGTAGGCCGCCAGGTACATCTGGTTCGGGTCGACCGCATGGTCCGGCGGAACGGCATGCGAGATCGCCAGATAGGCGAGCAAGGCGCCGCCCAGCATCTTGGCCACGCCCAGCAGCACCCAGCCCGGCCCGCCCAGCATCACCGCGCCCCACCAGCGCCAGCGATTGGCCTGGGTGCGCACCGGCATGAAGCGCAGGTAGTCGGCCTGCTCGCCCATCTGGGTGATGAGTGCAATGCCCATGGTCAGGCCTGCACCAAAAAGAGGCAGACTGAAGCCCGCCACCTGGCCTTCGCGCTGTGCCTGCGCCCCCGGATAGTGCAAGACATCGGAAAACACCCCAGGCTGGTGCGCCAGCACATAGACAAAAGGCACGACCAGCATCAGCAGCCACAGCGGCTGCGTCCAGACCTGCAGCCGGCTGATGGCCGACACGCCGTGGGTCACCAAGGGAATGACCACCAAAGCGCAGACCAGATAGCCCCAGCGCGGCGGAATGTCCAGCGCGAGTTCGAGCGCATAGGCCATCACGGCCGCTTCGAGCGCAAAGAAAATGAAAGTGAAACTCGCGTAGATCAGCGAAGTGATGCTCGAGCCTATGTAGCCGAAGCCCGCGCCACGGGTCAGCAAGTCCATATCTACGCCATGGCGCGCCGCGTAGATGCTGATGGGCAGGCCGGCGGAAAAAATGATCAGGCCCGTGCAGACAATGGCCCAGAACGCGTTGATGAAACCGTACTGCACCAGCAAGGTCGCACCCACGGCTTCAAGCACCAGGAACGAGGCCGCGCCGAACGCGGTATGGGCCACGCCCCACTCCGACCAGCGGCGCGCGCGCTGCGGGGTGTAGCGCAGCGCGTAGTCCTCCAGCGTCTCGGTCGCCACCCAGCGGTTGTAGTCGCGCCGCACCTTGACCACCTGCTGCACCGCGGCCGGCCCGGCGCCTTCGGGCGCAGCCCCACCCGGGGCACGCTGCGCGTCCGCGATCTTCGACTCCTGGCTGCTGTGGTCCATGGCGATCTGCGTGCAGCTTCTGTGCCACGCTGCGCCGCCAAGCCATAAACCAGGGAATACCCTTGGTTTTGCAGCCGCCCGGCAGATCGCTGGAACGGGCGCGCGACAAGGAAAAGTAGCGACGCATCAAGTGTTGTGTGGGCCCCCTCCTTTCCCATGGCACGTACCTTGCTGCATGCTTGCTATCTGCATAGCCTCGCGGGCCCCGCGCCCGCCTTGACGCCATGGAACTCACGCCGCGTGAAAAAGACAAGTTGCTCCTGTTCACCGCCGCCTTGCTGGCCGAACGCCGCAAGGCCCGGGGACTCAAGCTCAACTACCCCGAAGCCATTGCCTTGATCAGCGCGACCGTCATGGAAGGCGCGCGCGACGGCAAGACCGTGGCCCAGATGATGAGCGAAGGCCGCCAGGTACTGACCCGGGCCGACGTCATGGACGGCATCGCCGAGATGATTCCCGACATCCAGGTCGAAGCCACTTTTCCCGACGGGACCAAGCTCGTCACCGTGCACGACCCCATCGTCTGATTTCTCCCGAGCACCGACTGCCATGCAAGCCAAACCCCTGATCGCTTCCGCCACCGCCGCCCTGGCCGCCCTGCCGCTGGCCGCGCTCGCCCATCCGTCCGCGGATGCCGGCGCCCATCACCACGCCCTCGACGCGGCCCTGCATGCCTTTGCCCACCCCTTCACGGGTGCCGACCACCTCGCGGCCATGGTCGCCGTAGGCGCCTGGAGTGCGCTCACGGTGCGCCCGGCCTGGCGCGCGCCCGCTGCCTTCGTGGCGCTGCTGGTGGCCGGCGCGCTCGCCGGCTTCGCGGGCCTGCAATTGCCCGGTGTGGAGCCGATGATCGCGGCCTCGGTGCTGGTGCTGGGTCTGCTGCTGGCCCTGCAGAAGAAAATGCCCTGGGGCGCCGCGGCCACGCTGGCCGGCGTGTTCGCCTTCTTCCATGGCGCGGCGCATGGCATGGAGCTCGCCGGTGACACCGGCCTGGCGGCCGTCGCCGCGCTGGCCGGCATGGCCCTGGGCTCGGCGCTGCTGCACCTCGCCGGCATGCTGCTGGGCCACGGCCTGCTGCAGCGCCACCGCCTGCTCGCCAGCCTGGGCGGCGCGGCCACGGCCACGCTGGGCGCATTCATGTTGATCCGCCTGGCCTGAAGGAGCGCCCCCATGGTCCCCGGTGAACTGATTCTCGACACAGGCGAACACGCCCTCAACACAGGCCGGCGCACCACCACGCTGCTGGTGCGCAATGCCAGCGACCGGCCCATACAGGTCGGTTCGCACTACCACTTCGCCGAAACCAATGCCGGCCTGAGCTTCGACCGCGATACCGCGCGCGGCATGCGCCTGAACATTGCCAGCGGCATGGCCGTGCGCTTCGAGCCCGGCCAGCAACGCACGGTGGAACTGGTGGACTACGCGGGCGATCGCGTGGTCCATGGCTTTCGCGGCCTGGTCCAGGGACCGCTCGACAAACTGCCAGGAGAGCACTGAGATGGCCACGATGGAACGCCGCGCCTATGCGGAAACCTTTGGTCCGACAACGGGCGACCGCGTGCGCCTGGCCGACACCGCACTGCTGCTCGAGGTCGAGCGCGACTACACGCTGGCCGCGGGCAGCTACGGCGAGGAAGTGAAATTCGGCGGGGGCAAGACCATACGCGACGGCATGGCGCAAAGCCAGAGAAGCCGCGCTGAAGGCGCGATGGACACGGTGCTGACCAATGCACTGATCGTCGACCACTGGGGCATCGTCAAGGCCGACATCGGCCTGAAAAGCGGCCGCATCGTCGCCATCGGCAAGGCCGGCAACCCCGACACCCAGCCCGGCGTGGACATCATCATCGGCCCGGGCACGGAAATCATCAGCTGTGAAGGCTCCATCGTCACGGCCGGCGGCGTGGATACCCATATCCACTTCATCGCGCCCCAGCAGATCGAGGAAGCGCTGACCAGCGGCGTCACCACCATGCTCGGCGGCGGCACAGGCCCGGCCACGGGCACCTTCGCCACCACCTGCACGCCCGGCCCCTGGCACATGGAGCGCATGCTGCAGGCCGCCGATGCCTTCCCCATGAACCTGGGTTTCATGGGCAAGGGCAATACCAGCCTGCCCGCGGGCCTGTACGAGCAGATCAACGCCGGCGCCATCGGCCTCAAGCTGCACGAAGACTGGGGCAGCACGCCCGCGGCCATCGACAACTGCCTGAACGTGGCCGAAGCCACCGACATCCAGGTAGCGATCCACACCGACACGCTCAATGAAAGCGGCTTTGTCGAAGACACGGTCGCCGCCTTCAAGGGCCGCACCATCCATACCTTCCACACCGAAGGCGCGGGCGGCGGGCATGCGCCCGACATCCTGAAAGTGGTGGGCCTGGAAAACGTGCTGCCCAGCTCGACCAACCCGACCCGGCCCTACACCATCAACACGCTGGACGAGCATGTCGACATGCTGATGGTCTGCCACCACCTGGACCCGTCGATCGCCGAAGACCTGGCCTTCGCCGAAAGCCGCATCCGCAAGGAAACCATCGCCGCCGAAGACATACTGCACGACCTGGGCGCGATCAGCATGTTCAGCTCCGACAGCCAGGCCATGGGCCGCGTCGGCGAAGTGATTCTGCGCACTTGGCAGACGGCCCACAAGATGAAGCTGCAGCGCGGCGCCCTGCCCGGCGACTCGGCGCGCAACGACAACTTCCGCATCAAGCGCTACATCGCCAAATACACCATCAACCCGGCGATTGCCCATGGCATCAGCCACGAGGTCGGCAGCCTGGAAGTGGGCAAATGGGCCGATATCGTGGTCTGGAAGCCGGCCTTCTTCGGCGTCAAGCCCGCCCTGATCCTCAAAGGCGGCTGCATCGCCATGGCCCCCATGGGCGACCCCAACGCCTCCATCCCCACGCCCCAGCCCGTGCACTACCGCCCCATGTTCGGCGCCTTCGGCGGCGCCATCGCCAGGACTTCGCTGACCTTTGTCTCACAGGCAGGGCTGGCCCAGGGCATCGGCGAGCGCTTCGGCCTGGCCAAGACGCTGTCGGCCGTGAAAGACATCCGCGGCCGCGGCAAGCGCCATATGCGGCTCAACGACTACACGCCAGTCATGGAAGTCGATCCGCAGACCTACAGCGTGCGCGCCGACGGTCAGTTGCTGACCTGCGAGCCCGCCGTGTCGCTGCCCCTGGCCCAGCGGTATTTTCTGTTCTGAGCAACGCGCGCCATGGCCTCCTCAATGCAGCCGGTGCGCCAGCCAGGCCTGCCAGTCGCTGGCGTCTATCGGCGTGAGGTCGCGCACCACGGCGGGCTGGACTTCGTAGACCAGGACCGGCATGAAGCGCAAATGCCCGCCGTCCGGCGGAATGACCAGCACGTCCACGATGCGTTTGACATACTCGCCGCTGGCCTGGGGCCAGACCCCTTCCAGCTCGTCCAGCCAGCACTCCAGCGCGGGCGTCAGGGCATAGACTTCGGCCAGCACCGGCCTGGTGCCATCGAGTACCAGACCGGGGTAGCCGCCCAGGTCGTACAGTTGCCCGTGCAGCCAGGTTCGTCCCAGGCAGGCCAGGTCCGCCTGCCAGCGCCGGATGTCGTTGCGCCCGCCCTGGCGCAAGCTGCCGTACACGGCCACCTGACCACAACCGCAGGGCAGATGGCGCAGAGGATCAGAAACAGTCATGCACCCATGCTAGCGCCTAAGCCGCGCGGTGCTCCAGTCCCTTTCATCGCTTTTTTGTCACATCCATGCTGTCCATCCACAAACTGATTTCCCAAGGCCAGGGCCTGGCCCGCGTGCTGCTGCAGCGCGCCACGAGCCTGGAGCTCGACTGGGACGTACGCCAGAAAAGCCGCTTCGCGGCCACGGACTCGCAAGGCCGCGCGCTGGCCATCTTCCTGCCCCGCGGCCAGGCCGTGCGCGGTGGCGATGTGCTGGTGGCCGAAGACGGTTCGCTGGTGCGCGTGATCGCCGCGCCGCAAAAAGTGCTGCACATCACGGCCGGCACCGGCCCTGGCGCGGCGTTCAATCTGATGCGCGCGGCCTACCACCTGGGCAACCGCCACGTACCCATAGAGCTGCAGCCCGACCACCTGAAAATCGAGCCCGACCATGTGCTGGCCGACATGCTGCGCAGCATGCACCTCACCGTCACGGCCGCCGACATGCCCTTCGAGCCCGAAGGCGGCGCCTACGGCGGCCACGTGACCAACGACGGCCACAGTCACCATGCGCATGCCCCTGCGGCCCCTGATCACAGCCACGATCACGGCCATGTCCACGGCCCGGGCTGCGGCCACGCCCACTGACCCCATGCCCACCGTCCTGGCCCGCCCCCTGCCCGCCGCGCGCCCGCCCTCGGCCTGGCGCCGACGCCAGGCAGCGTCCGCCCAGGCCCAGGCCGCGCCTGCCGTCGCACCGCAAAGCCTGTTGCAGCTGCTGTGGCTGGCCTCGCCTGCCCTGCCCATAGGCGGCTTCTCGTACTCCGAAGGGCTGGAGGCGGCGATCAGCAGCGGTTGGGTGCACGGCGAAGCCGATGCCGCGGCCTGGCTCACGCAGCAATTGCAGCTGACCCAGGCGCGCGGCGACATGGCGGCCATCGCCCAGGCCCTGACGGCCTGGGAGCAGGACGACCGCGTGCGCCTGGCCGCACTCAACGACTGGGTGCGCCAGACCCGCGAAAGCAGCGAGCTGCGCCTGCAGACCGAGCAAATGGGGCGCTCGCTCATCGCCTGGCTGCGCAACCAGCATGGCCCCGATGCCAAGCACCGGCCGGCCATCGACTGGCTGGCAGCGCAGGATGCCAGCTACCCGCTGGCCTTTTCCCTGGCCGCGCATTGCAGCGGCGCATCCGCGCGCCCTGTGCTGCTGGCCTATACCTTCGGCTGGGCCGAAAACATGGTCCAGGCCGCGATCAAGGCCGTGCCCCTGGGCCAGAACGCGGGCCAGCGCATTCTGGCCCAGCTCACCGCCGCCATTCCGGCCGCCGTAGACCATGCCCTGGCCCTGCCCGACGCGCAGCGCCAGGCCTTTTCGCCCATGCTGGCCATTCTTTCGGCCCAGCATGAAAACCAGTACTCACGACTGTTCAGATCATGACTTCCCCTCTCCACCACATCGCCAACCGCAGCAAGAAGCTGCCTCCCCTGCGCGTGGGCATAGGCGGTCCCGTGGGCTCGGGCAAGACCACCTTGCTGGAAATGCTCTGCAAGGCCATGCGCGCGCAATACGACCTGGTCGCCATCACCAACGACATCTACACCAAGGAAGACCAGCGCCTGCTGACCGTCAGCGGCGCCCTGCCCGCCGAGCGCATCCTGGGCGTGGAAACCGGCGGCTGCCCGCACACGGCGATCCGCGAAGACGCTTCGATCAACCTCGAAGCCATTGACCGCATGCTGGTCCAGTTTCCCGATGCCGACATCGTCTTCATCGAATCGGGCGGCGACAACCTGGCCGCGACTTTCAGCCCCGAGCTGTCGGATTTGACGATTTACGTCATCGACGTCGCCGCCGGTGAAAAGATTCCGCGCAAGGGCGGCCCGGGCATCACCAAGAGCGACCTGTTCATCATCAACAAGACCGACCTGGCCCCGCATGTGGGCGCCAACCTCGACGTGATGCGCGCCGACACCGAGCGCATGCGCGCCACGCCCAAGGGCATCAAGCCTTTCGTGATGACCAACCTCAAGACCCTGGAAGGCCTGGCCCAGGTGGTCGCCTTCATCGAAACCCAGGGCCTGCTCAAGGCCTGAGGCCCGGACTTCTGTGTGTAGAATCAAAAGCTCTCGAAGATTTTTCTGCGTGCTTTAACCCAGCACTCTTGAAAATCAGTCCCCCCAAAGGCATCCAGGATTTACCTTCCTGGGCCTTTGCCTGCAAGCATCACAAATAAGCGCATATGCCTGATGCCAAGGCAGCAGCCCCTGTAACAGCCCCCATACAGGGCGCAACCAGCGCCAGCGCGCGGTACGCAATAAGTCAGTGAGTGCCATGAGCCACAAAGGATGCCAGTGAAAGACGACAAAGAAATACTCGCGCTTACGGGCCTGCGATTCGTGGCCGCCTTCTACGTATTCGTCTTCCACATTCATATCCGCTGGCCTGTCACTGACGCAAAATTCCTGGGCAATATCCTGGGACAAGGGGCCATCGGGATGAGCCTCTTTTTCATTCTTTCAGGATTCGTTTTGGCATACCGCTATGCCGACGGGAAAACACCACTTCGGGCATACCTCATTAATCGATTCTCCCGAATCTACCCAATCTACGCTGCCGCGGCCCTGGTTACGCTGCCTTGGATAGGCATTTCCATGGGCGACGGTTCAGCCGCCGAGATGGGCAAAGCAATCACGCAAGGGTTTCTTCTCGTCATTGCCAATATTTTTCTTGTGCAGGCCTGGTTCCCTCAGTTCTTTGACTACTGGAACAATGGCGGCAGCTGGTCCATTTCGGTGGAGGCTTTCTGTTATGTTCTTCTTCCGTTCCTGCTGCCGACGCTGACTCGCCTGCCTCCCAAACGATTGTTGCTTGTAGCCATCGCCTGCTACGCTCTTGCGACGCTGCCGGGACTTGTTGGATTCATCTTCCCTGACGCACCTCGGGGGGTTTATTACTCGATGCCAATCTACCGACTGCCGGAGTTTGTGATTGGCGTATGCTGCTACCTGGCATTTCGCAACGGATGGGGCGAAAAATTCAAGCCGATTCACCAGGTGGCATTTCTTGTGACCACCACCACCTATCTTGGATTCTTTGGACCCAGCATTCCAAATTATGTGGGGCACAACTGGATTGCTGTTCCGTTTATAGCCTTCATGATTTTTACGCTATCCAACGGCAAAGGCATTCTTGCGTCATCCCTTTCGGGATCATTCCTTGTCTGGCTTGGAAAAATCAGTTACTCCTTCTATTCGTTCCAGGCTCTCGTGATCATGTTCTTGATCAGCTATCACGATCAAATTCTGGTCCGCCTGCCCGCGCTTGCGAACAACAAGCTTTTCCTGCTTTTCGCGCTATTCATTCTTGTGCTCATATCAGCCATTGGCTACTACCTGATTGAAGAGCCTGCACGACGCAGAATCAAAAATGCTTATGCCACCAGATCGACGGCTGTGCTTCAAACAGCGCCGCTGTAAACAAGAAAACACCGCCTGATCAGAGGTAGGGCAACTGGCCAACCTCCGGCGGACGGCGCAAACCCAGTGCGGGCCAGCGACAGGACAGCCGGCGCCTGTTCCTGCGAGCGGCCATCCGCGAAGCCCCTGCCATCCATCGTGAGGCCGCCAGCCCAGCTCCCCGATGCCGACATCGCCTTCATCGAAACCCAGGGCCTGCTCAAGGCCTGAGGGCCGGCATTCTGTGTGTAGAATCGGGCGCTTGCGGAGGTTTGGGTGAGTGGTTTAAACCAGCAGTCTTGAAAACTGCCGACGGGTAACTGTCCGTGAGTTCGAATCTCACAGCCTCCGCCAAAGATCAGAAAACAAGCGCCTCTAGAGGCGCTTTTTTCTTGCCCCTCAATCCGCCCGGAAACACTCCATGCTCGAGACCATTGGCAAGCGCACACTGACGGTTCAAGCGCTCACTCCCGAGTCGTTCGCACCATTTGGATGGATGCTGGGTCGCGCCTATCCGGCGGAAAAGAGCGCGTCCGCGTTCACCAATCCGGCTACCGATTTCTGGCATCAGCACGCCTTCCAGACCGGCGCGCAGGATGGGGCGGAGATCCTCTGGGTCAACTACAGAAACACGGATGGCTTCGTCACCAGCCTCGAAAAGCACCTGCTGACGGAGCAGGTCATCACCCCGCTCACGGGCAGCATCATCCAGGTGATGGCCGGCAGCCATGCGGACGGCAGTGTGGACCTGTCCACGGCTGCGGCCTTCTGCATTCCACCGGGTCAGGGCATATGCATGCGCCCCCATGCATGGCATGCCACCCGCTCACTGGCGCCTGAAGTCACCTGCCTCATGCTGACCCGAGGCTCCACCACGCTGGATTTGATCAGCCATCTCCACGGCGCTGCCGCTGCGCAGGAAAGCGCCATCGTGGATATCCCACGACATGAACTCGCAATGGACGGCGTTGCTGCATAGATAGGATCGGCAGGGGGCTTAGCCCCAGCCAGCGGGGACAAACCCCGAGGCAAAGCACAGCAATCCCGGCATACATTGCGGTGGAGGGTCACACCGACCGTGCCAGCCAAAGATCGCCATGCCCCATTTCGCGCCCGCCCTGATCTGCGCCACGGCGCTGCTCGCATCCATCGCCACCGCGCAGGAAAGCGCAACCCCCTCCTCGCAGGCCGGCACCAGCGTCTGGCGCAACAGCCTGGGCATGGCCTTTGTGCACATTCCCGCCGGCAGCTTTGCCATGGGCAGCGACGAATCCCCCGAACGTCTGGCGGAGGCCTTTCCATTGCTGGAGCGCCGGCGCTTTGAACTGCTGGCCGATGAAGCGCCGGTGCACACGGTGCAGATCAGCCAGGCCTTCTACCTGGGCCAGCACGAAGTGACCGTGGGGCAGTTTCGCCGCTTCATCGAAGCCTCGGGCTACCGTCCCGAGTCCGAAGCCGACGGCACGGGCGGCTACGGCTACAACCCCCAATACGATCCCGCCACCACCGCGCGCGGCGATGCCTTCGAGGGGCGCGATCCGCGCTACTCCTGGCGCAATCCGGGTTTTGCGCAGACGGACGACCACCCCGTGCTCAACGTGACCTGGAACGACGCCCAGGCGCTGGCTTCCTGGCTCAGCCGCACCGAAGGCCACCGCTACCGCCTGCCCACCGAAGCCGAGTGGGAATACGCTTGCCGCGCCGGCACCACCACCCGCTATCCCCACGGCGACGCGCCCGCGGGGCTGGAGCGTGAGGCCAATGTGTTCGACCAGGCCGCCGCCCCCTATTGGCCGCGCTGGCAGCAGCATGCCATTGCCGGCAACGACGGCCATGCCTTCACGGCACCCGTGGGCAGCTTGGCGCCCAACGCTTTCGGGCTGCACGACATGCTGGGCAACGCCTGGGAGTGGGTCTCCGACTGGCATGGCGAGAACTACTATGCCCATTCGCCCAGCAGCAACCCACCCGGCCCGGCCGATGGCAGCGTGCGGGTGCGCCGGGGCGGCTCCTGGCACACCTGGGCGTTTTATGCCCGCTGCAGCTACCGCAACTGGAACAGCCCCGAAACGCGCTACACCCTGGTGGGCATGCGGCTGCTGCGCGAAATCGGGCAACGCTGAGCCGGGGCAGCGACCAGGCCGGAGCGCGGCTTAGTGGATTCCCCGCTTCTGCGCCACAATCCACAACGTTCCTGGACAGTGACAGCAGCCCGGCAAAGACCGAAGTGGGGTGACAGTGGATATACGACAGTTGCGGACCATTCTGGCCATCGCCGAAACCGGCAGCCTGACGCGGGCGGCGGAACTTCTGCATGTGGTGCAGCCGGCCCTCTCGAGACAGCTGCGGCAACTCGAAGAGGAATTGGGCACGCCCTTGTTCGAGCGCAATCGATTGGGAATGGTGCTCACGGTGCCCGGTCGTCGCTTCGTCGATCAGGTCAGGCTTTCACTGCAAGGGCTTTATCAAGCCAAGGCGGACATCGGCGCTGCCACGGCGAACTTGATGGGGTCCGTGTCGATCGGCATGCTGCCCGGCCTGGCCACCCGGCTGGCCGGGCCCCTGGTGCTATCGCTGAGACGCCAGTACCCGGATCTGAAAGTGCGCATCGCCACGGGCTTCACGGATTTTCTGCAGGACAGCCTCGAGCACGGCAAGCTCGACATCTGCCTCATGGGCGACTACCTGCAGTCGGAGCTGCTGCACACCTCCCCCGTGTTTCGCGAGCCCCTGTACGTCGTTGGCTTGCCCAGCTCAGGCCTGTCTCCGGCCACGCCCGTGGACTTGGCGGACGTCGCCAAGATGCCCCTGGTAGTGCCGGAAGCCGAAAGCCTGCGCAATGTGATCGACCGCGCCTGCACCATCATCGGCGTCGATCTGAATCTCGTTGCGGAGTCGGACAACACGGCCGTTCTCGTGGAACTGGTGGAGCGTGGCGTGGGATTCACCATCTTGCCCGTCATGCCCATCACTCCCATGCTCAAGGCAAAGCGCCTGGTGGGCGCGCCCATCATCACGCCGCCTCTGCGCCGTACGGTCATCGTCTGCAGCCCCGTGATCAATCGCAACCCGCATACGGTCAAAGCCCTGCACGCGGAGCTGGTGGGCCTGCTCAAGCCCATTGTTCTGGGCTTCGCGGATGCTGGCGTGGAGTGGCTGGCCAAGGACGCCTAGCCGCTGGAACATCAATCGAGCGAGATCTTTTCTCGCTTGATCACTTCCACCAACTGCTTTGTCTCTGCGGCAATGCGATTCGCAAAATCTTTCGGGTTTTGCATCACCACCACGCCCTGGGCGCTCAAGGCAGCGTGAGCGGCCGGCACGGCCATGGCCGTCTTGGCATGCGCGTAGAGCTCGTCGATGATCACGGGTGATGTGCCGGCGGGTGCCAGCAGGCCCAGCCAGAATTTCACGCTGAGATCCGGAAATCCGGCTTGGGCCATCGTGGGCACGTCGGGCATTTGCGCCAGCCGCTCGTTCGACGTGACGGCCAGCGCTTTCAGTTTCCCCGAGAGAATCTGCGGAACGCTGGCCAGCGTGTCGAACGAACTGTTCACCTCGCCGGCCATGACGGCCATGCTCGCCTGGGATGCGGCCTTGTAGGGGACGTGGGTGGTCTGGATCTTCGCGCTGTTGCTCAGCATGGCATAGGCCAGGTGGGCCAGATTGCCCGGCCCGGCCGAGCCGTAGGTCAGCTCCGACGGCTTGCGTTTGGCATAGGCAATCAAGTCCTGCACGGAGTTGATGGCGTTGCTTTTCGCCCAGTCGGCATTCACGTTGAGAATGAAGGGCGCATCCAGCACCACCGTGATGGGCGCGAGGCTGTTGGCCTTGTACGGGGAGTTCTTGTAAATCAATGGATTCACGGTAATGCTGCTGCTGTTCGTGGCGAGCAGCGTGTAGCCGTCGGGTGCGGCACGCGCGACCTCGGCAACGCCAATCGAGCCGTTGGCGCCCCCCTTGTTGTCGATGATCACCGGCTGGCCCAATGACTTGGCCATCCCGTTGGCCAGCATTCTGGCCATGGTATCGGTGATGGAACCGGCGGGGAAGGGAACGACGATGCGAATGACTTTGGCGGGCCACTTGGCGTCCTGGGCAAAGGCCGTGGACGATGCAAAGGGCAGTACCGCTGCCCCGGCAACACCGGCGGAAGCGACCAGAAATTCACGGCGCGAACTGAACTTGTTCATGTTTGTCTCCTTAAGATTTATGGGCTTCAAACTGCATCAAAAAACCATTGGATCGCTAGGCGCGCTTCCTCGCGGCCATCGTCCCCGTGATCCCGCTTTTTTCCAGCGCATTCACCTGCTCTTGCGTCAACCCGATCACCCGCGAGAAAACTTCGCGGCTGTGCTCGCCCAGCGTCGGGGCCACGCGGGAGATTTCCAGCGGCTGCTGGCTTTCGCGAAACCATGGCGTGGTCGCCAGATACTCTCCCAGGTGCTCGCGCTGCACCTTCTGAAAGAAGCCGCGGCTTCGCAAATGCGGGTCTTCCAGCACACTCCCGATGGGCTTGACGACGCCCGCACCGACCCCGGCGCGCTGCAGCAGATGCATGGCATCGTCCGCGGGCCGCTGGCGCGTCCAGGCAGCGATCACGGCGTCTATCTTTTCCCGTTGGGCACGGCGCCCCGCCACCACCGACAACGCCGGATCCAGACGGAGTTCAGGCGCCTGCAAGACGTCCAGCAGGGCATCCCACTGGGCGTCGTCGGCCACGCTGACCACCATCCACGCGTCCTCGCCCGCGCAGGGATAAATGTTGTGCGGCGCAAAAACCGGGTGCGCGTTTCCCTGCCGGGGGCTTGTCTTGCCACACAGCGATTGCTCGATCAGAAAAGGCGCGGCCAAGGGCAGCATGCACTCCACCTGCGAAAGATTGACATGCCGCCCCTTGCCCGTGCGCGCCTGCACCAGCAAGGCCAGCAACGCCGCCGCGCCGGCGTTCCAGCCCCCGATGGGATCGCCATAGGCATAGGAGGTGAGCGACGGCGGGTTGTGCGCAAAGCCGGTGTGGTGCGGCAAGCCGCTCGCCTGCTCCAGCGTGCCGCCATAGGCGCGCACGCGGCTCCATTCATTGCCTATGCCGAATGCCGGCATGGACACCATCACCAGCCGCTCGTTCACCTGGCAAAGGGAGGCGTAGTCCAGGCCCAGCTTGGGCAGAACTTCGGTCGAATAGTTCTCTATGACCATGTCGGCGGTTTTGACCAAGGCGAGGAAGGCTTCGCGCCCCTCGGGGTGGGCCAGATCCAGCGTCACACCCAGCTTGTTCCGGTTCATCAAGGCGAAGTTGGAGTTCTTCTCATAGAGCCGCTGCTGGTAGAACTCCTCGGTGAAATGGGTGCCTCGCCACCAATCGGGGTACTGCGTGCCCTCCACCTTGATGACTTCGGCGCCGAAGTCCGCCAGTGTGCGCGCGGCCAAGGGGCCGGCCCAGCCCATCGTGAGGTCGATGACCCGCAGCTTGCGAAGCGGCGGCAAGCCCTCGGCCGCCCTGGTGCGGCCGGCCGCGCCAGCCAAGGCTTCTTCCGTGCGGTAGGCATTGTCGTGCGCGCCCTTGTGTGCCGCGACGCCGCCGCGCAGCGGTCCCGCGTCACCCAGGGGAAAAGGAACGCCGACCCCTTCGAAACGCGTGGCGCCGGATGCGACGGGCACGAAGGCCGCGCGTTCGCGATGCACTTTCTGCGCCAGCAACTCGTCCATGGTGGGAACGAGCACCGCCGGAAATTTGCTGCTGCCCAGCAGCTCGAACCATTCTCCGGCCGTTCTGGTCAACAGCGCCGGCTGCAGGAATGCGTCGATCTCGTCGGCGTAGGTGATCCGTGTCGGGCCGCTGACGAAGCGCGCGTCATGGGCCAATTCCGGGCGGCCTATGGCCACGCACAGTGCGGACCACTGGGGCAAGGTGTGCGCGAAAAGGCCTATCCACCCCTCCTTGGTGGGGTAGATGCCTCCTGGATGGGTGGTGCAGAAGCGATTGACGCCCAGCCTGGCCTGCGGATGGCGGCCGTCCTGGACCATGCCGGCTTCCATCTCGACAACCGTGAACGCCGCCTCATGGATGCTCAGCACATAGCGCCGGCTGCCGTCGGATGCTCCGAGCAAAGCGGCGACCGCACTGGAAAATGCCCCGAGACCGGCGACGATTCCGGTTTGCATGTCGTGCGGCAGATGCGGCGGCCCCGCCACCGCGCCGCTGCCGTGGACCGCACCGGCCAGCGCCCGGCAAACGGCGTCCGAGCCCGTGAACTGGCTGTAGGGGCCGCTTTCCCCGAACCAGGTGAGATACACCTCGATGGGGGCTTTCGCGCTTTGTATGTCCGCGCTGCGGCGGCAGACCGGATGCGCCAGGATTTCAACACCCTGGCGCAGCGCCCGCGCATCGAGCACCACGTCGCAGCTCATGGCCAGACGCGACAGCCACGCAAGCTCCTCGATGCTCTGACCGCGCAGCGTGACACTGCGCTTGTTGGTGCTGAGCCAGGCGTTGAGCGCGCTCTGCGGCGCCTGGCCGGCAGCGGCCAGCAAGGGGGGTAGATGGCGCAGTGCATCGCCCGCGCCGTCCTCCACCTTGATGACTTCGGCACCGAAGTCGGCAAAGAGTTTGCCCGCATAGGCCAGGGCCGACCCCGTGCCGACTTCCAGCACCCGTATTCCAGCCAGGGCAAGCGGGCCCGATGGTTCAAGCTTGGTCACAGTCGTATCCCCTTGGTTGTCTGGAGGGCTCACCAGGTGTCGACGAAGGAGCGGCGGGCCCGGCCGGCGCGCAGCGATGCGGAGGCGATGCCCTGGCGTATCCAGGTCCGGGTCTCGGCCGGGTCGATGACCGCGTCGATTTCCGTGGTGGAGGCCACATTGATGGCATGGCCGCGCTCATAGGCTCTTGCCACCAGCTGGTCGTAGAGGGCGCGCCGCTGCGGACCGTCGGGAACGCTCTCCAGCTCCTTCTTGAAGCCCAGCTGGATAGAACCCTCCAGCCCCATGGGGCCGAACTCGCCCGTGGGCCAGGACACGGCGCAGCTCGACGAACGGAAGCCCCCGCCCGCCATGGCCATGGCGCCCAGGCCATAGCCTTTGCGCAGGGCAATCGCCAGGATGGCGACCCGGAGTTTGGCCGCGGTCACGAACATTCGCGAGACGTGACGCACCTGGGCCTTGGCTTCCTCGTCGGGCCCGACCATGAAGCCCGGGGTATCGATCAGGGAAATGATGGGCAGGCCGTGGACATCGCAGAGATTCATGAAGCGCGCCGCCTTGTCCGCCGCATCGGCATCGATGGCGCCGCCCAGGTGCTGGGGGTTGTTGGCGATGATGCCCACGGGCTGGCCTTCGACGCGCGCCAGCGCCGTGTGCATGCCGTGGCCGAAACCGGAGCGCAGCATCAAGACACTGCCGACGTCGGCAATGCCCTCGATGGCCTTGCGGCTGTCGTAGACGCGCAGGCGGTTTTCCGGCACCACATGGCGCAGTGCCAGCGGGTTCGGCGCCGACCAGTCCTTCACCCGCCCCTGAAACATGGAGAGGTAGTGCTTTGCGGCCACCACGGCCTGCGCCTCGTTCTCGACCAGGATGTCGATCACGCCATTGGCGAACTGCACCGGCGCCGGCCCGACTTCCTCAGGCTTGAAGATGCCCAGGCCGCCGCCTTCGATCATCGCCGGGCCGGCCATGCCGATGTTGGAACTCTTGTCCGCGATGATGACGTCGCACACGCCCAGGAAGGCGGCATTGCCGGCAAAGCAGCGCCCCGAGACGACGCCCACCAGAGGGACTTCGCCGCTGAGTTCGGCCAGCGCGGCAAACGAGGGCTGGTAGAGGCCGGAGACGAAGGGGAAGTCCACATCGCCCGGCCGGCCGCCGCCGCCTTCGGCAAAAAGCACCAGCGGCAGCTCATCCCGGCGCGCACGCTCGACCAAGCGGTCCGTCTTGATGTGGTTGCGCTTGCCCTGCGTCCCCGCCAGCACGGTGGCGTCGTAGGCCATGACGGCGCTGAGCGAGCGCTCGTAGCCGAATTCAGCGCCATTGATGTTGCCAATCCCGGTCACGATGCCGTCCGCCGGAGTGTTCGCAATCAAGTCCTCCTTGGTGCGGCGGCTGGCCTGGGCCGCGACCACCAGGGCGCCGTACTCGACGAAAGTGTCGTCGTCGCACAGGTCGGCCAGGTTTTCCCGGGCGGTGCGCTGCCCGCGGGAGCGCCGCTTCGCCACGGCGTCAGGCCTTGCCGCGTCATACAGGAAGGCATGGCGGTCCAGCACCGCTTGCAGGTCTGGGCGCACGACATCCAGATCCACGGCCAGGGTTTCGCTGGCCGCACTGGCGTTGCTGCCCTCGGGCTCCAGCACGACCAGAACGTCGCCTTCCGCCGTCTGCTCGCCCTTGGTGACGCGGATTTCCAGCACGCGCCCGTTGCAGTCCGCGACGATGGAGTGCTCCATCTTCATGGCCTCGATCACGGCGATGGGCTGGCCTTGGCGCACGGATTCGCTCACGGCCACGGACACTTCGACGATGCGCCCGCTCAGCGGCGCATGGCTCGCGATCTGCCCCTCGTCCAGTTGCTCGCGCACGACCTCCCTGGCGGCGGGCGCGCTCGCCTGCCGGCCCATCTCGCCGACCAACGCGTCCTTTGCTTCCTGCTGCTGCTGGAGCAGCGCGGCAGCGGACACCAGCTCGGGAAGAATCGTTTCCAGGTAGCGCGTATGGTTGCGCTGCTGTTCGAAGTCATCGCGGCCCACGAGTGCCCGCAGCAGATGGATATTGGTCGGAACGCCGGTGATTCTGAATTCGGCCAGGCTGCGGCGCAGGCGCCGGACCACGCTGGCGAAGTCGGCGCTGGGGCTGGAGACAATCAATTTGGCCAGCAGGGTATCGAAGGCCGGCGCCGGAGAATACCCGCTGTAGGCGTGCGTATCGACCCGGACATCCGGGCCGGCCGGTGGATCGAAACGCTCCAGGCGCCCATGCGCGGGGCGCGCC
Source organism: Acidovorax bellezanensis (assembly GCF_025421555.1). Lineage (NCBI taxonomy): Bacteria > Pseudomonadati > Pseudomonadota > Betaproteobacteria > Burkholderiales > Comamonadaceae > Acidovorax > Acidovorax bellezanensis. Next base: position 233,190 of record NZ_JAODYH010000003.1, read on the forward strand.
ATTCCCGCCGCGTCCGTGGATTCGGCCGTGACGCGCACCTGGATGGCATAGCCTTTCAACTGCGGCGGATTGCGCGGGTCTATGCCCAGGCTTTCGAGGCTGCGCCCCTGGGCCAGCCCGATTTGCAAGGCGACCAGGTCTATGCCCGTGACCTGCTCGGTAATCGTGTGTTCGACCTGCAGGCGCGGATTCGCCTCGATGAAGACAAAGTCGGTCTGCACGCCCTGCTCGTCTTCCTCGACCAGGAATTCGAACGTGCCCAGGCTTTGGTACTTCACCCGGGAAGCCAGCTTTTTCGCCGCGGCCAGAATGCGCGTGCGCAGATCCGCCGTGAGCACGGGGCTGGGGGCGATCTCGACCACTTTCTGAAAACGGCGCTGGAGCGTGCAATCCCGATCGCCGAGTGCGACCACGTGGGTGCCGTCACCGGCAATCTGCACCTCGATATGGCGCGCACGGTTGACCAGCCGCTCGGCATACAGCGCATCCACGCCAAAGGCCGACATGGCCTCCGAACGGCAGCGCGCGAAAAGCTCCGGGATCTCGGCCTGGGTCTTGACCACGCGCATGCCGCGTCCACCGCCGCCGCCCACCGCCTTGATGACGATCCCCACGCCACCCTGGTCGTCGAAGAACCGGCTGATCTCGGCCAGCGTTGCGCCACCGTGCGTCGCGGGCATGACCGGAACTTCGCACTCCCTGGCGAGTTGCAGCGCCGCACCCTTGTCGCCGAACAAGGCCAGGTTTTCAATCGCCGGACCGATGAACACCATCCCGGCTTGCGCGCAGGCCTGGGCGAAATCCGAGCGTTCGCTGAGAAAGCCGTAGCCCGGATGGATCGCGTCGCAATCCTGGCTCTTCGCCGCAGCGATGATGGCGTCGATATCGATGTAGGCCGCGGGACCTGAGCCAGCCAACGCCACGGCCGCATCGGCCAGGATGCGGTGCTGGGAGTTCGCGTCGTCGCTGGAATAGACGGCAACGCTTTGAATGCCCATGTCACGCGCTGCACGCAGGACCCGGATGGCGATCTCACCACGGTTTGCAACCAAAATTCTTTTCATTTTTTTTCCTGATTCTTGTCTCGAAGATGTCGCTGCGCAAAGCGAGTGGATGGCTAGGCGCTCACGGCCCGGGGCGCACGCGGCACCAGCTTGAAGACGGCCCGCGCGACGGCCAGCACATTGCCCTGCGCGTCCTTGACCTCGCCCTCGCAGAAGGCGATGCGCTTGCCGCGGCGCGTGCAGACCGCAAACACGTCCACATCGGATGCCGCGGGCTCATAGAAATGGGTGCTCATGTCGATGGTCGCCGCGCCCACGTTGAGCGGGTCGTGGGCGCGCGCCACCACGCTCAACGTGAAGTCCAGGGCGCCCATCAAGGCGCCACCGTGGATGTCGCCGCGGCTGTTGACCAGCGCGCCTTGCAGCTTCAGACGGGTGTGGCAGCGGTCGCCGTCGAGGCCGATGCTTTCGAGGCCGATATGGTTCATGAAGGGCACGTCGAGCCCGAAATGGCCCAGGGGCGCCGCATCGGCACCGACGTTCAATCCATTGTTGGTCAAGGTATTCAATTGCTGCTTTCCAAAAAAATGCAGGCACTGGCGTGATCCCTGGGCCCCAGCCCTCAGTTGAAGGCATAGTAGATTTCCCGTCTGCGCGAGACAATTCACATCTTTCTTGGAGAGCCATAGCGGTTCGGCATAGACCTGCACAGCGCTGCCCAGATCACCCCGGCCCTGGCTTGCCGCGCTGGGCGCAAAATACCGCCGGAAAATGCACCCGGGCCTTGCCTGTGCATCCCTTCCAGCCAAAGAACGAGATTTTCGAGATGACCGAGACAAAGCCACACCTGCCGCAAATCCGTATCGCCGCCACCTATATGCGCGGCGGCACCAGCAAAGGGGTGTTTTTTCATCTGCTGGACCTGCCCGAGGCGGCCCGACAGGCCGGCGCCGTGCGCGACGCCATTTTTCTGCGCGCCCTGGGCAGCCCGGACCCTTATGGCAAGCAGATCGACGGCATGGGCAATGCTTCGTCGAGCACCAGCAAGGGCGTGATCCTGTCACGCAGTGCGCAACCAGGCCATGACGTGGACTACCTGTTCGGCCAGGTGGCCATAGACAAGCCTTTTGTGGACTGGAGCGGCAACTGCGGCAACCTCTCCGCGGCCGTCGGCCCCTGCGCCATCCACATGGGCTTGATCGACCCGGCCCGGCTGCCGCGCAACGGCGTCTTCACCCTGCGCATCTGGCAGGCCAACATCCGGAAAACCATTCTCAACCACGTCACCATCACCGATGGCGCAGTGCAGGAAACCGGCGACTTCGAACTCGATGGCGTGACCTTCCCCGCCGCCGAAGTGCCGCTGGAATTTCTGGACCCGGCCGAAGGCGGTGATGGCGGCGGCGCGATGTTCCCCACCGGCCATCTGGTGGACCAGCTCGATGTGCCCGGCCTGGGCCGCCTGCCCGCCACCTTGATCAATGCCGGCATTCCCACCATCTTCCTCAACGCCCAGGACCTGGGCTATACCGGCGTCGAGCTGCAGGACGCGATCAACAACGACGACCAGGCACTGGCCCGGTTCGAAGCCATACGCGCCCACGGCGCGCTGCGCATGGGGCTGATCCAGGATCTGGCCGAGGCCGCCACGCGCCAGCACACGCCGAAAATCGCTTTCGTGGCCCCGCCCGCCAGCTACACCGCGTCCAGCGGCACGCGCATCGCGGCCCAGGACATAGACCTCGTCGTGCGCGCCCTGTCCATGGGCAAGCTGCACCACGCCATGATGGGCACCGCCGCCGTGGCCATAGGCACGGCGGCCGCGATTCCCGGCACCCTGGTGAACCTCGCGGCCGGCGGCGGTGAACGCAGCGCCGTGCGCTTTGGCCATCCCAGCGGAACGCTGCGCGTGGGCGCGCAGGCCCGCCTGGTCGATGGCGAATGGGTGGTCACCAAGGCCCTCATGAGCCGCAGCGCGCGCATTCTCATGGAAGGCTTCATCCGTGTCCCAGGGGACGTCTTGCGGGCCTGAGCTAGCGCGGGCTCAGGCCTCTTTCATTCTTCGCCACAGCGTCGCCCGGCTGATCCCCAGCTCCTCGCAAGCTCGGCCCTGGTCGCCCTGGACGCGCTCCAGCACTTCGCGCACGCGTTCGCGCTCGGCCAGTCGGCTGGCGTCCCTGAGCCGGGACTTGCGCGCGGCCTGCGGGACGGCCAGCGCCACTCCTGCGCTGCACTCGGGGAAGATTTCCAGCAGACGCGCGGCATCCAGCGCCGGGGGCCGGCCTGCGCCCGCCACGCACAGATAGTCCTGGCAGGCCACCAGGCGCTCCACCCAGTTGTCCAGCTCGCGCACATTGCCGGGCCAGCGGTGCTCGCCCGCATGCAGCAGCACGGCCTCCAGCAAGCCGGCCAGCGCGGCATGGCGCGATGCAGCCAAGGCCTTGGCGTCCGGCAAGCCCAGACGCTTCGCCAGCATGGCCAGGGCGAGTTCGGCCACATCCGCGGCGCCGCGCGCCTCCAGCGTGGGCGTTGTCAGGCGCAACACCGCCAGGCGGTAATACAGGTCACGGCGAAACTGCTGGCGCTCCACCTGGGCCGCCAGGTCCGCATGGGTGGCGGCGATGACGCGCACATCGACGGGAATCGGCGTGGTGGAGCCCACGCGCAGCACTTCGCGCTCCTGCAGCACGCGCAGCAGGCGCGACTGCAAGGCCAGCGGCATATCGCCGATCTCGTCCAGGAACAGCGTGCCGGTATGGGCGGCTTCGATCAGGCCCGTCTTACCGCCCCGGCGCGCGCCGGTGAAGGCGCCGTCCTCGTAGCCAAAGAGTTCGCTCTCCAGCAGGCTTTCGCTGAGCGCGGCGCAGTTCACCGCCAGAAACGGCTGGGAAGCGCGCCGGCCGGCGCGGTGTATGCCCTGGGCCACGAGTTCCTTGCCGGTGCCGCTTTCACCCAGGATCAGCACCGTGGCCTCGCTGGCCGCGAACTGGCGGGCCAGCGCGCGCACGCGCTGGGCCGCGGGGCTGCTGCCCAGATAGTCCGCTATGCGCCAGCGCACCGCGGCGCCACGCTGGCGCTGGTCGGCCCGCAAATGGCGGTCGGCCCGCTGGATCACGGCCGGGTCGCGGCAGACCAGCAGCGCCCCCGTCAGCTTGCCGTTTTCCACCATCGGTGCACGGCGCACGACCAGGGTGCGCAAGGCCAGTTGCACCACCTCTTCACCGCCCTCGCCACCGGCCAGCACCTGCGCCGTGCCCAGGGCCGGGGCCACTTCGTCGAGCAGGCGGCCGTGCAGGGCCGACACCGACGCGCCCAGCAGCGCGGCCATGTGCGGGTTCAGGGCGCGAATGCGGCCCTGCTCGTCGACGGCCACCACGCCGTCCTGCAGCTGGCCCAGCACGGTTTCCAGCCGCTGGTGGCGATCACGCTCGGCCAGCCGGTGGCGGGCCAGCAGCATGGCGTCGCTGAGCGCCTGGCGCACGGAGCTGTCCGAGTACAGCAGTACGCTGGCCATGCCGGACTGCTCGGCCAGATCCGCCACCAGCCCGGGCGCGACCACGGCGCCGACGCGCTGCGCCTTGAGCTCTTGGATGCAGTCCGCGGCGTCTTGCGGCCCCAGATAGCCGACCTGCACCAGGCCCAGTCCGAACAAGGCATCGAACTGGGCCACGACGGGCGAAGGCGCCTCGAAAGTCACCAGGCCCACGTTGGGAGCGTCGTCGCTGACTTGCAGCTTGGCCTGGCGCAGGGCCTGCAGCAAATCCAGCCCGCGCACTTCCACCATGCCCACGGGAATATCCACCCGCTCGCGCATCCAGGCGCCGCTGGCACCCGCCGCGACCAGCGCGTCGATGGGATCGCGGCGATGGAGCGCATGCACCTGCGCCACGGCATCGTCGAACGACGCGGCGATATGCGTGAAGCGCGCCTGGCCCGACCACAGCGGAGACAGACGCTGCAGCACCCGGCCGATGCGGTAGCGTCCCACGGTCACGATGTGCGGAAGCTGGCTGCCGTCGGCGGCCAAACCGTTGACGGCGGCCGCGGCGCGCGCCGTCAACAGATGCGGCTCAAATGATTCATTCATGCAATTCATTATTTCATCAATGAAACATGATTGAATCATCCTCACCCCCACCAGGCCGCGCAACTCCCGGAAAAACCAATCAATTCAACGACTTAGTGGATTAAGGGTTTTCACCAGGATGGGCTGGCACGCGGTTTGCGCTGCTAGGCGGCATACCTATTGAGATCCAGGAGATTTTGATGTTTTTGAACCGCCGCCATCTTGTTGCCCATGCCGCCGCACTGTCCGTGATCGCCCCTTTGGCCGGCCTTTGCGGCCAGGCCAACGCCGCGGACCACTGGCCTGCCCGCCCCATCCGCCTGGTCGTGCCGTTTGCCGCTGGCGGCGCCAACGACCTCATGGCCCGTTCGGCCGCTGAAGGCGCGTCCAAGATCCTGGGCCAGCCGGTGATCATCGACAACCGCGCCGGCGCGGGCGGCACCGTGGGCGCCGACATCGTCGCCAAGGCCGCACCGGACGGCTATACGCTGTTGGTCAGCGCTGCCGGCGTGATCTCCAACAGCATGATCAAGAAGAGCATGCCCTTCAAGGATGACGCGCTGCAACCCGTGGTGATGATCGGCCTCGCGCCTTCGGTGATCGTGGTGCCCAAGACGGCGCCCTACAACAACCTGCGCGACTTCGTGGAAGCCTCCAAGAAGGGCCAGGGCTTCAACTTCGCCACGGCCGGCACAGGCAGCACACCCCACTTCGTGGCCGAAATGCTGAACGTGAAGTACGGCGCCCAGCTGCAGCCCGTGCCCTACAAGAGCGGCTCCGAAAGCACGACCGCCGTGCTCGGCGGCCAGGTGGAAGGCACGTCCGAAGCCAGCATCATCGCCTTGCCCCACATCCTGAATGAAGGCAAGTTCAAGCCCCTGGCCACCACCTGGACGCAACGCATCTCGGCCTATCCCCAGCTCTCCACGGCCGTGGAACAGGGCTTTGCCGATCTGCAGATCGCGCACTGGGCCGGCATTCACGCCCCCAAGGGCACGCCGACCGCCATTCTGGACAAGCTGGCTGCCGCCGTGGACAAGGCCATGAAGGACCCGGCCACCGCGGAAAAGCTCAAGGGCCTGGGCATCGAGCCCGTGGGTGGAACGCGCCCCGAGTTCGTGAAATTCGTCGATGCGGAACGCAAGCGCCTGGGCGAAATCGTCAAGGCCGCCCACATGCAAGAGAAGTAAGCCAGCCCCCTCTCCACACACCCACAGCGACCCATCCATGATTTCCCGCCGTACCGCCATTCAAGCCGCCGCAGCCCTTGCCTTGCTGGGCACCCTCCACACCGCCAGCGCCCAGTCCAGCGACAGTGCCTGGCCGACCCGCGCCGTGAAGCTGGTCGTGCCTTACGCCGCCGGCGGCTACGCCGATACGCGCGCCCGCCTGATCGCCGAGGCACTGGGCAAGGCGCTGGGCCAGCCCGTCGTCATTGACAACCGCGCCGGCGCGGGTGGCGTGACGGGCACGGACGTGATCGCCAAGGCCACGGACGGCCACACTTTCGGCTTCGGCTCGCCCGGCCCGCTGGTCACCAACCCCATGCTGATGAAGAAGATGCCTTACGACGCCAAGACGGCGTTCAAGCCCATCATCCTCATCGAGCAGGCCCCGCTGTTCCTGACCACGGCGCCCAACCAGCCCTTCAAGAGCCTGCAGGAGCTGCTGGCCTACGCCAAGGCCAAGCCCGGCGACGTGACCTTTGGCTCCTCCGGCGTGGGCGGCGCCCACCATCTGTCGGGCGAATTGCTGGCCTACCAGACCCAGACGAAGATGACCCACGTGCCCTACAAGGGCGGATCGCTGGCGGCCACCGACCTGATGGGCGGCCACCTGGTCATGATGTTCGAAATGGGCTACTCGGCCCTGCCGTCCATCAAGGCCAACAAGATCAATGCGCTGGCCGTGTCGAGCAAGAATCGCCTGAGCGTGCTGCCCAACGTGCCCACGCTGGATGAAGCCGGCGTCAAGGGATTCGAAGCCTACAACTGGCTGGGCATGGTGGCCCCGGCCAGCGCGCCCGACGCCGTGGTCGCCAAGCTCAACCAGGCCGTGAACAACGCCCTGAAAAACGATGCCGCGCTGCGCCAGATGATTGAAGGCAGCGGCGGAATGATCGTCGGCGGCACGCCCGCCGCCTACGGCCAGTTCATCGAAGCCGAGCGCGCCAAGTGGGGCCCGGTGATCAGGAACGCCAATATTTCCCTGGATTGATGCCCCGCACCGCCCTGCTTTCCAGCGCCCTCGCGCCGTCCCCCCTTTCCCTGAAGAACACCATGAACCCCAAGCAAAAACTCAGAGCCCTGGCCGATGCCCGCCGTGGCGTCATCGTTCCCGGCGCATTCAACGCCTTGTCGGCCCGGCTGGTGGCCGACCTCGGCTTCGAAGCCATTTATGTGACCGGCGCCGGCGTGACCAACATGTGGTACGGCATGCCAGACCAGGGCTTCATGGGCCTGACCGATATCGCCGACCACACGGCCCGCATCCGCGATGCCGTCGATCTGCCCTTGCTGGTGGATGCCGACACGGGTTTTGGCAACGCCGTCAACACCTACCACGCCGTGCGCACGCTGGAGCGCGCGGGCGCCGACTGCATCCAACTCGAAGACCAGGTCTCGCCCAAGCGCTGCGGCCATTTCAACGGCAAGAGCGTGATCGACACCAGCGAGATGCTGGGCAAGATCCGCGCCGCGGTGGACGCCCGCCGCGACAGCGGCACCCTCATCATGGCCCGCACCGACGCCGCGGCCATCCATGGCTTCAACGCCGCCGTCGACCGCGCCCATGCCTTTGCCGAAGCCGGCGCCGACATCCTGTTTGTCGAAGCCGTCACCCAGGAAGACGAAGTCCGCGCCCTGCCCAAGCTGCTGGACCGCCCGCAACTGATGAACATGGTGATTGGCGGCAAGACCCCCATCTTTGACGCCGACGCGCTGGGCCAGCTGGGCTTTGGCTTTGTGCTGTATGCCAACGCGGCCCTGCAAGGCGCCGTGGCCGGCATGCAAAAGTGCCTGACGCTGCTGCGCGACGAACACAAGGTGGACGAAGACCCGGCCATCGTCGCCCCGTTCCTCGAGCGCCAGCGCCTGGTGAACAAGGACTTCTGGGATGGGCTGGAGCAGAAGTACCAGTAAGACCCGTTGCCAAAAATCCGCCAACTGCAAGAATGAGGCTTTAGCGCCAGCGCGCTGCGATCTGGCAGACCGCCCCCTAAAATCGCCGCCTGCCCTGCCATGCGCCCAAGCCGCAGCACGGCACGATTTTTTGCTTGGCTGATTTTTGCTTTACGGATTCCAATGACACGCTTCTTCCCCCTGACCCGGTCGCGCGCGCTTTGCGCCGCGGCCTTGGCCCTTGCCCTCAGCGGTTGCGCAGTCACTTCCGGCGGCGCCAGCAGCCCTGCCGGCACGACGACTGCCGCGGCAGCGCCTATCGAGGTCAAGGTGTTTGTGGGTGCGATGTTCGAAATCGGCAAGAACACCGGCGACCGCGCGGGCGAGTTCCAGAACTGGTACGAACGCTACTGGAAAGACGCCAAGCCCGTGACGGTGCCCGGTGCCTTGAACCCGGTGTTCTGCAATACCGACGGCGTCTGCGGCTCGGTGCTGGGCATGGGCAAGGTCAACTCCTCGTCGTCCATGCAGGCCATCCTGCTCAACCCGGCCTTTGACTTCTCCAAGGCCTATTACGTGATTTCCGGCGTGGGCGGCACGCCACCCCAGCGCGGCACCATCGGTGATGTGAGCTGGGCCACCTGGCTGGTCGACTTCGACCTGGGCCACCGCTGGGCCCCCGAGGAAAACACGCCCGGCGCACCGACCTTCATGCCGCGCAAGGGCTACGAGGAATACCGCCGCTTCCAGATCAACCCCGCGCTGGTCGGCTGGGCCATGCAGCTGTCGGCCAACACCCCGCTCAAGGATTCGGAAGGCGCGCGCAACTACCGCCTGCGCTACCCCGATGCAGCGGCCCGCCGTGCGCCTTCCGTCTACACCGGCACGCATGTGACGGGAGACACCTTCTTCCACGGCCCCGGCATGTCCAAGCAGGCGCAATACATCGCCAAGCTGTATGGCGCCGATGACTATGTGAGCACCGAAATGGAAGCCGCGGCCATCACCCTGGTGATCCGCCGCAGCCACCCCACGGACCGCGTGATGAGCTTGCGCGGCGCCGTGAACTTCGACCAGGGCAACCCCAAGGAAACCACGCTGCAGCACCTGGACCCGGCTCCCGGCGAGACGGCCGGCGGTTTTGCCGAGACGGTGGAAAACATCTCCAATGTCGGCTCCCGCTTTGTCGACCATGTGGTCAGCCACTGGCCGCAGTGGCGCGAAGGCGTGCCCGCACGCTAAGCAGTCAGCGCCTGGGCACGGCGCCTGCCACGCCCAGGCGACTCAAGGCCCCCATCAGGCCGCCCAGCACACCAAACCAGTGCGCCTGGGTCACGATGTACCCGCCTATCAAGGCCTCTTCACGCGGCGCTGGTCCTGCCCAGGACTGCCAGCCCAGCCAGGCAAATACGCTGGCCAGGGCGATGGCGGCCGCCACATCGCGGCGCGCCAGTATCGCGGGCAGCAGTATCCAGACGATCAGGCCGTACAGCACGCCGGACAGGCCCACATAGTCCGGCGTCTCGGGTGAAAAAATCCACAGCAGCAGCGACACCGTGACGGCCAGGAAGGCCATGCGCGCCAGCAGGCGGCGCGGCGTCCACGAGGCATCGGCCAAGGCGCAGCACAGCACCAGGCCCGCCGCGTTGAGCGCCGCATGCATCCAGCCCAGATGTATCGCATGCGCCGTGAGCAGCCGCCACCATTGGCCCTGCTCCAAGGCCTGCGGCGCGTAGCGCAGCAGTGCGCGCACGGACGCGGGCAAGGCCTGCAATGCCGCCATGGCGACGAGCAGCGCCAGCACGCACCACCAGTTGCCAGCAAAAACCCGTTCGGACTTCATGCGCCGGGCTCGGGCCGCAGCCACAGCCAGACGAGCACACAGGCCATGCTGGCCAGCGCCAGGCCCGCGAGCCAGGGGCGGCGCGCCGAAAAATAGACCAACACGGCACTGCTGACCGCCATGCTGGCAGTCGCCATCCATTTGACGCGGCGCGCCACGCGCCCGCCCTCATCCCAGTTGCGCAGCATGGGGCCGAACATGGCGTGGGCATAGAGCCAGGCATGGAATCGGGGCGAGCTGCGCATGGCCGCCCAGGCCGCCATCAGGATGAAAACCGTGGTGGGCATGCCGGGCACGACGGCGCCAATCATGCCCAGCAGCACGCACAGCGCTGCGAAGGCCATCAGAAGCCAGCGCACGGGCAGGGACAGGGCACGGCGGCCAGCGGCCCGGTCGTCGGCGGAAGAAGAGGAATCGGTCATAGGTCAGGAAAGAGGCGAGCGCACAACGCTCCAGGCGATATCTCCGCCGCGATTGCCTATCAAGTTCAATATATTTGCCAGCACGGCATCCTGGCCCGGCTCGGCCTGGGCCTGGCCTTGAAAGCGCCAATGGCCCGCGCGCTGCTGGCCTTGGCCGCGAAGCTGCAGCGCGCCCCGCAGCGTGGCCAGTTCCAGCTCCAGGTCTGGAGCAGATGGTGCCTGCGGGCCACGCAAGACCACGCGGTAATCGCCCAAGGGACGCAAGGTGGAGAGCCGCGAAGACAGCGACAGCACCTGCAACTCCAGCGCCCCGCGCACCGGTCCGGCACCCGCCCGCCCAGGCCATTGAAGCCAGGAAGACGAGAACTTCGCACTGCCCTCCAGGCCCAAGGTATTCCACGGCGTGCCCAGGCCCGCCAGGATCTGCGCCGGCAATTGGCAGTCCAGGCCGGACAGCTCGAACCGGTTCGGCAAAGGCTGCCACAACAGCTGAGCCGCCTGCTGACAAGAGGCATGCCGCAGGCGAGCACTCACACCCATGCCGTCCAGCTGCGCGCTCCAGCGGGGACGCAGTTGCCAGCTCAGCCGCCCCGGCAGCGCCCTGGCATCGCGGCTGCCGGACCCGCCCGCCAACACCAGCAGCGCAGAGCCGTTCCAGACCGACCCACGCACATCCTGCAGCAAGACCTGCTGGCCGCTTGCCAGCGCCACGGCGTGGCCGGCCCAGCGCGCGGGCACAAAAGCCAGCAGGCACAGCAGCCCCCCGACCAAGGCGCCCGCCAGCGCCCAGCCCCAGGACGCACCGGGCGTCTGGGCTTGGGAGTTTCTCGCTGTGCGGTCGCGCATGCAATCCAGGGGTCCCGCGGGACCCCTGCCCATCAGGTCGACGCAGCCGTGAGAGAGAAATGCTGCTCCAGCAAACTGCCGAAGCGGTCATAGGCTGCATTCGCACCCGCGATGACCTGGTCCTGCACGGCCGGGTCCGCCAAGGCCGGCGCGTCCATGGAGGCCACGAAGGCGCGCCAGGCCAGTGCCCGGCCCTGCGGGTAGGCCGCCAGATTGCGGGCACCAAAGGTCTCCGACAAGCCCAGGCGCTCCTTGGCTTCCTTGAACAAGAAGGCCGCGCCCAGGGTCGAGCCTTCGGAGACATACAGCCATCCCAGGGCCGCGGGCATGCTCACGCCGTCGGTGACCAGCGCCTGCTGCGGCGCGGGCGCGCCCAGGTCCGCCAGATCGGCCAGCGAAGCGTCTTCACGCCCGCGCGCTTCCAGATCGGGCACGGCCGCCTTCACGGCGGGATCGCGGAACAGATTCTCGACATCGCGCTGGAACAGGTACTGCGCCGACACAAAGTGGGCATAGCTTTCGCGATCGGCAAAGGGATTGCCCTGAGCCATCAAGGCGTGCATGCGTTCATGCTGCTCGGCGGTTTCGGCCTTGAGCCGCTGGGACAGTGGAGGTGCGTTGTGGTGGTTCATTTCATTTCCTTTGCGAGATTCAAATCAGTGCGACGACGCGCGACGGCGGCGCGTCCAGACCAGGGCGGCCAGCGGCGCCAGCAGCCAGGCGCTCAGAGGACCGCCGCCGCCGCTATCGCTGTCGCCTCCCGTACCGGGCTGCGTCACCGCCGTGCCCTGTACGGTCACGGTGCTGGTCACGGGCTGACCATCGTTGGCGCTGCGGCAGGTCAAGCTGTAGGTGTTCTCACCGGCCTTGGCCAACACCACGGGCAGCTTGCTACCGCTGGTCTGCTGCGCACCGCTCCAGCTGCCGCTGGCCGTGCAACTGCTGGCCTGGCTGGTGGCCCAGCTCAGGTGGATCGTGGAGCCCACGGCCGCCGTGGCGACCGAGGAGCTCAGCGCTGCATTGAAAGTTGCGAGGGGCAGCGGAACGTCAAACGAGAACACCGTGCCATTGCCGGAGCTGTCCAGCACCGCGCTGGAAACGACCTGTCCGTCACCCCCCGATGCGGCCGCGCCGTAGATTTTCTGCACCCCGCCAGCCACCGCTCCCAGGCTCAGGCCGGCGGGCATGCCGCCTTCCGTGCCCAGATCAAAGCGGTGCAGGACTTCATAGCGGTCATCCGCGCGGTCCGCGGCCGAGCCGAGCTTGATGCGGAACAGCGTGCCTGCGCCCACGGGCGTGGCCGGCCCCGTTTTCGGCACGCTCATGGTCGAGCCATCGCGGGCAGTCGTGCCGTAGATATTGCCGTCCGCGGCCAGCACCAGCGGACCCGTGGGTGCGCTGCCATCGGCCTGGGCCGTGCCGTCCAGAGACGCCGTGGTGGCGCCGCGGAAATAGTGCACGACGGCGAAGCTCGATGGGTCGGACTTCTTCACGCGCCAGATCGTCCCGCCGTAGCGCAGGTCCATGTCCGAGCCTGCGGAAGGTGCGTTGAATTGCGTCGTGCCATACAACCAGTCACCGGCCTCGATCATGCCGACGATGCGCGCGCCCTTGGCCGTGGGCTCGCCGTCACGCGCGCGCATGAAGGTGTGCAGCAGCTCGACCTGCCCGGCATCCAGCGTGCCGTTCTGCGCCACGCCGGTGTTGATCGCCGCCTGGCTGATCTTGACCAGCGTTCCCATCGAACGCCCCTGGTTGTCCGTGGTCAGCGCGCTGTCCACCACGCCATCGGCCGACACCCCGGTCAGCACATACAGCGCCTGGTCCTTGCTGCTCCACACGCTGGCCACAGGCGCACCGCCCTTGGGGTGCAAGCGCTTGCTGCCCTGCACTTCCTGGTACTGGCAGAAATCGACCACCTTGGAATAGCTCTGGTCGGCGTTCATGCGCCACAGGGTGTTGGCCGTGGTGGACTTGTTACACGCCGATGCCGACTCGCCGGAGCCCATGTACAGGTTGCCGGCGCCGTCCAGGGCCATGCTGCCAAAAGGCTGGATCTTGGGCGACTGCAGCCAGGCAGCACTGCCCGACGCCATGTTGAAGACCACGGGAACCGTGCCCCAATATCCCGGATCCACGGGGTCTATGCCCTTGCCCGCGACCAGGAAGCCGCCCTGGGGCGTGGGCACCAAAGGTGTCGTGGCCGAGGCAATGCCGCTCAGCAGCTGGTGACGGTAGTCGCCCGTCACGGCATTCAAGTCGTACTGCGCGGCCTGGCCCCAGAATGACCCGGCCGCCGCCGTCCCGCCAATGAGCGTGTGGCCATGCAGGCGCCCATCGCCGCCCAGCATGGGTGGCACCATGGGCTTGCCGCCGCCCTTGTCCTGGCCGCCGAATTTGTGCAGCACCGTCGGTTTGAACGCGGCGGTCTGCGCCGTGGCGGGAGTCAGGGGCAGGCCCAGAGCGGCCAAGGCCAATGCGGGAACCGCGCGTCGAGCAACACGCCGCAGCGCGGGGGGGATTGAGTTCATTGCCATGTGCTTTCCAGGTGTGAAAAAACGAAGAGAGAAGGACAGCGCTCAGTCGAGCGTCTTGGGACTGCGTGCCACACGGCGGCGCCAGGCCACCAGTACGCCCAGGGGAGCCAGCAGCCACAGGGACAGAGGGCCGCCGCCGCCATTGCCGAACGACACCTCGTTGCCGTCTTCGGCCGTTGCCGGGGTGCTGACGTAGACCACCGTGGTGGCGGAGACCTGGGCGCCGGCCACGCCTCCGTCCACCTCACAGGTCAAGGTGTAGCGGTAGGTGCCCGCGGTCAATCGCAGCTCCACGCTGCCTTGGGTCGCCACGGCACCCGTCCAATCCTTGGCCGTCGATGCCGCGGAACACTGCTTGGCACGGCTGGTGATCCAGGTCAGCGAGACGACTTCACCGGTCTTGATCTCACCGGCGCTGGCCACCAGGCTGGCATCGGCACGGGGCGTGCCGTCCGAATCCACGGCCAGCTGGAAAACCGTGCCGTAGTCGGTCGCCACGGGCTGACCCGCGCTGTTCAGGTAGTGGCCGCCCATCGCGGTCACGCCATACAGCCGCCCATCGGCGCCGGCCCTCAGGCCCACGGGCTTGCGGCCGTCGCGGCCCGAGAAGGCGTGCACCAGCTCGAAGCCGCCTTGGGCCACTTCACCGTTGCCGTTGACCACAATGCCGGCCGGCTTGATGCGATAGACCGCGCCGCAGCTGACTTCGGAGTTGGCCGCCGCGCTTGACGGCGTGCAGACGTTGCCGCCGCCGGCCATGGTCGTGCCGTAGATGGCGCCATCGGCGCCCAGCGCCATGGGGCCGCGCGGCGTTGCGCCGTCCGCTTCGCTGAAGGTATGCAGGATCTGCAACGGCCCGCCCGCCTTGGCGATGCGGTACAGGGCGCCATAGGGCTTGGGACCGTCGTAATAGGGCAGGCCCTTGACCGCGTAGCTGAGGGTCGCGCTGGGCGCCCATTTGCGGGCACCGCAGGCCGGGTTGTCGCGCGTGATGCTTTTGATGATGGTGCCGGTGATGGTGCTGGTCACGTGCACATAGCAGTCGCCCACCGAGGTGCCGCCGTACAGATAGCCATCGCCGCCGTCGAGCAGCGAAGACAGGCTGTGCTCCTGCCCCGCACCCAGGGTCCGGTTGGTCACATCGCCCCCGGCCGTCACGCCGGGCTCGTAGGGAATGCCGCTGGGAAAGCGCACAAAGCCCTCGCTGCTGGCGTTGTCGTGGACGTTGATCTCGCCCTCCGCCAGGATGAAGGTATGCAGCACGGCAAAACCGGTCCCGTCCGGCTGGATGCGGTACAGCGTGCCCGTGGGCGTGGTGACAGCCGTGGGCGTCGAAGGTGCCAGCGGCAGGCCGCGGTTGTATGCGGTCACGCCATACAGCACGCCGTCCTTGCCCAGGGTCAGGTCGTTCGCCACCT
This sequence comes from Acidovorax bellezanensis, assembly GCF_025421555.1. Taxonomy (NCBI): domain Bacteria; kingdom Pseudomonadati; phylum Pseudomonadota; class Betaproteobacteria; order Burkholderiales; family Comamonadaceae; genus Acidovorax; species Acidovorax bellezanensis. The sequence goes on from NZ_JAODYH010000003.1 coordinate 248,445, forward strand.
GCTTCATGCCCGACGGCCCGGCGGTGAATTCATGCACCGTCGTCACGCTGCCCGTGGCGATGTCCAGCTTGAAGATGCGCCCCTGCCCCTTGGGCCCCTTGTCCACGCCGTAGAGATTGTTCTTGGCGTCGATCAGCAGCGCGCCGTTGGGCGAATACAGCTGCCCGCGCGTGCCCGCCACCAGGCTGGGATTGGCGCCGTCATAGTCGCTGCGGATGATCACGCCCTGCCCCACCGCCGGCGAATACGAGATATCGCTGGCGTATGTCTTGTTGGCGTACTTCTCGCCGTTGATGCTTGTCATCACGGAATACAGGCTGCCGTCGGCAGACTTCACGGGCGTGCCGGAAATGCGGCCGTGCAAGTCATTCGCCGCGTTGTAGGCCACGCGCTCGTAGACCGAAATACCGGCACGCATGCTGTACATGCCCAGCGCGGTGTACATGTCGGTGGCTAACGCCGTGGGGCCGCCGCCGTTGAAGCCGCCATACAGATAGCCGGCACTCGATCCCGGGCGCACCGCATACAAGGGCGGCGAAGTGGGATAGCGCGCGCCGGACCAGCCTATCGTGCCGTCGGGCGTGGTGACGTCATCCCCGGCGGGACGCAGCGAGGTGATCATGGTCAGCTGGACGTCGCTGACCTTGGTTTGGGCCATCGCGGGCGCAGCCGCGCACAGGGTGCTGGCCGCAAGCCATGCAGCGGCACGCCACGGCGCAGCGCGGGAAACAGAAAAGGACATCATGCGGACCTCTTGGCAAGAAGAAACGGGAGGGGTGTGGACCGAGGCCCTGCGCCGGCCACGGCTCAGAACTGGATGGACAAGGTGGCGGAGGCCGTGCGGCCCGGGCCCATGAAATAGCTGCCGCCCTGCATCTCTGAATAGTTCAGGTCGCGCAAGTTGTTGATGGCGACGCGCAGCACGGCATGGGGGGATATCTCGTAGCTGGCCCACAGATCGAACAGCCGCCAGGACTTCTGGTTGTAGCGTTCGCCCTGCTGCGTCCAGGCGCTGGTGTTGACGCTGGGCGACTGAAAGCGCACCCGGGCGCCCAGCGTCAGCGCCTTGTCCAGCAAGCGCACGCCGCCGCTCAGGCTGGCGGTCTTCCTCGGCGGCAGCACGTACCAGATGTTGGCGTCGCCCGGCTCGCCCAGGTTGTTGTTCGGGTAGCCCGTCAGGCTGCCCAGGGGAAAGGAGTCGTAGCCGCCTTTGCCGGTGTTGACCAGCATGTGGGTGTAGTTGAGACCGCCGAAGACGACGCCGTTGTCGTAGTCGGCCTGCAGCTCCAGCCCCTTGCTGCGAAACGGATCCTGCAGGTTCACATAGGCATAGGGGCCCAGGATGCCGCCACCGCCGGTATCGATGGGCGACATGATGCGTGCCAGGGTCACATAGTCATGCACCTTGTTGTTGAACCAGGCGGCCTTGACCCGCAGCTTGTCGCCACGGCCCAGCACGTCGTCCCACATGCCGTTCGCGCCCACTTCCCAGTTGCGCGAGCGCTCGGCCCGCAGGTCCGGATTGGGGTAGTAAGGGAACAGGCTGCCCGTGTGCTGGCCCCACATCAGCGCTTCCGTCAAGGCCGGCGGACGCATGCCGCGGCCCACGCTGGCAAACAGCTGTATGGGTTCCACGGGCTTCACGGCAATCGCCAGGCGCGGCGCGAAAGCACCATCGTGGCGGTCGGCCGCAAAGCGCGTGTACAAGGTCGTGGCCGGGGGACGCACGCCCGGCGGGTTGAGCAAGGAGCCCACGCGCATGCGCCCGTCGCCCTGCATGCCATACCAGTCGTAGCGCAGGCCGCCGGTCAGCTCCAGCCAGTCGCTGTGCATCCAGTTGGCTTCGCCGAACAGGCTGGCCACGGTGCGCTTGCCCTTGGGCGTCGAGCCTGAAAACAGGGCCGTCGTGCCGGCATCGGCACCGACCGACAGCGCCTGCGCCTGCGGGTCGGTCCAGTCGTGGAAGAACTCCGCGCCGGTCTTGAGCAAGACCGCATCCTTGGGGCCCCATTGCAGGCGCGAAGTGTTTTCCAGCGTGCCGCCCAGCGTGCTGGTCTGGTACTGCAGATCGTAGGCGAACGGGTCCAGCGTGCCGCCCGCGTAGCGGTGGGCCTGGTTGCGCGTGCGGGTGTAGTAGAGGCTGGATTTCAGGTCCACCAGCGGCGTTGCCGATGGGTTCCAGGCGTAGTTGGCCAGCAGGGTATCGGTGCGCACATGGTTGAGAATGCCGCCGCCGCTGGCCTCGTGGGGCTTCTCGCCGAACTTCGCATCCATGCCGATGTAGCTGAACTTGAGCTGCTGCTCGGGTGCGAAGCGCCAGGTGCTCTTGAGCAGGACCGAAGTCTGGTCCTGGGAAGTGAGCTGGCTCACGCCATGCACGCTGGCATGGTTGTCAACGGTGATCGAGCCACGGTCGCCGGTTTCGAATTCGCCGATTTTTTTCCGGCTGACCAGCATCACCACATCGACGTCTTCGCTGGGCTTGAAGCCCAGGGCCGCGCTGCCCGCATAGTGGTAGCCATTGCTGCCGCTGGAGGTGTTGATGCGTGCGCCGCGGGTCTCGCCTTCCTTCACCAGGTCGTCCGCTTCCAGCGTGCGGAAGTTGACGACGCCGGCAATCATCCCCGCGCCCCCCACCGTGGACGTGGGTCCTTTGGCGATGTCCACGCCGCCCAGCATTTCCGGGTCCAGATAGACCGAGCCATTGGAGCCGTGCCCGCTTTGCTGGAAGTTCTGGCGCGTGCCGTCGATCATCACGTTCACGCGGCCGAAGTCCTGCATGCCGCGGATGTTCACCGACACGCCCGGGTCGGTCCGGCCTTGCGAGGTGTAGACCCCGGGCACGTCGGCCAGGACGTCGGCGGTATTGCGCGGCGGCAGGCGGTCGATTTCCTCGCGAGTCACCACGGCCACGGAACCGGCGGTCTCGAACACCTGCTGGCGAGCATCCTTCCTGGCCGCCACCGTCACTTCACCCAGACGGCTTTCCTGCCCGCTGACGCGTGCGCCATGGCCCGGGCCCCGCACGGGCGCCGAACGAATGCGCCATGCCCCCAGCCCTTCGCTTTGTGCCTGCAAGCCATGGCTTTCGAGCAAGGCATCGAGCACGCCTTGCAGTGTGGCCATGCCCTGGAAGCCACGGCTTTGCATGCCGTGCACCAGCCCCGGGTCAAAGGCGATCATCACCTGCGCCTCGCGCGCCAGCTGGTTCAGCGCCGTATCCATGGGGGCCGCGGGAATCGAGAACGAACGCAAGGCCTTGTCCACCACTTTGGCGGCAGGCTGGGCAAGCGCGGCCGGCGGCGCCAACGCGCCCGAAACCACGCTGACAGCGGCTGCCATGGCGAGCGCACTGAAGCGCCAGGGGGCCGGAGCGGGCATCTGCGGCAGGCGACGGGGGGGCATGGAGAGTCCTTTCATGAAAGCCGCCACACCCGATTCACCGAATCGGCAAGTCAGTCTTGGGGCGCTACTGTTAATCAGGACGGCCCAAGTCGCCAAACCCGTAATGCTTTGCGAAAAAAAGTGTGAATTCAGTCTCGCGGTACCAGGGTGACCCAATAGCGCGTGCGCCGGCGCAGCGCTACGGGCCAGGTCTTTTGCACCAGATCCAGGCTGCGCTCGGTGTCCTTCAGACTGAAGACGCCCGAGATGCGCAGTTGGGCCACGCGCTCGTCGCAAGCGAGATAGCCGGGCCGGTAGCGACCGAGTTGCGCCACAAAAACCGACAGCGGCATATTCCGCGCCACGAGCACCCCATCGGTCCAGGCGTCGGCGTCGCAGTCGCTGGCCTGCAGCCCATGGATGCCTTGGTGGTCGAACCATGCCTGCTCGCCACGCCGCAGCACCTGGACTTCAGCGGCGTCTTGCGGCCGGAGCTCCACCGCGTCGCTGAGCACCTGCACCTGTGTGCGGTCTGCGTGCAAATGGGTCTGGAAGCGCGTGCCCAGCGCACGCACCAGGCCGTGCGTCGTCTGCACGCTCAAAGGCCGATAACGCGGCGCCTGGCTGTCCGCACCCGAGGTCAGGACGATGCGCCCCTGAAGCAGGCGCAGGCGCCGCTCATCGGCGTCGAAATGCACATCCACCGCCGTGGAGGTATCCATGAGCAGCACCGACCCGTCGGCCAGCACCAGGCTGCGTATCTCGCCCACACCGGTACGCAAATCGGCCAGCAAGGCGCTGTCCGACCAGGGCTGGCGCACCAGCAGCGCCGTGCCGCCCACGCCGAGTGCCACAGCCAGCATGGCCTTGCGCCGCCCTACATCCTTGCGGGCCACATCCAGGGTGCGCTGCGCCAGGGACGAAGGCATGGGCGGCATGCTGGCAAACCGGCCTTGTATGCCTTGCAGCCGTTCCCAGGCCAGGGCGTGCTCGGGCGCGGCCTCGCGCCAGCGGCGGCACTCATCCCAGCCAGCGGGCGAAGCACTGCCCGACTGCAGACGCACCAGCCAGGCAATGGCCTGCTGCACCACCGCCGGCGAAGGCTCCGCTGCCGCACCCCGGGCCGCAGCGCTCATGCCGCGGCGTCCTGGTAGACGATGCGGTAGCAATGGGTCAAGGCGGCTGCCATGTATTTCTCGACCGAGCTCAAGGACACGCCCAGACGCTGGGCAATTTCCTTGTACGTCAGTCCATCGAGCTGGGCCAGCAAGAAGGCGCTGCGCGCACGCGCGCCCAGACCGTCCAGCATGCGATCGATCTGCTCCAGCGCCTGCAGCACGACGGCCCTTTCCTCGGGCGACGGGCTCACCGGCTCAGGCATCAGCATCAGGGTCTGCAGATAGGCACGCTCCAGCGACATGCGCCGGCAGTGGTCGATCAGCACGCTGCGTGCCACGGTGGCCAGGAAGGCCCGGGGCTCCTGCAGCTCTGCCGGGCACTGCTTGAGCAGGCGCACGAACGTGTCCTGCGCCAGGTCCGCCGCCTCCTGCACGCAATGCACCCTCCTGTGCAACCAGTGCACCAGCCACCCGTGGTGGTCGCTATAAAGCGTGTGTAAATGCGAAGAGGAGTGAGGTTGCGCGCCGGCCATTGCTCGTTATTTCCGTAGAACTTTCAGCAAGATTACTGAGAATCATTCTCAATTGTATTCAATCAATTGCACTTGATACAACGATCTTGCAAAGTCCTGCGGAAACGCTGGGAAAGTCCTGCGGGCTGCGGCCGGTCCGCGAGCGCGCTCTCCGAGAGCGGGCCTGCAGCGCCAGCCAGCCGGTCTACAGCCGATCTCGGCTCAGCAGCGCATCCCTGAACGACAGCACATGGGCCTTGACGCATTGCTCGGCCGCGTCGGCATCGCCTGCGGCCAGGGCTTCGAGGATTTGCTCGTGCTCGTCCTGGACTTCCGGCACATGGCCATGGGTGGACAGCGAGATCGCCCAGAAGCGCTGTGACTTGCCATGCAGCACCCGCAGCACATCGACCAGCACCGGATTGCGCGAGGCGTTGGCGATCACTTCGTGGAAAGTCCTGTCCATCTGCATCATCTCCGGCACCTTGCGGTTGGCCACCGCCTGGTTGAAGGCGAACGCCACGGAGCGCAGCTGCGCAATCTCCTCGGGCGTGATGTGCTTGGCGGCGAGTCGGGCGCACAGGGTTTCATTGGCCAGGCGCACTTCTATCATGTGCAACGCATCGTCGATGGACAGCGGCGACACCACCACGCCCTTGCGCGGAATGATCTGCACCAGACCTTCGGTGTTCAGACGGTGCAGCGCATGGTTGATGGGCGTGCGCCCCATGGCCAGGTCTTCCATCAGGCTCGCGGTATTGAGGTACTCGCCGGGCTTGTAGGCCAGCGTGGTCAACAGATCATGCAGCAGCGCATAGGCCTGCTCGTTTTGCGAGAGGGCCACCGGTTCTTGACTTCCAACTTCTCGAGGCTTCACAACAGTCTCCACGGTACTTTTCTTTCATTTCACCCGGTGCCCAGCACCACGACGCTGATTTGGCACGCTTTTCGCATGATGTTATCGACAACCATGTGAAATTTCACTTTATTTTCAGGAATCCAGGGAAAACCCCAGACTCCTTCCTGTGGCTATGCACTTAAAGTTTTACTGAAATTTCACTATATCGCCAGTTTGGTGCAGCGATGCACCACGCTGAACTTTCCCGCCCTTTCTTCTGCTAGGACTTCATCATGCAACGTGTACTTCCCATCGTGGCCTTGGCTGCAGCAGCATTCGTCTCCACAGCACAGGCTCAGCCATTGCCTGCGACACAACTCAAGGTGGTGGGCGGCTTGAGCAACCTGAGCCTGTACAACGAGTTTGAAAAGCCGTTCTGGACGAAGACCATCCCCGCGGCGTCGGGCGGCAAGGTCACGGCCGACATCAAGGGTTTCAACGAAATGGGCCTCAAAGGCCCTGAGCTGATCCGCCTGATGAGCTCCGGCGTCATCGAATTCGGTACGTCGACGCTGGCCTACTTCGCCGCCGACAACCCCATCAACGAAGCCATCGACCTCGCCGGCCTCGCGCCCGACGTGACGACCGCCCGCGCTGTGACGGAATCCTTCCAGCCCGCCTATGAGAAGTTCTACGGCAACTCGGGCATCAAGGTGCTGGGCATGTCCACCTACCCGGCCCAGGTGCTGTTCTGCAATGCGGAGATCAAGGATCTGACGTCCATCAAGGGCAAGAAGGTACGCACCTCCAGCCGCACGCAAGCCGAGTTCGTGGAAGCCCTGGGCGGCTCCAGCGTGACCATGGCTTTCGGCGAAGTCGTTCCCGCGATGCAGAACAAGGTGGTCGATTGCGCCATCACCGGCTCGCTGTCCGGCTACTCGGCCAAGTGGTACGAAGTGTCGACCCACCTGTACGCCCTGCCCATCAACTGGAACCAGCAGATCCACGCCGTCAACAAGAAGGCATGGGACAAGCTCAACCCCGGCGTGCAACAGCTGATCACCACACAGTTCAAGACCCTGGTCAACGACATCTGGGTGGCCGCTGGCAAGCAGACCCAGGAAGGCTATGACTGCAACACCGGCGCCGCCGCCTGCACGCAGCCGGTGAAGGGCAAGATGGTTCTGGTCAAGCCCACCGAAGCCGACCACGCCCTGCTCAAGAAGCTGCTGGCCGACTCCGTGCTGCCCAAGTGGGCCGCTCGCTGCAACGCGCAATGCGTCTCCGACTTCAATGCCACCGTGGGCAAGGTCGTCGGCATGACGGCCAAGAAGTAAGCAGCTGCTCGCTGCTGGGTCAGGGATTTGGCGGCGCGTCCGCCAATTTTTAAAAGGACAGAGTCATGAACTCCGCCGCCAAAAAAACATGGGCTCCGCTGCACTATGCCAACGTACTTTCGCAGTACGCGGTCTGGGCAGCAGGCGCTCTCATCATCGCCAGCGTCTTGCTGATTTGCTTTGACGTCATTGCCCGCAAATTCTGGGGTTTCAACACCGGTGGCGCGGACGAGCTCTCGAGCTTCGCCTTCGCCATCAGCACCAGCTGGGCCCTGGCCTTTGCCACCTTGCAGCGCGCCAACGTGCGCGTGGACGTGCTCTACCAGCTGCTGCCGGTGAAAGTCGCGGCCTTGCTCGACTGGCTCTCCGTGGTGGCCCTGGGCGTGTTCATGGTCTTCCTGACCTGGTATGCCAAGGACGTGCTGTCCGCGTCCTGGATTCAAGACTCCGCCGCCAACTCGACGATGGCCACGCCGCTGTGGATTCCCCAGGGCCTGTGGTTCCTCGGTCTGCTGTGGATGTGCATCGTGATGACGCTGATGCTGGTGCGTTCCTCCTATCTGCTGGTGACGGGCGACCTCACCGCGCTGCAAGACCTGTGCGGCGTGCGCTCGGCGCAGGAAGAAGCCGAGGAAGAAGCCGCCAATGGCGAGCGTTTGATCCAGTCTGAACGAGAAAAGGTAGTCGCATGATCGCCACCGCATTGACCCTCTTGATGGTGCTGATCGGGCTGAGTATTCCCGTCGGCGCCGCGCTCGGTGTTCTGGGCCTGACCCTGGACCCCATGTTCTCCATGCTGCCCTTGTCGCGTGCGCTGGGCGAGATTTCCTGGAGCGCCAACAACGAATTCCTGCTGGTGGCCATTCCGCTGTTCATCATGCTCGGCGAGATCCTGCTGCGCGCCGGTCTGGCCGAGAAGATGTACCAGTCGATGAGCCTGTGGTTGTCCTGGCTGCCAGGCGGCCTGATGCACGCCAACATCGGCGCCTCGACGCTGTTCTCGGCCACTTCCGGCTCCAGCGTGGCGACATCCGCGACCGTGGGCACCGTGGCCATTCCCCAGATCAAGAAGCACGGCTACAACGAGTCGCTGTTCCTGGGCAGTCTGGCCGCGGGCGGCACGCTGGGGATTCTGATTCCGCCCTCGATCAATCTGGTGCTCTACGGCGTGCTGACCAATTCGTCGGTGCCCAAGCTCTACCTCGCCGGCATCATTCCCGGCTTCATGCTGGCCGGCCTGTTCATTCTCACCATCATCATCGCCTGCATGATCAAGCCGCAATGGGGCGGCAAGAAGATCCACGCCTCCTGGGGCGAGCGCATGCGCAGCCTGGTGAACCTGCTGCCGCCGCTGGGCATCTTCTTCCTGGTGGTGGGCTCGATCTATGCCGGCCTGGCCACACCCACCGAGGCCGCGGCCCTGGGCGTGTTCGGCGCCCTGGTGCTGGCTGCGTTCTACCGCCGCCTGACCTGGAACATGCTGCGCGAAGCCATCGAAGGCACCATGCGCTCCACCGCCATGATCATGCTGATCGTGATCGCGGCCAGCTTCCTGAACTTCGTGATGTCCGCGACCGGCCTGACCAATGCCATCACCGACTTCATCGGTGGCCTGGGCCTGTCGCCTTCCATGATGCTGCTGGTGCTGGTGGTCTTCTACCTGGTGCTGGGCTGCTTCATGGAGACCCTGTCCATGATGATCACGACCATTCCCATCGTCGCGCCCGTGATGATCGGCCTGGGCTTCGATCCGGTCTGGCTGGGCATCATGATCATCATCCTGGTCGAAGCCGCGCTGATCACTCCGCCGGTCGGCATGAACCTGTTCGTCGTCCAGAGCCTGCGCAAGTCCGGCTCCATGAACGCCGTGATCATCGGCTCCCTGCCCTTCGTGGCCGCCATGGCCCTGATGTTGCTGCTGCTGGCCATATTCCCTGGCATCGCCATGTGGATGCCGAACACCTTCGGGTGAACTAGAAAACACCCCCTGAGCGCCTTCGGCCTAGGCGGCCCCCGCTTCCCACTCTCGAGGGGGACGGCACCGTCGCTGCGGGGCGGCCCTTGCTCGGTGCCCCTTGCTGGGCCACGCCAGTTGCGAGGGCTGTGGCTGGCGCGCAGCGCCACGCCTCACTGACACCTTTACATACGAAAGCAGACAATGAAAGCTACCTTCAACATCGAATCCAAGGGCCAGACACGCAGCGTGGACGTTGCGTTGAACCACTTGATCGTGGCCGGCTGGGCCGGGCGCGACCTGGCTGCCATCGAGCACCACATCGAAGAGCTGGCGGAGCTGGGCGTTCCGCGGCCCTCCAGCGTGCCGCTGTACTACCGCATCGGCCAGAACCAGTTCACCCAGGAAGCCGTGATCCAGGTCGTCGGCCCCCACTCCTCCGGCGAAATCGAAGCCCTGGTCTTCCAGGCCGATGGCCAGTTGTGCCTGAGCATTGCCTCGGACCACACCGACCGCAAGCTCGAAGCGCACAGCGTGGCGCTGTCCAAGCAGGTCTGCGCCAAGCCCGCGGCCAAGGACGCCTGGCTGTACGCCGATGTGGCCGAACACATAGACGCGCTGGTGCTGCGCTCCTGGATCGTCGAGGACGGCGAGCGCAAGGCCTACCAGGACGGCCCCATGGCCACGCTGCGCACGCCCGAGAACCTGATCGCCGGCTATCTGGCCTCCACGGGTACGGCCGCCTTCGCTGAAGGCAACGTCATGACCTGCGGCACCGTGGGCGCCATCGGCGGCATCCGTCCTTCCAGCGTCTTCGAGATGGAGCTGCACGACCCCGTTCTGGGCCGTTCCCTGCGCCACCGCTACGAAGTCGAAGTACTGCCCGAAATCGCCTGATAGAGTCTCAGTCCATGCACATGACTTCCACAGAACGTACCGACAAGGCCTTGCGCGCCATCGCCGATTCCGGCGCTGAAGGCGCACGCATCTTCACCCAGGTCTACACCGCCTCGGCGCTGGCGGCAGCGGCAGCGGCGGATGCCCGGGCTGCGGCCGGCATCACCCTGGGCCCGCTGGACGGCCGCATCGTCTCCATCAAGGACTTGTTCGACGTGGCCGGCGAAGCCACCACGGCCGGCTCCAAGGTGTTGCGCGATGCGCCGCCCGCCGAAAAAGACGCCGTGATCGTTCAGCGCCTGCGTGCCGCGGGCGCCATCCTCATCGGCAAGACCAACATGACCGAGTTCGCCTTCTCGGGCATAGGCATCAATCCCCACTACGGCACGCCAGGCAATGCCCAGGACGTCACGCGCATTCCCGGAGGCTCGTCGGCCGGCGCCGGCGTGGCCGTGGCGCGCGGCATGTGCGAGATCGCCATCGGCTCCGACACCGGTGGCTCCATCCGCATCCCTTCGGCCTTCAATGGCGTGACCGGCTTCAAGCCGACCCAGGCCCGCGTGAGCCGCGAAGGCGCTTTCCCGCTGTCCTTCTCCCTCGACACCGTGGGCCCCCTGGCCAAGGATGTGCTCGACTGCGCCCAGACCGACGCCGTGCTGTCGGGCCAGACCTGGCAACCGCTGGCCCAGCGCGCGGTGGCCGGACTGCGCATTGGCGTGCCGCGTGGCCTGCTGTTCACGCAAGTGGACGAGCAGGTGCTGGCGGCCTTCGAGCAGGCCGTCGCCGCGCTGCAGAGCGCCCAGGCGCGCGTCAGCGATGCGGCGCTGGACGATCTGCTGAGCGCGCCTTTCCGCCTCCAGGAAAAAGGCACGCTGATCGCCGCCGAGGCCGCGCATGTCCACGGCGCGCTGCTGGCCGCGGGCAAGGAAAACGAGTTGGATGCGCTGGTGCTGTCGCGTCTTCGCCGCGGCGAAACGATTGCCGCCCCACACTACGTGGCCGTGCAGCAGGCGCGTGCGCAACTGCAGCCCCAGCTGGATGCGGCCATCGCCGACTTCGACATCCTGGCCCTGCCCACGGTGCCGGTGGTTGCGCCGTCGATTGCCAGCCTGGATGACGAGGATACGTTCCACCGCACCAACATGCTGGTGCTGCGCAACCCTTCGGTGTTCAACTTCTACGACCTGCCCGCCGTGTCCCTGCCCTTGCCGCGCCAGGCCGGCGCAATGCCCGTGGGCCTGATGCTGGTGGGCAAGCGCAACGGCGACCGCGAGCTGCTCGCGGTGGCCACGGCGCTGGAGCAGTTGCTGCAAGCCCAGGGCTGAGCTTTTCAACGCGCATTTACTAGGCACCCCAAGGGGTGCCTTTTCATTTCTGGCTCAGCTGCCGCCCATCTCCAGCCGCAGCTGGCCAGCCCCAGGCTTGGCGCTCAGGACGTTGCTGCGCACATCCTGCGGCGTGGGCAGCGCCGCGCCACTGGGCGACAGGCGAGCAGACACCTGCAGCGCAGCGAAATCCGTCAAGGCCACGGCCGGGTTCAGCAGGTGGGCAGCGTCCAGCGTGAACCGGGTCGGCAGCCCCTTGGCGGGCAGGCGCAGCACGGCCACGGGCTGTGCCTGGCCCGGGGCGCGCACGATCACAAACACTTTGGCCTCGGGCGGCAAAGCCATGGCCTGCACGGACGCCGGCCAGAGGATCTCGCCCGACAGGTGGTTGGTGGCCACGGCGGCCGGGGGCCTTGCCGGGGGCGCATCCAGCGTCTCCAGCTTCAGCAAGTCATCCTGCACGCGCAAGGCGATGTCGGAGCCCGGCTCCAGCTGGGCCAGCAGCGCGCGCCAATGGGTCGCGGCCAGCGCGAAGTCGCCCTGGCGCACGGCGGCGCTGCCGGCCAGGGCCAGGGCCTTGTGCTGGTGCGGGTCCAGGCGCAGGGCTTCGGCAATGGCTTCGCCCGCCGGGCCTTGCAAATCCCCGCCCTGCGCCGAGCCCAGGGCGTCCGCCTGGTCCGCCAGCAGCTGGGCTTGCACGCTGGCATCGAGCTGGACGCGCCGCGCGGCGAGCAGGGCCTGGGAATAGGCCTGCCCCGCATCGGCGAAGCGCTCCAGCGTCTCATACGAGCGCGCCAGCATCACCCAGCCCTGCACATTCTCCGGCTCGGCGCGCAGGCGCTGGGCCAGTCCCTCGACCATGGCTTCGACCTGCGCATCGGCCGCGCCATGGCCCACGTCATCGGCCTGCGCCAAGCGCGCGGCCGCCTCGGGGTTGCCTGTCTGCAGGTACAGCGCAAACGCCGCCACCGGCAGCAGCACCGCCACGCCGAGGGCGCTGGCACGCGGCAGCCAGGGCCAGTGCCGCCAGCGCTTTTGCGCGGGCCGGCTTTCCAGTTCCGCGAGCAGGCGGCGTTGCAATTCGTCTTCGGCCTGGGCACGATCGGGCGCGCTCAGATGACCGGCTTGGTGCTCGCGCGCCAGCTCGTCCCATTGCGCCTGGTACAGGCGTCTGAGCACGGCGTCATTGCGGCTTTCGCTGGCAGCCGCCTGGTCGCTCAGCAGCGGCGGCAGCAGCACGGCGAGGCTCAGCACAATCAGCGCCAGCGCGCCCAGCCAAAGCCAATGCATGGGGGTCATGGACGGTTCTCCTCATCTGCCTGATCCAGCCAGTCCTTGGCGCGCGCGCGCTCGGCCGGCGTCAGGGGCGCGGGGCTGGACGCGCGTTGTTTCAGGGTTTTTCGCAGCAGCACAAAGCCGGCCAGTACGGCCAGAAAAGGCCCGCACCACAGCAGCCAGGTCGAAGCCCGCCACGGCGGTGTGTAGCGCACGAAGCTGCCATAGCGCTGCTCGAAGAAGGCCACCACTTCGTCATCGCTGCGGCCCTGGGCCAATTGCGCCCGGATCTCGTGGCGCATGTCCTTGGCGATGGGCGCCTGCGATTCGGCCACGGTCTGGTTCTGGCAGACCACGCAGCGCAGCTTCGCGGCCAGTGCGCCTTCGCGCGACTCCAGGCTGTCGGCGGCCTGGGCCTGCAGCGCCAGGGTGGCCCAGGCAAGCAGCAGCATGCATTGGCGGATCTTCATTGCACAGCCCTCACGACGGGCAGCAGCTTGTCCCGCCAGACCTCGGCCGTCACCGGCCCCAGATGGCGGTAGCGCACACGCCCCTGCGCATCGATGACAAAAGTCTCGGGCACGCCCTGAATGCCGAAGTCCATGCCCACGCGTCCGTCGGCATCGACAGCGGAAGCCACATAGGGGTTGCCAGCGATGCGCAGCAAGGCCTTGGCCTTTTCCGGCTGGTCCTTGTAGTTCAGGCCATAGACCGGGATATGGTCCTGGCGCGAAAACGCCGCCAGCAGGGGCAGCTCCTGGCGGCAGGGCGCGCACCACGAGGCCCAGACATTGAGCAGCCAGACCTTGCCCTTCAAGGCCTCCAGATCGAACTGCCGCTGCGGGTCTTCGAGCAAAGGGCGCGCGATCGCCGGCACGGGCTGGTTGAGCAGCGCGGTTTCCAGGGCGCGCGGGTCGCGCTGCAATCCCAGGCCCAGCATGACGGCCAGACCGAGAAAAATCGCCAGTGGCAGGACAAAACGCATCAGGCGGCACTTTCCAGAACAGGCGATGGGGCCGGCTTGGCGGCACGCTGGCTGGCCACGCGAAAACGCCGGTCCAGCAGGCTCAGGCCCGCGCCCAAGGCCATCATCAAGGTGCCCAGCCAGATCCAGTCCATGAAGGGCTTGATCTGCAGGCGCACCGTCCAGGTCAGCCCTTTTTCATCCAGCGGGTCGCCGAGCGCGACAAACACATCGCGCGTCCAGCCGCTGTCAATGGCCGCCTGGCTCAGCCCCATGGTCTGCGCGCGGTACAGGCGCTTTTCGGGGAACATCAGCCACTCCTGGTCGCCATGGCGCACGCTGAACTGCGCGCGCTGCGCGTCGTAGTTCGGTCCTTCCACGGGCGCCAGGCTGTCGAAGCGAAATTGATAGCCTGCAAGCTCCACCGTCTCGCCCTGGCTCACGCTGGTCTCGTGCTTGCTCTCCAGCCCATCGGCCAGGCTCACGGCCACGACGAAAATCCCCACCCCGGCATGCGCGCTCAACATGCCCCACCAGCCCCACGGCTGGCGCGACAGGCGCTGCCAGCCCTGGCCTTGGCGCCAGCCCGGCGCCAGGCGTTGCCAGGCATGGGCCAGGGTGCTGAAGATGCACCACAGACCCAGCGCCATGCCCAACAGGGTCGCCGGTGAAATCCTTGGGCCCAGAGCGCCGTTGGACAGCACCAGCACCACGACGCAGACCACCGTCCAGGCGAGCGCGGCGCGCAGGCGGCGCCAGATCTCGACCGCCGGACTGTGCTTCCAGCGCGCCACCGCGCCCAGCCCCATCAAGGCCACGGCGGGCAGCACCAGCGGCAGGAACACGGCCTTGAAATAAGGCGGTCCGACCGAAATCTTCTCGCTGCGCAGCACATCCAGCGCCAGCGGGTACAGCGTGCCTATCAGCACCGCCAGCGCGGCGGCGCTGAACAGCACGTTGTTGACCAGCAGCAGGGTTTCGCGCGACAGCGCCGAGAACTGCCCGCCGCCCTGGCCCAGCGTTTGAGCGCGCCAGGCGAACAGCCACAGCGAAGTGCCCACCACGGCGACGATGAAGCACAGAATGAACAGCCCGCGTCCCGGGTCGACCGCGAACGCGTGCACCGACGTCAGCACGCCCGAGCGCACCAGGAACGTGCCCAGCAGGCACAGCGAGAACGCGCAGATGGCCAGCAGCGCCGACCAGCTGCGAAACGCCCCGCGCTGGTCGGTCACGATCAGCGAATGCAGCAGCGCCGTGCCCAGCAGCCAGGGCATGAAGGACGCGTTCTCCACCGGGTCCCAGAACCACCAGCCGCCCCAGCCCAGGACGTAATAGGCCCAGGCGCTGCCCAGCAGAATGCCCAGGGTCAGAAAGCCCCAGGCGGCCAGCGTCCAGGAGCGCGACCAGCGCGCCCAGGCGGCGCCCAGCTCGCCCGAAATCAGCGCCGCCAGCGCAAACGCAAACGGCACGACAAAGCCCACATAGCCCATGTACAGCAGCGGCGGGTGGAACACCATGCCCGGATCCTGCAGCAAGGGGTTGAGGTCCTTGCCTTCCAGGGCCGCGGGCACCAGGCGCAGAAACGGGTTGGACAGAAACAGCAGGAACAGCAGCAGGCCCACGCTGATCCAGCCCATCACCGCCAGCACGCGCGCCACGAAGGCCGGCGGCAAGGCGCGGCTGCGCCAGGCCACGGCCAGGGTCCAGCACGACAGCATCACCTGCCACAGCAGCATCGAGCCTTCATGCCCGCCCCAGACGGCCGTGAGCTTGTAGACCATGGGCAACTCGCTGTGCGAGTTCGCCGCCACATACAGCACCGAGAAATCCCCGGCCCAGAAGCACCAGGTCAGCAAGGCAATGGACAGCAGGGACAGCAGGCAGTGCAGCGCCGCCGCCGGCCGCGCCAGCGCCACCCAGCTGCGTATGCCCCAGTGCGCGCCGGCCAGGGGCAGACAGGCCAGCACCACCGCCACGATCAGCGACAGCACCATGGAAAAAACGCCCAGTTCAGCAATCATGGCTTGGCCTTTGCGTCTTCGAGTGCCTTCGCGGCCTCCGGAGGCATGTAGTTCTCATCGTGTTTGGCCAGGACTTCCGTGGCGCGGAAAACGCCCGGCGACTGCAGCTTGCCCGCCACCACCACGCCCTTGCCTTCGCGAAACAGGTCGGGCAGCAAGCCCTGGTAGTGCACGGCCACGCGCTGCACCTGGTCGGTCACCATGAACCGCACCTGCACCCCTTCGGCACTGCGCTGCACCGAGCCCGCCTCCACCAGCCCGCCCAGGCGAAAAGCCGCGCCCTGCGGCGCCTCGCCCGCATGGACCTGGCTGGGGCTGTAGAAAAACATCACATTGGCATTCAGCGCCCGCAAGGTCAGCATGATGGCCGTGGCACACAGCACCACGCCCGCCAGCACCCACAGCAAACGCCGTTGACGCGGCTTCATGGCCGGCCCCCCTCTTGCGCACGGGCCTGCGCGCTGCGGCTGCGCCGCCACAGCCACAGCATTTCGGCGACCAGCGCCAAGGCCCCCAACCCGTAGGCCAGGGCGATGAAAAAAGCATGGTTTTGCATTACAGACGCTCCTCTTGCGCGCGCTCCAGGATCAGGCAGCGCGTACGCACCAAGGCCACGGCCAGGCTGTAGGCCCAGCAGGCCAAGGCCATCAGCAGCATGCCCGCCAGCATGCTGTGGGTCATGCTGGGCGCGGCATCCCAGCGGATCGTCGCCCCCTGGTGCAAGGTGCTCCACCACTGCACGGAGAAATAGATGATGGGAATATTCACCACGCCGGCCAGCAGCACGATGGCGCCGGCGCTGTCGGCGCGCTGGCTGTCCTCAATGGCCGACACCACGCCCAGATAGCCCAGGTACAGGAACAGCAAGATCAGCTCGGATGTCAGCCGCGCATCCCAGACCCACCACGCGCCCCAGGTCGGCTTGCCCCAGGCCGCGCCCGTCCACAGTGCAATCACCGTGAAGACCGCGCCCGTGGGCGCCAGCGCGCGCGCCAGCAAGGGCGACAGCCGGGTCTTGTAGACCAGGCCCAGGCCGGCATGCAAGGCGGCCACCAGGTAGATGAACATCGACATCCAGGCCGCGGGCACATGCAGGAAGATGATGCGGTAGACCTCGCCCTGCTGGTGATCGGTAGGCGCGAGCACGAAGCCCACCCACAGGCCGGCGGCGGCCAGCAGCAAGGCCAGACCGGCCAGCCAGGGCCAGACCCGGCCCGCCCATTGGTAGAAGACCGGCGGGGAAGCGAGCTGGCGCCAGCGCAATGCGCGTGAAAAATCGGTCAAGGGCTTGTTCATATCATTCCAGCGCCAGGCGCAAGGCCTGCGCAATGGCCCAAGGGGTCACGAGCAGCGCCAGGCACAGACAGGCGCCCAGCAGACTCAGGGCCGGCTCCGCAGCCAGACCCAGCTGCGCCTGGGTCACCGCATGGCTGCCAAAAATCAGAATCGGAATGCTCAGCGGCAGCACCACCAGGGTCAGCAGCAGCTGGCCGCGCAAGCCCAGGGTCAAGGCCGCGCCCAGCGCCGCCAGCAGGCTGAGGCTGGGCGTACCCAGGGCCAGGGCCGCGAGCAAGACCGCAATGCTCGCGTTGTCCATCCCATACTGCCAGCCCAGCAGCGGCGCGGCAATCAGCAGCGGCAGCACGGCGATCAGCCACTGGGCCGCGACTTTGATGCCCACCAGCAGCGGCAAGGCGGCCTGCGCCAGCACCCACTGCTCCAGGGAGCCGTCGGCCCAGTCGCTTTCAAACAGCCGGTGCTGGCCCAGCAGCACGGCCAGCAGGGCCGCCACCCACATCACCCCCGGAGCGATCTGCCGCAGCAAGGCCGAGTCCGGCCCCAAGGCCAGTGGAAACAGGCTGCCGACCATGACGAAGAACACCAGTCCGCTGAGCGCATCCGCGGGCCGCCGCGCCGCCAGCCGTATTTCACGCAGGCACACGGCCTTCAGCATGTCGTCTCCCGCGGCGCCGACAAATCCAGCGTGCGCGTGAGGGCCTGTGGCAGCGCCAGGCCATGGTGGGTGGCCACGACAGCCATCCCGCCCGCGGCCAGATGCGCGGTCAGGACCTGTCCCAGACACGCGCCGCCTGCGTCATCCAGGGAGCTGTCGGGCTCATCGAGCAGCCAGACCGGGCGTTCGCTCAACACCACCCTGGCCAGCCCCAGGCGCCGCCGCTGTCCTTGCGACAGGCGTCCCAGCGGGCGTGACGCCACTTCGTTCAAGGCCAAGGCGCGCAAGACCGGCGCCGCCTGCGCGGGGTTCCAGGCAATGCCGCCCATGGCCAGCGCGAACTGCAGGTTCTCCAGCCCCGTCAAGGCATCCGACATGCCCGCCTGGTGTCCCAGATAGGCCAGTTGCTGCTGGTACGCAGCGTCGCTGGTGCGCACGGACTGGCCGCCCCAGGAAAGCGCCCCGGCACGCCACGGCAACAATCCAGCCAGGCTGCGCAGCAGCGTGCTCTTGCCCGCGCCATTGCGTCCCTTGAGGACCAAGGCCTGGCCTGAAGCCAGTTCAAACGCAAGCTGGCGAAACAGCACGCGGCCGTTGCGCACACAGCCCCAGCCGGAAACCGCAAGATGGAGAGAAGAAAAAGCGACGCCTCCCATGCAGTTATTGCTTGCCAGCCGCGGACGCCACGGGCGCGGGCACCATCTGGCCCGGACTGTCACTGGGGCCCTGCCCCGGCGGGATATGCGGCAGCCTGTGGGCAATGCCCTTGTGGCAGTCGATGCAGGTCTTTTCCTTGTTCGCCAGATAAGTCGCATGCATGTTCTGCGCCCGCAGGCTCTGGCGCGTGAAGTCCATGGAGTCGTAGTTGTGGCAATTGCGGCATTCCAGCGAGTCGTTGGCCTTCAGCCGCGACCATTCATGCTGGGCCAGTTCCAGGCGCTTGGCCTGGAATTTTTCCGGCGTGCTGATGGTGCCGAAGATCTTCCCCCAGACTTCCTTCGACGCCTGCATCTTGCGGGCGATCTTGTCGGTCCAGTTGTGCGGCACATGGCAGTCCGAACACACGGCACGCACGCCCGAGCGGTTGGTGTAGTGGATGGTGCTTTGCAGTTCGGCAAACACGTTGTCGCGCATTTCATGGCAACCCGTGCAGAACTTCTCGGTGTTGGTGAGCTCCATGGCCGTATTGAAGGCACCCCAGAAAAGAATGCCGCCAATGAAGCCGCCTATGGTCAGAAAGCCCAGGCTGAAGTGCACGCTGGGGCGGCGGATCACCGCCCAGTAGCGCTTGAGAAGAGTCATCATGGTGCGAACCTTTTGCAGCAACGGGCCGCGTCAGTTTTTCTTCTGTGGCTTGCCATTGCCAGGCGAGGAGTTGCGCGCGGACTGGAGCATCAGCGCGTCCACGTCCATGAAGGTGTTGTTGACCAGGGGCCGCACCGGCTCCTGGCTCACATGGCACTGCATGCAGAAATACCGCCGCGTCGAGACCTGCGCCAGCATGTCCCCATCGCGGGTCATGTAGTGCGTGATCGACACCGGCACGGCCTGGTAGATTTCCGCCTTGCTGCGTGCATGGCAATCCAGGCATTTGTTGAAATTCTTGTCCACCTGGTAGCCGTCGACCCGGTGCGGAATGATGGGCGGCTGCATCGCGTAGTTGCGCGTGCGGCGCACGTCGTCGTTGATGGCATTGCCCAGCACCGGAGGCTTGGCGGACTCCAGGATAGGCGTGGGGCCGCGGGCCTTGTCATAGAAATGCTGGCTCACCGGTTGTGCCGACGCGGCACCCACGCCGAGCAGCAGCAACAGGCCCAAAGTACGAATGAATTGCATGATCCACACTCCTATGGCTAGACCTTGGTCAGTTTCACTGCGCACTTCTTGAAGTCCGTCTGCAATGAAATCGGATCGGTGGCATCCAGCGTGACCTTGTTGATCAGTTGGCTCGCATCGAACCAGGGCACATAGACCAGACCGCGGGGCGGTTTGTTGCGGCCCCGGGTTTCCACCCGCGAGCGCATCGCGCCACGCCGCGAGGCAATCTCCACTTCGCTGCCACGGCGCAGACCCAGAGCCTTCGCGTCTTCAGGGTGCATGTAGCACAGCGCATGCGGCACGGCGCGGTGCAGCTCTGGCACGCGCCGGGTCATGGACCCCGAGTGCCAGTGCTCCAGCACACGGCCCGTGGACAGCCAGAACGGAAACTCCTTGTCAGGGGCTTCCGCCGGCGGCTCATAGGGCAGCGCAAAGACCACGGCCTTGCCGTCGCTGTGGCCGTAGAACTGAAAGCCCGTGCCCGCCTTCACGTACGGGTCCGTGCCTTCGCGGTAGCGCCAGCGCGTTTCCTTGCCGTTGACCACGGGCCAGCGCAGGCCGCGCACCTTGTGGTACTCGTCGAACGGCGCCAGGTCGTGGCCGTGCCCCCGACCAAAAGCGGCGTACTCTTCGAACAGGCCTTTTTGCACATAGAAGCCGAAGTGCTTGGCTTCGTCATTCTCGTAGGCGGGGTCGGTCTGCGATGCCGGGAACTTGTCGACCTGGCCGTTGCGGTACAGCACATCGAACAAGGTCTTGCCCCGCAGCTGGGGGCTCTTGGCCAGCAATTCCTCGGGCCAGACTTCCTCGATCTTGAAGCGCTTGGAAAACTCCATCAGCTGCCACAGATCAGAGCGTGCTTCGTCCGGCGCCTTGACCAGCTGGTGCCAGAAGTGGGTGCGGCGCTCGGCATTGCCGTAGGCGCCTTCCTTCTCCACCCACATGGCCGTCGGCAGGATCAGATCGGCCGCCACGGCGGTCACCGTCGGGTAGGCATCGGACACCACGATGAAGTTCTCGGGGTTGCGATAGCCCGGATAACCTTCCTGCGCCAGGTTGGCGCCGGCCTGCATGTTGTTGTTCACCATCACCCAGTAGGCATTGAGCTTGCCGTCCTTGAGCATGCGGTTCTGCTGCACGGCGTGATAGCCCGGCTTTGCGGGAATGGTGCCTTCGGGCAGCTTCCACAGCTTCTCGGCGGTCTTGCGGTGCTCGGGGTTGGTGACCACCATGTCCGCGGGCAGGCGGTGCGAGAAAGTACCCACCTCGCGCGCCGTACCGCAGGCCGAGGGCTGACCCGTCAGAGAGAACGGGCTGTTGCCCGGCGTGGAGATCTTGCCGGTCAACAAATGGATGTTGTAGACCAGATTGTTGGCCCAGGTGCCGCGGGTGTGCTGATTGAAACCCATGGTCCAGAACGACATGACCTTGCGATTCGGGTCCGCGTACAGCTCCGCCAAGGCCAGCAGGCGATTGGCCGGCACGCCGGTCATTTCCGCCGTGTGCTCCAGCGTGTAGGTCGAGACGAATTGGGCGTACTCCTCGAACGTCGCGGGCTTGGCACCGTTGGGATCGCCGGCGTTCTTGGCCGCCTGCTGCAGCGGGTGCTCGGGGCGCAATCCGTAGCCGATGTCGGTATTACCTATCTTGAAATTGCAGTGCTTGGAGACGAAGTCCTTGTTGACCCGTCCTGTCTTGATGATGTGGTTGGCGATGTAGTTCAGGATCACCAGGTCGCTCTGGGGCTTGAAAGTCAGTTCCAGATCGGCCAGTTCGTACGAGCGGTGCTCGAACGTGGACAGCACGGCCACCTTCACGTTGGGCGCGCTCAAGCGGCGGTCCGTCACGCGGGTCCAGAGCACCGGGTGCATCTCCGCCATGTTCGAGCCCCACAGCACGAAGGTATCGGTGGCTTCGATGTCGTCATAGCAGCCCATGGGCTCGTCCATGCCGAAAGTGCGCATGAAACCCGTCACCGCCGACGCCATGCAATGGCGTGCATTGGGGTCGATGTTGTTCGAGCGAAAGCCCGCCTTGAACAGCTTGGAGGCGGCATAGCCTTCCCACACCGTCCACTGGCCCGAGCCGAACATGCCCACGGCCGTCGGGCCCTTGTCCTTGAGCGCCTTCTTGAACTGCTCGGCCATGACGTCGAAAGCCATGTCCCAGGACACATGCTGGAAGTCACCGTCCTTGGCGTACTTGCCGTTCTTCATGCGCAGCATGGGCTTGGTCAGACGGTCTTCGCCGTACATGATCTTGGACAGGAAATAGCCCTTGACGCAATTGAGACCGCGGTTCACTTCGGCTTCGGCATCGCCTTGCGTGGCCACCACGCGGTTGTCCTTGACGGCCACCATCACGCCGCAGCCCGTACCGCAGAAACGGCAAGGTGCCTTGGACCAGGTCAGCTGGGCATTCGCGCTGCCTGCCACCTGCTGGGACATCGCCTGAATGGGAATCCCTGCCACGGCCCCTGCGGCCGCGGCCGCGGATTGACGAACAAAATCACGCCGAGTGCTGGTCATTGACGACCTCCTGGTTCAGAAAGTGCCGAGGCTCGGCGTGTTGATAGACGAGAGAGACGTTGAGTACGCCATCTATCTGCTGTATCTGCGCCACCTTGTCCAGGATGGCGCCGCCGCTGGGGCCTTCGAGGGTCACCACCAGCTTGCCGTCGGGATGGGTGCCGTGCACCTGCGCATCCTCCACGCCCCGCAGGCTTTGCTCCACGCTGGACAGCGCCTGCGGCATCACATGGACCACCAGACTGGCGATATGGATGTCATCCGGCTTGGCATGTGCTGCTTCAGACATGCGGAGGACCGGAAAACATCTGATAAAACCAGACGAGAAAACCGTAGGCGGCGATGATGCCCACGGCCAGGACAGGCGCCACCACGATGGCCAGGAACGCAAAGCTGCGCAACTCCTGCTTGGCGCTCGATGGGAACTGACGATCAGACATGGATCCACCGTTTCCGGGGCCTGGACAAGCCCCTGTAGCGCTGCAGATGGTTGCCACGCCGCCGAGTGGCTGCTCCACTGCGACGTTCCATGCACCATGTCGCAGCTGATATTGCGAGATACCAGGATGCTAAGACCGGGGTAGCTCCCAGTCATTGACCTGGATCAACTCCAGGCCATGCGCACGCGAAATGGCAAAGGCCGTACGCATTCAGACACATTTAACCCCAGCATCCGGCAGCCTTGCAAGCACTCATTCCCGGAACGATTCAGGACTGATTCTCATTGCGAATGTTGTGACTGAAACCGGCCCGCCGGAGAACGCCCCCCAGGACTAAGCTGCCGCCGCCGTTTCGCGCAAGCTGTCCACCAGCAGCTGACTGGCCGGCGTTTTCGCCCGCCCGCGCAGCGTGATGATGCCCACATGCGGCAGCTCGATCGGCACCTTGAGCTTGAGGATGCACAGCAGTCCTTGGCGCTCGAAGTGCTCCGCGACGCTGCGCGCGAGAAAGCCGATCGCGGGCCGCTGCTGCATGCTCGACAGCGTGACCAGAAAGGACGAGGTTTCGATGATGTCCACCGGCGGCACCAGGTGGTGCTTGTAGAACATCTGGGCCAGCTTGGAACGCGAGGAAGCCCATGGCGGAGGCACGACCCAGGGCAGGCCGGCGAGCATGGTCCAGCTGGGTCTGGCGGCCCCGGCCAGGGGGTGCTCGGGACTCACCACGATGCACATGGGCTCGGCGTAGAGCGACTCGGTCTCGAGGTCCGGCGACGCGTAGCCGGGCTCCAGCCGAGCCACGATCAAGTCCAGCTCGCCCACGCGCAGCCGGGGCAGCAGCCGCGTGAGATCGCCCTCCTCCACCATCACCGTGGTCAGCGGAGATCGCTGCTTGACCCGCAGGATGGCCGGCATCAGCAGGCTGGGCAGGGCCACCACCATCGCGCCCACGCTGGTCCGGCCGACGCCGCCGCTGGCCGTCGCATCGATCTCGTCGCGCGTGCGCTGGTAGTCGGCGAGCACCGAACGGGCAAAGCGCACCACGGTGACGCCGCTGGGCGTAGGCTCGGTGCCGCGCGTGGAGCGCACGAACAGCTGCAACGCGAACATCTTCTCGATCTCCGCCAGCATCTTGGACACCGCGGGCTGCGTGATGGACAGAAACTCCGACACCCGCCCGAGGTGGCGGAACTCGTCCAGCGCCACCAGCAATTGCAGGTGGCGCAGCTTCAGGTTGGAACGAAGAACGCGATCGATCTGGCTCATGGGCGGCAGGCACGGCTTTTCACTTCATAACTTGGAAGTTATGAAGAGAGTCCGCTATTTCATTGGAATGCAATCATTATCTTCAGAATAATCCGCGGGGCTGACCCAACAACAATCAATCGGAGACAACGATGAAGACACCCCGTTCCATGGCACGGCGCCAAATCGTGCTTGGCGGCCTCAGTGCCGCTGCCCTGACCGCTGCGCCAGCGCGCGTGTTCGCCGCCGAGTACCCCGAGCGCCCCATCACCTTCATCTGTCCGTGGCCCGCGGGCGGCACGGCCGATCGCTCCATGCGCATCATTTGCCAGATCGCGGCGCGCGAACTGGGTCAGCCCATTGCGCTCGAAAACCGCGCCGGCGCCTCCGGCATGATCGGCACCAAGGCCTTGTCCTCGGCCCGTCCCGACGGCTACACCATAGGCCAGATCCCGATCTCGGTGACGCGCTTTGCGCAACTGGGCACGGTGCAGCTCGACCCGCTCAAGGACTTCACCTACCTCGCCCGGACTTCGGGCCAGACCTTCGGCATTGCCGTGCCCGCACGCTCGCCCTTCAAGTCGCTGCGCGACGTGGTGGCCAAGGCCAAGGCCCAGCCCGGCGTCGTCACCTATGCGCACGCCGGCATCGGCGGCGCCACCCACGTGGGCATGGAGCAGTTCGCACAGGCCGCGGGCGTGAAGTTCAACGCCATCGCCTACAAGGGCGGCTCGGCGGCGCTGCAGGACGTGCTGGGCGGACAGGTCGATCTGCTGGCCGACAGCAGCTCCTGGGCGCCGCATGTCGAAGCCGGCAAGATGCAGTTGCTGGCCACCTGGGGCGAGGCGCGCACGCCGCGCTTCAAGGACACGCCCACGCTCAAGGAACTGGGCTTCGACGTGGTGGTGGAAGCGCCCAACGGCATCGGTGCACCCAAGGGCCTGCCGCCCGCCGTCGAAAAGCGCCTGCGCGATGCCTTCCGCGCGGCCGTCAACAGCGAGGAATTCCGCAAGGTGGCCGAAAGCATCGATGCGCCCGTCATGTACCAGGACGGCCCCGACTACCAGAAGTACATCCAGACCGTCTACCAGCAAGAGACCGAACTGATACGCAAGCTCAACCTCAAGGAACTGATGGCGAAGGGCTGAAGCCCTTCTTCATCGGACCTGGCCTCTACCCCTTCGCTTGCCGCTTCCCCATTTGTCATGAACCACAGCTCCCTGCTTCGCCTGCACCCGAACGACAACGTTCTCGTCGCCAAGACCGTCATTGCCTTGGGCGAGGTGATCGCCGAATTCGGCGTGCGCGCCAGGGCGCAGATTCCCGCGGGCCACAAGATCGCGGCACGCGCCATCGCGGCCGGCGAGCAAGTGCTGAAGTACGACACCATGATTGGCGTGGCCTCGCGCGACCTGCAGGCCGGCGACTATGTGCACAGCCACAACCTCACCCTGGTCGACAGCTACCGCGATCCGGCCTTCTGCGAGGATGTGCGCCCGGTGGACTTTGTGCCGGAAGCCGAACGCGCGACTTTCATGGGCTTCGAGCGCCCCGGCGGCGGCGTGGGCACGCGCAACTTCATCGGCATCCTGTCGTCGGTGAACTGCTCGTCCACGGTGATCACGCGCATCGCCGCGCACTTCACGCCCGAGCGCCTGGCCGCGTTTCCCAACGTCGACGGCGTGGCCGCCTTCGCGCAGACCAGCGGCTGCGGCATGTCGTCGCCCAGCGAACATTTCGACGTGCTGCGCCGCACGCTGGCGGGCTATGCGCGCCACCCCAATCTGGCCGGCGTGCTCATCGTGGGCCTGGGCTGCGAGCGCAACCAGGTCGCAGCCCTGGTCGATTCGCAAGGCCTGGAAGCCGGTCGCCTGATGCGCACCCTGGTGATGCAGGACGTGGGCGGCACGCGCCAGACCATAGCGGCCGGCATCCGCGCCATCGAGGAAATGCTGCCCGAAGCGAATGCAGCAAAGCGCACGCGCGTCAGCGCCGCGCACCTCAAGATCGGCCTCGAATGCGGCGGCTCCGACGGCTTCTCGGGCATCACCGCCAACCCCGCGCTCGGCGCCGCGATGGACATTCTGGTGCGCCACGGCGGCACGGCCATCCTGTCCGAGACGCCGGAAATCCACGGCGTGGAATTCATGCTCACGCGCCGCGCCGCGACGCCGGAAATCGGCCAGAAGCTGCTCGATCGCCTGGCCTGGTGGGAGCGCTATGCGGCCGGCCAGAACGCGCAGTTCAATGGCGTGGTGGGCCACGGCAACCAGGCCGGCGGCCTGGCCAACATCTTCGAGAAATCGCTGGGCTCGGCGATGAAAGGCGGCACCACGCCGCTGCGCGCCGTCTACGAGTACGCCGAACCCATCACCGAGCCCGGCTTCGTCTTCATGGACTCGCCGGGCTACGACCCCGTGGCCGTGACCGGGCAGATCGCCAGCGGCGCGCAGCTGATCTGCTTTACCACCGGGCGCGGCTCGATGTTCGGCAGCAAGCCCGCGCCGACGATCAAGCTGGCGAGCAACACCCCCATGTTCCGCCGCCTGGAAGAAGACATGGACATCAACTGCGGCGTGGTGATCGACGGCGAGCTGTCCGTGCCCGAACTGGGTCAGCGCATTTTCGAGCAGATCCTGTGGCATGCCTCGGGCGAGCCGACCAAGAGCGAGCTGCTGGGCCTGGGCGACCACGAGTTCGTGCCATGGCACCTGGGTATCGTGAGCTGATCGCCTCCTCTTTCCATTATTTTGATTGCCCCCAAGCCATGCCCTTGACTCTTTCGCGCCCCGACCTGCAACGCACAGCCCATTTCATCGCCGGCGAATGGCAAAATCTCGGCCCCACTTTCGACGTGACCGACCCGGCCACCGGCGCCGTGATCGCGCAAGTGCCTGACGGCGACAGCCAGGCCGCACGCGCCGCCGTCGATGCCGCGCATGCGGCCTTTCCCGCATGGCGCAAGACGCCGGCCAAGCAGCGCGCGCAGATTCTCAAGCGCTGGAACGATCTCGTGCTCGCCCACCAGGAAGACCTGGGCCGGCTGATCTCGCGCGAGCAAGGCAAGCCCCTGGCCGAAGGCCGCGGCGAAGTCAGCTACGCGGCCAGCTACATCGAGTGGTTTGCCGAAGAGGCCACGCGCGCCAATGGCGAGGTGATTCCAGCACCTGTGCCCGGCCGGCGCATGTTCGCGCTCAAGGAGCCCGTGGGCGTGGTTGCCGCCATCACGCCCTGGAACTTCCCCGCCGCGATGATCGCGCGCAAGATCGCCCCGGCACTCGCCGCGGGTTGCACCGTGGTCTGCAAGCCCGCCGAAGACACGCCGCTGACTTCGCTGGCCCTGGTGGCGCTGGCCCAGGAGGCCGGTGTACCGCCTGGCGTGCTCAACATCGTGACTGCGTCGCGCGAACGCACGCCCGAAGTCGTCGACGCCTGGCTGGACGATGCGCGCGTGCGCAAGATCACCTTCACCGGCTCTACGCCCGTGGGCAAGCACCTGGCGCGCCGCTCGGCCGACACGCTGAAAAAACTCTCGCTGGAACTCGGCGGCAATGCGCCCTTCATCGTCTTCGAGGACGCGGACCTTGAAGCCGCGGTCGAAGGCCTGATGGCGGCCAAGTTCCGCAACGGCGGCCAGACCTGTGTCTGCCCCAACCGCGTGTTCGTGCACGCAGCCGTGCACGACCGCTTTGCGGCATTGCTCGTGGCCCGCGTGGCCGCGCTGCAGGTCGGCCCGGCCAGCGATCCGGCCTCGCAGATCGGCCCCATGATCAATGCGCGCGCCGTCGAGAAGATCGAGCGCCATGTGCAGGATGCCGTGGCGCGCGGCGCCGTGGTGCTCACCGGCGGCACGCGCCTGCCCGCGCTGGGCGCCAACTATTTCGCGCCCACGGTGCTGGCCGGCGCCGATGCAACCATGGCCTGCGCGCTCGAAGAGACTTTCGGCCCGGTCGCGCCGCTGACGCGCTTCTCGGACGAAGCCGAAGTCATCGCCCAGGCCAACGACACCCCGTTCGGTCTGGCCGCCTACTTCTACTCGCGCGACGTGCGCCGCATCTGGCGCCTGGCCGATGCGCTGGAAGCCGGCATTGTCGGCATCAACGAAGGCGCGCTGGCCGCGGAAGCCGCGCCCTTTGGCGGCGTCAAGGACTCGGGCTACGGCCGCGAAGGCTCGGTGCACGGGCTGGACGACTACCTGCACACCAAGTATGTGTGCCAGGGCCAGCTGGATTGATGCCCCTCGGTGCCCCTGAGCTGGGGCGCGCCAGTTTCATGCCTTGCCTGTACGCCCCACCCATAGGAAAACATCCCATGCCTTCTCACAACCCTTTCAAGGCCGCACTGGCCGCCAAGCAACCGCAGGTCGGGCTCTGGCTCTCCATGGCCGATGCCTACATGGCCGAAGTCAGCGCCAGCACGGGCTTCGACTGGCTGCTGATCGACGGCGAGCACGCGCCCAACGACTTGCACTCCACGCTGGCCGCACTGCAGGCCGTCGCACCCCGCAAGGCCCAGCCCGTGGTGCGGGCGGTGCAAGGCGACACGGCGCTGATCAAGCAATTGCTCGACATCGGCGCCAAGACCTTGCTGGTGCCCATGGTCGATACCGCAGAGCAGGCCCAGCGCCTGGTGTCGGCCACGCGCTACCCGCCGCTGGGCATCCGCGGCGTGGGCAGCGCGGTGGCGCGCGCCTCGCAATGGAGCGCACGCAGCGACTATCTCGATGTCGCCGATGACGAAGTCTGCCTGCTGGTGCAGGTGGAGACCGTGACGGCGCTGGCCCATCTCGAGGAAATCTGCGCGGTCGACGGCGTGCACGGCGTCTTCATCGGCCCGGCCGATCTCGCCGCGTCCATGGGCTTTCGCGGACGGCCCGGCCACCCCGAAGTGCAGGCGGCCATCGAAGCCGCGATGCGCACCATCGTCGCGTCCGGCAAAGCCGCCGGTACACTCACTTCGGACCGTGCACTGGCCCGGCGCTACCTCGAACTCGGCTGCACTTTCGTCGCGGTCGGCGTCGATGTACTGCTCTACGCCAATGCCGCACGCCAACTGGCGGCCGACTTCCTGGGCACGCCGACCACCACCCCTATTTCTGCCGAGGCACGCGGAGCCTACTGAACATGAACGAAGTTTCCAAGATCTCCCCCACGCTGTTGCTCGAAGGCCTGCGCGCCATCGTTGGCGAGAAAGCCTGCATTGAAGTCGCCAGCGACATGCAGCCCTTCACCACCGACTACCGCAAGCTCTACCACGGCAAGGCGCTGGCCGTCGTGCTGCCGGCCTCCACCGAGCAGGTCAGCGCCGTGCTGGCCCTGTGCTTTGCGCACAACGTGCCCGTCGTGCCCCAGGGCGGCAACACTTCGCTGATGGGCGGGGCCGTGCCCGACGCCGCCGGCGACGCCGTGGTGCTCAATCTGCGCCGCATGAACCAGGTGCAGGAAATCGACGTCATCAACGACACCATGACGCTGCAGGCCGGTGTGACGCTGCAGGCCGCACGCGCCGCGGCCGAAGAAGCCGGGCGCCTGTTCCCGCTGCGCATTGGCTCGGAAGGCTCGTGCCAGATCGGCGGCAATCTCTCGACCAATGCCGGCGGCACGGCCGTGCTGCGCTACGGCAATATGCGCGACCTGACGCTGGGCATCGAGGCCGTGCTGCCCGACGGCCGCATCTACTCCTCGCTGCGCGGTCTGCGCAAGGACAACACGGGCTACGACCTCAAGCAGCTGTTCATTGGCTCGGAAGGCACGCTGGGCATCATCACCGCCGCCGTACTCAAGCTGATGCCGCTGCCCAGCGCCAGCGCGGTAGCGTGGATTGCCGTCAAGGACCCGCACGCGGCCGTCGAACTGCTGACCGAAGCCAAACGCGCTGCCGGCCAGGCCGTCACGGCGTTCGAACTGATCTCTGGACCGGCGCTGGCCCTGGTACTGGAATCCATGCCGCAGTGGAGCGCGCCCCTGCCCAGCGCGCATGACTGGATGGTGCTGATCGAGCTGACCTCGGGCGGCGATGCCGAAGGCCTGGACGCGACGCTGATGAGCATCCTCGAGCAAGGCATGGAACGCGGCCTGGTCACCGACGCGGCCATCGCCGCCAGCCTTGCCGATGCACGCGCCTTCTGGCAGCTGCGCGAAGAGATCTCGGATGCCCAGACGCGCGAAGGCGGCAGCATCAAGTGCGACATCTCCATTCCCCTGTCGAAGATCGCGGATTTCATCGCCGAAGCGTCAAAGCAGGTGCTGGCCCTGGCGCCCGACGCGCGCATGGTGATCTACGGCCACATGGGCGACGGCAACGTGCACTTCAACCCATTGCGACCCAAGGGTGCGCCCGCGGCGGCGTTCCTCGCGGAAAACTACGCGCGTGTCTCGCACACGGTGGACGGCCTCGCGACGCGGCAGAACGGCTCGATCTCGGCCGAGCACGGCATCGGCGTGGCCAAGCGCGACGACCTGCTGCTGTGCAAGTCGCCCGTGGAGCTGGAGCTGATGTGGCAGATCAAGCGGGCACTGGACCCGACGAATCTGCTCAATCCAGCCAAGGTACTGCCTTTGCCCACCCCAGCGCCATAAGGCTGCGCACCGCTCGCGAACCGACATTCGCGGGCGGCTGCTTTTACTGCGGCCGCAGAACGCCGCCCATCTTCCATTTGGCTATGCGCGTCATGTGGTACTGCAGATAAGGCATGCTGAAGAAGAAGACCATGGCGTTCGACAGCCTCAACGCGATCGGCTCGACGCTGTTGTAGTAGTTGAGCATGGAGCGCCGCATGGAGTAGTAGCCGCAATAGAAGAACACGAACGACAGCAGTTGCAGAAAGACGCCCATTCCCTTGGTCCCCACGGCTTCCGACTCGCCCATGGCGCCGCCGATCACGGCCAGCACCACGTAGCCGATCAGGTACTTGGTCGCATTCGATTGGGGATCGATCTTGCGCACCCATGACGACTGGAGGAACATCCAGACGATGGCAAAAATACCGAAGCTCAGCAGCGAGAACAGCACGACCAATCCCCAGTGCAGCTTGGGCGGCAAGGGCTGCCCCTGCATGGCGGCTGCGTCACGCGGCAAAGGCGCAACCCAGCCAGGCATGGGGCTGGGCGGATGGGCCTGCGGCACCGGCGGGGGCATCGCGGAAGCGGCCATAGGCGGCTCTCCGAGGACTTCCCGGGCCGTTTTCCACTGCGCCATTCCTTCATGCCAGACCAGATCCGTCGCGACGATATTGCCCTGCGCATAAAGCGATCTGGCCTCACTCTCCTCGTAAGGACCAAATCCTGTGCCGTCGCGATTGACGTGAAACTTCATGCAAGACCGCCTTTCTACTTCTTGAAAGTTATGTACAGACCGGGTAACAGATGTGCCAAAACATGGCGACACCTGGGACCCCAGTGTCCGAACTCTGGTCTCGCAGGTCAAGACGGTTAACGCGCTGACGGCAGAAGTAGATTTCCTACATTCAGCGCCAGCGGCGCTCATATCATCAGTTCGATGAGGAAGGGCCCGGTCCTGCCGAAGCTGCTCTTCATCAAGTCAGCGCATTCGTCCAGCGTCGTGGCGCGCGCGGCTTCCACGCCCATGCCGTTGGCCAGCTTGACCCAGCTGATGCCAGGATTGCCCAGATCCAGCATGCTCATCGCCGTATCGCCCGGCGTGGCGCCGACGTTGGCGTACTCACCGATGAGAATGTTGTACTTGCTGTTGTTCAAGATGATGGTGGTCACCGGCAACTGCTCGCGCGCCTGCGTCCACAGCGATTGCAGCGAGTACATCGCAGATCCGTCCGCCTGCAGATTGATCACCCGGCGCTGCTTTCCAGCCCCCAGTGCGGCGCCCGTGGCCACGGGCATGCCGTCGCCGATGGCGCCGCCCGCCAGATGCAGCCAGTCGTGCGCGGGAGCGCTGTGGGTGAATTGGTAGAAGCCGCGACCGTAAGAGATGCTTTCGTCCGAAATGATGGCGTTCTCGGGCATCAGCGCCGCCAGCGTCTGCGCCAGGCCTTCCGGCGTGGGCGCGCCGCTCACGGGGCCCAGGCGCGGACCCGGGTCGGGCATGGCCACTTCCGGTGCGCCCAGCGCCTTCACCAGCTCCTGGAGCGCTTCGACCGGGTCTTGGTCCGGGCGTGACAGCACATGGAACTGGGCCTCGGGGTTGTACTGGACCGAAGGCATGCCGGGATAGCCGAAGAAGCCGACGGGCGGCTGGGCGTTCACCAAAATGATGTGCTTGAACGGCTCCAGCGTCTTGATGGCCTGGTCCATGCCGTAGGGCACGCGGTCGAGCTGCATGCGGCCACGACCGCGTGCCATGTGGGAAGTCACATAGCTGGCCAGGACCTTGGCCCCCGTCGCGCTCGCCACGCGCCAGGCCAGCGTCTGGGCTTCGCTCAGCACGCCGTGCCCGGCCAGCAGGATCAAGACGTCGCTGTGGTTGCGCAGGATGCGCGCCGCGCCTTCGATGGCCGTGCCGTCGATCGCCGGCGGCAGCGGCAGGCCCACGGGCACGCCCACCACGCCGCCCTCGCCCCATGACACATCGGCGGGCAGGATCAAGGTCGCGACCTGGCCCGGGAAAGTGCGCGCCGCGCGCACGGCTTCCACGGCGTCACGCCCCAGCTGCGCGGTATCGGTGCTGGTGCGCACCCAGGCCGAGACCGTTTGGGCCATGCCCGTCGTATCCGCCGTCAAGGGCGCATCGTAGGGGCGGTGGTAAGTGGCCTGGTCCCCCACGATGTTCACGATGCCGCTGCGCGCGCGGCGCGCGTTGTGCAGGTTGGCCATGCCGTTGGCCAGACCGGGCCCGCAGTGCAGCAGCGTGCAGGCAGGCTTGCGGGCTATGCGGTAGTAGCCATCCGCCATGCCGGTCACGACGTTCTCCTGCAAACCGAGAACGCATTTCATGCCGGGCACCTGGTCCAGCGCGGCCACGAAGTGCATCTCGCTGGTTCCAGGGTTGGCAAAACAGGTATCTATGCCCGCGGCAAGCAGTGTCTGAACCAGACTCTTTGCACCATTCATTTCTCAGTACTCCAAAACTCAAATCTGTAGAGCGAAAAGTCCATTACTGGAGGGGAAAATTCTGCGGCGCAGGCCATGGATGCGGTTGGCCTCTGGTGCTGCGCTGCCTGAGTTTTTCGGCATGTTTTGCAAAAAACTCATCTACCGCAAAAGCCAGCGCAACGATCACTGGCGCAATGGTCTTATATTGATTGCATTTTTCCCATGAAAGACCTTGCCGTAAAGCAATATAAAATTTCAAGGTGATGACTTTTTGGAACTAACATGCAGCGCATGCGGATTCCGCCCCTGTCCGCCTTGTCGGCCTTCGAAGCCGCCGCCCGGCACGAAAGCTTCACGCTGGCGGCCAAGGAGCTGTGCCTGACCGACAGCGCCATATCCCGGCAGATCAACAACCTCGAGTCCACGCTGGACATCCGCCTTTTCGTGCGGGTCAAGCAACGCGTGGTGCTGACCAAGGCCGGGCGCCTCTATAGCGAGCAGATCCGGGCCTCCTTGGGCGCCATCGAACGCGACACACGCACCATGGCCGCGCACGGCAGCGGGGATGGGCGTCTCGAGATTGCGGTGCTGCCCACCTTCTCCACCGAATGGCTGATTCCCCGGCTCACCAGCTTCTATGCAGAGCATCCGCAGATCCGGGTGAACATGGGCGTGCGCTCTGAGCCCTTCTCCTTCGAGCAAGAGCACTTTGAAGCCGCCATCCACCACGGCCGCCCCGTCTGGCCCAGGGCCACGTCAGAGCTGCTGTTCGGCGAAAACATGGTTCTCATTGCGCGCCAGGACTTGATCGGCGACCGCATCAAGACGGCCGCGGACCTGCTCCATTTCCCGCTGCTGCACTGCACCGCGCGCCCGGATTCCTGGAAACAGTGGTTCGAGGCCGCGGGCTTGCCGCGTGACTCCGCCCCCGTGCATGCGGTCGGTTTCGAGCTGCATTCCATGTGCATCCGCGCCGCCGAATCGGGCCTGGGAATTGCGCTGGTGCCGGAGTTCTTTGTCCGCGACAGCGCCTGGCAATCCGGGGTGGTGCGCGCGCACCCGCTGTCCATCCGCTCCGCGGACGCCTACTACCTGGTCTATCCCAACAACCTGCGCCATAGCGCCCCGCTGGAGGCATTCCGGGAATGGATTCTGGCCCAGGCCCGGAAGTTCGAACAGGGTGCAATGCGTTGACGCAGCTCTGGCGATGCGCTCCCGGGGCATACGCGCGGCACGCCGCATGAAAAAAGCCACACAGGCCCTGGCCTGTGTGGCTTTACCCTGCTTCAGAAGGCCGCCGACGCTGTCAGTCGAGTCCCAGCTGCGCGAGCAGTGCTTCCGCCGCCGGGCCGTTCAGGCGCTGCTGCTTGCTGGTCAGCGGCTTGTCCTTGTAGCCGACAAAGGTCACGCCACTGCGCTCGACAAACAGGCGGCTGTTCTGGAAGTTGGCGTCGCTGATCTGCGCGGGCTCCGCGGCGAAGCGCAGCACCTTGCCATCGCCCTGGGTGGCGATGGTGAAGGTGGTGTCGAGAATGGGTGCGCAAGTGGATTGGCCATTGATGAACAAGGTGCCGTTTTGCGGCGGCACCAGGGCGCGCTTGGCCATATCGCCTTCGCATTGGTAGAAACGGGCTTTCTGGGTGGCTGCCTCGAAGCCCACCATGTAGCGCTTGTAGGCCGCCGTGGTCGTGCCATCGCCGTTGAGCTTGCTGTAGTCACGGTTGAGCAGCACAAAGGCGTTGTTGCCATGCACTTCCGTCACGCCGCTGGCGAAGTCGCCCGTGTTCCAGCCAACGAAGGTCGCAAGTGGCACGCTGCGCCATGTGGACGAATCAGGGTTGCTTGCATCGTTGGCCTGCGGAATCCGCGCCCGCCTGGTGCGGTCGTAGTATTCGGTGCCGCCGAGGTCGACCACCGACCGGTAGCTCAGCGTCGAACCTGCGGGAAACACCGTCGCGCCCAGCTTGGTCTGTGTCGCGGACAGGTCTGGATTAGGACCCCAGTTCGCAAAGCTGCCGCCCACCGAGTCGAAGAAGGGATAGGCGCGGATTTGGCGCACCACATCGATCATCTTCTGGCCGGAGATGTCCCGGTTGCTGCGCGTGGAGCGGCTCTTCATCGCGTTGCAATAAAGGGACTCGGACTCGCCAGCGGCATTGGGCCGGGTGGATTCGTGCACGAAAGTGGTCGGGCAGTCGAACCACTCGGAACCGGTCCAGTAGATCTGGGGACGTGCCCAGTTCTCGAGGCCCATGCCCCATTCCTGCAACACACCAGCAATCTGACGCTCGCGTATTTCGGTGTAGTGGGTCTTGCCGTTCGCGTCGGGCGTGTTCTGCGCGGCCGTGGCCTCGAAGGCGCGGATCAGGTAGTTTTGCAAGTCGGCGAAGTTGAACCAACGCAGGCTCACGGTGTCGACAGCTTTTTCGTCGGTCGGAGCGGCTGGCGCATTCTTGTCCTGGCTGGCAACGACGGTGCCGACGTTGTCCTTGGTCAGGCCCGATGCAGAGGCCAGCACGCCGGCCGCGACGACCATCTGCGCCTGCTTCTGGGCCATGGAAAGCGAGGTGTCGCTCAGCGTGGGATCGTCGCGCACGTTGAGGGCCAGCGAAGGCAGGAGTTCGATCAGGCGCGAATTGATGGCGGCGCTGATCTGGATCGGTGTCAACGGCTGCAGGTCCAAGCCCTTGGCGTCCTTGGTGGCATCCAGCTGGGCCTGCGTAGTCACCACGATCAGGCGTGCCAGCGTGCCGGCCAGCTTGCCGCTGTCGCTTGCATCCTGGGTGAAATCGGCGAACGCCGATGTGCTCAGACCCAATTGCGCCTGCACGGCCGCCGCTGCGTCGGCACTGCTGCCCCCGATGCTGTCCAGGTAGGCCTGTACCATGGTGGTCAGCGGGCTGATGACCAGCGCCTGGTCGGCGGGTGCCTTGAGCATATAGGCGGTTTTCACGGGGCCGGTGTCGGCGTCATTGGCATCGGTGCCCACCATGGCGATCAGCGGATACTTGCCCACGTCGGCGGCCGGAATCTGCAGTGTGACCTTGCCTGCGGCGTCCGTCTTGCCCGAGGGTTCACCCGTGTCGCAAAGGCCGTTGAGGTTGGTATCCAGGCAGACCACGGCTTTCTCGATCGCACCATCGACCACGGTCGCGGACACGCTGGCCATGGTGACGGGGGGCACGCCGCCGCCGCCGCCGCCGCCGCCGCCCGCGCTGCCGCTGCTGCTGTCACTGTCGCCGCCGCATCCGGCGACGGTAAGCATGGCCGCGCCGGCCAGCGCGAAAGCCAGTTTG
Organism: Acidovorax bellezanensis; assembly: GCF_025421555.1. Classification (NCBI taxonomy): domain Bacteria; kingdom Pseudomonadati; phylum Pseudomonadota; class Betaproteobacteria; order Burkholderiales; family Comamonadaceae; genus Acidovorax; species Acidovorax bellezanensis. The sequence goes on from NZ_JAODYH010000003.1 coordinate 284,359, forward strand.
CTGAGTTGGATCGTCATATGTTTTTCTCCATGGGGTTACTACCAGCGGTGCGAGAGCTTTGCGCCCTATTCCGCATGCGCCGATTGGGCGGTCAAATGTGACAAATTGCATCCCATGAATATGGGGGGCCAGGCCCTCACGGCTGCACCTCCCCCATTCATGCGGTGCGCCGCGCTGGGCAATTTCGCGGGCTGCGCTTATGCTGCCTATGAGTTACACAAATACACCGTTTTTGGGGCAAGGGGACAGCAATGTGGCGTGTGCTGATAGTGGAAGACGACTCGCAGACGCGCGAGTTTTTTGCGGACAGCGTGTCCCGTTGCGAGCAGCTGGCCCTGGTCGGTAGCCTGGGCAGCGTGGCCGAAGCACGCGCCTGGCTGCAAGATGCAGGGCACGGCGTGGATGTCCTGTTGGTGGACCTGGGCCTGCCCGATGGCAGCGGGCTGGAAGTGATCCGCTATGCGCGCCAGCTGTACCCCCAATGCGAGCCCTTGGTGATTTCCATGTTTGGCGACGAGGACAACGTGCTGGCCAGCATCGAGGCCGGTGCACTGGGCTACATCCACAAGGACTCCACACCGGAGAATGTGGCGGACTCGATTGTGGAAATGAAGCTGGGCGCATCGCCCATTTCGCCCATGATTGCCAGGCGCGTCCTGTCCAAGTACCTGAGCCTGCACGCCACGCGCTCACCGGAGCCCGCCGCCAAGGGGCCGTCCACCGCACCCGCCAAGGAAAGCGCACTGGTGGCCACTCAGCCGCCGGTGCAGGTGGTGCTGTCGGGCAAGGAGCAAGAGGTTCTGGAGCTGATCGCGCGCGGGTTTTCCTATGCGGAGACCGCCCGCCTGCAAAGCGTGAGCGTGCACACGGTGCGCTCGCACATCAAGAGTCTTTACGGCAAGCTGGCGGTGCACTCCAAGAACGAAGCCGTGTTCGAGGCCGCCAAGATGGGCTTGCTGCCCGGCTACTCCATCCCTTCGCAGGGCTGACAGGGGGCATGTACATGGTGTTTCGCATGCCGCCGCTCTGGCTGCGCGGATGGTGCTGCTGGCTGCTGCTGTGGCTGGGCGTGGCGGGCAGCGCGCAGGCCGAGCCCCTGCAGCTGACCCAGGCGCGGGCCAGCATAGAGATCGGCGGCAACGTCCAGTCGGTCGACGCCACCCTGCCCTATGTGTGGGACATCTGGCACAAGGGCGCCCAGGGGCATGCGGTTTTCGAGATGTCCCTGCCGCTGGCCGACGTGCCCGATGAGCCCGTGCTGCTGTACTTTGTGCGCCTGGGCAACGCCTATGAAGTGCGGCTCAACGGCAACCTGCTCGACCGCCGCGGAGACCTTCACCAGTTCGACGGCGACGACTTCGCCCAGATTCCGCGCATCATGAGCATTCCCGCAGGCGTGCTCGAGCACGACAACCAGCTCCAGGTGCGGATACGCGCCGACCACGCCCGGCGTGCCGGCGTGGCCGCCCCCTGGGTAGGCACGCGCGATGAAGTCATGCCCCTGTACGACGCGGAATACCTGCAGCGGGTCACGGGCACGCGCGTGGTGGTCATCGTCGGCCTGCTGATGGGCAGCGTGGCCCTGGCGCTGTGGTGGACCCAGGTGGATCCGACGTCGCCCGGCAAACGCAGAGAGCCTCTGTACCTCTTCGCGGCCGTCGCGGAATATGCCTGGAGCCTGCGCGTGGGCGGCACCTTGCTGGCGTCGCCGCCCGTGCCAAGATTCTGGTGGGACATCCTGTCGATCGAAGCGATCGGCGTCTGGGTTGCGGCCATGCTGATGTTCAGCGCCATGGCGGTGGACTGGCGCGGGCGCTTCAGCGGGCCGTACCTGGAGCGGGCCCTGCAGGCCTTGCTGCTCAGCGGAATCCCTTGCGCTGTCGGGGCCCAATGGGGCTCCTTGTGGATGCTGACCGCCTGGTATACCAGCCTGGGACTGGTGGCGCTGGCCTTCGTGGTGGAGTACTGCTGGGCCGCGGTGCGCCAGGGGTCCGCGCTGCACCGCTGGATTGCGGCAACCCTGATTCTCAACATGTGCGTGGGCATACGGGACTGGGCGGTGTTCCGCATGCAGATGACCCTGGGAGGCAACACGCTGATGCGCTACTCCTCGCTGGTTTTCGGCTTTCTGCTGCTGTACATCGTCCTGCGGCGCTTTCGAGAAGCCAACGCACAGGTGTTCCACCTTCTGTCCACCATGGAAGCGCAGGTGGCCAGCAAGGAGCGGGCGCTGCAAACCAGTTACGCGCAGCTGGAGCTGCTGGCGCGCGAACAGGAGCGGGTCAACGAGCGCACGCGCATTCTGCGGGACCTGCACGACGGTGTCGGCGCCTATATCAGCACCGCCATCCGCCAGCTGCAATCGGGCAAGTCCAGCAACCATGAGGTGCTGCAGACGCTGCGCGACTCCCTGGAGCAGATCAAGCTGTCGATCGACGTCATGCACCTGCCCGCAGGCGATGTGACGGGCCTGCTGGCCAACCTGCGCTACCGGCTTGAGCCCAAGCTGTCGGCGGCCGATATCGCACTGTCCTGGGATGTGGACCAGATCGAGCCCGTCAAGCGCCTGGATGCGGCGGGAATGCGGCACCTGCAGTTCATGGTGTTCGAAGCGCTGTCGAATGTGCTGCAGCACGCCCATGCGAGCCAGCTGCGCATAGTGGCCAAGGCCCATGGGCACATCGTGGTGATCCGCATCGTCGACAACGGCGTGGGCTTTGAAACGGCCCGGCCCATGCGCAAGGGGCTGCTGGCCCTGCACGAGCGTGCCCGCGCCATCCACGCGGCCTTGGCCATCCACAGCCGGGCGGGGCAAACGGAAGTGGAAATCACGCTGGACTGATATTCACTGCACCTGCCCTGGCTACGCCCGCACCCGCGCAAACGCCTGGTCCAGCGCCTGGTGGTCGAAATCCGCAGGTATGCCTATGGCCACCATCTGCGCACCGCTGGCGGCGCGGTGTTCGGGTGCCGGGGTCAACTGCCAGCGCCGACCGGCCCACTGCAGCATCTGCCACTGGTCCGGGGCACCAGACAGCCGCACAAAGCCTTTCATGCGCAGGACTGCTGCGGGCAAGGTGTCCAGCAGCGCATGCAGGCGTTGTGCATCCAGCAGCCCCTGGTCCATGCATTCCCAGCGAGCGAATGCCGTTTCATGGCGCGCAACCTGCCAGGTTCCGGACTGGCCGAAGGACTGGCCGCGCCCGCGCCCCACCTCACGCGGCACATTGAGCAGCACATCCAGCGGAACCACACCGTTCACGGCGTCCAGAATGGGCGCGCGGGGTGCGGTTTCGGCCAGCCAGGCGCGTAGTTCCAGGCCTTGGCCCGGGCTGATCAAATCGGTCTTGTTCAGCACCAGCATGTCGGCTGCGCGCAGCTGGCTCAACACGACGTCGGCTACGTAGCGGTCGCGCGCATGTTCGCGCACCATGGCGGCATCGGCCAGCACGATCACCGCGTCCAGGCGAAGGCGCTGGCCGGTCAGACCGACCTGGGCGATCTTCCAGGGGTCGGAGACACCGCTGGCCTCGATGATGATGCGCTCGGGCGGCTCGCTCTGTGCCATGACGCGCAGCAGCGCCTGGGAGAAATCGCCGCCCACGCTGCAACACATGCAGCCGTTGGTCAACTGGATGACTTCGCCTGAGCGCCAGGCGATCGCGTCCGCATCGATGTTCACGCTGCCGAAGTCGTTGATCAGCAGCGTGGTGCGCTCGCTCAGACCGCTGGCCAGCAGGTGGTTGAGCAGCGTGGTCTTGCCCGCGCCCAGAAAGCCGCCGATCACTGTCAGCTGTGTGGGAGGTAGCGCGGCCGTCATGCCTGGTGCGCGGGCATGACGCGCCCGCCCAGTACCGTGCCCCAGACCCGCACGTCCTTGAGCTGCTCGGGCGCCACGGCCAGCGGATCGTCTTCCAGCACCGCGAAATCCGCGAACTTGCCGCATTCGATGCTGCCGATTTCGTGGTCCATCTTGAGCGTCCAGGCCGTGCCCAGCGTGATGGCATGCAAGGCATCCGCGACGCCAATGCGCTCGCTCTCGCCCAGCACACGCCCCGACAGGGTCAGCCGGTTGGTCGCGCACCAGGCGGTGAACAAGGGGCCCAGCGGCGTCACCGGCGCATCCGAGTGCATGCCGAACGGCACGCCACAGCGCAAGGCAGTCGCCGCGGGATTCATGCGCTGCGCCCGCTCCGGCCCCATGGTCTTGGCATAGTGGGCGTCGCCCCAGTAATAGATATGGTTGCTGAAGAAGTTGGCGCACAGGCCCAGCTCGGCCATGCGCGCCAGCATCGCTGCATCGACCATCTGGGCGTGCTGCAGCGTATGCCGATGGCCTTGGCGCGGGTGCATGGCCAGCACCTGCGAGACCGCGTCAATCGCCACTTCCGAGGCTTCGTCGCCATTGGTGTGCATATGCACCTGGAAGCCTTCGCGGTGGTAGCTCGCGATCTGGCTGGCGACCTGGGACGGCGGCAGCAGCCACAGGCCGTTGCCGCTGGTGCCGGTGTTGCCCGGGTTGCGGTAGTAATGCGGCCAGCGCAGGCGCGCGGTGAAGCCCTGGATGGAGCCGTCGAGCACCAGCTTCACCAGGCCAAAGCGCAGCTTGTCCGTGTTGTGCGCGCAGGCCGCCTTGAGGTGGGCCGGCCCCTCCTCGCCCTTGAACAGCAGAGGCGCGAAGGCCGGCATCAGGCGGATGGGGAAAGCCGGGTCGTCGGTCGCCGCGCGCAGATTGGCCACACCGGCTTCGGTCAAGGGATTGGCCAGGTCGGTCGACGTCGTGATGCCGACCCGCCGCGCGATGTGCGCGAAGTTCCAGGCCGTGTTCTTGTTCTCGCCCAGGCTGAAACCCGCTTTCTCACTCAGCAGCTGGAGCACGGGAAACATGGCGGCGAACTCCTGCAGCTCACCGGTCGGATCGCCGCTCTCGTCCTTGGGCACGCCTTCGATGGCCGTGTGACGGCCCATGCCCACGGCGGCGAGCGTGGCCCGATTGACGTTGAGCAGGTGGTTGCTCATGTGCATCACTACCACCGGGCGCTCACGCGACACACGGTCCAGGTCCCGGGCCGTCATGCGCGGGCCGTCGCCGAAGAAAATGGGATCGAAACCCCAGCCGATCAACGGTCGCAGCGGATCGTCCAGTTCCGCCTGAGCCTCGCGCAGCCGCGCCACCACCGCATCAATGGATTGCAGACCCGGCCAGACCTTGCCGCTGGGGTCGCGGCGGTCGAAGTAGCCGACATAGATGTGGTCCCACATGCTGCCTTCGAGCAAATGGGCGTGGCCTTCGACGAATCCCGGCATCAGCACCTTGTCGGCGAAGGTGTCGTCCATCGTCGCCGGCCCCCAGCCGCTGACTTCGTCATGGCTGCCGACCGCCAGAATGCGGCCGTCGCGCACGGCGACATGGGTCGCCTCAGGGCGACTGCGGTTCATGGTGATGATTTTCTTGGCACTGAAAATGACGGTGCTGGCTTGCATGGGAAGACCTCTGCGGTGTGAAAAAAGGCTGGCGACAGACGGCGCCAGCCCTGGGTCCGGCGCCCGTGGGCGCAGGCCGGAACTTCAGGCGGATTTGTTTTCGCGAAACAGCAGCAGCGCCGAATACGAGATCGCACCGCAGACCATCAGGAACCAGGCCGGCGCCAGCGGGTCGCCGCTGACGCGGATCAGCCAGGTGACCAGCAACTGGGCACAGCCGCCGACCACCGACACACCAAAGCTGTAGATGATGCTCAGCGCACTGGCCCGCACTTTCACGGGGAAAGCTTCCAGCAGCAGCAGCAGGAAGGCGCCGCTGCCAATCGAGGCGATGGCCATCATGCCGCCCAGCAGCAGCAAGGCTTCCCACAGCGCCTGCGTGTTCGAGAGCATGCTGAACAACGGGTAGACCAGCAGCGGCGGCAGCAGCATGGTGACCAGCAGAATGGGCTTGCGCCGCGGCATGCGGTCGGCCAGCATTCCCGAGAACGGCACGACGATCAGCAGCACCGCACTGGCAACCATGCTGGCCAGGTAGGAGGTGGCGCTGGGGAAATGCAGTTGCTGCATCAGGTAGGTCGGCATGTACAGCACCACGATGTACAGCAGCGACGAGTTGAGCAGCATCATCAGGATGCCCAGCACCACCGGGCGGCGATAGTCCCGCCACAGATCGGTCAACGGCGTTGCGGCGGCACTGCGGGTGGTGTCCAGCGTCTCCGACATCTGCGCGCGGATGTACAGGCCCACGGGCGCAATGCTCAGGCCGATGGCAAAGCCGATGCGCCAGCCCCAGGACTGGAACTGCTCGGGCGGGATGTACTTGGTGAGCAGGAAGGCAACCAGCGCACCGGCGAGCGTCGCAGCGCCCTGGCAGGCCGTCTGCCAGCTCACCACATGACCGCGCGAGCCCTTGGCGCTGGACTCCATGGCCAGCGTGGCCGCGGCGCCGAACTCGCCGCCCAGCGAGAAGCCCTGAAGCAGCCGGCCCACCAGCAAGATGATGGGCGCGGCAATGCCGATCTGGCTGTAGGGCGGGCAAATGGTGATCAGCAGCACGCCCAGCGCCATCAGCATGATGGTCACGAACAGCGTTTTCTTGCGGCCGTGGCGGTCGGCCATGCTGCCGAAATACAGACTGCCCAGCGGCCGGATCAGAAAGCCGACGGCAAAGACTGCCACCGACAGCATCAAGGCGCCGTAGTCGCCTGCCGGCGCAAAGAACTGCTGGCCGATGACGATGGCGAAATAGCTGAAGATCGTGTTGTCATAGACCTCCAGGCCGCTGCCCAGCGAGGTCGACAGGATCAGCTTGAAATTGGATTTTTGCGCGGGCGCTGGGGCCGCAGGCGCATCCATGGTGGCTTCGATGGACATGGTCATGGTGAATCACTCGCTTGGGACCAGGCCGAGGCCCGGTCCCGAAGATTAGAAATGGTGAGTAATGCCAACGGTCGTTGAGACCACGGAGCGACTCACGGCTGGCAATGGAAATGCATTCGCTGCATCGAAGTTGTAGGTTTGCGCTGATTTCGGCCCGTTCTTGAGAAAGCCGACACGCGCGTACAGCGACGTGCGCCTGGAGAGGTAATAGTCTTCGCCCAGCGTCATGCCCCAGGCATGGTTGCCCGGCTGGGTGGTGTCGCGGTAACCAATGCTGGCGCGCAGCAGATGGCGGTCAATGCGTTTTTCCGCGCCCAGCGTCACCATCTGCGATGAGAAGTTGCCAGGAAAGCGCGGCCGATTCCACAGATAGGCGGCGGCGCCGGTGAAGCTGCCGAAATCGTGCAGATAGGTCAGCAGGGCGTTGTCCGTGCGCACCGTCGGCTCCTGCGTGGCGTCACGCATGCAGGGCGTCGAGGAACTGGCACTGGCTTCGCAGTAGGTTTGCGAATAGGAGGCCGTCGCGATGTTCATGCTGTCGCGATAGCTGACCGTGAGCGATGCGTTCTTGGTCTTGGGCCCTACCGTCTGGTTGCTCTTGAACGCATAGAAGGCATTCGCGCTGAAAGGCCCGAACTGGGGCGTCGTGTAGCTGATGGAATTGTTGACCCGCGCCAGATCGACATGGGAGCCGTAGCCCAAATCCGCATATCCCGCCAGGTAGGTAAAGATCGAGTGGTGGTTGCTGGCCAGAAACACGTCCGAGCCGATGGCCATCGCGCCCTCTCCGCTCAACTGCCGGCCCAGGGACAGATTGCCCCAGTACGGGCTTGTCAGCCCGATATAGGAGGCACGGTTGAAGAACGAAGTCTGGCTTTGGGGCATGCCGTTGTCGGCATTGAACGCGCTTTCCAGACGGAAGTAGGCCGTCAGCTGGCCACCCAGATCTTCCTGGCCATAAATCCCCCACTTGGACGCGAAGACATTGCCGCTCTCCAGGCGCAGCAGGCTTTTGCCATTGCCTCGGGTGTAGTCCACCCCTGCATCCACGGTCCCGTAAAGCGAGACCATGCTTTTGCCCGGCATGACGCCGAAGACGCCCGGCCCGCCGCCAACGGCCTTCAAGCCCATGATGTCGCGCATTGAATTGCCGTCCGCCCAGGCCGGCATCAATGCAGCGCTGAAGGCGGCTGCGAGGGCGGCTCGTTTGATGTGTCCCATATGTCTCCTTGAATCACTTTTTTATCGATTTCACAGGGTTTACACGGTGGTGCGGACCGGGGGGCCCGCTTGTCTCCATCGCCAGGTCAGCGGCCTGCTTTTGCGGCCTCTTTTCCTGTGAAGAATTCTAGGCATGGGCCTTCATTTTTTGCAAGCAAAACATAAACATAAAAATGAAAATTACATGTTTTGGACTTTTAACAGTCTATTTTTCCGCGCAATCATGTTGTACTATTAAAAACAGAAGGCGTATTGAGCTTTTGTTTTCATCCATGAATTCGCCGGAAAAAGCCTGCCAGCAAGGCAGCTGCCCCACCCCTGTAGGAGATGACAATGATTGAGAGATCCGAGGCGCCGCTGGCGCACCCGACCCTGTACGGCGTTGCCCCGGGCGGCGCACCGCTGGTCTTCGCCGGACGCTGCAGCCAATGCAACCGGATCGGCTTTCCCCGGCAGACCTATGGCTGCGAAGCCTGCGGCGCGCATGGCGAAGCGCTGACCGATGTGGCGCTGCCGGCCACCGGCGAGCTGATTTCCTTCGCGGAAGTGCACCGCCACCACGGCACCGATATCGACACCCCCTTCGTCATGGCGGAAATCCGCCTGGACAGCGGACTGCTGCTGCGCGGCACGCTGGCACCGCAGCGCGCGGACGGACTCCAAATCGGCGCGCGCCTGTGCGGCACGCTGGTCGCCGGCAAGCCGCCAGGCGCTGCGCTCGAACTGCGCTTTGCGCCGGAAGGGGTCTGATATGCGCAATGCACTCTCCGCCCTTCGGCCGGTCTATGTGATCGGCGTCGGCAACCACCGCTACCAGCGTCGCTCGCAAACCTCTTATGTGGAGCTGGGCCTCACCGCCGTGCGCGCCGCGCTGGCCGATGCCGGCATCGCCTGGCCCGCCGTGGAATCCGCCTACTTCGCCAGCACGCAGCTCGACATGTCGCCGGCCCGCCCCATGCTGCGCCACCTCGGCTGCACGGGCATTCCCATGCAGCAGGTCGAAAATGCCTCGGCTTCAGGCTCCACCGCTTTTCGCAATGCCGTGATGGATGTCGCTGCGGGAATGAGCGAGATTTCCCTGGCCGTGGGCGTGGACAAGCCCCGCTCCCTCACCCTCGGGCAGATGCACAACGGACTGGATTCGCTGGAGCGCGACCGCGTGTCGCCCTTCACGCATTTCGCGCTGCTGGCCGAAAAATACGCGGCCGAGTCCGGCGCCACGGCCGCCGATTTCGCCCGGGTGGCGGTGAAGAACCTGAGCAATGGCGCGCGCAACCCCTGGGCGCACCGCCAGCAGGCCTACAGCCTGGAAGAGATCATGGGTGGCGATCCGGTGGCAGGCTTTTTGACCCCGTTGCAATGCTGCCCCGTGGGCGAAGGCGCGGCGGCCGTGCTGGTGGCCTCGGAGCAGGCCTTGCGCCGCTACGGCATTGAACCGCCCCGGGCACCGCGCGTACTCAATTCCACGGCGCGCAGCGAGCGCCTGTACCCCGATGAAACCGGCTGGGACGCCGCGCTGACCAAGGAAACCGTGCTGCAGGCCTACGCCGAAGCCGACGTCACGCCGGACCAGCTCGACATCGTCGAAATGCACGATGCCTTCACGGTCGAAGAGCTGCTGTACGTCGAGCAGATGGGACTGTGCGCACCGGGCACGGCCGCGGCCGAGCTGCGCGCCGGCGCCTTCGACATCGGCGGGCGGGTTGCTGTGAGCCCCTCGGGCGGACTGCTGGCCATGGGCCACCCTCTGGGCCCGACCGGCCTCGGACAGATCTGCGAAATCACCCGCCAGTTGCGTGGCGAAGCCGAAGGCCGCCAGCACCCGGGCGCGCGCACCGCCATGGCCCAGATGCTCGGGGCCGGCGCCGTCTGTGTGGTACATATTCTTCGCAACGAAACCTAGAGGCGAGGAGAGCACCTTGGAGAATCATCGGCCCGACGGCCTGGACTTTGACATCATCCGGCAGCTGCGCGAGGACGGCCGGCGTCCCGCGAAAACGATTGCCCTGGCGCTGGGCATCACCGAAGCGACGGTGACTGCGCGCATCAACGCGCTGAGCGAGGCCAGCGTCATGCGGGTCATGGCCCAGCGCAACGTTGCGCACCTCCGCACGCGGCTGTTCTGCTTCATCCGGGTCTGGATTCGCGACCGTGCGGCGCAGGCCGTGGCCAACGACATCGCGGCCTTTGCGGGCGCGGGCTCGGTGATGCTGATGATGGGCAGCCCCGAGATCCACGTCACGGCGCTGGTCGAGGACAACGACGGCCTGCTGGCCCTGCTGCAAGACCATATAGCGCAGGTGAAGGGCGTCGCACGCCTGGATGCCAGCGTGACGCTCAAGGCCTACAAGTACCGCTACGACGTGGTGAGCCTGAGCCCGGCCCTGTCGCTGGGCGAGCCGCAGGGCGATCCACTGGACGATGCCATCATCCATCAGCTGCAGCTCGACGGCCGCATCAGCAACCGGGAGATCGGGCGGGTGCTGGACGTGTCGGCCAGCACCATTCGCGAGCGCGTCAACCGCATGCTCGCAAGCAAGCAGATCCATATCGGCGCGGTGTGCGACTACCGCAGGATAGGCTTCGAAGTGGCCGCCGTGGCCTACCTCCAGGTGGACCCTCGCCTGATCAAGCAGGCGCTTGTGCATCTGATGGCCCACAAGGAGATAGGCCAGGTCAGCGCCATCAGCGGCGCGGCCAACCTCTACGTGATCTTCGCCGCACGCAGCCTTGAGCACTTGTTCGACATCGTGCGCCTCAAGCTCGAGACCGTCCCCGGCGTGATCGAGACCTCGGTGAGCCTGGTCACCCAGACCGTCAAGCACCGCGCCGACCTGATCAGCCTGGTCGAGACCCCGGGCTGATCGCACAACCGGCATTTATTCCTACAACAACGGAGACATAAGAATGGCAATCATCGACTTCTTCGATCGCGGCTGGCAACTCAACCCCAACGGCGTGGCCTACGCCATGGATGAGCGCAAATTCACTTTTCAGCAGACCGGCACCCTGTCCTGCCAGATTGCGAATGCCCTGCTGGCCCAAGGCCTGGCGCGCGAAACCAAGACTGCCGTCTGGTCGCTGAACGATCCCGTGGCCTGGACCTGCGTGCTTGGAGCCTGGCGCGCAGGCCTGGCCTGGGTGCCGATCAACCCGCGCAGTTCGCTGCCCGACAATGCGCAGCTGCTCGATGCCTTCGACTGCGAAGTGCTGTTCTTCCAGCAGGCGTTCTGGCCGGCGATTGAATCCATTCTTCCCCGCCTGCCCCAGCTGAAGCTGCTGGTGTGCATCGACGGCGAGGCCGGGTCGGCGATCCACCTGGAAACCTGGATTGCGGGCCAGTCCAAAACCCCGCCAGCCATCGATTACGCCATGGACGATGTGGTCGCCGTACAGCCCACGGGCGGCACGACCGGCGCGCCCAAGGGCGTGATGAACACGCACCGCAGCATGCAGACCCTGGTGGCCCACACCATGCTGGCCTGCCACTACGGGGCTGGTGACAGGCCCGTGTTCCTCGCGGCCGCGCCCATGACGCATTCGGCCGGACTGGCTTCACTGCCCTGCACCGCGCGCGGCGGCACCACGGTGATCCTCCAGCAGATAGACCCCGCAGGCCTGTGCGACGCCATCGCCCGCCACCGCGTGACCGAAATCTTCCTGCCGCCCACGGTAATCTACGCCCTGCTGAGCCTGCCCGATATCCGCACGCGCGACTTCTCCTCGCTGCGCTACTTCCTCTACGGCGCCTCACCCATGTCGGTCGAGAAATTGCGCGAAGCGATTTCCGTCTTCGGCCCGGTGATGACCGAGTTCTACGGCCAGACGGAATGCCTGGGCACGATTTCCATCATGCGGCCCGAAGAGCATTTCGTGAACGGCCAGGTGGCCGACGACCTGCGCCTGTCGTCCTGCGGGCGGGTTTCGCCGCTGGTGCGCCTGGCCATCCTGGATGACAACCGAAAGCCCTGCGCGACCGGCGTGTCTGGCGAGATCTGCGTCACGGGCGACCTGCTAATGAAGGGCTACTACAAAGCGCCCGAGAAGACGGCCGAGACCATCATCGACGGCTGGCTGCACACGGGCGACATCGGCCACCTCGACACCGATGGCTTCCTGCACATCACCGACCGCAAGAAGGACATGATCATCACCGGCGGCTTCAACGTCTATCCCAGCGAAGTCGAGCAGGTGCTCTGGGCCCACCCCGCCGTACAGGACTGCGCCGTGATCGGCGTGCCCGACGCGAAATGGGGCGAAGCGGTGAAAGCTGTGGTCGAGCTCAAGCCCGGCCATACCGTCGAGGCCGACGAACTGATCGCCCAGTGCAAGAGCCGCCTGGGCAGCGTGCAGGCGCCCAAGAGCATAGACTTCGTCGCGCGCCTGCCGCGCAGCCCCAACGGCAAGGTGCTGAAGAAAGACATTCGCGCGCCCTACTGGGCTGGCGCGGAACGGGTGATTTAAACCCGCTGGATGAAGCCGTCGAGCAGCGCGGCAAAGCGCTCGGGCTGCTCCACGCAGCTGATGTGCGCGGCGTCTATGGTGGCCAGCTCGGCACCGGCAATGCCGTCGGCGATTTCCTGCGACATCGCCAGCGGCGTGGCCGCGTCCAGCGTGCCGGCAATCACCAGGGCCGGGCAGCGGATGGCGGCGTTCGTCTCGTGCAGCGCAATCCCGGCCACCGCCTGGCAGGCCTGGGCGTAAGGCTGGGGGTCTATGGCCACCAGGCTGTCCCGCATGCGGGCCACGCGTGCGGCATGGCTCGCCACAAATTCCGGCGACAGCCAGCGCTGCAAGGCACCATCGGCAATCGAGGCCACGCCCTGCGCCCGCACGGTGTCAATGCGCGCCTGCCAGCCTTGCTGGGCGGCGTCGTCGTAGCGCGCCGCCGAGTTGGCGATGGTGATGCTGCGCACCATGTCCGGATGCAGCGCGGCCAGGGCCTGGGCCGTCATGCCGCCCATGGAAACGCCGGCGAAATGCACGGCTCCACGCCCCAGGCCGGCGATCAGCTCGGCGGCGTCCTGGGCCAGGTCGTGCATGTTGAAGTCGGTGGCGCTGGCCGGCGAGCGGCCATGGCCGCGCTGGTCGTAGCGCACGATGGTGTAGCGGTCCTGCAGCAAGGCCGTGACTTCGTCCCACATGTGCAGGTCGCAGCCCAGCGCGTGGCTCAGAACGATGACGGGGCCTTGGCCCTGGACGATGGAATGCAATGCGGGCATGGGCAGCAGAGTAAGAAGTGGGTTGCCAGATAAGAAAAGGCCTGCAAGCAGGCCCGGTAAGGATAAGGTCAATCCACCTTGATGTTCGACTCTTTGATCAGCTTGGTCCAGCGATCGGTTTCGGTCTTCAGATGGGTTCCGAGGGCCTGCGGCGTGCTGCCGATGGGCTCGGCGCCGATGGCGCTCAGGCGCTTCTTGACTTCGGGGTCGTTCATGGCTTCGTTGAGCGTCTGGCCCAGCTTGGCAACGATGGGTGCGGGCGTGCCCGCGGGCATGAAGGTCGCGAACCAAGGCGAGACTTCGTAGCCGGGCACGCCGGCTTCGGCCACCGTGGGCACATCGGGCATGGACGGCGAACGCGTCTTGGTGGTGATCGCGATGGCGCGCAGCTTGCCGGCCTGGATGTGCGGGCGTGCGGAAGTGATGCTGTCGAACATGAAGTCCACCTGTCCGCCCAGCAGATCGGTCACGGCCGGGCCGCTGCCGCGGTAAGGCACGTGCAGCATCTTCACGCCGGTGAGGGCTGTGAAGCTGGCGCCGGCCAGGTGAATCGACGTGCCATTGCCCGCCGACGCATAGGTCAGCACGTCGGGGTGCTGCTTGGCCTTGGCGATCAAGTCCTTGACGGTCTTCACATCGGCCTGCTTGGGGCCGGCGACCAGGATGTTGGGCACCACGGCCAGCAGGCTCACGGGCGCGAAGTCCTTGATCGGGTCATAGCTGAGCTTGTTGTACAGCGCGCCATTGGTGGCCATGCCGATGGACGTGATCATCAGCGTATAGCCGTCGGCCGGCTGCTTGGCCACATAGTCCGAGCCAATGTTGCCGCCGGCACCGGGCTTGTTCTCGATGACGAAAGGCTGGCCCAGCTTGCGCCCGGCCACTTCACCCAGCGTGCGGGCGATGGCATCCATGGCGCCGCCCGGTGGGAAGGGCACGATCCATTTGACGGGCTTGTCGGGCCAGTTGCCGACAGCACCTTGGGCAAAGCTGGGGACGGCGCAGGCGGCCAGTGCGACGCCGGCCAGGGCTTGCAGCAGGAATGTACGTTTCATTTTTTTGTCTCCTTGGGAGTATTTTGTTTATGGGGTGGACGCTGTGCCGCTCAGGCAATAGCCGAAGGGTGGCGGGCCAGCGGAGTCACCTGGATGTCCATGTAGGGGAACAGGGGCAGGCCTTGCAGCAGGTCGTGCAGTTCGTCGTTCGACGCCACATCGAAGACGCTGTAGTTGGCGTACTCGCCCACCACGCGCCAGATCGATTGCCAGCGGCCGTCGCGCTGCAGTTCCTGCGAGTAGGCTTTTTCGCGGACTTTGATGTCGTTGACCTGCTCGGCGGGCAGATCATGGGGGATGCGCACATCCATACGGACAAGAAATAGCATGAAGATCTCCAGAGAGTGGTGATGGCGCACGCCTTGGGCGTGCGGCCAGAAAATGTCAGGCCTTGCCCAGGTCCACGTGCAGCGGCTGCCGGCCGGCCAGGGCGCGGTCGAAGCGGTCGAGCTGACTGAGCGAAACCGTGAGGCCGTAGCCCGGGCCGTCGGGCAGTTGCAGCGCGAAATCGCGGATGGGCATTTGCTGCTCGACGATGTCGTCCACCAGCAGTTGCGGACCGAACAGCTCGCAGCCATGGTGGGCGCCGGGCAGGGTCGAGAAGACATGGGCCGAAGCCGCGCTGCCGATGGAAGTCTCCAGCATGGTGCCGCCGTACCAGCCGATATCGGCCGCTTCGGCCACGGCCGCCACCTTGCGCGTGCGCAGCAGGCCGCCGTGCTTGGCCACCTTGAGCGAGAACACATGCGAGGCCTGCTCGCGCGCCAGCATCATCGCGTCCTGCGGCGTGCACACGGTCTCATCGGCCATGATCAGCGCGCCCTTGAGCTCCTGCGTCAGCTGGCGCAGCGCGGGCACGTTCCACTTGGCCACGGGTTGCTCGATCAGCGTGACGCCGGCTTCGATCAGCTGGGGCAGGTAGCGCCGGGCCGTATTGCCGTCCCAAGCCTGGTTCACGTCCACCGTCAGCGTGGCGGTATCGGGCAGGCCGCGCGCGATGCGGCTCACATGGGCCACGTCATCCTGCGGCGCGCGCGCACCGATCTTCATCTTGAAGATGCGGTGGCGGCCCTGCTCCAGGCGCAGCTGGGCTTCCTGCAGATCGCGCTCCACATCGCCGCTGGCCAGCGTCCATGCCAGGGGCAGGCTTTCGTGCAGCTTGCCGCCCAGCAGTTGCCAGGCGGGAATGTTCAGGGTGCGGGCCAGGGCGTCGATCAGCGCCATTTCCAAGGCCGACTTGGCAAAGGCATTGCCCTTGCAAGCCATGTCCATGCGCGCCAGCAAGTGCTCTATGCCGCTGGCTTTCTGCTCCAGCACGGCGGGTGCCAGATAGTGTTCAATCGCATGGGCGATGCTCTCGGGCGACTCTTCGTTCCACGAAGGGCCGCCGATGGTCGCCGCTTCGCCAAAGCCGCAGGCGCCGTTGCGCAGCCACAGCTGCACAATGACCGGGCTCTGGCGCTGGATGGAGCCAAACGACAGCTTGTGCGGGCGAATGGTGGGAATGTCCAGAATGCGCACCTGGATGCGCTCGATGGTGAATTCGTTGCTCATGCTGTCTCTTTGCTGCGGCAGGTAGGAAGGATGAGCCGCTTGGATACAGCTTAATATCGGTTATTCAAGCAATCCAATGATTTATTTCATTAAATACGTTCGATAATTTCGAACGTTCAACCCACAGCCTGCCCCATGGAAATTCGCCAGCTGCGCTACTTTCTGGACATCGCCCGGACCGAGCACCTCACCACCTCGGCCAAGCAGCTGTTCGTCACCCAGTCCACGCTCTCGCACGGCCTGCGCCAGATCGAAGAGGAGCTGGGCGTGCAGCTTTTCGAGCGCGTGGGCCGGGGCCTGAAGCTGTCGCAGGCGGGGCTGGTGTTCAAGGACTATGCGGCGCGCGCGCTGCAGGAGCTCGAAGCCGGGCGCATGGCCCTGGCCGACCTGGCCAGCCTGCAGGCCGGGCGCCTCACAGTCGGCGTCATCCCGACGTTCCTGCACACCATGGTGCCCGCGGCCGTGGCGGCCTTCAATGCGCGCTACCCCAAGATCCACGTCGTGCTGCGCGAGCTGCTGGCGCCGGAAATCGAAACCCTGCTGCTGGGCGGCGACCTGGACCTGGGCCTGGCCTTCCATCCCGCGGGCGTCGACGGCGTGGACTCCGAGCCCGTATTTGAAGAGCACATGCAGTTCGTCGCCCATGCCTCGCACCCGCTGGCAGGACAGGCGCAGCTGCAGTTGTCCCAGCTCCAGGACGTGCCGCTGGTGCTGCTGTCACGGCGTTTCGCGACGCGCCGTCTGCTCGAGGAGCATTTGCGCGCCGCCGGCGTGCAGCCGCTGGTGCGCGTGGAAATGGAATCGGTGCACGCGCTGATCGAAGCCTGCCGCTGGGGGCCGCAACTGGCCTGCATTGTTCCCGAGCGTGCCGCCGCCCTGCACGGCAGCGGCATGTGCGCCATAGGGCTGCAGCCGCCGCTGGTGCGCACCGCCAGCCTGCTGTGGAACGCCCGCACGTCGCGCAGCGCGGCAGCCCAGGCCTTTGCCAGCCTGCTGATCGACAGCGTGAAAGAGACCGGGACGCCACCGCCGCCCCGCTGAGGGGCGCTCCGCACGGCGGCCTCAGGGATTGCCGGCCAGGGCCACCACGGGATCGAGCCGCGCGGCCGACCGCGCGGGCATGTAGCCGAACACCAGTCCCGTCGCGACCGCGCAGGCGAATGCGCCGGCCATCGCGCTCACCGAGAACACCACCGGCACGCCCGCGGCGATCAGCGCCGCCCCGACCAGCAGGCCCGCGAGCACGCCCACAGCGCCGCCCACCCAGGTCACGAGCACGGCTTCGGTCATGAACTGGCGCAGGATGTCGCGCTGGCGCGCACCCGTGGCCACGCGGATGCCGATTTCGCGCGTGCGCTCCTTGACCGTCATGAGCATCACATTCATCACACCGATGCCGCCCACCAGCAGCGACACGGCGGCGATCAGGCCCAGCATCACCGTCATGCTGCGCCGGGTCGCGGCTTCGGCCTGGATGCGCGCGGCGGCATTGCCGATGCCGAAATCCTCGCGCCCATGCCGGGCCAGCAGCAGGCGCTGCATGGCTTGCTCGGCCGCGTGTACCTGTTGCGAAGACCGGGCCTGCACCACCACATAGTCAGGCTGCGTCTGGGCCTGGTAGACCCGGGCGCGCGCCGACTGGTAAGGGATGAAGACCATGTCGTCATAGTCCTGGGCGCCCGAGTCCGCGCCGCGCTCGGCCATCACGCCGATGACTTCGAACGGCGAGTTGCCGATCAGCAGCTGCCGCCCCAGGGGCCTGGCCACATCGGGAAAGAAATGCTGCCAGGCCTTGTGGCCCAGCACCACCAGGGGGGCCAGATCCCGGTCCTCGGCAGCGCTGTAGTAACGCCCCTGCGCCAGAGGCCAATGGTGGACGGCCGGCATTTCCTCGCTGGCCGCGAACACATAGAGCTGCTTGTCGGCGCGGCCATGGCGCACGGTGACCGGGTCGCCGATCACCGGCAGAACGCGGTGGATCTCGGGCAGTTCGCGCAGCGCCTGCAGGTCGTCCTCGGTCAGCTGGCCCGTGGGACCGCCCGCGGCCGGAGGCTTGCTGCCGAGGTAGAGAATGGCCGTGCCCATGGTGCCCATGCGTTCCATCACCTGGCGGCGCGCGCCTTCGCCTATGGCCAGCATCACGATCACCGACGCCACGCCGATGACGATGCCCAGCAACGTGAGCGCCGTGCGCGCGCGGTTCAGCCGCATGCCGCGCCAGGCGGTGCGCGCGGCTTCGCGCAAGTCGTTCCAGAACAGGGCGCCGGCTGCGCCCTGGCCCAGCCTCGCGCCCGGCGCAGGCCTGGAAGCGGGCGATGCCTGCGTGCCGCTGTCGGCGACGATGCACCCGTCGCGGATCTCGATCACGCGGCGCGCCTGGGCGGCCACCTCGCGATCGTGCGTGATCAGGATGATAGTGTGGCCGGCGTCGGCCAGCTCATGCAACAGGGCCATGACTTCGGCACCACTGCGGCTGTCCAGCGCTCCCGTGGGCTCGTCCGCGAGAATGATCTGCCCGCCGTTCATCAAGGCCCGCGCAATCGATACGCGCTGCTGCTGGCCGCCCGACAGCTGATTCGGACGCAGGTGCAGCTTGTCGGCCAGGCCCAGCCGGCCCAGCAGGGCCGCGGCCCGCTGCGCGCGCTCGGGCGCTCGCAGGCCGGCGTACAAGGCCGGCACTTCGACGTTCTCACCGGCCGACTCGGTCGCAATCAGGTGGTAGCCCTGGAACACGAAGCCAAAGGCTTCGCGGCGCAAGGCCGCCAGTTCGTCGGCCGCCAGATGGGCCACATCCCGGCCGTTGAAACGGTAGCTGCCGCTGCTGGGCCGGTCCAGGCAACCCAGAAGATGCATCAACGTGGATTTGCCCGATCCCGACTGGCCGACGATGGCGACGAACTCGCCCGCGTGAATGTTCAGGTCGATGCCGCGCAGCACTTCGACCGCGGGCTGGCCGCCCTGCCCGCCGTACTGGCGGCGTATGCCGCGCAGTTCGATCATCGGGGCCATCACCATTGCAACCATGCGGGGCCGCCGCCGACCTGCTGCTCGCCCGTGATCAGCCGCTCGCCCGCCTGCAGGCCTTCAAGCACTTCCACCTGGTGGCGGCTGCGCGCACCCAGACGCAGGCTGCGCACTTCGGGCCGGCCGTCCGGGGCCAACACGCGTGCCGTATTGCCCGCCGACAGCGCCGACAGCGGCACAGCCACGGCACCTTCAGCTCTGGCCGTGACAAAGACCACCTGGGCCGTCATCTGCGGCATCAGCTCGCCGTCGGCGTTGTCCACATCGAACAGCGCCGTATAGGTCACGGCCTTGACGACCGGCACGGGCGCTGCACCGGCGTTCCTGGCCGACTGCGCGGGCGCGGGCAGAACCTGGCGCACACGGCCCTGCCAGCGCCGGGGACCGGCCGGCGCGGCCGCCGCATCGTTGCCGCCCAGCGTGGTGAAGTACACCGGCATGCCGGGCTTGACGCGGCGCACGTCGGCTTCGGAGACTTCGGTCCACACCGTCATGCCCGACAGGTCGGCGATGCGCAGAATGTCGGGCGTCTGGTAAGCAGCGTTCAGCGTCTGGCCTTCGCGCGCCTCGACCGCCACCACGGTGCCCGCCATCGGTGCATAGATGCGGGTGTAGCCCAGCCGTGCCACGTCCGCTTGCAGCGTCGCCTGGGTCTGGTCGCTCTGCGCCTTGAGGTGGGCGATGCGCGCCGCCGTGGCGGCAAACTCGGCTTCGGCTTTTTCCAGATCTTCCTGGCGCGTCGCTCCGGCCGCGGCCAGCGGCTTGTGGCGCGCCAGCTGTTGTCCCGCGAGGCGGTGGTGGGCCTGCTGCTCGGCCATCTGGGCGCGCAGTCCCGCGAGCTGGGCATGGCCGGCATCCACCGTCGCGCGCTGCACGCTGGGGTCGATTTCCACCAGCAGATCGCCTTTTTCCACCGTATCGCCGGGCGCGACCTTGAGTCGCGTGATCTGGCCCGAGACCTGGGCGCCCACATCCACGTAACGCCGTGGCTGCAGAACACCGATGGCCGTGACCGCGGCCTCGACATCGGTGCGTTCGATCGGCTCGGTGGCGTAGACCATGCGCGGGCGCGTGATCCACCACAGCGCCGCCACCGCCGCGGCCAGCAAGACCAGCACCGCCAGGCCTTTCCAGCGTGCGGCGTTCATCGCCAACTCCCGACAGTCCACGCCAGCGCGAGCACGGCGACGGGTCCGGCGACCGACGCGGTACGCGCCGCCCAGCGGGGCGTGGCGCTGATCATGGCCGCGCAGCCCAGGGCGCCGGCCGACAGAAACCCCAGCCAGGCCACGCTGCCCACCGTCGCGCCCCAGGCCCAGACGCAGGGGAAGAGCGCGGCCATCAGCAAGGGCAGGGCCAGGCAGCGCAACTGCCGGGCACGCGCTGACGGCAATTCATGCGCGCCCGTGAGCTGCGCGTAGTGGCGCTCCATCGCGAAGGCCAGCGCGGCCATGCCGGCGAAAGCCAGCGCCAGCGACAACAGGGATGCATGCCAGGCACTCATGGTTGCACCTGTGTTGTCGGGGCCGGCGCCAGGTGGCGTCTGGCCGGCTTGCGCCGGGACATCCAGCGCAGACCCCAGGCCGCGGCGCAGCCGGTCGCCACGACGAACAGTTCCACGCCCAGACTTTCCCAGTCGCCGCGCAGCAGTTGCGCGAGCCAATGGTCGCCCGTGGTCAGTCCGTTGAGCAACGGCAGCAGCAGGCACAACGCCGCGAGCAGCGCCAGTTGCTCCTTCCACGCGCAGGCCGGTGGGCGCGCGAGCGCGTGCACCAGGGCCAGTCCCCAGACGCCGAAAAACACCGCCAGCTCCCAGTCGTCACGGTGTGCAATTCCCAAGGGCACCAGGCGATTGCCCCAGAGGTAACCGATGCAGGCCAGGCCCAGGCCGGCGATGGCTGCTACGTTCGCCGCCTCGATCAGCCCGTAGACCCGCGCCGTGGCGGCGCCGAACTCGCCCAGGTGCCTGGGCCGGCGCTTGACGATGAACAGCATGGCGCCCGTGGCCATCATGGCGCTGCCCGCGAGGCCGCACAGAAAGTACAACCACTTCATCGCCAGCCCACCAAACTTCGCCATGTGCAATCCGCCCATGACCGATTGCGCCAGCGACGCCTTGCCGCCATCCACGCCGCCCGGCATGCGCACCTGCAGCACTTCGCCCGTGGCCGCGGAGAACATGGCCATGCCGCTGGTCGGGCTCAGGCGCTGCTGGGCGCTGGCGTCGTCGTTCCAGCCATAGACGCCGATGCGCGCCGCGGCATCGCCCGGGTGATCGACCACCACGGCGCGCACCGGCTGCCCCATCAACTGCTGGCCGCGCAAGGCGAACGGCGCCAGATCGGGAACGGCCATGCTGCGCCCGCTGGGCTGGGGCTTGCCGGGCTCGTTAAGCGCAGCCTGGAAAGCCGCCGCGCCTGCGCTGCCTGCGCCGAACTGCGCGACCACGCCCGCGGGCATGAAGGTCAGGCCCGAAATCACGATGCCGGTGTAGGCGATCATGAACTGGAACGGCAGGGTCAGCACCGCCACCGCGTTGTGCGCATCCAGCCAGCTGCGCTGGCCCTTGCGGGGGCGGAAAGTGAAGAAATCCTTGAAGATGCGCCGGTGCGTGATCACGCCGCTGACCAGCGCCACCAGCATGGCCAGGGCGGCGATGCCGACAATCCACAGCCCCACCTGGCCGGCATGCAGTTCGTAGTGGAAGTCGACGAAATGGTGGCCGCCTTCGGTCTGGCGCGCAGGCGTCTCGCGCCCCGCGGCCAGGGGCTCGCCCGTGGTCGTGTCGAGGTCGGCCGAAGCGTATTGCCGCTGGCTGTCGAACCAATAGGCGCGCAGAGTGCCCGCGCCCTGCGCATCCGCGGGCCACAGCTCCCACATGCCGGCATCGGGATGGTGCTTTGCCATGTAGGCCGCGCCCCAGGCCAGACGCTGCGCCAGCGGCGCCGAAGGCCCGGCCTGGGCCGCGGCTTCGGCCGCCTCCTCGGCATGGTGCTCGGGTGTCATCCAATGGGTGATGGGCTCCTCGAACACGGCCAGCGTGCCCGTGAGGAACACCGCGAACAACAGCCAGGAGAACCACAGTCCGCACCAGGTATGCAGCCAGGCCTGGGCTTGGCGAAAACCGCCCTGCCCTGCGCCGTAAGTGTTTTTTGCCTTGCCCATCTCAGCCTCCCCAGCGCGCCAGCGCGAGCAAGGCGACCGCCGGAACCAGCAGCCCGCGCCAGACCCGGCCCAGTGGCACGGGAGAAAAAGCCCAGACCACGGCCGCCACATACCAGGCGAAGGACAGCTGCACGCCGGCCAGCACCGCCTCGACGCCACCAGGAAAGACCAGGCCGCAGAAAACAGCCCAGGCGCTGGCCAGCAAGTAGCCGCCCAGCACGGCGGCAAGCACGCGGGACAGCAGCGCCAGGCCCGGGTGATGGGTGAAAAAAGGATTCATGCAAAGGCCACAGAAAAAGGAAAGCAGGCAGGGAATGGCATCCCCTGCCCTGTATGACAATCGAAAACGGAAAAAGGGCCAGGTGCTCAGAACCTCCCTTGGAGCGTCACCACCACCGCGCGCTTTTCCCCGTAGAAATTGCCGTAGCCCGCGTAGCCCACGGTGCTGTAGTAGGTCTTGTCGAACAGGTTGCTGACATTGACCGCCACCTTCCAGTCCTTGTCGATGGCATAGCCCAGGCGCGCCGACCAGACGGCGTGGCCCGGTGAAGTGAACTGGTAGGCCGTCCAGGCGCCGTCATAGCGGCCCGTCGCCGGGTTGTAGGCATTGACGCCCGAAGCGCGGAAGTGCGAAGCCTGCGCGACCACCCCAGCGCCCAGGCTCCAGCCGCGCAGATCGCCATCGAAGCGGTAGTCGCCCCAGGCCTTGAACAGATGGCGCGGGGTCACGCTGCTGAAGCGCGCGTCGTCCTGGCGCTTGTCCACGTTGTCATTGAAGGTGTAGCCCATGGCCACCTGCAGCTGGGGCGTCAGGCGCCCCGTCAGTTCCAGGTCCAGGCCCTGGCTGCGCTGGTAACCGTCACGGAAGTAGCAGCAGCCGCCGCGCCAGTCGGTCTGGGGATAGGCCGGATCGAAGGCCGCAGCCCCCTTCTTCTCGGTGCGGAACAGCGCCGCGCTGGCCAGCAGGTCGCGGCTCCATTCGCCCTTGATGCCCAGCTCGTAGGTGCGCCCGCGCACCGGGTCCAGCGGCGTGCCCGGCAGCGGCGCGGAGAACTTGCCGGCCTGCGACTGGTAGATCTCGGCCGTGCTGGCGTAGATGCTGGTACTGGGAGACAGATCGTGGACCAGGCCGATATAGGGCACGAAGACATGGCCTTCGCGACTTTTCGCCGTCAGGCTGCCGTCCATGTCGTTGGTGGTGCTGCGGTCCTGCAGCGTATAACGGCCGCCCAGGATCACCGCCCAGTCCTCGGCCGGACGCAGGCGCACCGAGCCGTAGAGGCCGGATTTCTGCGTGTTCGTCTGCGCACCGTCAGTCCAGTCGCCGAGCGGATAGCCGGGATCGGCCGGTGGCGTGCGATCGAACACGTTGGCGGGGCCGATGCGCGGCCAGAGGCTGCGACTGACATCGCGCGTGCGCTGCAGGTCGGCGCCAACGATCACATCGTGGCGCCGGCCGAATGCATCGAAGCCGCCCTGGGCGTTCAGGTCCAGGCTGGTTTCGCGCGCCTTGTTCTTGCGCTGGTTGATCCACCAGTCGGTGCCGACCAGGGTGCCGGGCGCGGGCGCGCCTTCGATTTCGGCGCCGTTGACGCCTTCATTGAACCGCGTCTGGCGCAACTGCGCCTTGAGCTGCCAGCCCGACGACAGCTGGTGTTCGAGCTTGGCGAACAGCGCCGTGTTCTCGCGCTCTATCCAGTTCCAGGGCGCGCCCATATTGGCGCTGCGCGGCAGGCCGATGTCGCTGCCATCGGCATAGCGCGGCAGGCTGGCGTTGAAGCCGGTGTTGCGATCGGTCTGGTAGCTCGAGCCCAGCGTCAGCAGCGTATCGGGACCGAGATCGAACTCCAGCGTGCCGTACAGCAGCTGGCGCTTGAGCCGGGAAGGCTCGGCCATTTCCTTGCGGTCGTGGGTCACGGCCACCAGCCGGCCGCGGATGCTGCCATCGGCGGTGAGCGCGCCCGTGGTGTCGAGCTCGGCGCGGTAGTTCGCCATACTGCCGCCCGACAGCAGCACCTGGGTCTGGCGCTTGGCCAGCGGGCGCTTGTAGGTGAAATTGATGACGCCGCCAGCCTCGCCCGCGCCGAACAGGCCGTCGGCGCCGCGCAGCAAGGCCACGCTGTCGAACTGGGCCATGTCCTGACTGCGGCTGCCCGAGCGCGTGGAACTGGCCGCGCCGCCGTCATAGCGGATGTTGGTGATGGCCAGACCACGCGACAGGTAGGTGGTGTCCAGCCAGCCCTCCTCGCGCGTCACGCCCGTGGTCTGGTTCATCACATCGTCGAGCGTACGCAGCGCCTGGTCGTCCATGCGCTGGCGCGTGATCACGGTGACCGACTGGGCAATTTCGCGCAGCGACTGCGCCGTCTTGCCCACTTCCACGCCCCGGGGAACGTAAGCGTCGCTGGCCTCGCTGTAGATGTTGGGCGCGGCCTTTTCGGTCACGCGCACTTCATCGAGCGTGGTGGAAGCGGGCGCGTCTTGCGCCCAGGTGATGCCGGGCAGTACGCATGCCAGGCAGGCAGCCGCGGCAGTGGCGCTGCCGGAGAAACGGGGACGGTGGTGCATAAAGCAATTCGGGAGCAGGGAGCATGAAAAGCGCCCGACCGAAGGCATGCGGGACCTGGGGTGCAGCGATGCGCCCTGCGAAGACGCACTGCCATCCACGGCATGCAGCCGCCAGGCCCGGCACACCCGACTGGGCGGCAAGGAATGCTGTGGCTGAACGGCGGTAACCGTATGTAGCTGGCAGACTACATGAGAATAGGAATTAATACTATTCTCATGTGAGAGGCAATTCTATAGGCACCACCGCGCTCTGTTCCAGCTGTAGCGGAAATGTCACATGGATGCGCAGCGCATCGGGGCTCCCAAACGGCCGGCACTGCGTCCGCTGGCGCGCGCAGCTACAGACAAAGTAGCAAAGCCAGGTCCATGGATTCTCCCGCGCGGAGGAAATATGTATTTATGTACAGTATCGCCATGTCCACACTGCTTGAGGCCCAAGGTTTTGCCATTGCCTGCGCGAGCGCAGCCGTGCCGCGCCCGGAGCAGGCCTTCGCATGGAATGTTTGAAGCATGGCAGCCATCCACCCCCTTTACTATCTGCACAACTTCGAGCGCGCGCTCGCCTGGATCGCGCAGCGCTACAGCGACCTGCTGGACAGCGAAGAGCAGCAATTTCTGGTGCAGTTCGCCGCCCTGCCCACGCCTTCCCGGGCGCTGCTGGTGCGCATGCTGATGCGCCGCGGCCCGTGGTTCCGGGCCTCGAAGCTGGTCTATGCGGAAATCCCCGACGTCGGCGCCGCCGCGCAAGCCCTGACGGCCTTGGGCTGGCTCAACACGCAGGCGAGCATGTCGCTGGCCGAGCTGTTCGACCTGCACACCAAGGCTGAGCTGGCCGCATTGTTTACGGGCCCGCTCGGCAGCCAAGGCGCGCGCAAATCGGACTGGCTGCAGACGCTGGGCAGCACGCATGCCCAGCCCCAGCCCCAGCCCTACGCCGCATGGAATCCGCAGGCATCCGAGCCCGTCTGGCGCGTGATGGCCGCCGAACGCATAGAGCGGCTGCGGCTGATGTTCTTCGGCAACCTCCACCAGGACTGGTCGGAATTCGTGCTCTCAGACCTCGGAGTGTTCAAGTACGAGCCGGTGGCGTTCGATGCGTCGTCGCGCGCATTCCAGGCGCGCGGCGACATCGCTGCCTACCTCGCGCAGCACGCCTGCCGCCAGGCGATGGACGAGGGCGCGGATGCGGCCGCCATGCTGGAGGCGATCGCGGGCTGCCAGAGCAGCAACGCCTGGCTCGAAAAACGCCGGGCCAAGCTGCTGCTGCGCCTGGGCAATGCCTGCGAGCGCCAGCAGCACTGGGCCGATGCGCTGCAGGCCTATGCGCTGTGCACTTACCCGGGCGCGCGCCACCGGCGGATCCGGGTGCTGGAACGCCTGGAGCGCCACCAGGAAGCGCTGGACCAGGCCTTGCTGGCGCGGCAGGCGCCCGAGAGCGATGAAGAAGCGCAAAAGCTGCAGCGCATGCTGCCGCGCCTGCTGCGCAATGCGGGGCAGACCAAGGCCGGCAAGCGTTCGCCCCCAGGCCAGGCGCTGCTGCAGATGCGCTCGGATATCGCGCTGGAAGGCCCGGTGGCGGCCATGAGCGTGGAGTTTGCGCTGCGCCAGCATTGGCACAGCGACGCCAGCCCCGTGTTCTACGTCGAGAACGCGTTGGTCAATTCGCTGTTCGGCCTGCTGTGCTGGCCCGCGGTCTTCGCGCCGCTGCAAGGCGCGTTCTTCCACCCGTTCCAGAGCGGGCCCGCCGACCTGAGCGCGCCCGATTTCGCAGACCGCAGGCAAGCGCAGTTCGCCACCTGCCTGGCCGAGCTCGATACAGACAGCTACCGCCACACCATCCTGCAGCGCTATGCCGACAAGCAGGGAGTGCAGTCGCCGTTCGTGTTCTGGCAGATGCTGTCCGCGGAACTGCTCACGCTGGCGCTGGAGTGCATTCCGGCCGAGCATCTGAAACGGCTGTTCCAGCGCCTGCTCGCCGATGTCAAGACCAACCGCAGCGGCCTTCCCGACCTGGTGCGGTTCTGGCCCGCGGAAAAGCGCTACGCCTTCGTCGAAGTCAAGGGGCCGGGCGACAAGCTGCAGGACAACCAGATCCGCTGGCTGCAATACTGCAGCGACCACGGCATTCCCGTCAGCGTATGCCATGTGCAATGGCGCGAGAGCGCGGAGCCAGGCTAGCCATGGACTGCACCGTCTCCGTGCGCACCCTGTGCGAGTTCACCGCCAGGCAGGGCGATCTGGACCTGCGTTTCACGCCCGCGCCCACGGCCTTGCAAGGCATGGAAGGCCATGGGCTGGTGCGCTCGCGCCGCGGCCCCGAGTACGAAGCGGAAATCAGCCTGCAAGGCGTCTACCAGACGCTGCAGGTGCGCGGACGCGCGGACGGCTACGACCCCGTGGCCCAGCAGCTCGAAGAGATCAAGACCTACCGCGGCGAGCTGGGCGCGATCCGCGCCAACCACCGGGCCCTGCACTGGGCCCAGGCCAAGATCTATGGGCATCTTCTGTGCGCGCAACGCGCGCTGCCGCGCCTGAAAATTGCGCTGGTCTACTTTCACATCGGCACCCACAAGGAAGACGTTCTGGTCGAGACCCTCGACGCCGCGGACCTCCAGGGCTTCTTCGACACGCAATGCGCCCGCTTTCTCGACTGGGCGCGCAGCGAGGATGCGCACCGCCGCGCGCGCGACCAGGCGCTGGCCGCGCTGGCCTTTCCGCTGGGGACCTTCCGTGCGGGCCAGCGCGAGCTGTCCGTCGCGGTCTACCGCACGGCGCGCGCGCCTGCCGGCGGCAGCTGTCTGCTGGCCCAGGCGCCGACGGGCATAGGCAAGACCATGGGCACGCTGTTCCCCATGCTCAAGGCCTGCCCCGACCAAGGACTGGACAAGATTTTCTTTCTCACGGCCAAGGGCACAGGCCATGGCCTCGCGACACAGGCCCTGGGCCAGATCAACCAGCAACTGCAGGCCACGGACGCCGCACCGCTGCGCGCGCTCACGCTGCAGGCGCGCGACAAAAGCTGCGAACACCGCGACAAGGCCTGCCATGGCGATTCCTGCCCGCTGGCCCGGGGCTTTTACGACCGCCTGCCCCAGGCGCGCGCCGCGATGCTCAACGTGAAAACCGTCTGGGACAGTGCGCGCCTGCGCGAAATCGCGCTCGCGCATGCGGTCTGTCCCTACTACCTGACGCAGGAGATGGCGCGCTGGAGCGATGTCGTCATTGGCGACTACAACTACTTCTACGACGGCGCGGCCATGCTGCATGCATTGACCCAGGCCCACCAGTGGAAGGTCGGCATTCTGGTCGACGAGGCGCACAACCTGGTCGACCGCGCGCGCAGCATGTACACCGCCGAGCTGACCCAGCCTGCGCTGGCGGCCGCGCGCAAGCACGCCAAGACCAGGATCCGCAAATCGCTGGACAACCTGAACCGCGCCTGGAATGCCTTGCATGAGGGCCAGGAGGCGCCCTACCAATGCCATGCCCAGGTGCCGCTGGACTTCATGGCCGCGCTGCAAAAAGCGCTGTCCCTGATCGCCGAGGCCAACGCCGACAACCCCATGCTGCCCGGTGACCCGGTGCTGGGCTTTTATCTCGCCGCCCTGCAGTTTTCCGTGCTCGAGGAAAAACTCGATGAACATGCCTTGTTCGACGTCACGCTCACCGCGCCGCAAGGCAGAAAGCGGCCCACGTCGACGCTGTGCATTCGCAATGTGATTCCCGCGCCGCACCTGCAAGCGCGCCATGCGGCGGCCCATGCGACGGTGCTGTTTTCCGGCACGCTGGGACCCGCGGCCTTCTACCGCGACACGCTGGGCCTGCCCGAGGACACGCCCTGGATCGACGTGCCGGCACCGTTCAAGGCCCAGCAGCTCGCGGTGCATATCGTGCGCGACGTTTCCACGCGCTACCACGACCGCGAAGCATCGGTGGCGCGCATCGTGCAGTTGGTCTCGGCGCAGTTCCGCCGGCGCCCCGGCAACTACCTGTGCTTCTTCAGCAGCTTCGACTACCTCGAACGTGTGGCCGATGCGCTGTGCGCGCAGGATGGCACGCTGCCGGTCTGGCGGCAGGTGCGAGCCATGGGAGATGACAGCCGCCAGGCGTACATCGAACGCTTTCGCGAAGGCGGCCAGGGCATTGGCTTTGCCGTGCTCGGCGGCGCCTTTGGCGAAGGCATAGACCTGCCCGGCGACCGTCTGATCGGGGCCTTCATCGCCACGCTGGGCCTGCCCCAGGTCAACCCCGTCAACGAAAGCATGAAACGCTGCATGCAGCAGCGCTTCGGCCACCGCAAGGGCTACGACTACACCTACCTTTTTCCAGGCCTGCGCAAGGTGGTGCAAGCCGCGGGCCGGGTCATCCGTTCGGAACAGGACACGGGCACCTTGTTCCTGATGGATGACCGCTTCGCACGCGAAGAAGTCGCCAGCCTGATGCCCGCCTGGTGGCGGTGAGGGGTTGTAAGGGCGCAGGCCACGACCACCGAATGCCGGCATCGGCAAAGAGCCCGCTTCCCCTGAGGGCTGCGGGTGCAATCGGTGGAGTCAACACATTGACTGTCTACCCGGAAGTTCAGACGCGTCGGGTAGTTACCGCCACATCGCCGGCCGCCTTGGCCAAATGCAAGGCCCTTGGCCGACTCCCGCTCAGCACACATGCCGCGGCCAAGGCCTGGAGCAAGAAGATCACGATGAAATAGGCGTCGGTGGTGGCGCCCAACGATGGCGCTGCGTGCGCAGTACCGACCATCAAACCTGCCAGCACGGCGGGTGCAAATGCATAGAGCGCTTGAGACAGCGCCACACTCCGCGCCACCACGCGCGGCGTATCGACTGGCGCAAAGTCCGCCTGCGCGATGAGCGGCGGCAGCGACGTGGCATTGCCGATACCCAGCCCAAAAAGCACGACGCCCAGCACAAGAAGTGCGAAATGCTCAGGCCCGGCGATCAGCAAGGCAAGCGTTCCTGCGGCCTGTACCGAGTAACTGGCGGCTGCGGCGCGGCGCCTGTCGGCGTACCGGCCCAGCAGCCACCCCATGAGCAAGCGCCCGCCCATGCCACAGCCTGTCGCCAGTGCCATGATCCCACCCGCCAGCCGGGGACCCATGCTGGGCACCATCAAGGAAAAGAGCTGGGTGATCAATCCGATCTGAGCGAACAGGCCCAGCGACATCGCGGCGGCCAAGGTCAGGAATCTGCGGTCCTTCCAGAGCGTCGGGCAGACCTGGGCATCCGCGCCCGCAGGAACTGCAGGGGCCGAGCCGCAAGCCTGTGCCAGGCCATCTGCGGCTTGACCTTCGCCAGCGGGTGTCCCGGCGAGTTCACGGCAGGCGATGCTCAGCACCACGGCGATCATCGTCAGCCCCACCATCATGGCCGTGGCGGGAAAGCCCATGCGGTCGATCGCGACGGCCCAAAGCGGCGAGAAGAGCATGCCCCCGACACTGGCGCCGTTGTAGGCCTTGGCCAAGGCAAGCGGGCGCTTTTGGACAAACCAGGGCGAGATGATGGCATTGATGCCGGCCGCACCCAGCGGCACCCAACCGCCACCGGTGAACATGGCGGCGACGAACAGCTGCCACGGTTCCACGGCCGCGGCCCAACCGAGCACCCCGGCGGCCAGCAGGATGGCGCCGATCAGGGTTGTCGCCGGGATTCCACAGCGCCTGTGTATCCGGGGAAGGCAGGCAACGACAGCGGCACCGAACAGGAAGTGGAAGGTGACAGCGGCAGAAACCAGTGGCAGCGGCCACCCCGTGCGCGCAAGAACGGCATGCAGGAAGATCGGAGGGCCGTAG
This sequence comes from Acidovorax bellezanensis, assembly GCF_025421555.1. NCBI lineage: Bacteria > Pseudomonadati > Pseudomonadota > Betaproteobacteria > Burkholderiales > Comamonadaceae > Acidovorax > Acidovorax bellezanensis. The sequence goes on from NZ_JAODYH010000003.1 coordinate 314,838, forward strand.
AACCCTACCCCCCAACCAAACAGCGCAAGAACAAACGCGGCGCGAATGACGTTGTTGCCGTAGAAGCGGGAGGATTGCGTGGCAACTAAGGATGGCATGGCGCAAGGGGCTCTGAAGGCGACGGGTGCCGCGATGCGCTCGATGCTATAGGCCTGGCCTGCCTGGATACTTCGCTGTGGGACGAAGCGTTGGCTCGGCCGTATGCCGTACCCTAGGACCAAAGGCAAGCCCATGAATACCAACCACATCGCCCGAATTGCATCCCTGGTGGGTGAACCCACGCGCGCCGCAATGCTGCTGCAGCTGATGGACGGGCGCATGCTGACGGCCACGGAACTGGCCAGGGCCGGGAACGTGTCCCCCCAAACAGGCAGTCGCCACCTGGCTCAAATGGTGGAATCAGGACTGATGTGCGTGGAACAGCGGGGGCGGCACAGATACCACCGGCTGGCATCGGGCGAGGTCGCCAAGGTGCTGGAAGGCATCATGCAGATCGCAGGGCAACGGCCTGCCCCGCGCATGGTCGTGACCGGCCCGCGAGATGAAACCATGCGCATGGCCCGCATCTGTTATGACCACATCGCCGGCCGTCTCGGGCTGGCCATTGCCGAAAGCTTGTTGGCGGACCGGGCAATTGTGTTCGATGGCGAAGCCGGGCTGGTCACGGACCGGGCCGCAGAGGTTCTTGGGCGCTGGGGACTCCCACTTGAGGCAGCGCAGCAGCAGCCCACGCGTGGCCGTCCTTGCTGCCGCCCCTGTCTGGACTGGAGTGAGCGCAAGGCGCATCTTGCAGGCCGGCTCGGCGCGATGATCTGCACCCACTGCCTGGACCAGGGCTGGTTGACCAGAAAGACCGGAAGCCGGGCCTTGGCGATCTCGGCTGTCGGAGCCACCACTTTCCGCAATCTCCTGGGTCTGGAAGTTTGGCATCGCGTGACGGACATCGCCTGACAGCACTTTCCATCTCAAGACATGCTGGCTCGTCCAGGCCTTTGGGGTTTCCGATCGACGACAAAATTCGAACAATGCTTGTCGGTTCCGCAGCCCTCTGGCAAAGGGCTACGCTCCCGAGCTGCATCGTTTCCTGTCAGCGCCGAGACCCCCTGCGTTCTCAGAACGTGTAGCGTGCGGTCAGCGTCACGCTGCGCGGCTCGCCATAAAAGCCCGTCTCGAACAGGCCCAGGCCGGAGTAGTACTTGGTGTCGAGCAGGTTCTTGACGTGGATGGCTGCCGACAGCTGCTTGCTGAACTGGTAGCGGGCCATCAGACTCACGAGTGCGTAGCCTTTCTGGCGGATGGTCGCGTAGTCGCCCGCCACCGGGTTCCAGACCCGGCCGTCGGTGGCGCTTTGCCAGGCAACGCCGCCGCCCACGGTCAGTGGGTTCCAGTCGCCGCGCAGGCGATAGCTCGTCGACAGCCGCAGCGTGTGCGCGGGCTGGCTCATCATCTGGGTCGAGCCATAGACAGTTTTGCCCTCGGCGTTGCGCACATGGGCATAGGCATAGCCGGCCTGCAGGTTCCAGCCCGCGGCCAGCTCACCGCTGACTTCGGCTTCTATGCCCTTGCTGCTCACGCCCTTGACGGCCCGGTAGATCGATTCGCCGTCGACGAAATCAACGTACTCGGCGACGTTGTCCTGCTGGATGCGGAAAGCGGCCAGACTGGCGTTGACGCGGCCATCGAGGAACTCGCCCTTGATGCCGGCCTCGATGCTGCGGCCCTGGACTTCAGGCAGGAACTGCCGGTTGGCGTCGCGCGATGTCTGCGGCGAAAAAATGCTGGTGTAGCTGCCGTAGACCGAATAGCTGTCATTGAGGTCGTAGACCACGCCGGCGTAGGGCGTGACCTCGCCGCGTGAGCGCATGCTGCTGGTGAGCGCAGGCGTCACGCCGTCGCTGTAGACGCGGGAGTCGCTGGCATCGACGCGGCTGACGCGCGCGCCCACGATCACCGACAGCGCATCCGTGGGCCGCAGGCGCGTGGCGCCGTACACGCCCGATTGGCGGCGCTTCTCGTCATACGCGGCGATCGGGGGAAAGGCCGGCTGGGTGTAATTGCCCGTCCAGCCGAAGATGCTGCCGGGCAGCATGGGGTACAGGGATTCGGACCAGGGGCCGTCGGTCTGCGTGTCCGACCAGCTCGCGCCCAACATGGCTTCGTGCTTGCGGCCCAGCAGCTCGTAAGGGCCGGACAGGCTGGCGTTGAGCGTGTTCTGCGTGCGGTTGCCGCGGAAGTCGCCCATGAAGAAGAACATGCCTTCTCCCGTGACCGCATCCGGGTTGCCGCCGCTGGCCGAACCCAGCAGCGAGCGGTGCTTGCTGCTTTCGCTGTTCGCGGTGAGCTTGAAATTCCAGTCGTTCGCCAGGCGCTGTTCCAGCGTGGCAAACAGGTTGCGCGACTCGAGCTTGCGCTGGCTCCAGGTGGTCGCGGGGTTGAACGAGCGGTCGAAGTCGGTGCGCGTGCCGTCGCTGAAGAACATGGGGAAACCCGTCCAGGTCGAGCCGCGCGGATCGGTGTTCTGGTAGTCCGCGCCCACGGTCAGGCGCGTGTCGCGCGTCAGGTCGGCTTCGACCACGCCGTACAGCACGCTCTTCTTTTGCCGGTAGTGGTCGAGAAAGGATTCACGGTCCTGGTAGGCGCCCACGAAGCGGCCGCGCACGCTGCCGCTGGCGTTGAGCGGGCTCGACAGATCGAGCTCGGTGCGCGCGCTGTTCCACGATCCGGCGCTGGCCGTGACCGAGCCCTGGAAATGGTCGGTGGGCCGCTTGCGCACGAAATTGACCGTGGCCGACGGATCGCCCGTGCCGCCCATCAGTCCGGTCGCGCCCTTGACGATTTCGACGCGGTCGAAAATCGCCATGTCGCTGTTGGTCGCGCCCCAATCGTAGACACCGTCGTAGTCCTTGGTGATGCCGTCGTACTGGAAGTTGGTGAGTGCGAAGCCGCGCGCGTTGAAGCCCCAGCGCTCGCTGTCGTAGTTCTGCACCGTGATGCCCGCCGCCTGCTGCATCACGTCCCGCACGCTGGTGCTGCCCTGATCGTCCATTTGCTGGCGGGAAACCACCGTGACCGTCTGCGGCGTCTCGCGCAGCGCCAGGTTCAGCCCCGTGGCCGATGCCGACGGCCCGGCCGTGTACGTGCCCGTGCCGTCGGTGCGCGCATCGCTGTGCGCCGCGGCCGTCACGGTCACCGCAGCCAGGGTCGCCGGGCCGCCCGGCGCAGGCGCGGCCGTGGGCATGGTGCGCAGCGCATAACCGCCGCCGGCCGATGGCACGGCCATCAGCTCCGTCCCCTGCAGCGCCTGCTCCAGCGCCTGCGCCACCGTGTACTGGCCGTTGACGCCGCCGCTGCGCAGCCCGTCGGTGACCGATGAGCCAAACGTCAGCAGCACACCCGCCTCACGTCCCAGGCGGTTGAGCACCGTTTCCAGCGGGCCGGCCGGGATGGCCCAAGCGCGCTGCGCGGCAGTTTGCGCAGTGCCGGCCTGGGCCCAGACCGTGTTCGGCGCCAGCACGGCCGCCACGGCCATGCTGGCCAGCGTGCCCACGCACAGCACCCGCAGCGCCAGGGCCACCGGGCCGGGTCGCGCAAGACCGGGTCGCGCAAGACCGGGGCGCGCAGGCACAGGATAGGAGGAAAAAGCCAAAGGAATCGGCTGCACGGTCTGGGAGCGCATAAAAAGCCTTGCGAAAGGGGATGGTGATGAAGCGGTCGGCGCACGCCAGTGCGCCCCTTGTCTGGATGACAAGCCACCGCGCCAAAACAGTTCATTTATTTGCGCGGCGGGCCTAGGCCGGCCGCACCGTCACCCAGTAGCGCGACAGGAAATGCACTTGCACCGCCAGCGAGGAAGTCAGCGCCGCCAGCACGCGGTCGGTGTCGGCCAGCGGGTAGGCGCCGGACACCAGCCAATGGGCCACGACCGGGTCGCAGCCCAGATGCCCGCGCCGGTAACGGCCCAGCTCGGCCAGGAAAGCATCGAGCCGCATGCGCGAAACCACCAGCATGCCGTCGGCCCAGGCGCCCGCGGCGTCGCCGATCGGGCCCTGGACCTGGGCCTGTGTCTGCGTGAATCGGCCCTCTTCGCCCGCTTGCAACAGCTGGCGCGCATCGGGCGCCTGGTCGGGCTGCAGCAGCACCGCGCCCTGCAGCACTTCGACCTTCACCTCGGCGTCGCGCGCGCGCACCGTGAAGCGCGTGCCGATGGCGCGCACCGCGCCCAGGGCGGTCTGCACGATGAACGGCCGCTGCCGCGCATCGGCGGCGGTCTGCACCAGCACCTCGCCGCGCACCAGTTGCACCACGCGTTGCGCGCCGTCGTAGCGGATGTTGATGGCGCTGGCGGTGTTGAGCACCACGCTGCCGCCGTCGGGCAAGGACAGCCGGCGCTGCTCACCCACGCCCGCCACGGCGTCGGCCGACCAGGCGCGCCAGGCGGGCGATTGCCGCAGCAGCGCGACGCTGCCGCCGGCCACGACCAGGCCCGCCAGCAGCTGCACGCTGCGACGCCTGCGCACCTGATCCGGGCCGGCCAGCGCCGCCCGGGCCAGCGGCAGGGAAATGCCGGCCATCTGCTGGCCCACGGATTCGATGCGCTGCCAGGCCGCCTCGTGCGCGGGATTGGCCGCGCGCCAGCGCTGCAAGTCCGCCTGCACCTGCTGGCGCGCCGCCACCGGCGCATCGCGCAGCTTCATCCACCAATCCACGGCCTGCCGGGCCACTTCCAGCGCGACAGCACCAGCGCCGTCAGCGCACGATTCGGGCATCGCCTCCATACCGGCCTACTCGGGGAAAAAGCAGCGCAGCGCCGCCTTGGCCAGATGCCGTTTGACGGTCGACACCGAAATCCCCAGCTCGGCCGCGATCTGGGCCTGCCCCAGGCCTTCGAGCTGCGCCAGCAGAAAAGCCTGCTTGGCCAGCGCGGGCAGGGAGCCCAGCCGACGGTCGATTTCCATCAGCGTCTCCAGCACCATCAACCGCGCCTCGGGCGGCGGCGTGACGGGCTCGGGCAAGGCGGCCAGCGCGTCCAGATAGGCCTGCTCGATGGCACGCCGGCGCACCTGGTTGATCAGCAGGTTGCGCGCCACGGTCACCAGGTAGGCGCGCGGCTCCTGCAGCGTGCCAACGCCCTGGCTGCACAGCAGCTTCAGGAAAGTGCTTTGCGCCAGGTCGGCCGCGTCAAAGGCATTGCCCACCTTCTTGCGCAACCAGCCCTGCAGCCAGCCGTGGTGGTCGGTGTAGAGCGTGGCGATTTCACAGTGGGCAGGTCTCTGAACGGCAGGCATGGGCGTTTCCCGATTCCTCTGTGGGACGAAAGCCCACAATTAAACAAGAATCATTCTTATTCAATTGTAGCCAAACGCCTATCGGCTTCGCCGACACCGGACACTCGCGCGTCTGTCGGCCGTGGAAAGCCGCACACGCGCAGCGTGGTCAGCGCCCGGCCCTGCCTTACTCGCCGGCCAGCGCCACCACCGGATCGAGCCGCGCGGCCGTCCTCGCGGGCATGTAGCCGAACAGCAGGCCCGTCGCGACGGCGCAGGCAAACGCAGCCACCATGGCCGACACCGAGATCAGCAGCGGCTCGCCCGCCAGCAGCAGCGCGGCGCACAGTGCCAGCCCGGCGAGGATGCCGATCACGCCACCGACCAGCGTCAGCAAGACCGCTTCCGTCATGAACTGGCACAGGATGTCACGCTGGCGCGCGCCCGTCGCCACGCGGATGCCGATTTCCCGGGTGCGCTCCTGCACCGACATCAGCATCACATTCATGATGCCGACGCCGCCCACGACCAGCGAGACCGCCGCGATCAACCCCAGCATCCGCGACAGGTTGCGCTGGGTCGCGGCTTCGGTTGCTATGGCGGCAGCGGCGTTCACGATGTTGAAATCCTCCCGCCCATGCCTGGCGAGCAGCAAACCCTTGAGCGCCGCCAAGGCCTGCGGTACCTGAGCCGCCGACAACGCCTGCACGGTCACGTACTGGGGCTGGACATGGCTCTGGTACAGCCGCGCACGCCCAGACTGGTAAGGGATGAATACCATCTCGTCGAAATCCTGCACCCCGGTGAGGGTGCCGCGCTCGGCCATCACGCCTATGACTTCAAACAGCGCATTGCCCACCAGCAACTGGCGGCCCGAAGGATCGGGCGTATCGGGAAAATAGTGCTTGCGCGCCTTGTGGCCCAGCACCGCCAAGGGGCGAGTTCACGGTCTTCGGTGCCGGTGTAATAGCGCCCCTTCTCGAGCGGCCAATGGTGCGCTGCCGGCATTTCCGCGCTGGTCGCAACCACCACCACCTGCTTGCTGACGTTGCCGTGGCGCACGGTGACGTACTCCGAGATCATCGGCTTCACGCGGCGGATCTGCGGCAGGGCGCGCACCGCGTCCAGGTCCTGCTCGGTCAGCAAACCGAAAGGACCGCCGCCGTCCGGCGACTGGCTGGCCAGATAGAGGTTGACCGTCCCCATGCTGCCCATGCGCTCCATGACCTGGCGACGCGTGCCTTCGCCTATGGCCGACATCACCATCACCGCCGCCACGCCGATCACGATGCCCAGCAGGGTCAGTGCCGTGCGCGTACGGCTCGCCCGCATGCCGCGCCACGCGGTGCGCACCGCTTCGCGCAGATCGCTCCAGCCCACGCGCCGGTCGGCGGCGCCCGCCGGGGCATCTGACAGCGCGGGCACGGCTGACGCGACCTGCGCAGCCGGCCGCCCGCTGTCCACGACAATGCGCCCGTCCTGTATTTCTATCACCCGGCTCGCCTGCGCGGCCAACGCCCGGTCGTGCGTGATCAGCACGATGGTCTGGCCCGCCTGTGAAAGCGCGTGCAGCAGCGCCATCACTTGCTTGCCGCTTTCGCTGTCCAGCGCTCCCGTGGGTTCGTCCGCCAGCAGGATCTGCCCACCGTTCATCAAGGCGCGCGCGATCGATACCCGCTGCTGCTGCCCACCCGACAGCTGGTGCGGGCGCAAATTCCCCTTGTCGCCCAGGCCCAGCCGGCCCAGCAAGGCCATGGCCCGCTCGGTGCGTTGTGCCTGGCCCAGGCCCGTATACAGGGCTGGCACCTGCACGTTCTCGCTCGCCGACTCGGTCGGGATCAAGTGGTAAGCCTGGAACACAAAGCCGAAGTGCGCGCTGCGCAGCACCGCCCGTTCGTTGGCCGTGAGCTGGGCCACATCCTGACCCTTGAAGCGGTAGGTCCCGCTGCTGGCCTGGTCCAGGCAACCCAGGAGATGCATCAGCGTCGACTTGCCCGAGCCCGAGGCTCCGACGATGGCGACGAACTCGCCGGCGTGGATGCGCAGATCCAGGCCGCGCAGCACTTCGACCTCGGGTTCGCCCGGCGGGCCGGCGTAATGCCGGCGTATGCCGCTCAGCTCCAGCAACGCGGGGGGGCCACTCACCATTGCAGCCACCGGGGTGTGCCGCCGACGCGCGACTCGCCGGTGATCAGCGCCTCGCCCACCTGCAGGCCGTCGAGCACCTGGGCCTCGCTGCGACTGCGCACGCCCAGGCGCAGGCTGCGCACTTCGGGCTGGCCGCTCGCCGCCAGCACACGCACGCTCGGACCCTCCGGCCCACTGTCAGGCGCCAGGGCCGACAGCGGCACGACCACGGCGTTGTCGACCTGGGCGGTGACAAAAACCACCTGCGCCGTCATCTGCGGCAGCAGTTCGCGATCGGCGTTGTCGACATCAAACAGGGCCGTGTAAGTCACGGCCTTGGTGGCCTGGCCCGAGCTGGCACTGCCCCCCGGTAACACCTGCCGCACGCGCCCCTGCCAGCGCCGGACGGCATGGTCCCGGCCACGGCCGAGGGTGGTGAAATGCACCGGCATGCCTGGCGAGATCTGGCGCACATCGGCTTCCGACACTTCGGTCCAGACAGTCATGACCGACAGATCGGCGATGCGCAGGATATTGGGCGTCTGATAGGCCGCATTCAAGGTCTGGCCCGCGCGCGCCTCGACCGCCACCACGGTGCCGGCCATGGGCGCATAAATGCGCGTGTACCCGAGGCGCGCGCTGTCCGCCTGGAGCGTGGCCTGGATCTGGTCGATCTGCGCCATGACCTGGCGGATGCGCGCCGCCGTGGCGGCCCATTCGGACTCGGCGATCTGCATTTCCTGCTGCGCCGACGCACCATGGGCGACGAGCACCGCCTGGCGCGCTCGCTGCTGGACCGCCAGGCGGTGCCGGGCTTCCAGCTCCTCCCGCTGGGCGCGCAATGCGGCCAGCTGGGCATTTCCAGCGTCCACCGCGGCGCGCTGCACACTGGGTTCTATCTCCACCAGCAGATCGCCTTTTTTCACGGTGTCACCGGCCTCCACCTTGATGCGCAGGATCTGGCCGGACACCTGTGCCCCCACGTCGACATAAGTGTTCGGCTGCAGTTGGCCGATCGCGTTGACCGTGGACATGAGCTCGGCGCGCACTACGGGCTGGGTGGCATAGACCACCCGCGTGGCGGTCGCCGTCCACAGCGCGGCAAGCCCTGCCGCCGCCAGCACCAGCGCACCGGCCCGCATCCCATATGACGACCAGCGTGTCATGACCGGCCCCGATGCGCCACCACGGGCCATCCGGCTGCCAACAGAAACCAATACCTCATCGCCCGCCCTCCACAACAAAGTCATACGCCCGGGGCACGCAGCCCAAAACCAGCAGAAAAGCAATAGAAAACAACAAATCGATTACTCAAAACTATGTAACTGCTAGCGAGGAATGGTTCCAGCGATTGGCGAGATAGAGCACTGCATCGGATCGCGGCGGCAACATGGTGCGTGGCGCTCGGCTCGGTGGCCCGAACTGCGTAAACATGCATAAAGCTCATACCTGGATGCGAACAAATCGTTTGCTCCCACTATGAACTCTGCCTACGATGGCCTCCAGCATCTGCCAACCATGCACACAACGCAGTGAGGTGGACGCAAAACCACCACCAACAGTATTCCAGGAGACCGACATGGCCAACCAATTCCAGTGGGACGATCCCTTCCATCTCGACCAGCAGTTGACGGAAGACGAGCGCATGGTGCGCGACGCAGCCCGCGACTACTGCCAGGACAAGCTGGCACCGCGCGTGCTGGACATGTTCCGCCATGAGAAGACCGACCTGACCATCTTCCGCGAGATGGGCGAATTGGGCCTGTTGGGCCCCACCATTCCCACGGCCTACGGCGGCGCCGGCCTGAACTACGTAAGCTACGGCCTGGTGGCACGCGAAATCGAACGCGTGGACTCGGGCTACCGCTCCATGGCCAGCGTGCAAAGCTCGCTGGTGATGGTGCCCATCAACGAATTCGGCTCCGAAGAACAAAAGCAGAAGTACCTGCCCAAGCTGGCCAGCGGCCAGTTCATCGGCTGCTTCGGCCTGACCGAACCCGACCACGGCTCCGACCCAGGCTCCATGGCCACCCGCGCCTACAAGGTCGACGGCGGCTACAAGCTCAAGGGCAGCAAGATGTGGATCACCAACAGCCCCGTGGCTGACGTGTTCGTCGTCTGGGCCAAGGAAGTCTCGGAAAGCGGCGCCGTAGGCCAGATCCGCGGCTTCATCCTGGAAAAGGGCTGGAAGGGTCTGTCGGCTCCTGCCATCCACGGCAAGGTCGGCCTGCGCGCCTCCATCACCGGTGAAATCGTGATGGAAGACGTGTTCGTCCCCGAAGAAAACGCTTTCCCTGAAGTGCGCGGCCTCAAGGGCCCGTTCACCTGCCTCAACAGCGCGCGCTTCGGCATCGCCTGGGGCGCCATGGGTGCGGCCGAAGCCTGCTGGCACACGGCCCGCCAGTACACGCTGGACCGCAAACAGTTTGGCCGCCCCCTGGCCGCCAACCAGCTGGTGCAGAAGAAGCTGGCCGACATGCAGACCGAAATCACGCTGGGCCTGCAAGCTGCCCTGCGCGTGGGCCGCATGAAGGACGAGCACCAGAACGTGGTCGAAGTCACGTCGCTGATCAAGCGCAACAACTGCGGCAAGGCCCTGGACATTGCACGCCTGGCGCGTGACATGCTGGGCGGCAACGGCATCAGCGACGAATTCGGCGTGGCCCGCCACCTGGTGAACCTGGAAGTGGTCAACACCTACGAAGGCACGCACGACGTGCACGCCCTGATCCTGGGCCGTGCGCAGACCGGCATCGCTGCTTTCTGCAACTGATCGCGGCCCACGGGCTGGGGAGCTTTTGCTCCCAGGGAAGGAGCGCTAGCCGCTCCTTTTTTTGTTTTCACCGGGCCACTCACGGCCAACCGCCATGAACCACGACTCCCCCTCCGCTTCCAAGCCTGCGGCCCTGGCCGGCATCAAGGTGCTCGATTTGTCGCGCGTGCTCGCCGGTCCCTGGTGCACCCAGATGCTGGCCGACCTGGGCGCCGACGTCATCAAGGTCGAGCGCCCCGTCGCCGGCGACGACACCCGCCACTGGGGCCCGCCCTTCCGCCAGGACGACGCCGGCCAGGACACGCGCGAAGCCGCCTACTTCACGGCCTGCAACCGCAACAAGCGCTCCATCACCGTCGACATGGCCCACCCCGAAGGCCAGGCCCTGCTGCGCAGCATGGCCGCGCAAGCCGACGTGGTGGTGGAGAACTTCAAGGTCGGCGGGCTGCGCCAGTACGGCCTCGACTACGACAGCCTCATCGCCCTCAATCCGCGCCTGGTCTACTGCTCCATCACCGGCTTCGGCCAGGACGGCCCCTACGCCGAGCGCGCGGGCTACGACCTCATGGTCCAGGCCATGTGCGGCCTGATGAGCGTCACCGGTCATGCCGACGGCGAACCCGGCGGCGGGCCGCTCAAGGCCGGAGTGGCTGTGATCGACGTGTTCACCGGGCTGTACGCCAGCAATGCCATCCTGGCGGCGCTGAACGCGCGCCACAGCACGGGCCAGGGCCAGTACATCGACATGGCGCTGCTGGACGTGGGCATGGCCGTGCTGGCCAACCAGGCCGCGGGCTTTCTGTCCACCGGCCAGACGCCGGGCCGCGCGGGCAATGTGCACCCCAGCCTCGCGCCCTACCAGGACTTCGTCACGCTGGACGGCAACGTGCTGCTGGCGATAGGCAACGACGGCCAGTTCGCGCGCTTTTGCGCCGCCATTGACCAGCCGCAATGGGCGCAGGATGCGCGCTTTGCGAGCAATACGGCGCGCGTGCAGCACCGCGGCGAACTGCTCGCCCGCATGGAGCCCCTGCTCAAGACCCGCAGCACCGCGGCCTGGATCGCACTGTTCGAGGACAAGGCCGTGCCCTGCGGCCCGATCAACACCGTGGCCCAGGCTTTCGACGACCCCCAGGTCCAGGCCCGGGGCCTGCGCATTGAATGGCCGCGCACCGACGGCGACCGACTGCCCCCCGTGGCCGGCGTGGCCAACCCCATGCGTCTGTCGGGCACGCCCGTGGTCTACCACCGCGCGCCGCCGGCGCTGGGCCAGCACACCGAGGAAGTGCTGCAGGAGATGGGGCTGGACGCCGCGCGCATCACCGCGCTGCGCACGGCCCAGGCCATTTAGGCGCGGCGCGTCACGGCAGTAACGGCCTACCCGGCCGCTGCTGCCAGGCTGCGGAAACAGGCATCAGAAATGCCCGGATTCCGCGTTGAACATGCGAAAAATCCGCGCGATTTTATGCAGGCGAAATCACGCCATTTCTCCTCTGAAAACCAAGGGAAAACACCGAACCGATTTCGATGCGTTTCGCTGCGAGAAGCAAAAACTATCCACTAGCATGAGTGATCGATTAAGAGCACAGACAGGAGACATTTCAATGGTTCGTTTCAGCCTCATCGCGTTGGGCATCTTTTCCCTTTTTGGCGGCGCGGCCGCCCAGTCCGCTTATCCCACCAAGCCCATCAAGCTGCTAGTGCCTTTTGCCGCCGGCGGCACCACCGACCTGATCGCCCGCGTGATCGCCGACCCCCTGGGTCGTGAGCTGGGCCAGCCCGTGATCGTCGAGAACCGCGGCGGTGGCGGCGGCAGCATCGGCGCCGCCGAAACCGCACGCGCCCATCCCGACGGCTACAACCTGGGCATTGCCACCGTGTCCACCACGGCGACCAACCCGGCCATCAATCCCAAGATCCCGTACAACGTCGCCACCGACTTCACGCCCATCATCAACATTGCGGCCACGCCCAATGTGATCGCGGCCAACCCCAAGTTCGCGGGCAAGAACTACGCCCAGTTCCTTGACGAAGTGAAGAAGCACCCCGGCAAGTACTCCTACGCATCGCCAGGCACGGGCTCCATCACCCACTTGATGATGGAAATGTTCAAGCTGTCCACCGGCACGGACATGATCCACGTGCCCTACCGTGGATCGGGCCCGGCACTGAATGACGCCGTCGCCGGCCAGGTGCCGCTGATTTTCGACAACCTGCCTTCGGCCCTGCCCTTCATCAAGGAAAAGCGCCTGGTCGCCCTGGCCGTCGCCGCCCCCGAACGCGTGGCCGCGATGCCGGACGTGCCGACCTTCAAGGAAGTCGGCCTGGAGCCTGTCAACCGCATGGCCTACTACGGCATCATCGGTCCCAAGAACCTGCCCAAGGACATCGTCGACAAGATCAACGCCGCCACGCGCAAGGTGCTGCAGGACCCCGCGATCCGCAAGCGCATCGAGGAAACCGGCTCCATCATCCAGGCTGGCACGCCCGAGAAGTTCGCCCAGCAGATGAAGGAAGAGCTGGCGGTCTACAAGGACGTGGTCGTCAAGCAGAAGCTGACCATGGAGTGAATGTAGCCCCCACGCTTGCCCACTGCGTGTGGCTGCGCTGCCCCCCAGGGGGGCCGTCCGCTGGCTTGGGGCGGCCCGGCGCCAGCGGGGTTGCCCCCTCGCTTGCTCGGCTAGCGCCGCTGCCCCCGAGAGGGCGAAAAAAATCCCCGCAATTGCGGGGATTTTTTCGTTCAGGCGCCTACAGGAAGTATCAGCTGCCTTCGCCGAGCTGCATCTGACCTGCCGCGCGGGCCTTCTCCATATCGGCCACCACTTCGGCGCGGGTCAGCGGCTTGCCTTGGCTGTTGGGCAGCGACTTCATCTGCATGCCGGTGTCTTCCAGATACACCATCTCGCCATTGGCGCGGGCCTGCTCCAGTTCAGCGATCACCTGGGCACGGGTCTTGCCCTGTGCTTGGGGCTGGGCTGGGTACTGCTGGGGATGGAGCGCATTGCGCGGCATGCTGCTTTCGCCGTCGACGATGTTGCCGGTGCGCTGGGCTTCGGCCAGATCGGCCAGGACCTGGGCACGGCTCAGACCCGTGGTGGGTTCGGCGGCCAGGGCATGGCCAGCGACTGCGGCAGTCAGGGACAAGATCAGAATCGAAGCGCTTTGACGAATGGATTTCATAAGATTTCTCACAATTTTCAAAAATGGCTGTGCAAGCCGGCGAGCGGCGACAGCGCAGTCATGGCGGCATTCGTTGTGGCCTTGCCGCCGATCAGGCCAGGAGCTTTTCAGGGAGCCATCCCTTGCCGTCTTGGCTAGACAGGCGGCAGGAAGGAACTCGCAAGACAATCGGGAGGTGGCGAATCACCGTGCCGGGTAACCGGCTCGGTGGCCTCCCGACCACGGGAGTCAACGCCTTGCATTCGCAACAGCCCGTCCACGATGGCCCTGGCCTGTGGACGAGACGCAGCCTCGACCAAGGCGTCGACCAGGGCGTTGGCCGTGGTCTGGGACACTGAAGAAAAAGCCCATGCACCGGCCGACATGGCTGGCACGGGGCCCGCTGCTGACTGGCTTGTACGCAAGTGCATTTCCATCCCCTTTCCATCGATGCTGTGAAGCGAATGAGGCAATTCTGCAGCGTGCGCACTGACATGAAGATTGCAAAGACATTACGTTTTTGTCATGTGCAATCGGGTATTTCCCTCTACCATTCCCTTCTTCCTAGAGACTTGATGTCAATTCCATGCGCATATTAATTATTGAAGACGAGGTGAAATCCGCGGATTACCTGCAAAAGGGATTGATGGAATCCGGCTATCAAGTGGAAGTCGCCTACAACGGCGTGGATGGATTGCATCTGGCCCAGAATTCCGATTTTGATTTGTTGATTTTGGACGTGATGCTGCCCGGAATGGATGGCTGGAGTTTCATTCGCAAGTTTCGTGAAACCCGCCAGACGCCCGTGCTTTTCCTGACCGCCCGCGACGCCATTGAAGACCGGGTCAAGGGGCTGGAACTGGGCGCCGACGATTACCTCGTCAAACCGTTTTCCTATGCCGAGCTGCTCGCACGTGTGCGCACACTTCTGCGCCGCACGCCAGTGCGTGATCCGGAGATCTTTCGCCTGGCCGACCTGGAGATGGATGTGATGCGCCGACGCGTCACGCGCCAAGGCCAGCGCATCGACCTGACCAACAAGGAGTTCGCCCTGCTGCAGTTGCTGCTGCAGCACCAGGGCGAAGTGATGTCGCGCACCCGCATCGCCTCCCAGGTCTGGGACATGAACTTCGACAGCGACACGAATGTGGTCGATGTGGCCATACGCCGGCTGCGCGCCAAGATCGACGATGCCTACGACACCAAGCTCATCCAGACCGTGCGCGGCATGGGTTACCGCATCGAGGCCAGCGCGACATGAAACGCCTTCACCAAATCAGTTTGCGCCTGCGCCTGGCGCTGATGTTTTCAGCCGTGAGCGCGATTTTGTTTGGCGTCATGGGAATATGTGTCTACAGCGCCCTGAAAACTGAAATCAGCACGCGCGACGACGAATCATTGCTCGCCCGCATTGAGCGCGTGCGCATCGTCGCCGGAGACCCGGAGCATGTCGAAGCCTTGAGAAAGAACCCCCAGCTGTATGCCAATATCCTGGGCAGCAAGGAAAATGTCCTCTGGGTCATGAACGACAAGGGCGAAGTGCTGATTGAAATCAATCCCATAGGCATGCGCCGCCCGCCCCTGCCCGCACCCAACTCGCCCATGCTGTTTAACAGCCCCGGCCCCGAAGCCGCACGGCTGGCCTGGATGCATGTGGTCACGGCGAACGAAAGCCTGGACGTGATCACCGGCAAGCTGCTGTCCGAGCGCGCGCACATACTCGCCGCCTTCAGCGCCAATCTGGGGCTGGCCTGGTTGGCGGGCGTGCTGCTGGCCTTTGTCCTGGGCTGGGAAGTGGTGCGCCGCGGCCTGCTGCCCCTGCGCCGCCTGAGCCTGCAGGCCGCGGCCATTCACCCCCAGCAACTGGGGCTGCGGCTGGACGCTGACCAGCAACCGCAGGAACTGCAAGGCCTGAGCAACGCCTTGAACCTCATGCTCGAACGGCTGGAAGAAGGCTATTCGCGGCTGTCGCGTTTTTCCGAGGACCTGGCGCATGAAATGCGCACCCCGCTCAACAACCTCATGGGCCAGAACCAGTTGGCGCTGAACCAGCCGCGCAGCGCGGAAGAATATGAAAACCTGCTGGTATCCAACCAGGAGGAATACGAGCGCATGGCCCGCATGATCGACAACATGCTGTTCCTGGCACGGGCGGAAAAGCCCGAAGCCATGCTGCAGCTCAAACCGCTGGACCTGTCCAAGCTGGGCGACCGGCTGTGCGAGTATTTCGAAGGCATGGCCGAGGAGCGCCAGATGCAGATGCGCAACCTCGCGCAAGGCGGGCTGATCGCCGACACCTCCCTGCTGGTCCGCGCCTTGGCCAATCTGATCTCCAATGCCTTGCGCTACGGCTCGGCCGGCAGCGAGGTCACGCTGCGCAGCCGGGTGCATGCGCAAGGCCTGGACATCGAAGTGGCCAACCAGGGCGAACCCATAGCCGCCCAGCATCTGCCTCGGCTGTTCGACCGCTTCTACCGCTGCGACCCCTCGCGCGCGCAACCGGGCGACTCGGGCGGCCTGGGACTGGCCATCGTCCAGTCCATCATGCAAATGCACAAAGGCCAGGTGCTGGTCGACAGCCAGCCGCACGAGACCCGCTTCATTCTGCGTTTCGGCCTCGAGTCGGTGACGACGCCGCCAGCCAGCGCGGACTGCCACACCAGCTGCTGAAAGCACGGCGCCAGAGGCTCGCGCTCGGCCTGCGCCTGCTTCCCGGGTGCGCTGATTGCTTCCCCTGCGTCGGTCCATCCCGCGGCCACAAGGCCGCATGAAGAGCATCGCCGCGCCGCGGCCCATGCGCCCTACCTGAACCAGCCTGCGCCCGCCCCGCTTTGGGGCAAGCCGCGCCGAAAGGCCGGGAACGCCTGCACGACACGGCCACACCCTGGCTGCGGGCCCCGGGCCGAACAATTTTTGCCCCTATCGAACACATGCGCGTCAACCCTAGTTGCGCAGGCCGCAAGCATCGACTATTCTCGGTGCCTGGAATATTGCTAATATATTTACAGTCTATTTAAACCCGAGTCCTTAGCCCTTCCTCTTGCAGCCTGCCGGTCGAACCAACCGGCGAGCTTCCAGGGGAAAGCCGACAGCCCCACCCGCGACTTTTTTACCAAGGGAGTTTTCATGAACACGAACATCTTCACCGGCACCATCCCTGCACTCATGACGCCGTGCACCCCAGACCGCCTGCCCGACTACGACGCGCTGGTCGCCAAGGGCAAGGAGCTCATCGCCGCCGGCATGAGCGCTGTCGTCTACTGCGGCTCCATGGGCGACTGGCCGCTGCTGACGGATGCGCAACGCCAGGAGGGCGTGGCCCGCCTGGTCGCCGCGGGCATCCCGGTGATCGTCGGTACCGGCGCCGTCAATTCCAAGGCCGCCGTGGCCCACGCAGCCCACGCCGCGCAAGTCGGCGCGCAAGGCCTCATGGTGATTCCGCGCGTCATGTCGCGCGGCGCATCGGCGACCGCGCAGAAAGCCCATTTCTCCGCCATTCTCGAAGCCGCGCCGAACCTGCCGGCCGTGATCTACAACAGCCCCTACTACGGCTTCGCGACGCGGGCCGATCTGTTCTTCGAACTGCGCGCCAAGTACTCGAACCTGATCGGCTTCAAGGAATTCGGCGGCGCGACCGACCTGCGCTATGCCGCGGAGCACATCACTTCCAAGGACGATGCCGTCACCTTGATGGTGGGCGTCGACACCCAGGTATTCCACGGCTTCGTGAACTGCGGCGCCACGGGCTCCATCACGGGCATAGGCAACGCGCTTCCCAAGGAAGTCCTGCACCTGGTCGAGCTGTGCAAGAAGGCCGCGAAGGGCGATGTCGCCGCGCGCCGTCATGCGCAGGAGCTGGAGTCTGCGTTGGGCGTGCTGTCGTCCTTCGATGAAGGCTGCGATCTGGTCCTGTACTACAAGTACCTGCTGGTGCTCAACGGTCAGAAGGAATACGCCTTGCACTTCAACGCGAGCGACGCGCTGACCGACTCGCAGCGCCGCTACACGGAGGCGCAATACCAGCTCTTCCGCGACTGGTACGCCGTCTGGTCCAAGGACCTGGGCCGCTGATAACGCTCTGAAAGGCTCCCCCATGGGAGCCTTTTTTGAATGCACAGCGGCATGACTTCTCAAGCTGGCCTTCTTCTTGCTATCAAGACAGGGTTCCACGTCGCTGCCGGCAGCCATGCCCGGCTATCCCAGGCAAACACCTATTGGCGCGATCTCCGTGGACGCTTAATATATTTGACATATGTTTGGGTTGTGGGCAGTTTGTTTTAATTCATTTTCAAAAACGCAGAAGACGCTTCATGGACGATATCGCCAACTCCTCCACTGCCCACAAACCACCACCGCCTATCGTGCGCTGGGTGCTCGACGCCTCGGACGCCCTGCTGCGCCTGGAGCGTTGGCTGCTCACCTTCCTGATGAGCCTGTTGACGGCGCTGATCCTGCTCAATGTGGTCACGCGCTACGGCGGCATGCCGCTCTACTGGGTGGATGAAGCCTCTGTGTACACCGTGGTCTGGCTCACCTTCGTCGGCGCCTCGGCCATGACGCGCCTGCGACTGGACTTCGCGGTCACCATGCTCACCGAAAAGCTGGGCCCACGCAAGGCGCAGATCGCCAAGGTGATGGCCACCTCAGGCGTGCTGATCTTCGCCTTGGCACTGCTGGCCATGTGCTGGATCTGGATGGATCCGGTCGGCATCGCCCGCAAGGGCTTCGACGCCCGGGAATACGCGGCGGAGTCGTTCAATTTTCTCTACACCGAGCGCACGCAGACGCTCGAATGGCCGGTGTGGGTGCTGCAACTGATCATGCCGATCTTCGCGGTCTGCATGAGTCTGCATGCACTGGCCAACCTGCTGGAAGACCTGCAGCTCGCACCCCAACGCAAACACCCTGCCTTCCAGGCAACCCATCCCGAAGCGGTGAACTGACATGCTGACCTCCATCTTCTTCATCGCGATCATGCTGGTGGGCGTGCCCATCGGCCTGTGCCTTTGCCTCTCGGGGATCTTCTACATCTACAACACCGACAACCCGGTGCTGCTGCAGTCCTTCCCCACCCAGATGTTCGCCGGCGTGGACAGCTATGGCCTGATTGCCATCCCGCTGTTCATCCTGATCGGTGAAATCATGAACAGCGGCGGCATCACCCGCCGGCTGGTCGACCTGTCGATGGCGTTTGTCGGCTCCATCAAGGGCGGGCTGGCCTACGTGAACATCCTGGCGAACATGCTGGTCTCGTCCATCATCGGCTCGGCCACGGCGCAGGTCGCCATCATGTCGCAGGTAATGGTGCCGGAAATGGAAAAGCAGGGCTACGACAAGACCTTCGCCGCCGGCCTCACGGTCTACGGCGGCATGCTGGGCCCCATCATTCCGCCGTCGGTGATGTTCGTGGTCTACAGCGTGCTGGCCCAGGTGGCCGTGGGCGACATGCTGATCGCCGGCATCCTGCCGGGCATTCTGCTGACGCTGCTGTTCTTCGGCGTGATCGCCTGCATGGGCCTGATCTACAACTACCCGCGCAGCGCCAAGCGCACGCTGCGCGAGCGCGCCATGACGGTGCTGACCTCCAGCCCCACGCTGCTGATTCCGCTGGTCATCGTCGGCTCCATCCTCACCGGACTGGCCAACCCTACCGAAGCTGCGGCCGTGGGCGCGGTCAGCGCGGTGCTCGTGGGCCGCTATGTCACGCGCGAATTCAAGTACTCGGATCTGAGCGCGATCATGCTGCGCTCGGCCATCTATTCGGCCATCGTGCTGTTCCTGGTCGCCGCGGCCTCGGTGTTCTCGTGGCTGCTGATCTACGGCAAGATTCCCCAGATGGTCGCCGCCTGGATCCAGACCGTGGCTCACGATCCCATCACCTTCCTGCTGCTGGTCAACGTGATCCTGCTGATCATCGGCACCGTGATCGACGGCATCCCGGGCCTGATCATGACCGCCCCCATTCTTCTGCCTATCGCCACCGAGATCTACCACATCGACCCGCGCCATTTTGGTGTGGTGATCGTGATCAATCTGGTGCTCGGACTGATGACACCGCCGGTGGGACTGAGCTTCTTCGTGGCCGCCGCGGTCACGGGGGCCAAGCCAGGGCGCATGTTCATCGTCACCCTGCCCTTCTTCATCATCAGCGTCATCGCACTCATCATGCTTTCGCTGTTCCCCAGCCTGTCGCTGGGCCTGCTGAAATAACCGCTTCCCTGTTCTGCCGCCATCCCTCTCCAAGGAGTTTTTCATGACCCTGAACCGTCGCCACTTTCTTCAGACTTCGGCCATTGCCGCCGCTCCGCTGGCTTTCGTGACCCCTTCGCGCGCGGCCGCGGCCAAGGAGTTGCGTCTGGGCATCATCACGCCCGCGGGCCACTCGTGGAACCGCGCCGCGCTGCAGTTCGGCGAGGCGCTGGCCAAGGCGACCAACGGCCGACTCACGGTGACCGTTTTCCATTCCGGCCAGCTGGGCAACGAATCGGTCATGATGCAGCAGCTGCAGTCCGGCGCCCTCGACATGGGCTGGATCCAGGCCGCGGAGCTGGGCACGCGCGTCGCTAGCGTGGCCTCGATCAACGCGCCGTATCTGGTGCGCTCTACGCCGGCCGTGGCGAAGCTGGTCAAGACGCCCGCCGCCCTGAAGCTGCTGGATGTCTTGCCGCGCGAGACTGGTTGCATCGGCCTGGGCTGGGGCATCACCGGCATGCGGGTGGTGTTCGCGACCAAGGAGATCAAGACGCCCAACGACCTCAAGGGCCTCAAGATCCGTATCAACCCCACGCCGGTCTACCGCGACTTCTACCAATACTTCGGCGCGGCTCCGACCCCCATCCCCACGCCCGCGGTGTTCGATGCCATGACCAACGGCCAGGTCGACGGCCTTGAAGCCGACGTGGAGTTCTCCTGGAATCAGCGCTTCGACAAGGTGTCCAAGGTCATGATGCCGATGAACGCGCTGTTCATGCCTTTTGCCCCGCTGTTCTCCGGCCGCGTCTGGAACACCCTGGACAGCAAGGACCGCGACCTGATTCGCCAGCTCACGGCCCAGGCCCTGGACATCCAGATCAACGACATCGTCACCACCGAAGCCGGTCTGCTGGAGAAGTTCAAGAAGGAATCCATCGTCATGCGCGATCTTTCCAACTTCGACAACAAGCCGGCCATCGACGCATTCGACAAGATCTGGCTGCCCAAGGCGCCGCAGATCGCGGAACTGCGGGCCGTCGGCGCTAAACTTTAAACACCCCCTGAGCCGCTGACGCGGCTCCCCCCTCTCAACCTTCGGTGGAGGGGGGCGACACCGTCGCTGCGGGGCGGCCCTTGCTCGGTGTCCCCTTGCTGGGGCGCGCCAGTTGCGTAGGCCGTGGGCGTTGCTAGCCTTGAAAAAGCGCCCCCTGCCCTCTCGACCTGCGATGGAGGGGTCAGGGCTGGGGCTTTCAGCTTTCGATGATGCGCTTGGCGAAATCTTCGAGGTAGTCCATGAGGCGGTTGGCGCCGGTGATCGCCGCCGCTTCATCGCCCGTGGCGATTCCCTGGGCCAGTTCCAGGTGGGCGCGCGCGCCTTCGGAGATCTCGCCGGCGTGCTGGTAGGCATACCAGAATCGACGGCATTGAACGATCAGCGGCGTCACGCACTTCACCGCCGAACGGTTGCGGCTCGCCGTGTGGATGACGACATCCAGCTCATGATCCCAGCGCATGTATTCGTCCAGATTGCCGCGCTCGGCAGCCGCCACCATCTTCTCGGCGCATTGGACAATTTCCTTGCGCTGCGCGGCCGACGCGCGGCGCGCCGCGCAGGCCGCAACCAGGTTCTCCAGCACCCTGCGCGTCTGGATGACGTCAAGGTGTTCCGCCAGGTCGATGTTCGAAACGAGCAGGCCGCGGCGCGGCTGCTGAACGATCAGGCCGATGGAGATCATGCGCAGCAAGGCTTCGCGCACCGGTGTTCTGCCCATGCCCGTGCGCTCGGCAAGCTCGGCTTCCACAATGGGACTGCCGGGCTCGAGCTGCATGGTCGACATCATCGTTTCGATGGCGTCGTAGGCAAGATCCGCAGCACGGCGTTTGGCCGGAAGCGCCGCCTTGACCTTGGCAGTGGAGGTCTTCACGCGCGAAGCTGTGGATTTTTGTGGAGTAGACATCAGATGAAGGTTCTTTTCGGCTTTTGTGCTGCAAAAGCCAAAATGGTTGGTTCAATTATATTGACGAAATACTGAGGGTACATCACCGGGTTTTCTCTGTAAGTCCGGTGCGCAAAAGCCTTGCGTCCCAAGCCGCTCAGCGCAGCAGTTGCAGCAGGTCCCGCAACAAGGCCGCGGGAATCTGGACGCAGCCTGCGGACAGACTGCGACTTCTGGCGTTGAAGCGGCGCTGGGAAGGCAGGCGCGCACCCTGGTCCGTGATGCCGTCGAAGAGTTTTTCGGCCCGCAGGCGGTCTGCGCGGAAGTCGCCCTGGCTGAAGAACCGGGGGTCGAACGCCAGGACCAGTTCACCGTGGCAAGGCGCGGCGCCCGCGCCGCCGTCGACGATGCGCGATTCGACGCTGGTCATGTCGCCGATCAGCGGCCCCGCCAGCAATTCGATCATCGTCGCCAAGGCCGAGCCTTTGTAGCCGCCGAAAGTCAGCATCGCGCCCTGATCCAGCACGGTGGCGGCGTCGCAGCTCGGCTCACCTTCGGCGTCCATGCCCCAGCCCTCGGGAAGCGCGCGTCCGCTCCTTCGATAGAGTTCGATCTCACCGCGCGCCACGGCACTCGTCGCAAAGTCGAAGACGTAGGGAAGCTCGCCCACACGCGGCCAGCCAAATGCGATCGGATTCGTGCCGAACACGGGCCGGCAGCCGCCAGCGGGCGCGACCCAGGAATGGCTGGGCGTCATGGCCAGCGCGGCCACACCATGCGCCACCAAGGCCTCGACCTCGGGCCACAAGGCCGAGAAGTGATAGCAGTTGTTGATGACCAGCGCGGCAATGCCCGTCTTGCGGACTTTTTCAAGCAGCAACTGGCTGCCCACCTCGAAAGCCAGCTGCGAAAAGCCGAACTGCGCATCCACGGCGACGACGCCGAGCCCGCGGTCGCTGACGACCGGCCTTGCATCGCGGACCACGCCACCATGCTGCAGCGTCTTGGTGCACGACAGCAGCCGGTAAATGCCGTGAGAGTGGCACTCGTCGCGCTCCCCCGCCGTGATGACGCGGGCGATGGCCTGGGCCTGCGCCGCCGACAGACCATGGTGTGTCAGCACACGGTATGCAAACGCATGCACTTCCTCCAGGGTCAGCGCCACGCAGGCATCGGACGAAGTCGCCGTTTCGGCACTGTCACCGAGGCGCTTGAAGTCGGTGTCTGTCATGAAGTTCACGGTGTTCTCCTCTCTCCAAGGCGCTCTCGGACCGGAGAACGCCTTACACAAAATAAATATATTATCAACATACTTATAGCATGCGAGTGGGGAATGCAGCACTTGCGAGGTCTTGCGTTTTCGGCCTGGCATGCTGGAAAGCACTGCCCCCGAAGACAATAAAGATACCTACAATATATTTACAGTATCTTCTGCTGGCGCAGTGCCCCGGGAATCCGCGTCGCACGCCCCAGCCTGAAGACCCGCCGTTCACCACCATCGATCACACCAGGAGAGCCCCATGCAAATCACCGGCGAAATGCTCATAGGCGCGAGTTTCGTTCGCGGCACCGAAGGCCAGCAACAGGCGTTCAATCCCGCCACCGACCAGCCCATCGCCACGCCGACGTTCGGCATGGGCGGACAGGCCGAAGTCGACCGCGCGGCCCAGCTCGCGGCAGCGGCCTTCGACCCCTATCGCAACTTGCCGCTCGCCCTGCGCGCCGAGTTCCTCGAAGCGATTGCCGACAACATCGTGGCCCTGGGCGACACGCTGATCGAACGCGCCCAGGCCGAATCCGGCCTGCCGCTGGCACGCCTGCAGGGAGAGCGCGGCCGTACCGTGGGCCAACTGCGGCTGTTCGCCAAGGTCGTGCGCGACGGCCGCTTCCTGAGCGCCACCATAGACCCGGCCCAGCCCGCACGCGCACCGCTGCCGCGCGCCGACCTGCGCCTGGCCAAGATGCCCTTGGGCCCGGTAGCCGTCTTCGGTGCCAGCAACTTCCCGCTGGCGTTCTCGGTGGCGGGCGGCGATACCGCTTCGGCGCTGGCCGCGGGCGCCCCGGTGGTCGTCAAGGCCCACAGCGCGCATCTGGGCACGTCCGAGCTGGTCGGCCGTGCGATCCAGAAAGCGGTCAAGGACCTGGGCCTGCCCGAAGGTGTCTTCTCGCTGCTGGTCGGCGCAGGGCGCAAGCTGGGCGAGGCGCTGGTGGCCCACCCGGCCATCAAGGCCGTGGGTTTCACCGGCTCGCGCCAGGGCGGTCTGGCGCTGGTGCGCACCGCCAACGCCCGCGCCGAACCCATTCCCGTCTACGCGGAGATGAGCAGCATCAACCCGGTCTTCCTGATGCCCGCCGCCCTGGCCGCGCGTGCCGAATCCATAGGCAGCGGCTTCGCCGATTCGCTGACCATGGGCGCGGGACAGTTCTGCACCAATCCAGGCATGGTGGTGGCGATCGGCGACGACAACGTGCAGCGCTTCATCGCGGCCGCAAGCCAGGCGCTGGCCGCCAAGTCGGCCCAGACCATGCTGACCCCGGGCATCCACCAGGCCTTTCGCGCCGGCACCGCCAAGGTCGATGGCGTCGAAGGCGTCGAGAAAGTGGCGCAAGGCCTGGCCGCGGGGGAACAGCCCAATGCAGCGCAGGCCGCCCTCTACGTCACGGACGCGCAACGCCTGCTGTCATCGCCGGTATTGGCGGAAGAAATGTTCGGCCCGGCCTCCATCGTCATCCGCGCCAAGGACTTCGATGAAGTCCTGCAACTCGCCGAGCACCTTGAAGGCCAGCTCACGGTGACGCTGCAGATCGATCCCGCGGACTATGCCGACGCGCGACGCCTCATCCCCGTGCTCGAGCGCAAGGCGGGTCGCATCCTGGCCAACGGCTTCCCCACCGGCGTCGAGGTATGCCATGCCATGGTGCACGGCGGCCCCTTCCCCTCGACGTCGAACGCCATGTTCACCTCCGTGGGAGCCACCGCCATCGATCGATTCCTGCGCCCGGTGTGCTATCAGGACCTGCCCGACGAACTGCTGCCGGCGGCCGTGCAGGAAGCCAATCCGCTGCGCCTGCCCAGAGTCGTCGATGGCGCACTGCAGACGCTGGGCTGAGCGGCTCTCCGGCAAAACGTTCTAGGACAGCACCTGGAAATACTGCGCCAGAGGCTCGCGCTCGGTCTGCGTCTGGTTGTCGGGCGCCAGCGGATCGGCCCAGCCCAGGGCCACGCCGCAGACCACGACTTCACTGTCCTGCAGGCCCAGCTCGCGGCGCACGATCTCCGGATAGGACGCGAGCGCGCCGATGGCGCAGGCCCCCAAGCCCTGGGCATGGGCGGCCATCAGCAGGCCGTGCAGGCACATGCCCAGATCCATGAAGCCACCGCTGCCGAACTCACGGTCCAGCGTCACCACCAGCGCCACGGGCGCATCGAAGAAGCGGTAGTTGCGCTCGAACTGCACCTGGCGCGCAGCCGCATCGCCGCGCGCCACGCCCAGGCTGCGATACAGCGCCTGGGCCGCGGCCACCTGGCGCTTGCGCAGCTGCATGGGCATGGGCTGGGGAAAGTAGCCGTACTCCTCGCGCGGCGGCACCTGCTGGCGCACGGCTTCGCACAGGGCATCGCTCAGGCGCGTGCGCACCTCGCCCTGCAGCGCCCAGAAGCGCCCGGGCTGGAGGTTGGCGCCGCTGGGCGCCTCGCGCGCCGTCTCCAGCAGGCCTTCGAGCAGGGCCTGCGGCACCGGCTCGGGCAGGAAGCCGCGGATGGAGCGGCGGCTGCGGGCCAGGTCGGCGTAGTTCATGGGCAAGGAATCCGAGGAAGAGAAAAGCATGGAGGAGTCCCGCGCGGTCAGGCCGGCAGGCTTTCAAAAACAGCGGCCGCGCCCAGGCCGCCGGCGCCGGCGATGCAGGCCAAGCCCAGTTGCGCGCCCGGGCCCTGCGCCTGCAATTGGGCCAGCACGCGCACGGCCGCCACGGCGCCCGAAGCGCCTATGGGGTGGCCGCGCGCCAGCCCGCCGCCCTGGGCGTTGATGCGCTCGGGCGCCAGGCCCAGGGCCGCGCAGAAGTCCAGGCCTTGCACGGCAAACGCATCGTGCAATTCCCAGACGTCGATATCGGGGAGGTCCAGCGCCAGCCGGCCCAGCAGCTGGCGCGCGGCGGTGGCGGCGCTGAGCATGGGTGTTTCGGGCGCACCGCCCACGCTCACGCCGCCGCGCCACAGGGCTTGGGGCTGCAGGCCCCATTGGCGGCAGGCCGCGGGCGTGGCCAGCAGCAGCAAGGCCGCGCCGTCCGCCTTGGCGGAAATCGCCACCGTGCTGACGGCACACTCCGCCCCATCCGGGCCGCTCGCTGCGGCGGCCACCGGCATGCGCGCCACGCGCTCGGCGCGCAGGACGCGCGGATAGGCATCGTGGTCCAGGCCTTGCAGCGCGACGATTTCCGCGGCCAGCGCGTGCCGCGCCGCAAGGGCCTTGGCGTGGCTGGCCAGCGCATAGGCGTCCTGCGCCACGCGCAGGCAGTGGATGCTTTGTGCGTAGTCGGCCGCAGCCTGCAGCATGTCGGGGTCGCGTTCGGGCCAGGGCGCGAAGGCCGGCCGCTCATAGGCCACGGCTTCGGCGCCCGGCTGCAAAGGCCGGTGCTGGCGAATCGGCGCGCGGCTCCAGGCTTCGACGCCGCCGGCGATCACGATGCCCGCCTGTCCCGCAGCCAGCAAGCCGCAGGCCAGGGTGATGGCATCCAGGCCCGCGCAGCATTGCGTGTCCACGGTATAGGCGGCGCTGCTCTCGCGCAGGCCCGCGGCCAGCGCCAGCATGCGCGCCGGATTGCCGCCCGCGCCCAGGGCATTGCCCAGCACCACGGCATCGACAGCCTGGGCCGGCAGCCCGGCGCGGGCCAGCAGCGCCTGCACCAGCGGCGCCCCCAGTTCATGCGGCTGCAGCTGCGACAGCGCGCCGCCCACGGGCGCCACCGGGCTGCGCGCCCAGGCCAGGACGGGTATCGCCAGCGAGTTCATAACGGCCATGGCTGCAAACAATCCGCCGCAAGCTCGGCCCCGGCGCTGCTGTCCGCCCGCAGGCGCCGCGCCAGTGCGCGCGCAATGGCGCCATGGTCGGTCTTGCCGCTGGCCGTCAGAGGCCATGGGCCC
Organism: Acidovorax bellezanensis; assembly: GCF_025421555.1. Taxonomy (NCBI): domain Bacteria; kingdom Pseudomonadati; phylum Pseudomonadota; class Betaproteobacteria; order Burkholderiales; family Comamonadaceae; genus Acidovorax; species Acidovorax bellezanensis. The sequence goes on from NZ_JAODYH010000003.1 coordinate 341,430, forward strand.
TGCCACTGCCACCAATGCCGCGGGGCCTTGTAACTCTCCAGCGCCGCGCGGCACCACTGGCCCAGGGCCAGGGCATCGGGAAGATCAGCATCCACGGCCTGCAGCACCGCATGCACGACATTGCCGCGCAGACTGTCCGCCACGCCTTGCAGCGAAGCCTGGGCCAGTTGCGGATGGGCCAGCAGCCGCGCTTCCACTTCCTCGGGAAACAGGTTCTTGCCCTGGGTGACGAGCATCCGGCTTTCACGGCCCAGCAGGTGCAGCAGCCCCTGCTCATCGATATGGCCCATATCGCGCACCGACAGCCAGGGCCCGCGCCGCAGCGCCGCCGAGCCATCGACCGCGCCCACATAGTCCATGAACAGCATGGGGCTGCGTATCCAGATAAGTCCGGGCCGCGCAAGGCCGGTATCGCCAGCGTTGCCGCCCGCTCCCGGCGCCAGCGGGTCGGGGCCGATGTGCAGCGCCACATTGCTGAACGGACGGCCCACGGCCTGGGCCGGGGCTTGGGGGTCGGCATCCATCCAGGCGATGTAGCTGGCTTCGGACGCGCCGTAGAACTCCACGATGCGGGCCTGGGGGAACAGCGCCTGCAGCGCCGGCGTGCGCTCGCGCATCCAGCGCGCGCCGCTGATCAGCAGCAGCGCCACGCCATGGATAGGCGGCGTATGGCGGCGTTGCGCCCACTCCAGCATCAGCTGCAATTGGCTGGGCACGGCCACGAACAAGGGGCATTCGCCCGCCTGCAGACTGGCCAGCGCCTTGGGCGCGGAAAACCGCTCCTGTATCTCCACGCCCGCACCGCTCCACAGGCCCCACAGGGCCGCGAACAGGAACAGCGAATGCGACAGGCGACCGGGCGCAAAAACGCGCCCGCAGGCATCCGGCCCCAAGTCCTGGACCGAGACCCGAAAGCTCTCCGTCCATGAGCGGTGGTGGCGGCGAAAACCCTTGGGCAGGCCGCTGCTGCCCGAAGTGAAACCGATATAGAAAGGCGTCTCGGGACCGGGCGCGGGCACCTCGGCCGGCGGCAACTGCGCGAACTGCGCGGCAATCTGCGCCTGCACCGCCGCCGGCCATTCGGGGTCGGCGACGGCCGCGCAACGGCCGCTGGCGACCACCGCGAGAAAATCGACAATCCGCTCCAGGCCCGAACCGCTGCCGTCGAGCAGCACGGTGGCCGGCGCGGCGCGCACGCGCAGCGCCTCGGCCTGCGACGCAACGCGCGCCTGCAGCTGCGCAAAGCTCAACTGCTCAAGCCCATTGGACAGCGCGACAGCCTCGGGCTGCACCTGGCTCCAATGCGCAAGCGGTCCGTGCACCAGCTCGAACGACTCGGGCAAAGGCGCGATCAGATGAGGCACGGCCTGCGACAACGCGGAGGGCATCGGCATCGACCGCTCAGGCGTCGCGGCCGCCGAAGCGCCAGTCAGGCAGCGCCTTGGCCACGGTGTGCACGACCAGGGCACAGAGCACGCACTTGATCAGGTCGCCGGGCACGAACATCAGGTCACCCCAGAAAGCCTGGGCCAGCGAGAGCTTGGCAACCAGCACCAGACCTGCAATGCCGAAGCTGTGCAGCACCAGCACGCCGCCGACCACGGACGCAATCAGCGCGCTCCAGGCCGCGCGCAGCGGCGTGGCCTTGGGCAGCATGGCCATCAGCAGGCCGGTGGCAAAGGCCGCAGCGGCAAAGCCGACCAGATAGCCGGCCGTCGGCGACATGAACACGCCCAGGCCACCACGCCCACCAGCGAGTAAAGGCAGGCCCGCGGCGACGGCGACCAGGAACAGCAGGACGGCTTGCAGGCCGCGCTTGGGCCCGAGCAGGCAGCCGGCCATCATCACGCCCAGCGTCTGCAGCGTGATCGGCACGCCGATAGGCAGGTCGATCTTGGGGATCAGGCCCATGACCGCGATCAAGGCGGCAAACAGGCCTACCAAGGCCATGGACTCGGACTGGCGACGGGTAATAGCAGTTTTCATCATTCAGACTCAGGTTGGATCAATCAGGAAATCAAAGGCGGAACTAACCGCCCAGGCGGGCATACAGCGCATCGGCCACACGCCGCGCGGCCTGCAGCATCTGCACGGTGAGGGGAGCAATCAGGCGCAGGCCTCCGGCCTGGCCGGTGCGCAGGCGGTAAGCGTCATCGAGCTTTTGCCATTGCACGAAGAAGTGTTCGGTAAAGCGCAGCATCAAGCCCAGCTGCAGCGAAATGCGCTCGGGCTGCAGGCCCACGCGCGCCAGCGGCGCCAGCCAGCGGTCCAGCACTTCGAGCAGGTCCATGGGGCGGGTGGTCACCGTCAGCGCCACGCCCAGCGTGCAGGCGCAGGCCAGGCGCAGCGCGCTCACCGCGGCCAGGGCCGGGCGGCCCATCCAGACGTGAAAGGCTGCGACCAGCAAGGCGCCGATCAGCACCGACAGGATCAAGCGCCGAGCCACGCGGGTGGCCTGCCCCAGACTGAACCACAGGACGGCGCAGACAGCGGCGCAGCCGGCCAGCACCCAGGGGCTGGTGATCAGAAAAAGCAGCGTCCCCAGCAGCCCCATGCAGACCAGCTTGAAGCCGGCCCCATAGCGGTGCAGCCAGGTGGGGATATCGCTGTAAAGGCTTCCCATGGCGTATCAACTCCCGCTGGACAGCACGGACCGGCGCGCACGCCGGGCCGCGACTTCGGTCGCCACGGCCGCTTCATAGGCCGCGCAGACTTCCTCGCCCGGGCCGTCGCCACGCACCTGCCCCTGGTCCAGCCAGACCACGCGCGCATAGTCGCGCACATGGGACAGCACATGGGTGGAGACGATGACCTGCTGCGGGGCCGCGGCGATGTCGTCCGCCAATTGCGCCTGGCCTGGCAGATCCAGGCTGGCATAGGGCTCGTCCAGCAGCACCGTGCGCGGCGCCGTGATCAGCAGCGCCAGCCAGCACACCATCTGGCGCTGGCCCTGGCTCAGGCTGCTGATCGCGCGCTCGGCCCAGTGCCCCAGGCCGCGCTGGGCGAGAAACTGCCGCGCCTGCGCCTTGGCCTCGCGCTTGGAAGCACTGCGGGATTGCAGGCCCAGCGCCAACTCCTCCTCCACCGTGGGGAAGATGATCTGGTCGTCCGGGTTCTGGAACATCATGCCCACCCAGCGCGTGCGCTCCCGGCCCGCCTCATGCAGGTTGTGGCCGTCGAACAGCACCTGGCCTGCGGCGGGTGCATCCAGGCCGCACAGCAGACGGAACAGGCTGGTCTTGCCCGCGCCGTTGTGGCCTATCAGGCCGATGCGGGGCTGGGCCCATTGCAGGCTCAAATCCTCGAGCACCGGCGTATTGCCGCGCACCAGCCGGACATGGGACAGCTCGATACAGGGGGGTGGCGTGCTCAGACAGTTCATGGACTCAGTCTGTGCGCAAAGGACAGGCATAGGACAGTGGAATAAAGGGTGGCATTCGACCGGCCCGCAGCGCCCAAAAGCGTTGGATGCAAGCCGTCTTGAAAATCAAATTTCGCTCATCTTGCCACCAAAAGAACGTCTTCTTCCTACAACTTCTTGTAATTTCCGGGGCTATTTTCGCGCCCGCATATTCTGCCAAAAAAGACGAAACATAGCGGGCCGTTGCCGTATGTTTGCAGGGTTTTCACGCTTCGCCGGTCTACGGACGGCCATCTGCCGGCAAAAAACCGCTGCTTCGCCGCCCCCTGGTCCGGAGATGGGCGACGATCCCCGGCCAAAGCCGACCGAAGCACCACCCGCCGGCTGCAGGGCCCAGCAAACGCCCATGCGGCAGCGCGCCTGGAAGGCGTGACGGACGAAAAACGGGGAAATAGGGGGAGAAAGGGGGAAGCCGGGGCGGCCCATGCCGCAAAGCGGTTCAGGGGGGCGTTTCTCAGCGCTCGCATCGCTCACCGCCCATGCAACTGGCGCGCCCCAGCAAGGGGGCAGCGAGGAAGGGCCGCCCCGCACCGAGGCTGCCGTCCCCCTCCACCGAAGGTTGAGAGGGGGAAGCGGCGAAGCCGCTCAGGGGGTGCTCAATTCATTACCGTCAGCGCGGGCTCATGGGCCAGCAGCTGGGAGATCCGGTTGTCCGGCCCCATGATCGCGACCCGGGGCACATGGGCCGCGAGTTCCTCGGCATTGACATAGGCGTAGGCAATGATGATCACGATATCGCCCTTTTGCACCAGGCGCGCGGCCGCGCCGTTGACGCAGATCACCCCGCTGGCGCGCTCGCCGGCGATCACATAGGTTTCGAAGCGTGCGCCGTTGTTGTTGTTGACCACGTGCACTTTTTCGTTGGCAACTATGCCCACGGCGTCCATCAAGTCCTGGTCGATGGTGATCGAGCCCACGTAATTGAGATCGGCCTGGGTGACCTGGGCACGGTGGATTTTGCTGTTCATCAACATGCGGAACATGGGGCTTACCTCTGGAAAGTGATGTTGTCTATCAAACGGGTACGGCCCAGGTACACGGCGGCCAGGGCGATGCAGCTGCGGTCGCTGTCCTGCAGCGCCAGCAGGTCGGGCCAGGCCAGCAGCTCCAGGTAGTCGATGCGGCTGCCGGGAATCTCGCGGGCGATGTGTGCGCGCGCGGCCTGCAGCGCTGCTTCGGGCGTCTGACCGGCTTGCAGCCGATCACGGCACAGCTGCAAGGCCTGGTGGATGGCGGGCGCCTGGACGCGCTCTTGCGCGCTCAGGTAGACGTTGCGTGAAGACTTGGCCAGGCCGTCGGCCTCGCGCACCACGGGAATCACGCAGATTTCCAGCGGCAGGTTGTAGTCGCGCACAAAGGTCTGGATGATGGCCACCTGCTGCGCATCCTTCTGGCCGAAGAAAGCGCGGTCGGGCTGCACCAGGTTGAACAGCTTGCACACCACCTGCACCACGCCGTCGAAGTGGCCGGGGCGCGAGGCGCCGCACAGCATGTTCGCCTGGCGCCCGGCCAGGATCAGCGGGCCTGCGGCGTGCGGGTACATCTCTTCGGTGGCGGGTGCGAAGACGGCATCCACGCCATGCGCCTGGGCCAGGGCGCAGTCGCCGTCCAGGTCGCGCGGATAGGCATCGAAATCCTCGTTCGGGCCGAACTGGCGCGGGTTCACGAAGATGCTCATCACCACCAGGTCACAGGACTGGCGCGCGCTTTCGACCAAGGCCATGTGGCCTTCGTGCAGCGCGCCCATGGTGGGCACCAGGGCGATGGTTTTGCCCAGGCGGCGCTGCTGGGCCAGCCAGTCGCGCAGGTCGGCAATACGGGTCAGGCGTTGCATGGGAAACAAGCTCCGGAAATCACGAATTCATTCGGCGGCGGCGGGCGCCGCGCCGGTATGCACCGCGCCGCCGTACAGGCGTCCCAGCTCGCTGTCGCTGAGATTGAAGCTGTGCACGGCGCCCGGGAACTTCCCGCTGCGCACGGCCTGGGCATAGGCCGTCAGGCCGCCCTGCACCTGCTCTCCCACTTGCGCGAACTGCTGCACGAACTTGGGCACGCGGTGGTTGCCGTAGCCCAGCAGGTCGTGAAAGACCAGCACCTGGCCGTCGGTGGCCGGGCCCGCGCCAATGCCTATGGTGGGAATGCCCAGCTGCGCCGTGATGTGGGCCGCGAGCTGCTGGGGCACGCATTCGAGCACCAGCGCGCAGGCACCGGCCGCTTCACAGGCCTGGGCATCGCGCAGGATCTGCTGCGCGGCTTCGAAATCCTTGCCCTGGACCACATAGCCGCCGAGCACGGCGGCCGACTGCGGCGTCAATCCCAGATGGGCCACCACCGGAATGCCGACCTGCGTCAGGCGCCGGATCACGTCGATCACTTCGCCCGCGCCTTCGACCTTGAGTGCATCGGCACCGCTGCGCTGCAGCATGTCGACGGCGCAACGCGTCGTGACTTCCAGACTCGCGTGGTAGCTGCCGAACGGCATGTCCAGCACGATGCAGGTGCCAGGCGCGCCGCGGCGCACGGCCTTGGCGTGGTGCACCATGTCGTCCACGGTGACGGGCACCGTGGAGTCATAGCCCAGCACCACCATGCCCAGAGAGTCGCCCACCAAAATGGTGTCGGCTCCGGCCGCTTCGGCATAGCGGGCTCCGGGATAGTCATAGGCCGTGACCATGACGATCTTGCGCTTGTCGCGCTTGAACTTCTGAAATTCGGTGGTGGATTTCATGTGGTTGTCTCTGGAGTCCAGGACCTGGCCGCGCAAGCACCTGGGCGCTGCCCCTGGGGGTTGTTATTTTTGCGCGCCGACCATACCACAGCCGTTTCGATCACCACTCCCCGCATTCATCTCGCACAACAAGGGTTGTTGCGCCTGCAACGCCGCCGCAGCGCTGCGCTCATGCTGCAGCGCAGCATCCCCAGCCCACGCCACTGGCGCACCCCAGCAAGGGGGCAGCGAGGAAGGGCAGCCCCGCAGCGACGGTGCCGTCCCTGGCCGGGCGCCCCCCTCCACCGAAGGTTGAGAGGGGGAAGCGGGGGACGGCCCCTGCCGCGAAATCGCTCAGGGGGTGCTTTAACTTTCAGCAGCCAACTTGCGCAACTCGAACTTCTGGATCTTGCCGGTGCTGGTCTTGGGCAGCTCGCCGAACACCACGGCGCGCGGCAGCTTGAAGCCCGCCAGGTGCTGGCGGCAATGGGCAATGATGTCCTCGGCCGTGACACTCGCCCCATCTTTCAGCTCGACAAAGGCGCATGGCGTCTCGCCCCACTTGGCGTCGGGCTTGGCAACCACGGCCGCGGCCAGCACGGCGGGGTGGCGGTACAGCACATCCTCGACTTCGATGGACGAGATGTTCTCGCCGCCCGAAATGATGATGTCCTTGCTGCGGTCCTTGATCTTGATGTAGCCGTCGGGGTACTGCACGGCCAGGTCGCCGCTGTGGAACCAGCCGCCCGCGAAGGCCTCGTCCGTCGCCTTGGGGTTCTTGAGATAGCCTTTCATGGCGATGTTGCCCTTGAACATGATCTCGCCCATGGTCTCGCCGTCCTGGGGCACGGGCTGCATGGTTTCGGGATCGAGCACGCGCACGTCGCCCTGCAGGTGAAAACGCACGCCCTGGCGGGCGTTGAGGCGGGCGCGCTCGCCTATGTCCAGCTGCGCCCAGTCGTCATGCTGGGCGCAGACGGCTGCCGGCCCATAGGTCTCGGTCAGACCGTAGACATGGGTCAGGTCAAAGCCCATGCGCTCCATGCCTTCGATCATCGAGGCCGGCGGCGCGGCGCCTGCGACCATGGCTTTCACGCCCGCGGGCAGCCCCTGCTTCATCGCTTCCGGCGCGTTGACCAGCATGCCGTGGACGATGGGCGCGCCGCAGTAATGCGTCACGCCATGCTGGCGAATGGCATCGAACACGCTTTGCGGGTCCACCCGTCGCAGACAGACGTTGACGCCCGCGCGCAGCGCCACGGTCCAGGGGAAGCACCAGCCATTGCAATGGAACATGGGCAGGGTCCAGAGATAGACCGCATGCTTGGGCATGTCCCACTCGAGCACATTGCTGATGGCATTCGAGGCCGCGCCGCGGTGGTGGTAGACCACGCCCTTGGGGTTTCCTGTGGTGCCGCTGGTGTAGTTCAGCGCAATCGCATCCCACTCGTCGGCCGGCGGCGCCCAGTCGAACTGCGCATCGCCGCTGGCCAGCAGCGCTTCATAGTCCATGCCGCCCAAGGACTGGCTCGCAGGGCCGTAGACCGCGTCCTGGACTTCCACCACCTGCAGCGGTGCCGAAGACTGGCGCAGGGTCAGGGCCTTGGCCAGCAGGCCGGTGAATTCCGGGTCGACGATCACCACCCGGGCCTCGCCGTGGTCGAGCATGTAGGCAATCGCCTGCGGGTCGAGCCGCGTGTTCATGGCATTGAGCACGGCACCGGCCATGGGCACGCCGAAATGCGCTTCGACCATGGGCGGCGTATTGGGCAGCAGCACGGCCACGGTGTCGTTCTTGCCTACGCCCAGGCGCTGCAGGCCGCTGGCCAGCTGGCGGCAGCGCGCATAGGTCTGGCCCCAGGTCTGGCGCAGGTCGCCGTGCACGATGGCCAGGCGCTGCGGGTAGACCTCGGCGGTGCGCGCAATGAAGCCCAAGGGAGAGATGGACGCAAAGTTGGCGGCGTTGCGGGGAAGGTTGCTGTCGAAAATGGAAGTCACGGCGAGGGTCCTTGCAGGCAACAAATGGTCAAGCGCGGCAGCGCCTGGGCTCCTGAGTCCTACGCGCTGCATGGCAAATACTCTACCCGGGCGGTTGACTGAACGGAAGATGGGAAACCGGTATGCAACTATCAGCCCCGAAAAATAGTGAGTACACACACTTCGCACATGCTTTGATATGAGTGGCACATGCCGGCCAGCGACCTTTGGCTCCCGCTGTTTTCACCAATCTTTCTATACTTACGGGCTTTTGCCTGTAGCTGGCCCTGACGCGCGGACGCCGGACGACCAGGCCCAGGGACCCCGCCCTTTCACCTTCCGCGCCCCTGTGTCGCCCGCCATGCCTGCCTTGCCCACTGCCCCGACCGCGCCTTCCTGCCGCATCCTCTCCGTCATCCCGCCGATGACGCAGCTCAACACGCCCTACCCGTCCACGGCCTATCTCACCGGTTTTCTGCGCTCGCGCGGCATGCAGGCCGTCCAGGAAGACCTGGCGCTGGCCCTGGTGCTGCGCCTGCTGTCGACCACCGGCCTGCAGCAGGTGGTCGATCTGGTCGAGGCCCAGCACGCGGAAAATCCCGACCGCCCTTTCAGCCCCGCGGTGCAATCCTTCATGGGCCAGCGCGACCGCTACCTGGCCACCATCGCGCGCGTGATCACTTTCCTGCAGGGCCGCGACAGCACCTTGTCGCACCGCATCGTCAGCCGCCAGTACCTGCCCGAAGGCCCGCGCTTTGACGCGCTCGAAGGCTACATCGACGACGGCAGCGGCGATCCCCTGGGCTGGGCCTTCGGCGCCCTGGGCCAGCACGACCGCGCCAAGCACCTGGCCACGCTCTATCTCAACGATGTGGCCGACGTGCTGCGCGACGCGGCCGACGAGCGCTTTGAATTCGTGCGCTACGCCGAGTCGCTGGCCGGCAGCCAGGCCAGCTTCGAGCCGCTGGCCCAGGCCCTGGCCGCGCCCATGACGCTGGTCGACGAAGCCCTGCACCAGCTCACGCTCGAAGCCCTGGAACGCCACCAGCCCGACGTGGTGCTGCTGTCCGTGCCCTTCCCGGGCTCGGTCTACGCGGCCTTTCGCATCGCCCAGACCATCAAGGCCCATGCGCCAGGCACCAAGCTGGTGCTCGGCGGCGGCTTCGTCAACACCGAACTGCGCGAACTCACCGAGCCGCGCGTCTTCGACTATTTCGACTTCGTCACGCTGGACGCGGGCGAGCGCCCGCTGCTGGCCCTGCTGGAACATGTCCAAGGCCAGCGCGGCGCCTCGCGCCTGGTGCGCACCTATGTGCGCGATGCCGACGGCACGGTGCGCTACGTCAACATGATGGAAGCCGACGTGGCTTTCGCCGAAGTCGGCACGCCCACCTGGGACGGCCTGCCGCTGCACGACTACCTGTCGCTGCTCGACATGCTCAACCCCATGCACCGGATGTGGAGCGACGGCCGCTGGAACAAGCTGACGGTGGCCCATGGCTGCTACTGGAAGAAGTGCAGCTTCTGCGACGTGAGCCTGGACTACATCGGCCGCTATGAAGGCGCGAGCGCCGCCGTGCTGGCCGACCGCATCGAAGCCATCGTCGCCGAAACCGGCCAGACCGGCTTTCATTTCGTCGACGAAGCCGCGCCGCCCAAGGCGCTCAAGACCCTGGCCCAGGAGCTGCTCGCGCGCGGCAGCGACATCAGCTGGTGGGGCAATATCCGCTTCGAGAAGACTTTCAGCCCCGAGCTGTGCAATCTGCTGGCCGACAGCGGCTGCATCGCCGTCTCGGGCGGGCTGGAAGTGGCTTCGGACCGCCTGCTCTCGCTGATGAAAAAAGGCGTCTCGGTCGACCAGGTGGCGCGCGTGACCAAGGCCTTTTCCGAGGCCGGCATTCTGGTCCATGCCTACCTGATGTACGGCTTTCCCACGCAGACCGTGCAGGACACGGTGGACGCGCTCGAATACGTGCGCCAGCTGTTCGAGCACGGCTGCATACAAAGCGGATTTTTCCACCGCTTCAGCTGCACCGTGCACTCGCCCGTGGGCCTCAACCCCGAGGAATACGGCATCACGCTCACGCCCATGCCGCCCGTGAGTTTTGCCAAGAACGACATCGGCTTTCACGACCCCAGCGGCGTGGACCACGACGCCCTGGGTGCCGTGCTCAAGAAAGCCATCTACAACTACATGCACGGTATCGGCGTGGAAGAAGACGTGCGCAGCTGGTTCCCCTTCAAGGTGCCCAAGACCACGGTGCCACGCAACAAGATCGAGAAAGCCCTGAAGGCCAAGGGCTAGCCGCCATGAAAAAGCCCCGCTCCCTCGAAAGAGGAAGCGGGGCTCAGATCGGCAATGAACCGGGGGCCAGAGCAGTTCCTGCCCGGCCCTGGCTTCAGAAGGATTCCCAGTCGTCGCTCGCGCCGGCGCGGCTGGTTTCGACAGCAGGCTTGGCCTTGGCCGGCTGGGGCGCTTTGAGCACCCGGGCCGCAGCCACCGGCGCCGCGACGCGGACCGGCCGGGCAGGTGCTGCCACCGCCTTGGGCGCGGCCGCCCGCGGTGCCGGGGCATAGTTATGCCCCACATTGAAGACCGCCACCACTTCGGCCAGGTGCTGGGCCTGGTCGCGCAGCGATGCGGCGGCAGCCGCCGACTCTTCCACCAGCGCGGCGTTCTGCTGGGTCATCTGGTCGAGGTTGCTGATGGCCTGGTTGACCTGGCCGATGCCGTCGCGCTGCTCGGTGGAGGAGGCAGTGATCTCGCCGATCAGGTCGGACACCCGGCGCACGCTGGCGACGATCTCGCCCATGGACTCCCCGGCCTGCGCCACCTGGATGGAGCCGGTTTCCACGCTCTCCACCGAGGCATTGATCAGGCCCTTGATCTCCTTGGCGGCCTCGGCGCTGCGACCCGCCAGGCTGCGCACCTCGCTGGCCACCACGGCAAAGCCCCGGCCCTGCTCGCCGGCGCGCGCCGCTTCCACGGCGGCGTTCAGCGCCAGGATATTGGTCTGGAAGGCGATGGAGTCGATCACGCCGATGATGTCGGCGATCTTGCGCGAGCTGTCAGTGATGTGCTGCATGCTTTGCACCACCTGCTCCACCACATCGCCACCGCGCGTGGCGGCCTGCGCCGCTGTCGCGACCAACTGGTTGGCCTGCCGCGCCGTGTCGGCGGACTGGGTGACCGTGGCGGTCAGCTCTTCCATGCTGGCCGCGGTTTCTTCGAGGTTGGCAGCCGTCTGCTCGGTACGCGACGACAGGTCCTGGTTGCCCGTGGCGATTTCCACCGAAGCATTGGACATCGAATCCACGCCGCCGCGGACTTCGGAGACCAGCCCGCGCAGGCGCGCCGCCATCTCCGAGACCGAGCGCAGCAGGTGGCCGAATTCGTCCTTGCGGTCGTCATGCGCCGACACCGTGAGGTTGCCGCCGGCAATCGCATCTGCGAGTTCCACGACGCGGTTCAGCGGGCGCGTGATGGAGCGCACAAGCAGGAAGGCCAGTACCAGCCCCAGGGCGAACACCGCGCCCTCGACCAGCCAGGCCACCAGGCTCGCCTGGTTGCGGGCGACCTGCGCCTCCTGGGCGGCCACATCGCGCTGGCTATGCTGCAGTTGCACAAAGCTTTCCAGGCTGTCCACATAGTGGCTGATGCCAGGCAGGTAAGTGCTTTCGATGAAGGTTTTGAAGGCGGCGCCGTCACCGCCCAGCTTGATCTCGCGGGCCTGCTTGTTCAGGCCCAGCACCTTGGCGCGTTCGGCGGCCACGCGCTCCAGCGCGGCCTTGTCCGCGGGGCTGGTGGCGAGCTTGACCACCTGGGCCTGGAGCGCCGAGATGACGCCTATGCCGGCCTTCACCCGGGCATCGAACAGTGTCGTCAGCTCCGGGTCGGGCGTGGCATTGCTGGCCAGCACTTTTTCACCGGTGGCTTCGGTCGCGCCTTTCCATTGCCCGGCGAGCGTGATGCGGTGCTCGTAAGCGGCCATGGTGGTCATGGACTGGTCCATTACCTGAGCCACCCGGTGCTGCGCCCAGACCGACACCAGCAGCATGGCGCCGAGCAAGCCCACGATGGAGCCTCCGAGCTTGGGGGTCAGGCGCACGTTATCCAACTTCATTGAGAATATCCAAAGGGGGTGAGGTGATGGTTTTCGGACCTCCGCGAGACTGTCGCAAACAACGGGAAGGCCCACTGCCGCCGCGCAGCGGAGGTAATTTTTCGTGAATGGTAGCATTTACATAACGACACAAATGCCGTTAGAAACCCCAACGGCGTCGACCTCGGTGCCGCGCAACAGGCGAGAAAAAGCGCGAAATCCACAGCGCTGAAATTCCCCCGTCGACGCAAAAAAGCCCCGCCTCTCTCGCGAAAGGACGGGGCCTGTTCAGGCGCTGGCACCGGCGTCACGCCGATGCAAAAGCGTATGACCGCCTCAGGCCTTGCGGCGGCGCGCCAGCAGCCAGCCTATCAAGGCCAGCACGATGACCGCGCCCAGGCCCATGGCCCAACGGGCCAGTTGCACCAGGCCGCTGCCGCCAGCCGTCGCCGGATCGCGCAGCATGGCCACCTGGGCCTGCGTCACCTGGGTGTCGGGGTTGCCGTACTGCGTGAGCAGGTAGTTGCTCAAGCTGGTGACCTGCTGGTCGCTGAGCTCGTGCGCAAACGGCGGCATCACCGAATCCACGCCCACACGGTGCACGCCATGCAGGATGGCCATCACCATGTTGTTGCTGTTGTTGTGACCCAGGCTGGTGTTGTGGAACAGCGCCGGCAGCTTGCCGTCCTCGCTGCCCTGACCCTGTGCCTGGTGACAGCTGGCGCAGTTGGCGTCATAGATTTGCGCGCCGGTCATGGCGTTGAAATCCTTGGGCAGTTCCGTGCCGCGCAGCGTCTCGAGCTGGTCGCTGGCCGCGCCGAACTGGTCGGCCGACTTCTTCACCTGGCTGTCGCTCACGGGCTTCACCGACTGGATGTAGACCGCGATGGCGTTCAAGTCCTCGCTGCTCAGGTGCTTGAGGCTGTGGTCAATGGCTTCGGCCATGGGGCCCGAAGCCGGTCCCTTGCCGGCCACCGGCTCGCCGCGCATGTACTGCACCAGCTCGGCCTGCGTCCATCCGCCGACGCCACTGGTCTTGTCGGAGGTGATATTGGGCGCATACCAGGCACCCAGTTCGGCCCCGCCCAACGAGCGCGCATGGTCTTCGGCCATCATCGCATTGCGCGGCGTATGGCAGGTGGTGCAGTGCGCCAGGCCTTCGGACAGGTAGGCGCCGCGGTTCCATTCCGGCGTCTGCGACAGATCGGCCTTGTATGGCGTGGCGTCATGGAACAGGCCGTTCCAGACGCTCATGCTCAGGCGAATATTGAACGGAAACGGCAGGCTGGTGGCCGGCGCGGCCTTGTCCACCGCCGGCACGCCTTGCATGAAGTAGGCGTACATGGCGGCGATGTCCTCGTCCGTCGTCTTGGCGTACGAGGTGTAAGGCATGGCCGGGTAGAGGTTGGCACCGTCGGCGCGCTTGCCGTGGCGCAGCGCGTTCGCGAACTGCTCCAGCGTGTAGTTGCCTATGCCATGCGTCTTGGACGGCGTGATGTTGGTCGAGTAGATAGGGCCCATGGGGCTGGCCATGGCCAGGCCGCCGGCCATGGACTCGCCACCGACAGCCGTGTGGCAGGCGATGCAGTCGCCGGCCGTGGCCAGGTAGCGGCCGCGCTCGACTTCCGAGGAAGCATTGGCGTCCACGGGCGCGGCACCGGTTGCAGCGCTGGCGGCCATGGGCAGGGCCGCCACAGCCGACAGCAGGGCTGCCGCGAGGAAGGAGAACGAAAGCGAAGTCTTGTGCATGTCGTACCTCCTCAGACAGCGTTCTTGCCCAGCGTGTTGCTGCGGGGCAGCATCGCGGGGCCGCCGTTGGCGGCGATCAGGTGGGCGCCGGTGCGCAGGGCCACGGCAATGCCGTTGAGCGTGGAATTGCAGGTCGACGAAGTCGGCAACAGGCCGGTCGATGCAAAGTACAGGTTTTCGTGGTCCCAGGCGCGACCGAACTCGTCGCAGACCGAGACATTCGGGTCCGTGCCCATGCTCAGCGTGCCGCAGATGTGCTGGTTGTTGGCGTAGTCGCCTTCCTTGCTGGGGCGCAGATTGGTGCCGCCCATGAGCTGGGCAATGCGCGCGAAATCCTGCTTGGCGCGCTGATGGCCGGCGGCGGTGTAGGCGTCGATCTGGTAATGCGCCTGAGGACGTGGCAGGCCCATGACGTCCTTGGAATCGGCCAGGGTGATGCGGTTTTCCAGCACCGGCAGCACTTCCAGCACGCTCTTGACGTTCATTTCACGCGCGGCCGAATGGCGCAGGCGGTCGGCGAATTCCTTGCCGTAAACGCCTTCCTTGAGCAGCGACGTGGTGGCGCCGTCGACGCGCGAGATGTTGGTGAAGTCCAGGCGGTAAGGCGAGTGCTCGGAGCGGAACGCGCCGTCGCGCATGGTGTTGATAGAGCTCGGGCTTTGCGGGCCGCGGCCCAGCCAGACGTCCTCGTCGGCGTCGAACGTCAGCGACGTGCTGGGGTGGTCCATCAGGTGGCGGCCGACCATGTCGCGCGCGTTGGCCACGCCGTTCTTGAAAGTATCGCTCTTGGACAGCAGCAGCAGGCGCGGCGACTCGATGCCGTTGGCTGCGACGATGAAGGTCTTGGCCGTGACCTTGTGCACGTTCTTTTCGGGATCGTAGTAATGCACGGACTGGATGCGCCCCTTGGCGTCATGCTCCAGATTGAACACATTGGCGCGCAACACCAGCTTGACGCCGGCCGCCACGGCCTGGGCCACGGCAATGCCGCCGTGGTACTGGGCGTCGATGGGGCAGACCGGCTGGCAGCTGTTGTTGCCGCAGCAGGGAGGACGGCCGTCGAAAGTGCGGCTGTTGCGCGCCACGGTGTTGGCCACCACGGGATAGACGCCTGCCAGGCGTTCGCGCACGCGCTGCATGGCATAGGGTTCGGCCACGGGGTCCATGGGGAAAGGCTTGCTGCGCGGCGAGCCGGTTTCGGTCGAGCCGCAGACACCCATGATCTCCTCGGCTTCCTGGTAGTAGGGCTCGAGATCGTCGTAGTCGAAAGGCCAGTCCACGCCCACGCCGTACAGCGACTTGGTGTGGAAGTCATTGGGCACGTTGCGCCAGGCATGCGCTGCCCAGTGCCAGCTGGTGCCGCCGAGCTGGCGGATGTACTCGGCCTTGTAGGGATAGGGACCGGCCTGGACCAGGTGGCCGTTGTCTTCAGGGCGATAGATGGGGTGCGGCGCCCACTCGGGCGACGGATAGGGCGACATCCAGTCGCTGCGACGCGGCGAATTGCGAAAGCGCGCAACGATGTCGCCGCGCTTGGCGTCGTCGCCGGCTTCGAGCATCAGCACGGAAGCGCCGGTGAGTGCCAGCTTGCGCGCCAGCATGGCGCCGATGATGCCGGAGCCTACGACCACGTAGTCGGCGGAGAGATTTTGTTCAGCCATGGGGTATTTTTTTAATGTTGTCGGGAGGCTCAGGCGCGGGACGCCCGGGGCAGCATGGGCTTGAGGCGCACCGAAGCCGGGTTGACCGTCCAGCTGCCGTAGCCGCCGTAGGCGTAGGTCGGCGGCTTGAGCTGGTCCGACACCGTGCGCGCGTTGAGCGCGAATTCATAGGCCACCACGCGGGTGTTCTTGCCATCGCCGACGATGCCCAGGTACCAGCCCTGCATCAGCTGCGCGGGCAGCTTGGCCCAGTCCGCGGGCTGGGCTTTCAAGGCCTCGTTGAGCTGGGCCAGGCCCACTTTCTCGGCCTGCACCCAGGCCCAGAGCGCCTGCATGCGCTCGCCCCAGCTGGAGTCGAGCTGCAGATGCGCGGCCAGCAGGCGCGCGCCCATGCCGGCGTCCAGATCGCCGAGCTCCGTGAGGTGCTTGGACAGGCCCATGAAAGCGTCGACCGACGCCTGGGAAGCCGTGGCGGAAGCCGGCGCCTGGGCCAGGGCCCAGGGCACGAGGCCGGCAGCGCCAGCAACCAGCGCGCCGCCAAGAATGCGCCGACGGCTCAGGCCGAAGGCGGGAAACAAAGGTGTGGAGTGCATATGTGGTTTGAAAGAAAAGCGCCCGTACCAAGGCCTGCGCGACATGCGGCCGCGCCAAGGGCCTGGCTGGCTTTTCTCGAACCGCGGCCGCACATGCGCCGCTGCTTTGAAAAAACCACAACGCCGCCCTCAACCGCCCTGTGTCGCCCGCGTTCCTGCGGCCCTGGGACACTGCGCAATGCAGCGGCCCAGCTTGGAAGCCAGAAGGAAAGTACGAGTAGGTTGAGGGTATAAGGGAAATCCCGAGTCCATGGGCAAGGACTGGGTTTCTCTTTTTACGAAAACTTCAACAAAATCAACATGCTTTTGACTATCGCGGATTCCGCAAAAGCACTTTGCAGAATCCGCGATAGTCGCCGATTTACGGCGCGGTGGCGGCGGAAACCGGGGCCATATGCTGCCAGGCCGTGGGCAGCAGGCCATCCACCCAGTGCAGGCGCCAGGCCAGCGCCAGCAGCAGAACCAGGGCCAGCGCCCCGGCGATCCAGCGCCCCGAGCGCGGGTCGGCATAGGGATCGGCGAGCATGCGCGCTGCCTTGGCCGGTACCTTGGCGGTTTGCGACAGCGAGCGCCCCAGGCGCAGATTGATGTTCATGCGCCCATTGATGGCCCAGCCGCTGGCGTCGAGGATGGGACCGAGACTGCGCTGGCGCAGCTTGAGCCAGGCAATCAGCATGCTGGGGCCGGAGATGGCCAGCACCAGACCGAGCAGCGCGATCGGAATCCAGGGGCCGAGTTCGATGAACTTGCCGAAGATGCCGACCGCCACGGCACTCAGGCTGCCCAGGGCCACGCCGATCGCCGCCACGGTGCCGACATCGGTCTTGCGCGCCGGCACGGCCGCCACGGCCGCCGCCGGCGTGTTGACCAGCGTCTGGGCCTGGGTGGCCAGACCCGCCGTCACGCCCGCATCCTGGGCCGCCGCGCGCTTGGCCACCTGCTCTTCGATCATGCGCAGAAACTTCTTGTACGGCGCGGAAAACGCCTGGCCGATGCTGGTCGGGTTCTCGATGATCTTGCTGATGGTCGCGTCCCAGTCATTGCCCTGGCGGTCGTAGAACACGCCATTGCGCCCCACCAGCAGGAAATCCACGTCGCCCGCGGTGAAGGCCGCGACGATGCTGCGCTTTTGGCCGTTGCGCCGGCAGTCGCAATAGGCCAGGTAGACCTTGGCCAGACCGGCCAGCGTGGCGTGGCTGGCGGCATCGCCCACGTCCACCGTCAGCTCGCAGCTGCGGCCGTCGAGGAACAGGGTGCCGGCCTGAAAGGCCGCGCCTTCGCGGCGGTAGAAGTCCGAGAAGGACACAAAGTTGTGCAGCAGCTTGAGCAGGTCGCGCTGGAAGCGGATCAGCTTTTCCAGGCGCACGGCATGCAGGCTGTGCTGTATTTCGTCTTCATCGTGCGCAATCAGCTGCTGCAGCTGCGCCTCGGCGCCGCTCTCCAGCAAGGCCTGCACTTCGGCCAGCGGCATGTCGCCCAGTTGGGACGCCGGATAGGCCGCGAGCCAGGCCTGGCAAGGCGCGAGCTGGGCCTGCAGCGCGTCCCATTGCGCGGCGCTCAGCGTGTGCGTATCCGCGCCCAGCAACGGGGCCACGGCCTGGCTGCGAAACGCCTGCATGGCCTGGGTCCAGGCCGGGTTCAGGCCTTGCGTCAGCGGCAGATCGCCGCCCGCGACAATCGACGCCAGCGGCAGCGCCGCAGCACTGTCGCTGCCGAGCAGGCCCTGCCCCAGCGCCGCATAACCTTCGACACTGGGACTCAGCGGCACCAGCGCCTTGGCGTCGAATGCGGCCAGGCGCGTGCGCGCAAAGAAATCCTCGACCTTTGCCTGCACGGCATTCAAGGCCTGGGCAGCGGCCACGGCCTGCTCGCGCTGCGTGAGCACGCAGCGGTGCTCCTGGCCCTGCTCGTGCCAGGCCTGGATGGCGCGCACATCGGCAAAGAACGCATCCAGCGCGGGGCGGCCCATGCCGGGCTGGCCATCGCTGCCTGGGGCGCTGCCGTACAGCGCCATGATGCGGCTGACCAGGGCCGACAGCGCGGGCGCGTCGGGCAGGGTCAAGGGGTTGATCAGGCCGTCGCCATTGAAAGGCATGGCATGCAGCGACGCCAGGCGCTGCTGCACGTCCGCCAGCGTCACCGCCGTTTCGCCCGCGCGCCCGGCCAGACGCAGGATGCGGCCGGCCTCGGCCAGCAGCGCCGCGCCCTCTTCGGTGTCGCTGCGCAGACTGGCCATCTGCAGCACATCGCTGCCGCTGGCCAGCACCTCGGGGTCCACCACCTGGGCCACGGCCCATTGGCAGGCCTGCACCAGCTCGGGCGCGCGAATGCGTCCGTCCTTGTCCAGATCGATCAGGTCCAGCGTGGCGCTGTCGAACTCTATGCCCCGCGTCGGGCAGGCCAGCGCCACCCACAGCTTCTGGTCCAGCTCACCGATGTGAGCGATGTCTTGTCCGGTGCGAATGGAAACCTGATCCACCCCTCCGGCACGGAAAAACTGCCATGCGTATTGCTGCATCCCATCCCATCTTCCCGGGCATTGCGCCCGTATCAGCCACCGACCGCGCGAACGGCCGCAAAAACAGGGAGTGTAAAAGTCCTACAAGAGCAGGAATGAAAAGCCCATTGATTTCTCGGCCCTCTGTCACCATCCCTGACATTTCATTGGGAGTGCCCCCTGGGGTCACGGGTTTCCCCCAAAGCTGCTTTGCCAGTTAAAACCCAAAATAAGCACAATATTGATAGCCAAGGCCGGCCATGCCCTCCGAGATCTCCCCCAGCGCCCGCGTCCCCCAGGAAAAGCGCTACCTCCAGCTCGCTGGTTTGTTTCGCAACAAGATCGTCACCGGCCAGTGGCCCGTAGGCAGCTCCATCCCCACCGTGGAACAGCTCGAAGCGCTGCACAGCGCTTCACGCACCACCGTGCGCATGGCGCTGGGCTGCCTGGTGGCCCAGGGCTTGCTCAAGACGCGCAAGCGCGGCGGCACCCAGGTCATGGCCGCACCCCAGCGCCCGCCTTCGTTCCTGCTGCCGTCGAGCTGGAAAGATCTGGTGGTTTTTCACAGCAACACCGGTTACCGCACGCTGGCCAGCGAAGCCGATTGCCTGCCGGTGATTCCCTCGGGCATGACCACGGTGCAAGGCACGCTGGCCCCCGCATACCAGCGCCTGCTGGGTTTGCATTGCTGCGGCGATCAGCCGTTTTGTTTGAGCCAGATGTATGTGGAACAAAGCCTGTTCCAGCGGATTGCGCCCCAGCTGCCGCAGATGTCCGTGGTCGAAGCCCTGACCCGTGGGCCGCGCCCCCTGGCCACGGCACGCCAGCGTCTGAGCGTGGCCCCGGCCGACGAGCTGATCCAGGCCCATCTGGGCGTGCCACTGGGCACGCCGCTGATGCAGACGCTGCGCTGGGCCGAAGACCGCAAGGGCCAGATCGTGCACTGGGCCCAGTTGAGCTTTCTGAGCGAGTACGCGCACATCGAAATGGACCTGCTCGGCTGAAAGCGGGTCGCTGAGTTACCGTCTGTGACGTTCACCCTCGCGGGATTGGGCTATGGTGCAGGCAAGCTACCACTTTCACAGGAATTTCCATGTCACTGCGCATTGCCTCTTTGTCCGTTTCCGCCATCGCCCTGCTCACTTTGGCGGGCTGCGGCAACATGAACGCCCCCTGGGGCAGCAGCCGTCCCGGCGCTGCGCGTCCGCAGGCCCCGCAGATCTGCAACGCCCAGCCCGCGCAAGCCTTCATCGGCCGCACCAACACCGCCCAGAACCTCGAACAGGCACGCCAGCGCTCGGGCGCGGCCATGGCCCGCGTGCTGCACCCAGGCCAGATCACGACGCGCGAATTCAATGCCGAACGGCTGAACCTGGAAGTGGATGCGACCGGCCGCATCATCGCCGTGCGCTGCGGTTGAAGTTTTTACGGTTTTTTCTCTGATTTAGCGACATGCCGTTGCCACGGGCAGGGGCCGGGTCTCGGCCCGGCAGCCGAGGTACTTTTCTTTGCTTCGCCAAAGAAAAGTACCCAAAAGAAAGGCGACCCTGCTTCCTGCGTCCCTTCGCTGGCGCTCAGGGCAACCTGCCGTGCTCGGTCACGGGCTGCACCGCGAAACTCGCTTCGCGCCTGCGGCGCTCCGCTCGAACAATCGCGGTGAGTCAGATCACGAAGCCTTCGTGTCCTTCGGCACTACGGCCAGCCCGAGCCCTGTGCGCGGCAGGAGCATCCACAAGGGCTGGGGAACGGGATAGCTTCTTTAAGGCGTCAACGGCATCCATCTTGCCAAGAAGGCATTCAAAAATGCCTTCACGCTTAGAACCTACACCTCAATCAGCGAGAAACAGCTCCTGCAGATCGCTGAGGAAATCAAACCCCAGCTCCGTCGGCACCACGCGCCCCAGATCGCGCGTGATCAAGCCCTTGCGCTCGGCCATCTCCAGGCCCTTGGCGATGGTGCTCAGCGGCAGGCCCGTGCGCTCCATGTAGTCCTGCAGCGCAAAACCTTCGCGCAGGCGCAGCGCGTTGAGCATGTACTCGAACGGCAGCTCGGCGCGGCGCACTTCGTTGTCCTGGGCCAGTGCATGGCCGGCCAGCGCCTGGTCCATGTAGCGCGCGGGATCGCGAAAACGCACCTGGCGCACCACGCGGTGGGCAAAGCTCAGCTTGCTGTGCGCGCCCGCGCCAATGCCCAGATAGTCGCCAAACTGCCAGTAATTGGTGTTGTGGAAGCACGCATGACCGGGCTGGGCGTAGGCGGAAATCTCGTAGCGCTGCATGCCGGCGCAGCCCGTGGTTTCGCTGATGCGGTCGAGCATGGCGTAAGCCGTGTCGTCCTCGGGAATGGCCGGCGGGAACTTGGCGAAATAGGTGTTGGGCTCGATGGTCAGGTGGTAGATCGAGATGTGCGGCGGCGAAAAGGACAGCGCCGTGCGCAGGTCGCGGTCCAGATCGTCCAACGTCTGGCCCGGCAAGGCATACATGATGTCGAGGTTGAACGTCTCGAAGGCCTGAGCGGCCTCGGCCACGGCCGCCCGCGCCTGATCGCCGTCATGCACCCGGCCCAGCGCACGCAGGAAGCGGTCGTCAAAGCTTTGCACGCCGATGGACAGCCGCGTCACGCCGGCCGCGCGGTAGGCGCGGAAACGGTCTTTCTCGAACGTGCCGGGGTTGGCTTCGAGCGTGATTTCGCAATCCGCTTCCAGCCGCACACGCGCGCGCACGGCGGCGATCAAGCGGTCGATGGCGGCAGGCGAAAACAGGCTGGGCGTGCCGCCGCCCATGAAGATGCTGTGCACCGTGCGGCCCCAGATCAGCGGCAGCGCCGCTTCGAGGTCGGCCACCAGCGCGTCGATATAGCGCTCCTCGGGCAGGCCCGACTGGGCGTCACCGCTGCGCCACTCATGCGAATTGAAATCGCAGTAAGGGCACTTCTTCAGGCACCAGGGCAGGTGGATGTACAGCGACAGCGGCGGCAGGCTGCCCAGTTGCAGCGTGCCCGGACGCATGTAGTGCTGGATGTCGCGCTGCACCGCCGGCCCGTTGTCCGCGGCCGGGCCCGAAGCCACCGGTTCTATGGGAATGATCATGGTCACATCCAGCGTTCGCGCACCATGGCCAGCATCAGCTGCGTGGCGCGGCCGCGGTGGCTGTGGGCGTGCTTGAGCTCAGGGGCCATTTCGGCAAAGGTCTGGCCCAGCTCGGGCAGGAAGATCACGGGGTCGAAGCCGAAGCCGTTGCTGCCGCGGCACTCGGTCGCGATCTGGCACTGGACCCGGCCGACAGCGATCAGCGGCTCGGGGTCCTTGGCGCTGCGCACGCCGACCAGCGTGCTGACCATGGCCGCGCGGCGGTTTTCCACGCCCTGCAGCTGCTCGAGCAGCGCGCGCACATTGTTGGCATCGCTTTTCTCGTAGCCGAACTGGGTGCAGTAATAGGCGGTGTCCACCCCTGGCAGGCCGCCAAAGTGGTCCACGCACATGCCGGCATCGTCGGCGATCGCCGGCAGGCCCGTGCGTTCGGCCGCGAAGCGGGCCTTGCTCAAGGCATTTTCCACAAAAGTGCAATGCGGCTCGGGCGCTTCGTCGTCGAACAGATCGCCCTGGCGCACGAGTTCCACGCCCAGCGGGGCAAACATGGCTTGCAGTTCGGCGAGCTTGCCGCGGTTGTTGGAGGCTAAAACAATTTTCATGGATCAAATGGGATGGTCGCGCTGGGCGCGCATCCGGCTAACTAACTAGGTTCTCAGCGCTTGCGCTCGGCAGAGCGGCGAATGGCTGCGTTGATTTCGGCAATCGAGCGCTCGATGGCCGCATCGCTGAGTTCGTCTTCGAACTCCGCCAGCGGGCCTGGCTGTATGGTCGACTGGAACATATCGTCTTCCAGCTCGTCGGTCGAAATGCCTTCGGGCGAGGCCTCGGGACCCGGCGTCTCCCATTCCAGCCCAATCGCAGTGACATTGTCGCTGCTGCTGCCCCCACGGCGCAGCGCCGTGTCCACCAGCCGTGGAACGGACAAGGATACTGGCTCACGCGCCAGCGCGCCCAGCAGCTCGGCATCGTCCAGACTGTCCCAGAGCCCGTCCGAGCACAGCAGCAGGCGATCGCCCTGGGCCAGCGGGTAGGGACCGGCCAGGTCATAGATGGGGCGCGAAGGCGATCCCAGGCAGGTGAACAGCAGATTGCGGTTGGTGCTGGCCTGCGGCGGATCCACGCGCTGGCCCATTTCGCTATAGGAGTGGTCGCGTGTGCGGGCCAGCAGTGCGCCCTGGCGCGCCAGGTACAGGCGTGAGTCGCCGCAGTGAATCCAGTGGACCTGGCCCTGCTGCAACAAGGCCACGACCAGCGTGGTGCGCGGCGTGTCGCGCATGCCGCGCTCACTGGCATAGCGCAGGATCTGGCGGTGGGCTTGCAGCAAGGCCTGGGCCAGAAAGACCTGGGGATCGGCGAGCAAGGGCGTGGCTTCGCGCTGAAACAGCGCCGAGACGGTGTGCAGCGCGATCTGCGCCGCCACTTCACCTTCGGCGTGCCCGCCCATGCCGTCGGCCAGCACCAGCAGGCAGGCGGCGCGCGTATAGCAATAACCCATGCGGTCTTCGTTCTTCTCGCGCCCGCCGCGGCGGCTGAGCTGGAATACCGAAAACTTCATGGCAATGGGCCCTTGCTGGTCTGGCCGCTGATTTTCTGCACGCTCTTGCGCGTGTCGCTGACCAGCGCGCCGATTTGCTGGCGCATTTTCTCGGCCACGCTGAGCCGGGTGTGGCGGCGCGCGACTTCGCGATTGAGCTCTTTTTGCAGCGCGAACACGGATTGCGGCCGCGACAGCGGATCGGTCGCCATGCACCACTCCACGACTTCGATCAGCTTGTCGGAGTACACGCCGCGCAGCTTGGACAGGGTCTGGCCCAGGCGGTCCTTCTCCAGGCGCTGGGGCGCGGCGTAGGGCGGAAAGCCCTGCATGCAGGCATACATGCAGGCGCCGATGGCGTAGATGTCCGTCCACGGCCCCATGGACTCGTCACGGCGGTACATCTCGGGCGCGGCAAAACCGGGCGTGTACATCGGCCGGATGAAACTGCCTTCCTTGGACAGCACTTCGCGCGCGGCACCGAAATCGATCAGCACGGCCTTGTCGTCGTCGGTGATGAAGATATTCGCCGGCTTGATGTCCAGGTGCAGCATCTTGTGCTGGTGCACGATGCGCAGGCCGCGCAGCACTTCGTCGAACAGCGAGCGAATGGTCGATTCGCGCAACACCTTGTCGGTCTTGATGCCCCGCGCCGTGAGAATGAAATCCTGCAGGTTGGCCCCCTCCAGGTAGTTCATGACCATGTAGACGGTCTCGTTCTCGCGAAAGAAGTTCAGCACGCTGACCACCGAAGGGTGGGACAGCTGGGCCAGCGCACGGCCCTCTTCGAAAAAGCTCTTGAGGCCCAGCCGGTACAGCGACAGCTTCTCGGGCAGGACCCGTGGCTGGAGCTCGCCCGGGTCGCGCAAGGCCAGCGAAGCCGGCAGGTATTCCTTGATCGCCACCTGCTGGCCCTCGCCGTCCAGCGCCAGGTAGACCACGCCAAAGCCGCCGGCAGACAAGCGGCGCAAAATGCGGTAGCCCCCTATCACGCTATCGGGAGGAAGGGGGGCAGGCTTGATCTTGGAAGACATTTTTTACGGGTAAACCTCGTGAATGGGGCGGAACCCGGATAATCAACGGATTGCAAGCAACCATCAAAAGTCCAATGTCAGTTTACAGCATGACCGGATACGCCAGCGCCCAGCACGGCGCGTCTGCCGAGGGTGCTGAGGCGCCCGTGGGCAACCGACGGCTAGGCCTGGAAATCCGCTCGGTGAACAGCCGCTTTCTCGACCTGTCGTTCCGACTGCCCGACGAATTGCGCGCCCACGAGCCCGCGCTGCGCGCCCTGCTCACCGCACGCCTCAAGCGCGGCAAGGTCGAAGTACGCGCCGCCATCGAATCCGAAGACAGCAACGCCCTGCCCCAGCCTTCGCCCCTGCTGCTGCAGCGCCTGGTCTCGGCCCAGGACACCATCCAGGCCTGGCTGCCCGACGCCCGGCCCCTGAGCGTTTCCGACGCACTGCGCCTGTGCAGCGCCAACGACGCCGACCGCAACATCGACTGGAGTGCCGTGCTGCCCGAGCTGGCCGCGCAAGCCCTGGACGAGCTGCTCAAGGCCCGGGCCCGTGAAGGCGAACGCCTGGCGACCATGCTGCACGACCGCCTGCAGCAGCTGCGCACCCTGGCCCAGACCGCCACTCCGCTGATTCCCCTGCTCGTCGAACAGCAACGCCAGCGTTTTGTCGAACGCTGGAAAGAAGCCATGGCGCTGGCCGAAGGTTCGGTCGCGCCCGAAGCCGCCCAGGACCGCGCGCTGACCGAAGCCACGGCCTTTGCGATTCGCATCGACGTGGCCGAGGAAGTCACGCGCATGGATTCGCACCTCGATGAAATCGAGCGCCTGCTGAAAAAAGGCGGCGAAATCGGCAAGCGCCTGGATTTCCTCATCCAGGAGCTGCACCGCGAGGCCAATACACTTGGCTCCAAGTCCGCCGCGCTGGAGCTCACCCGCATCAGCGTCGACATGAAGGTCCTGATCGAGCAGATGCGCGAGCAGGTGCAAAACATCGAATAAACCATCATTCACAGGGCGCGCAAGCGCCCTTTTTGCAAGACGCCCCTACCCGGGCGCACCAATTGGCTTATGCAACATCCCGGAAATCTCTTTGTCGTGGCCGCCCCCAGTGGGGCCGGCAAGTCCAGCCTGGTCAAGGCCTTGCGCGAGCTGGACGCCCATGTCTCCCCCTCGGTCTCGCACACTACGCGTGCGCCCCGCGGCCAGGAAAAGCACGGGCGCGAATACTTCTTTGCTTCCGAGCAGGAATTCGACGCCATGGTCGCCAACAACGCCTTCGTCGAATGGGCCAATGTCCATGGCAAGCGCTATGGCACTTCCAAGCGCGCGCTCGCCGATCGCCTGGCCGGCGGCGCCGATGTGCTGCTGGAAATCGACTACCAGGGCGCGTTGCAGGTCAAGCAGGCCTTCCCCGAAGCCGTGCTGATCTTCATCCTGCCGCCGAGCTGGGAAGAGCTGCGCGCACGCCTGGAAAACCGCGGCGAGGACAGCCCGGAAGTGATCGAGCTGCGGCTCAAGAACGCTTCCGAGGAAATGGCGCAGGTGGGAAAATTCGACTTCGTTATAATCAACGAATTGTTCGAGACTGCGCTTTTTGACCTGAAAGCGATCATTCACGCCCAGCGACTCAAGTATGCGGCCCAGCGAAGTGCGCGGGCCGATACTTTTGCGTCGCTCAATATCACCTGAAAGTATCCTGATGGCACGCATCACCGTTGAAGATTGCCTGGAGCAAATCCCCAACCGCTTCCAGCTCGTTCTGGCCGCGACTTACCGCGCCCGCATGCTGAGCCAAGGCCACACGCCCAAGATTGAAAGCAAGAACAAGCCAGCCGTCACCGCACTGCGCGAAATCGCAGCCGGCAAGGTCGGCCTGGAGATGCTCAAGAAGGTTCCGGGCTGACCTGACCACGCCAAAATGGCAAGACTGGCACCGCTTTGCGGTGCTTTTTTTTGTGCAATGCAAAACTCGAGTGCTTGCGCGCTACATTAAAGGTATGACAGCGGTCCAGCCCCAGCAACCAGCCCCCGACGCCTCTCTGCCAGCCGCCCCCTCGGTACCAGCGAGCCAAGTGAACGCAGCCGCCGTTTCAGCAGCGGCATTTGCGGCGCTGCTGGACAACCTGGGCTACCTGGACAGCGAGAGCATTGAACAGGTACGCCAAGCCTATCTGTTCGCCGACAAGGCCCACACGGGCCAGTGGCGCAGCAGCGGCGACCCTTACATCACCCATCCGATTGCCGTGACCTCGCTGTGCGCGTCATGGAAGCTGGATGCGCCCGCGCTGATGGCGGCGCTGATGCACGATGCCATGGAAGACTGCGGCGTCACCAAGGAAGACCTGGCCGAGCGCTTCGGCATGCCGGTGGCCGAGCTGGTCGACGGCCTGACCAAGCTGGACAAGCTGCAGTTCAATACCCGCGAAGAAAACCAGGCCGAATCGTTTCGCAAGATGCTGCTGGCCATGGCCCGCGATGTGCGCGTCATCCTCATCAAGCTGGCCGACCGCACGCACAATATGCGCACGCTGTCGGACATGCCGCGCAGCAAATGGGGCCGCATTGCCTCCGAGACGCTGGAAATCTATGCGCCCATCGCCCACCGCCTGGGCCTGAACCAGACCTACCGCGAACTGCAGGACCTGTCGTTTCGCCACCTGCACCCCTGGCGCTACGCCACCCTGGCCAAGGCGATTGCCAAGTCGCGCACGCGCCGGCGCGACCTGGTGCAGCGCGTGCAGACCGAAGTCGACGCCCAGTTCGCGCGCCAGGGCATCAAGGCCCGGCTCGCCGGCCGCGAAAGCACGCTGTATTCGCTCTACCAGCGAATGGAGAGAAACCACCAGAGCTTCGCCAAGGTGACGGACATCTACGGTTTCCGCGTCATCGTGCCCACGGTCACCGACTGCTACACGGCCCTGGGCGTGCTGCACCAGATGTACAAGCCCGTGCCGGGCAAGTTCAAGGACCACATCGCCATTCCCAAGAGCAATGGCTACCAGTCGCTGCACACCACGCTGGTCGGCCCTTCGGGCGTGAGCATAGAGTTCCAGATGCGCACCGAGGAAATGCACATCGTGGCCGAAGCTGGCGTGGCCGCGCACTGGCTCTACCAGGCGCAGCAGCGCCCCGGCGATGCCGAGAAGATGAGTACCCAGTGGCTGCAGTCGCTGCTCGACATCCAGAACGAAACGCGCGACGCCACCGAATTCTGGGACCATGTCAAGGTCGACCTGTTCCCCGACGCGGTCTATGTGTTCACGCCCAAGAGCGAAATCATGGCCATGCCGCGCGGCGCCACCGTCGTCGACTTTGCCTATGCCATCCACAGCAAGATCGGCAACCACACCACGGCCGCCAGAATCAACAACGAGGACGTGCCGCTGCGCACCGAGCTCAAGAGCGGCGATGTGATCGAAATCATCACCGCCGAAAACGCCACGCCCAATCCGGCTTGGCTGGGCTTTGTGAAGACCGCGCGCGCACGCTCCAAGATCCGCCACTACCTCAAGACTTCGGCGCAAAGCGAATCCGCGGATCTGGGGGAAAAGCTGCTGACACAGGCCCTGCGCTCCGAAGGCATAGAAAGCCTGCCGCCGCTGGACGAGGCCAACAAGGCGCTGTGGGACCGGCTGCTGCAGGACACAGGCAACCGCAGCCGCGGCGAACTGCTGACCGACATAGGCATGGGCCGGCGCATTGCCAGCCTGGTCGCGTCCCGCATCATGGTGCTGCTGGGCGACCACGGCCAGCGCCCCAACGCGCTGCTGCTGACCCAGGAGCGCTACACGGCGCACAACAATATTTCCCAGGGCACGGTCACGCTCGACGGCAGCGTCAATGCCTCGATACGCTACGCGCCCTGCTGCCGCCCCGTGCCCGGCGACCCCATCCTGGGCTACCTGGGCCGCGGTGAAGGCCTGATGGTGCACCACGCCCACTGCGCGGTCGTCAAACGCCTGCAGGACAGAGACCCGGACCGCTTCATTTCCGTCGAATGGGGTGAAGGCCTGACCCATTTGTTCGACAGCGGCATCGTGGTCACGGTCAAGAACGGCAAAGGCGTGCTGGCCCGCGTGGCGTCCGAACTATCGGACGCCGAAGTCGACATCCAGCGCCTGGAAATGGTCGACGAAGCACCCATTGGCACGACCGATCTGCGTTTCGTGGTGTCGGTCAAGGACCAGCAGCAGGTCGAAGCCGCACTGCGCAATCTGCGCCGCGCGCCGGCGGTGATCAAGGCGGCGCGGATCATGCCCTCGGCGGACTAGCACCCCCTGAGCCGCTGACGCGGCTCCCCCCTCTCATCCTTCGGTGGAGGGGGGCGGCAGCCTCGCTGCGCGGCGGCGCTTGCTCGCTGCCCCTTTGCTGGGGCGCGCCAGGTTCATGGGCTGCAGATCGTGCAAGCACCATGAGTAACACGGCTAGGACTGTGCGTCGGGGTAGCGCACTTCCAGCACGTCCAGCATGCGCACGCCGCCGGGCGTCTGCAATGCGACTTCATCGCCTACGCGGGACTTGAGCAAGGCCCTGGCTACCGGGGAGATCCAGCTGACTTCGCCCTGGGCGCTATTGGCTTCGTCTATGCCCATGATGGTCACCGTGCGCTGCGTGCCGTCGTCCTCGACATAGGTCACGGTGGCGCCAAAGAACACCTGGTCGCTGCCCGCATGCACGCGTGGATCGACCACTTCGGCGATTTCCAGGCGCTTGGTCAGAAAGCGGATGCGGCGGTCGATTTCACGCAGACGCTTCTTGCCGTAGAGGTAGTCGCCATTTTCCGAGCGGTCGCCGTTGCTCGCGGCCCAGTGGACGATTTCGACGATTTGCGGCCGCTCGGTGTCGATCAGCGCGAGCAGTTCGTCGCGCAGGCGCTGGTAGCCCTGGGGGGTGATGTAGTTCTTGCTGCCCGCGGGAATCGGCGGCAGCGCGCCCAGTTCGTCGTCATCGTCCCCGGCGTCTGATTCTTTGGTGAAAGCCTTGCTCATGCCCTGATCTTCACACCAAAGTGTGATGGCGCAAACGAAAAATCCCCAGAACCTTTCAGTTCTGAGGATTGTCGTTTTGGTGCGGCTGGCAGGAATCGAACCCACGACCCCTTGGTTCGTAGCCAAGTACTCTATCCAGCTGAGCTACAGCCGCTAAGCTATCGATTATAGCTAGGAAATTAACCCTTCAGGGTAAATACCAAACTTTTTGCACGCAACCGCGCTGCCGATCATTCCAGGGAACCGCTCAAGGCGTCGATCTGGCCTGTGAGCAGTCGCGAGGCGGCAAGCACCGCCGCGATGAACTGCTCCTGGTAGCGGTGTGCCGGACAGGTCAGCGTCAAGGCAGCCGCGATGCGGCCGTCCCGGCCGAAGACAGGCGCCGAGACCCCGGCCACTTCGGCCAGGCGATCGCCGACGGCCGCGTAAAAGCCATTGGCGCGGATGGAGGCATACAAGACCTTGTCAGGGCCCACGGCCTTGCCGGCGACCGGGTCATACGCGGTCAGAACACGCCCGCCCGTTCCGCGGTTCAAGGGCAACAAATCGCCCGCCTGGATGTGGTCGCGAATCGGATGCGGGGAGTCGACGCGGAAATAGCACAGTCGGCTGTCACCCCGGCGCACATGGAGTGCGGCGCTCTCCCCCGTCTCCTTGACCAGTTGCTTGAGCACGGGCATCACGACCCGCTCCAACGAATAGGAAGCTTGATAAATCAGGTGCAAGCGGCCGACTTCATGGCCCAAGGCATAGCGGCCGTCTTCCAGCCGCTCAACCATGTGGGCGTGCTCCAGCGACTCGAGCAATCGCAGGATGGTGCTTTTGTACAAGCCCGTGCGCTCCGCCAGCTGCGCCAGGCCCAGGGATTCATCACCCAGGCGGAATGCCTTCAATAAACCCAAGGCCCTGTCCACGGCAGCGACGCCGCCGTGATCGGACTCCGCCTCAGCGCTGGCTTTAGTGGCCATTCTTCAAATACCTGTCTGTGTGGGGTTGCGAAAGACGCCGCCGAGCCCGGTGGCGCGCAACGGGCCTGCTCAGCGTCCCTCAGTTTAGTCGCTTGACAGCAGACTCCGCCGTCTGCAATCATTCTATTAGATGAAACAACGTTCTGTCAGACAGAACTATAAACGAGGCACAGCATGAACACCAAGCCATTGGCACCAGAGATCCTGATCAGCGAAGTCGGCCCGCGCGATGGGCTGCAATCGGTCCCATCCATCATGTCCACCGCGGACAAATGCCGCTGGATCGATGCCCTGGTGGCCGCCGGGGTGCGCGAAATTGAAGTGGCGTCGTTCGTGCCGCGCTCCTTGCTGCCCCAGATGGGCGATGCGGCCGAAGTGGTGCAGCACGCCTTGCGCCACCCAGGCGTGACGGTGATGGCCCTGGTGCCCAACCGCCGCGGCGCCGAGAACGCGCTCAAGGCCGGCGTGCAGAAGCTGACCCTGCCGGTCTCGGCAAGCACCGCCCACAGCCTGGCCAACGTGCGCAAGACGCCGCTGGAAATGGTCGAAGAAGTGCGCGGTATCGCCCGGCTGCGGGACGAACTCGCGCCCCATGTGAAGCTCGAGGCCGGCATTTCCACGGCCTTCGGCTGCACCCTGCAAGGCCTGGTGCCGGAGGATGAAGTCATTGCGCTCGCCGTCCAGTGCATTGCGGCCGGGGCGGATGAGTCCGGTCTGTCCGATACCGTGGGCTATGCCAATCCCGCACAGACCCGGCGCCTCTTCAAGCGGCTGATCGCGGAGCTGGGCAGCCACGCGGGCGCGGCGCACATGCACAACACCCGCGGACTGGGCCTGGCCAACTGCCTGGCCGCCTTCGAGGAAGGCGTGCGCACTTTTGACAGCTCGCTGGGCGGCCTGGGCGGTTGCCCCTACGCGCCCGGCGCTTCGGGCAACGTCGTGACCGAAGACCTGGTGTTCATGTTCGAGGCCATGGGCGTTCGCACGGGCATCCACCTCGACTTGATCATGGCGGCGCGCGAGCCGCTGATGGCCGGCCTGCCCCACGAACCCATTTACGGCATGACGCCCCAAGCCGGCTTGCCCAAGGGTTTTGTCCAGGGGCAGTCACAGCATGCGGCGCTCAGCGCCTGAGCCCATGCAACACCTTCATGGAATGAACATGCCTGATTCCCCCAAAAGCACGCTGCCCTACGCAGGCATTCGCGTCATCGAATTCACCCACATGGTGATGGGCCCGACCTGCGGCATGCTGCTCGCCGATCTGGGCGCCGAAGTCATCAAGGTCGAGCCCGTGGGCGGCGACACCACGCGCCAGCTGCTGGGCTCGGGCAGCGGCTTTTTTCCGATGTTCAATCGGAACAAGAAAAGCATCGTGCTGGACCTCAAGACGCCCGAAGGCATAGCGGCTGCCAGAAAGCTCATTGCCAGCGCCGACATCGTCAGCGAGAACTTCAAATCCGGCGTCATGAAAAAGCTGGGCCTGGACTACGCATCACTCAAGGCCAGCCACCCCCGGCTGATCTATGTGAGCCACAAAGGCTTTCTGCCCGGCCCCTATGACAACCGCCCGGCCCTGGATGAAGTGGTGCAGATGATGGGCGGCCTGGCCTATATGACCGGCCGCGCCGGCGACCCCTTGCGCGCCGGCACCAGCGTCAACGACATCATGGGCGGCATGTTCGGCGCCATCGGAGCCATGGCGGCCCTGGCCAGGCGCGAACAGACGGGGGAAGGCTCGGAAGTCCAGGCTTCGCTGTTCGAGAACAACGTTTTTCTGGTCGGCCAGCACATGCTGCAGTCGGCCGTCACCGGACGCAGCGTCAACCCCATGCCCGCGCGCGTGTCCGCCTGGGCCATCTACGACGTCTTCACGGTCAGGGACAACGCGCAGATCTTCCTGGCCGTGGTGAGCGACAAGCAATGGGCCATCTTCTGCCAGGCGTTCGATCTCACGCATCTGGCATCGGACCCGCGCCTGGTCACGAACAACGACCGCGTCACGGCCCGCAGCTGGCTGATGCCCATCCTGCGCGAATTCCTGGCCGACTACCCCGCGCAGGAACTGGCCCGGATCTTCGAGGCCGCAGGCTTGCCCTTCGCCCCGATCACCAAGCCCGAAGAGCTTTTCAACGATCCGCACCTGCTCCAGACCGGCGGCCTGGCCCCCATTCGCCTGGGCGATGGCAAGGAATCGCTGGTCCCTCTCTTGCCGTTCACGCTGGATGGCTCGCGCCTGGGACTGCGCATGCAGCCGCCCCTGGCCGGCGAGCACTCCAGCGAGCTGCTGCGCGAGGCGGGCTACAGCGACGCCGAGATCGCGGACCTCATCAGTAAATCAATAACGCAAGGAGCATGACATGACCACCCTCACCCGCAGAACCCTCATCGCCGCCAGCCTGGCCGCCATGGCCCTGCCTTCGTTCGCCAACACGGCCGCCTATCCCGGCGGCAGGCCCATCAAGCTGATCGTTCCCTACACCCCTGGCGGCGGGACCGACGCCGTGGCCCGTTTCATCGGCAGCAAGATTGCCAACGAAACCCAATGGAGCATGGTCATAGAGAACCGCCCCGGCGCGGGCGGCAACATCGGCATGGATTCCGTGGCCAAGTCCAAGCCCGACGGCTTGCTCATCGGCCTGGGACAGACGGCCAACCTGGCCATCAACCCCGCGCTGATGCCCAAGATGCCCTTTGATGCCCGCAAGGACTTCATTCCCGTGGTGCTGGTGGCCTCGCTGCCCATGGTCATGGTGGTGCGCCATGATTCGCCGTTCAAGACGCTGGCCGACGTGATCGCGGCCGCGAAGTCCAGGCCTGGCGACCTCAAGCAGGCCTTGGCGGGCACGGGCACGGTCGGCCATCTGGCCGGAGAGCTGCTGGCCCATCAGGCGCAGTTCAAGGTCCTCAACGTCCCCTACAAGGGCGCCGCGCCAGCCCTCACCGACCTGCTGGGCGGCAGCACGGATTTCATGCTGTCGACGCCCCAGTCCATCATCGAGATGATCAAGGGCAAGCGCCTGCGGGCGCTGGCCGTGACGTCCAAGGAGCGGCTGTCCATCCTGCCCGAGACGCCTACCGTGGCCGAATCCGGCTTCCCGGGCTTTGAAGCCGTGGACTGGAAAGTCATCGTGGCGCCGGCCAACACGCCGGCCGCCATCGTCAACGGGCTCAACAAGGCCACGCTCAGCGTGCTGGGCAAGAAGGAAACCAGCGATCTGCTGGCACAGGAAGGCAGCAAGGCCCTGGGCGGCTCGCCCGCCGAGGCCCAAGCCTACATCCGGGCCGAGCAGAGCAAATGGGCCAAGCTGATCGCCGACGCGAAGATCAGTATCGAGTAAGGCAGGACCCGTGGGTGATGCGCTGGACGGGCGCATCGCCGGCCGCCGGGCCGGCGCATACGAGCGGAAACGAAAAAACCCCAGAACATTGCTGTTCTGGGGTTTGACGTTTGGTGCGGCTGGCAGGAATCGAACCCACGACCCCTTGGTTCGTAGCCAAGTACTCTATCCAGCTGAGCTACAGCCGCTTTGGAGGAAAGCGGTGGAAAACCACCGCAAACCGGAACCCTTTTTTGCAGCAATCACTCGGAAGTGCTTGTGCTCAAGAATTCGATAGCGCGAATCATAACAGTGAAATTTGACCGGCAAATCAAGTTGGTCATTATTTCGCTGCGCCAGGCGTTCACACCACCTTCTTGCCGCGCAAGGCCTGCAGGGCGGCCGCATCGAGGCCCAGGTAATCGCCCAGCACTTCGTCGGTATGCTGGCCCAGGGCCGGCGGGGCGTGGCGCAGCGTGGTCGGGGTGTCCGACAGGCGCAGCGGGCTGGCCGTGGTGACCACGCGGTTGATGGTCTGCCCCGCGGGCGGCTGGGCACCGGGATAGCGCTCCTGCTCCACCCGCAGACCGCGGGCCAGCACCTGCGGGTCGTCGAAAGCCTGGCCGATGTGATTGATCGGCCCGCAAGGCACGGCCTTGTCCTCCAGCAGCGCCACCCAGGCCGCCGTGGTGCGGCTGCGCGTGAGCTCGGCCATCATCGGGACCAGTACTTCGCGATGGATGACGCGCCCGGCATTGGCCGCAAAGCGCTCGTCGCGCGCCCAGTCCACACCGACCGCCTCGCAAAAACGCGCGAACTGCCCGTCGTTGCCAATGGCCAGCAGCACGCTGCCATCCTGCGTGGGAAAGTCCTGGTAGGGCACGACGCTGGGGTGGGTGTTGCCCTGGCGGCCGGGCACATGGCCGGTGTTCAGATAGCCCGTGCCCTGGTTGCCCAGCACGGCCATGGCCACGTCCAGCAGCGCCATATCTATGTGCTGGCCGCGGCCGGTGCTGTGGCGGGCCTCGACCGCGGCGAGGATGGCCGTGGTGGCATACATGCCGGTGAACAGGTCGATCACGGCCACGCCCACGCGCATGGGGCCGCCGCCGGGTTCGCTGTCGGCGCGGCCCGTGATGCTCATCATCCCGCTCATGGCCTGCACCAGCAGGTCGTAGCCGGCGCGCGGCGCGTATGGACCTGTCTGGCCAAAGCCCGTGACCGAGCAGTAGATCAGGCGCGGGTTGAGCGCGCTGAGGCTGGCGTAGTCCAGGCCGTAGCGCTTGAGACCGCCGGTCTTGAAGTTCTCCACCACCACATCGCTTTGCATGGCCAGCTCGCGGATCAGTTGCTGGCCTTCTGGCGTGGCCATGTCCACGGTGACCGAACGCTTGTTGCGGTTGCAGGCGGCAAAGTAGCAGGCGTTCGCCGTGGGCTCGCCTTCGGCGTCGGGAAAGAAGGGAGGACCCCAGTGGCGCGTGTCGTCGCCTTCGCCAGGTTTCTCGATCTTGATGACGTCGGCCCCCAGGTCAGCCAGGTTCTGGGTACACCAGGGTCCGGCCAGCACGCGCGAGAGGTCGAGCACGCGCAGGTGGCCGAGCGCGCCCGGGCGGGTGGCGGGGGAGGAGGACGCGAGCGGGGCGGCTGCGGGAGAGACGGAATCAGGTGCTAGGGCGCTCATGTGGATGGTCCGATGTCAGGGAAAAGCCGCAGCGGGCTGTGCCCGAACATCCTAAGACCAGCCTTGCGGGCACGGCTTCGCATTTGTGGAAGGCTGCATTCGCGACGCTTCATGGCGCTGGCAAAAAAGGCAGGGAAAAAACGGATGACACGTCCTAAAATGCCTGCCATGACTATGCACTTTGATCTTGTGGATCTGCGCCTGATGGTGCACATCGCCGATGCCAACAGCATGACACGCGGCGCGGAGTTTTCCTTCATTTCCCTGCCCGCGGCCAGCACGCGCATCAAGAATCTGGAGGAGAGCATAGGCACCAAGCTGCTGTACCGCACCAGCCAGGGCGTCACGCTGACGCCGCCGGGCCAGGCCTTCGTGACCCATGCGCGCATGGTGCAAAGTCAGATCGAGCACCTGCGCGGTGACATGCAGGAATATGTGCTGGGCGTCAAAGGCCATGTGCGGGTGTTTGCCAACACCACCTCTCTGGGCGAGTTCCTGCCGCCCGTGCTGCGCCACTACCTGCGCCGCAATCCGGACGTGAACATCGACCTGCGCGAACGCCCATCGCATGACATCGTGCGCGCCGTCACCGAAGGCCAGACCGACATCGGCATCGTCGCCGGCCTGGTGCGCACCGAGAACCTGGAGACCCTGCCCTACCGCCGCGACCGGCTGGTGCTGGTCGTGCCGCGCGGCCACCCGCTGGACGGCCAGATGCAGATCGACTTCGCCGACACCCTGGATCTGGACTATGTCGGCCTGCAGGAATCCACCGCCATCCACGCGTTCCTGCGCCATGCCAGCGACCAGTTGCACCGTCCCATCAAGCAGCGCATCCAGGTCGGCAATTTCGAGACCGCCTGCCGCATGATCGAGTCCGGCGTGGGCGTGGGCGTGCTGCCCGAATCCGCGGCCAGCCGCCATGCGCAATCCATGGAGATCGCCCTCGTGCCGTTGTCGGATGCCTGGTCGGTGCGCGAGATGAAGATCTGCGTGCGCAGCCTGGAAGCCCTGCCCTCGTTCGCGCAGGAACTGGTGGAGCTGCTGGTGGCCGACGCCCAGGGACGGCTGAAGTTCGATTGAGGGGGCTGGCTAGTTTTCCATAACGCACAGCCTAAAAACTGGCATACCCCAGCAAGGGGACACCAAGCAAGGGCCGCCCCGCAGCGACGGTGTCGTCCCCCTCGGGGGAAGCCGCGGCAGCGGCTCAGGGGGGACTGTTCAACGTCGTGGGTGCCAGCCAGTACTTGAACGTGCCGTGGGCCGTGGCCACCAGGCGACCGTCTTCGTCGGTCAGTTGTGCCGCGCAACTGCACAGGCTGCGGCTGGCGTGCACCACCCAGCCTTCGGCCAGCAGCACGCCGCGGCCGGGGCGGTGAAAGCGGCTGCTCATCTCCACCGTCACGGCTGTCTGCGAGGGCGCGTCGGGCAGTTCGCTCGCGGCACGCGACATCACCGAATCGAGCAGCGTCATCAGCACGCCGCCATGCGCGGCGGGCAGCTGGTTGAGCAGCTCCTCGCGCATGTGCGGCAGGCGGATATGCACTTTGCCGGCCGGTGCGGGCACCTGGGCCGCACCGATGAGGCGCATGAAGGAGCTGCGGTCGGGCAGGCCTTCGGTGCCCGGCTGGCGGGCCTCCAACGTAGCGCTCATGCGTTGCGGGCCTCACGGATCATGTTGCGCGCAATGATGATCTGCTGGATCTGCGTCGTGCCTTCGTACAGGCGGAACAGGCGCACGTCGCGGTAGAAGCGCTCGATGCCGAACTCCGACAGATAGCCCGAGCCGCCCAGAATCTGCACCGCGCGGTCGGCCACGCGGCCCACCATTTCGGTGGCGAACATCTTGCAGCACGAAGCTTCGGTCGAGACGTTCTGGCCCGCGTCGCGACGGCGCGCGGCGTCGATGACCATGCACTCGGCCGCATACAGTTCGGCCTGGCTGTCGGCCAGCATGGCCTGCACCAGCTGGAACTCGCAGATGGGCTGGCCGAACTGCTTGCGGTCCAGCGCATAGGCCAGCGCGTCGCGCAGAATGCGCTGGGCCACGCCCACGCTGACGGCGGCGATGTGGATGCGGCCCTTGTCCAGCACCTTCATGGCCGTCTTGAAGCCCTGGCCTTCCTTCAGACCGATCAGGTTGGCCGCGGGCACGCGCACGTTGTCGAAGAACACGTCGCAGGTATGGGCCCCCTTCTGGCCCATCTTGACGTCGTTCTTGCCGAAGCTGATGCCGGGGCTCTTGGCGTCGACGATGAAGGCCGAAACGCCGCCCGCGCCCTTGTTGGCCGCGTCGGTGCGGGCCATCAGCGTGAACATGCCGGCATGGGGCGCATTGGTGATGAAGCGCTTGTTGCCATTGACCACGTAGTGGTCGCCGTCCTTGGTGGCGGTGGTGCGCAGCGAGGCCGCGTCCGAGCCGGCCTCGGGCTCGGTCAGCGCGAACGAGGCCATGATCTCGCCCGTCGCCAGCTTGGGCAGCCAGGCCGCCTGCTGCTCGGGCGTGCCGTCCATCAGAATGCCTTGCGAGCCGATGCCCACCGTCGTGCCTATCACCGAGCGGAAGGCCGGCGAAGTCTGGCACAGCTCGAACAGCACGCGCACTTCCTCTTCCATCGTCAGCTCGAGGCCGCCGAAATGTTCGGGAATGGTCATGCCGAACAGGCCCAGATCGCGCATCTCCTGCACGATGGCTTCGGGAATCTCGTCGGTCTCGGCCACTTCGTTCTCGGCCGGCACCAGGC
Organism: Acidovorax bellezanensis; assembly: GCF_025421555.1. NCBI lineage: Bacteria > Pseudomonadati > Pseudomonadota > Betaproteobacteria > Burkholderiales > Comamonadaceae > Acidovorax > Acidovorax bellezanensis. The sequence goes on from NZ_JAODYH010000003.1 coordinate 379,486, forward strand.
GCTCGCGCACAAAGCGGCGCACGCTGTCGAGCAGGGCTTCCAGGGTTTCTTGATCGCGGATCATGGTCTCAATCTTTCTTGTTTTTTACAGCGCTTCGGCCGTTCCCAGGATGGCAGTGGACTGGCTCGACAGCGTGCCGCCGTTGCCATGGACCACGGCCGTGCGGTGGCGTCCCAGCTGGCGCTGGCCGGCCTGGCCGCGCAGCTGGCGCACGGCTTCGATCAGCGCGAAGATGCCGTACATGCCCGGGTGTACGCAGGACAGGCCGCCGCCATTGGTGTTGACGGCCAGACGGCCGCCGGGAGCGATGCCGCCGCCCTGCACAAAAGCGCCGGCCTCGCCCTTGGCGCAAAAGCCCAGGTCTTCCAGGAACAGCAAGGTGTTGATGGTGAAGGCATCGTAGAGCTGGGCCATGTCCATGTCGGCTGCTGTCAGGCCGGCCATCGCAAAGGCCTGGGCGCCGGACTGCGCCGCCGACGTCGTTGTCAGGTCGGGCATGCAGGAGATCTGACGGTTCCAGATGGCCGTGGCATTGCCCAGCACGTAGACCGGAGGCTGGGACAGGTCCTTGGCGCGATCGGAGCGCACCAGCACGATGGCGCCGCCGCCGTCCGTCACCAGGCAGCAGTCACGCACGCCCAGCGGGCTGGCGATGGGGCGCGCCGACAGCACGTCCGCAATGCTCAGCGGATCGCGCATGAAAGCTTCGGGGTTGAGCTGGGCCCAGGCACGCGCGGCCACGGCGACTTCGGCCAGTTGCTCGCGCGTGGTGCCGAATTCATGCATGTGGCGCGCGGCCGCCAGCGCATAGGCGGTGACGGGCAGCACGGGCTCGAAGGGAAACTCGTAAGGCTGGGGGTCGAGGAAGCGGCGCGCGGCCTGGCCTTCCTTGCGCCCGAACGTGGCCGAGCGCTGGGCGCTGCCGTAGCACACGAGCACGGCCTTGCACTGGCCGGCTTCGAGGGCGCGGATCGCGGGCAGCAAATGGGCAATGAAGCTGCTGCCGCCAATCATCGTGCCGTCCACATAGGTCGGGTTGATGCCCAGGTGCTCGATCACCGGCATGGTCCACATGCTGGCGTTGACGCTGCAGGTGGCCAGGCCGTCGATGTCCTGCATGGTCAGGCCGGCATCGGCCACAGCGGCGTGCGCGGCGCGCACCAGCAACGTCATGTCGTCCATGCCGGGCGCCTCGCCGCAGCCATAGGTGGCGGCGCCGACGATGGCCGCGCGTCCGCGCAGCGGGCGATTCACGGCAGCGGCATCGAATGCCGAGCGGGGGATGTTCGATCGGGCGTTCATGCTGCAGCTCCTTGTTCCTGCGCAGGCTGGAACAACACCAGGCCGCGTCCTTCCTTCTGGACCACTTGGGCCTGCACGCGCAGGCCGATATGCACCGCTTCGGGGGCCAGGCCCTCGACGCGGCTCATCATGCGCACGCCTTCATCCAGGTCGATCAGCGCCACGTTGTAGTTGCCGCCGGCGTCCTGCTTGCGCGAGATGGTGCTGGTGGAATAGACGGTCCCCAGACCGCTGGCGCGCACCCAGCGCAGCGGGCTGGCGCCGCAATGCGGGCACAGCTCGCGCGGGGTGAAGACATGCCGTTGGCACTGCGGACATTGCTGCAGGCAAAAGCGGCCGGCATCGAGTTCGGCCTGGTAGTGGGTCTGTACGCTCATGTGCATGGACAGGGCTTTCGTGGTCTGGTTCTTGGCGAGGCGCCCGGCAAACGATGCCAGACGCAGCGGCGTACCGCCAGCATGCCTGCATCTCGGCGCGGCTTCAATTCGCCAATCTGGAAGGCGGACTTCACGCGGGCGGTGGAGCGCAATCAGCAAGGGTTTTTCCCGCTTGAGAGCGCTGAAAGCGCACCTTTCGCATTCACAAAGCACGCCATCGGGTGACGTGACCAGAATGGGTTAGGCCGCATATGGCCGACACCTTCGGAGAATCCTGATGCCCCCGTTTTCCTTTTCGCCCCGGCGCCGCCAGGTGCTGGCCGCCGGCAGCGCCCTGGCCGCCAGCAGCCTGCTTCCCACGGCCCATGCCGCCGACGCCTGGCCTTCGCGCCCGGTGCGCTTCATCGTGCCTTTTCCGCCCGGCGGTCCGGTGGACACCACGGCGCGCGCCTTCAGCCAGAAGCTGGGCGACATCTGGCACCAGCCGACGGTGATCGACAACCGCGCCGGTGCCGGCGGCATGGTCGGTGCGGCGGCTGCGGCCAAGGAGCCGGCCGACGGCTACACGCTGTTCGTGGGCTCGATTCACCACTCGGTGAACCCGGCACTGCACGCCAAGCTGAGCTATGACATCGAGCGCGACTTCGTGCCCGTGAGCTTTGCCGCGATGTTTCCGGTGTTTCTCGTGGCCCACCCTTCGGTGCCGGCCAGCAATGTGCGCGAGCTGATCGCGCTGGCCAAGCAGCCCGGCAGCAGCCTGAGCTATGGCTCCTCGGGCAACGGCGGCGGCACCCACCTGGCCGGTGAGCTGTTCAACATGCATGCCGGCATCCGCCTGCAGCACATTCCCTACAAGGGCAGCGCGCCGGCCATGAACGACTTGCTGGGCGGGCAGGTGCAACTGATGTTCGCCGACGCGCCCAGTGCGCTGCAGCACATCAAGTCGGGCCGCATCAAGGTGCTGGGCGTGGCCAGCCGCCAGCGCTCGACCATGCTGCCCGAAGTGCCCACCATCGCGGAGTCGGGCCTGCCCGATTACGAAGCCTATTCCTGGGCGGCCCTGTTCGCGCCGGCCCGCACGCCGGCCGCCGTGCTGGAAAAAATCAACACCGACTTCAACACCGCGCTGCGCGATGCCGGCGTGCGCCAGCGCCTGCTGACGGCCGGTGCCGAAGCCGATCCGGGCACGCCGCAGCAAATGCGCGAGCGCCTGCAAAGCGAATTGCGCAAGTGGGCCCAGGTCGTCAAGACGGCCGGCATCCGGCCCGATTGAGACCCGCCGCCACACCACCCCGTCCAACTACAAGGAGATGACATGCGACGTTTTCTAGAGCGGCACCGCGCCGTTCGCTGCGCCCTGGGCGCGGGCCTGCTGTGCAGTGCCGCCGTACAGGCGCAGCAGATCTCGGATGAGGTGGTGCGCATAGGCGTGCTCAGCGACATGTCGGGCCTGTATGCCGACACGGCCGGTCGCGGCTCGGTGGAGGCCGCGAAGATGGCCGTGGCGGACTTCGGTGGCCAGGTGCTGGGCAAGAAGATCGAAGTGGTCTCGGCCGACCACCAGAACAAGGCCGATGTGGGCGCCACCCATGCGCGCACCTGGTTCGACCGCGACGGCGTGGACCTGATCATCGACATCAACAACACCGCCGTGGCGGTGGCCGTGAACAATCTGGCGCGCGAGCGCAACAAGATGGTGATCAACACGGGCGGGGCCTCGGACATTCTCTCCAACGAGCACTGCGCGCCCACGGCCATCCACTACACCTACGACACCTATGCGATGGCCAATGGCGCGGTGCGCGGCATCCTGGCCCAGGGCAAGAAGGACTGGTTCATCCTGGGAGTGGACTACGCTTTCGGCAAGGCCATGACGGCCAACGTGACCGAGTTCCTCAAGGAAGGCGGCGGCAAGGTGGTGGGCACGACCTTCCATCCGCTCAACGCCAGCGATTTCTCGTCCTTCCTGCTGCAGGCCCAGGCCTCCAAGGCTTCGGTGATCAACCTGGCCAATGCGACCAGCGACACGGTCAACACCATCAAGGCCGCGCGCGAATTCAACATCACGCCCAAGCAGATGCTGGTGCCCAATCTGATGTTCATCAACGACGTCCATGCGCTGGGCCTGCGCCACGGCCAGGGCATGGTGCTGACCACGGGCTTTTACTGGGACCGCACCGACGCCACGCGCGCCTGGTCGCGGCGCTTCTTCGAGAAGATGAAGAAGATGCCGTCGATGATCCACGCCGGCGCCTATTCGGCCGTGACCAACTACCTCAAGGCCGTGCAGGCCACCAAGAGCGACGACGGCGCCACCGTGGCGCGCCAGCTCAAGCAGGTGCCCATCGAGGACTTCTTCTCGCAAAACGGGAAGGTGCGTGAAGACGGCCGCATGGTGCACGACATGTACCTGGTGCAGATCAAGAAGCCCGAGGAGTCCAAGTACCCCTGGGACTACTACAAGGTGCTCAGCACCATTCCCGGGGACCAGGCTTTCCGTCCCCTGTCCAAAAGCTCTTGCAAACTGGTGAAGGCATCATGAAGACACGCGCCGCCGTACTCACACGCACGGGCGCCAGCGCGCCCTATGCCGACAGCCGTCCGCTGGAAATCCGCGAAGTCGACCTCGCACCGCCCGGCCCTGGCGAAGTCCTGGTGAAAGTGGTCGCCGCCGGCATCTGCCACTCCGACCTGTCCATCATCAACGGCGACCGCCCGCGCGACACGCCCATCGTGCTCGGCCATGAGGCCGCGGGCATCATCGCGGGCCTGGGCGAAGGCGTGACCGATCTCGCCATCGGCGACCACGTGGTGCTGCTGTTCGTGCCCGGCTGCGGCAGCTGCATGCCCTGCGCCGAAGGCCGGCCCGTGCTGTGCGAGCCCGCGGCCCAGGCCGGCGTGGCCGGCACCTTGCTGTCGGGCGCCAAACGCCTGTCCCAGGACGGCCAGCCCATCGCGCACTTCATGGGCGTCTCGGCCTTTGCCGAACATGCCGTGCTGTCGCGCCGGGGCGTGCACAAGATAGACAAGTCCGTGCCGCTGGAACTGGCGGCGCTGTTCGGCTGCGCCGTGATGACGGGCGTGGGCGCCGTGGCCAATACCGCCAAGGTCAGCCCCGGCCAGAGCGTGGCCGTGGTGGGACTGGGCGGCGTAGGCCTGTCCTCGGTGATGGGCGCCGCCGCCGCAGGCGCGGCCCGCGTGGTGGCCATCGACCTCAACGCGGACAAGCTGGCCATGGCGCGCGAATTCGGCGCCACCGACACCGTCAACGCCGGCGACGCCGATGCGGTGCAGCAGGTGCGCGATCTCACGGGCGGCGGCGTGGACCACGCTTTCGAGATGGTGGGCTCGGCCAAGGCGCTGGAGATGGCCTACCGCGTCACGCGCCGCGGCGGACAGACCATCACCGCCGGCCTGCCGGCCAATGCCCAGGCCATCAGCCTGCCGGTATGGCATCTGGTGGCCGAGGAACGCACGCTCAAGGGCAGCTACATGGGCAGCTGCATTCCGCGCCGCGACATTGGGCGCTACCTGGCGCTGCACGCCGCCGGCAAGCTGCCGGTGGACAAGCTGGTGACCGGCCATCTGACGCTGGACCAGATCAACGAAGGTTTTGACCGGCTCGCGCGCGGCGAGGCCATACGCCAGATCATTCGCATGGAGGCCTGATGCAATACGAATCCACCACCACCCTGAGCTACGCCCAGCCGCAGCTGTACATCGCCGGCCGCTGGCTGGAGGCCCAAGACCGCCGCACCGAAGACGTGCTCAATCCCGCCACCGGCCAGGTGCTGGCCCAGCTGCCCCATGCCACGCGCGCCGATCTGGACGCCGCGCTGCAGGCCGCGCAGCAGGCCTTTGCCGGCTGGCGCGCGGCCGCGCCGCTGGAGCGTTCGCGCATACTGCGCGCCGCCGCCACGCTGGTGCGCGAGCGCGCCGACACCATCGCCCTGAGCATGACGCTGGAGCAGGGCAAGCCGCTGCGCGAAGCGCGGCTGGAAGTGCTGGCCAGCGCCGACACTTTCGACTGGTATGCCGAGGAAGGCCGGCGCAACTACGGCCGCGTGGTGCCGGGGCGCACGCTGACGCAGCGCATCACCGTCCTGCACGAGCCCGTGGGCGTGTGCGCGGCTTTCACGCCCTGGAACTTCCCGGCCGTCACGCCCGCGCGCAAGATCGCCGGCGCGCTGGCCGCGGGCTGCACGCTGATCCTCAAGCTGGCCGAGGAAACGCCGGCCTCCGGCCTGGCCCTGGTGCGCGCGCTGCACGATGCGGGTCTGCCGCCCGGCGTGCTCAATGCCGTGTTCGGCGTGCCCGGCGAAGTCTCCTCCTATCTGCTGGACAGCCCCGTGGTGGCCAAGTTCTCGTTCACCGGCTCCACCGCCGTCGGCAAGCTGCTGGCCCAGCAGGCGGCCAAGGGACTCAAGCGCGCCACCATGGAACTGGGCGGCCATGCGCCGGCCATCATCTGCGCCGACGCCGATGTGAACCAGGCGGCCGACATGCTGGTCGCGGGCAAGTTCCGCAATGCCGGACAGATCTGCATCGCGCCCACGCGCTTCTACGTGCATGCCCAGGTCTACGACGCTTTTGTGCAGGCCTTTGTCGAGCGCACGCGCAAGCTCCAGCCCGGCAACGGACTCAAGGAGAGCAGCCACCTGGGGCCGCTGGCCAACCCGCGCCGGCAGCAGGCCATGCGCAGCCTGATAGACGATGCCGTGCAGCACGGCGCGCGCGTGGAGTGCGGCGGCCAGGCCTTGGAGGGTCCAGGCTTCTTCTGGCAGCCCACGGTGCTGACCGATGTGCCCGAACATGCGCGCCTGATGAACGAGGAGCCGTTCGGCCCCCTGGCGCTGATCAACCGCGTGGACAGCGTGGAGGAAGCCATAGAGCGCTCCAACCGCCTGCCCTACGGCCTGGCCAGCTACGCCTTCACCCAGCACAGCCCCACGCGCATGCAGCTGACGCGCGGATTGCAGACCGGCATGCTGGGCATCAACAGCCTCAACGTGTCCATGTCCGAAGCGCCTTTTGGCGGCGTCAAGGAAAGCGGCTGGGGCTCGGAGTGCGGCATCGAAGGCCTGCAGGCCTACTGCGACATCAAGCTAATCAGTGAGGACTGAGAAAAAAGGCCCCGGAAGCGGGGCCTTTCCAGTTCAGCCGGCCTGCAGCGCCTGCTCCTGCAGCAGGCGCTTGAGTACCTTGCCGTTGGGGCTGGTGGGCAGCTCGGCGACCACCACGATGTGCGAGGGCAGCTTGTAGGGCGCGAGGCGGCTGCGCAGATGGGCGCGCGCCGCGGACTGGTCCAGCGTGGCGCCGGGACACAGTTCGACAAAGGCGATCACTTCCTCGTTGCCGTCCTTCTCGGGGCGGCCGACCACGGCGCTGCGCTGTATGCCGGGCAGCTCGCCCAGCGCCAGTTCGACTTCGGCCGGATAGACGTTGAAGCCCGAGCGGATGATCATTTCCTTGAGCCGTCCGACCACGAACAGCGCGCCGTCGGCATGCAGCTCGCCCAGATCGCCGCTGGCATACCAGCCACCTGCGCGCATCACGCCGGCCGTGGCCTCGCTGTCGCGGAAGTAGCCGGGCATCAGGCCGAGCCCGCGAATCCACAGCTCGCCGCGCTCGCCTGTCGCCATAGCCTGGCCCGTGGCGGGGTCGGTGACGCGCACTTCAGCGCCGTCGACCACATAGCCCGCGCTGGTGTCGCCGCGCTGCTCGCCCTGGCGCGTCAAGTGCACCGAGCCCGCGTATTCCGACAGGCCGTAGCCGTGGTGCAGCGCCTGGCCGAAGGCCTCTTCCACGCGCTTCTTGAGCGTCAGGTCCAGCGGACCGGCTCCGGTGTAGACATAGCGCAGCGCCGGGGCCGCGGGGCGCGCAATGCCCTGCTCCTGCAGATAGGACAGCAGGCGCGCGTACAGCGCGGGCGGGCCCTGCAGCTGCGACACGCCCTGGTGGGCCAGTGCGTCGAGCAATTCCGCCGGATCGAACTGCGGGCGCATCACCATCTGGGCGCCGGCATGCAGCGAGGCCAGCAGCACCGTGCCCAGGCCGAAGATATGCGTCATCGGCACGAAGGCGTAGCTGCGGTCCTCGGGGCCCAGCGCGCGCGATGCGGCGGAAACGCGCGCGAAATGGGCCAGCGCGCCATGGCCGACCATCACGCCCTTGGGCGTTCCGGTGGTGCCCGAAGTGAAGATCAGCGCCGCGACTTCACCTTGCAGCGGGCCGGTCTCGGCCAGCGCGTCCTGGCGCACGGGGCTGTGCTGCATGCCCGGCAAGGCCGAGTCCTGCGCGGCAAAACGCCGGGCGTGGGCAGCCGCGCTGTCCGAGCCCGAGGCGGTGAAATACACCAGGCGCGCATCGGCCTTGGCAGCGAAGGCGTCGATTTCGCCGGGCGCCATGCGCGCGTTCACGCCGCAGGACCAGGCGCCGACGCGGCTGCAGGCCAGAATCAGCGCCGCATGCTCGGGGCAGTTCTCGGCCACGACCAGCACGCGGTCGCCGGCGCGCACATCCAGGCGGCGCAGCTCGGCTTCGGCGGTGTCGGTGAGCGCGCCGAGGTCGGCAAAACTCAGGCTGCGGCCGTCCGGCAGATGGATGAAGGGACGCTGGGGCGCTTCGCGCAGCCAGCGGTCTAGCAGGTGGTGGATGCGTTCACTCATGCCGCACTCAGTCCACCACGATGCCCTGGGTCACCGTGGCCCACATGGCGCGTTCCTTGGCGCCGCGCTCGGCCAGCTTCTTGGGCGCGCCGGTCCACTCTTCGTAGCCCAGCTCCTTGAAGCGCTTGCGCAGCTCCGGCTGGGCCAGGGCCGCGTTCATGGCCTTGTTCAGCTTCACCACCAGTTCGGGCGACATGCCCTTGGGGCCGTAGACGCCGTACCAGCCGCCCACGTCGAAGCCCTTGAGGCCTTCGATGCCCGATTCGGCAAAGGTGGGCACATCGGGCAGGGAGGCGTTGCGCTGTGGCGAAGTGACGGCGATGGCGCGCACCTTGCCGCTGTGGATGTAGGGGCTGGCGGTGCTGATGATGTCCAGCATCATGTTCAGCTGGCCGCCGATCACATCGGTCATCGCGGGCGCGTTGCCCTTGTAGGGGATGTGGTTCATCTCTATGCCGCTGCGCTTGGCGAACAGCAGCGCGCCCAGGTGGTTGGAGCCACCCACGCCGGCCGAGCCGTAGTTGAGCTTTTGCGGGTTGGCCTTGCCGTTGGCCACCAGTTCCTGCGTGGTCTTGAAGGGCTCCTTGGTGTTGACCACCAGCACGTTGTAGTAGCTCAGGATAGGCGCTACGGGCGTGAGGTCCTTGGCCGGATCGAAGGACATCTTGCTCATCACGTTGGGGCTGATGGTGATGGTCGGGCTGGCGGCAAACCACAGCGTCAGGCCGTCGGTCTTGGCGCGCACGACTTCGCTGCCGGCCAGGGTGGCATTGGCACCGGGCTTGTTTTCCACGATGACCGATGTGCCCAGTTCCTTGGTCAGCGCCACGCTGAACAGGCGCGCGCCCTGGTCCACGGGGCCTCCGGCGGAATAGCCCACCATCAGGCGAATGGGTTGGCCCTCCTGTGCGGCAGCGGGAAAGGCCGCGAGCGTGGCCAGGGTGATCGGGGCCAGGATCAGGGTGGCGGCCAGTCGGCGTAGGGAATGGGGCATGTTGTCTCCTGCAATGGTGTTTTTAGGCGCGGCACAGCACAGGACGGGTAGGCCTGTGGGCCGCTGAGCAAGGGACACATGGTGCGGCGCGCGCTGCGCCGTGGGAATCTGCTTTTGGCAAAGCCGGTGTTCACCAGCCCTTAGCGAGGGTTTGCCCTGAGCGGTGGCGGCAAGCGCGCAGCCAGGCCCGCGCCAACCGGCGCGGACTGAGCGCATCCGCTCAGGCAGAGATCAGCGCAGCAAAGCGCTCAGCGGGTCAGTAGCGTTCAAACACTGCCGCAATGCCCTGGCCGCCGCCGATGCACATGGTTTCCAGGCCGTAGCGGCCCTTGCGGCGCTCGAGCTCATGCAGCAGCGTGGCCAGAATGCGCACGCCGGTCGCGCCAATGGGGTGGCCCAGCGAGATGCCCGAGCCGTTGACATTGAGCTTGTGCTCGATCGCATCCCTGTCGTTCCAGTCCCAGCCCTTGAGCACGGACAGCACCTGGCAGGCAAAGGCCTCGTTGAGTTCCACCAGATCCATCTGGTCGAGCTTGAGGTTCAGGCGCGACAGCAGCTTCTTGACGGCCGGCACCGGGCCGATGCCCATATGCGAAGGCTCGCAGCCCGCGGCGGCCCAGCCCACCAGGGTGGCCATGGGCGTGAGGCCCAGTTCTTCCAGCTTGTCCTCGGCCACGATCAGGCAGGCCGCGCTGGCGTCGTTTTGCTGACTGGCGTTGCCGGCCGTGACCGTGCCGCCCGCGATCAGCGTGCGCAGCTTGCCCAGGCTTTCGGTAGAGATATCGGTGCGAAAGCCTTCATCGCGCGCAAAGCGCAGCGGGTCGCCCTTGCGCTGGGGCACGTTCACCGCAATCGTCTCGTCATCGAAGCGGCCTGCGGCCCAGGCCGCGGCGGCACGCTGGTGGCTGCGCAGCGCGAAGGCATCGGCCTGATCGCGCGTGATGCCGTAGTCGCGCGCCAGGTTCTCGGCGGTTTCGATCATTCCCGAGATCTTGCCGAAGCGCTCCACGGGCTGGGAGCGCTCACGGCCCCGGTCCAGGCGGTCAAAAAAGCGCACATTGCCCGAGCGCGCGCCCCAGCGCATGTCGGTGGAGTAGTACTCGATGTTGCTCATGCTCTCGACGCCACCGGCGATCACCACGTCGGCCGCGCCGCTTTGCACCATCATCGCGGCCGTCACCACGGCCTGCAGGCCGCCGCCGCAGCGCCGGTCCAGCTGCATGCCCGGCACTTCGACGGGCAGGCCGGCCTGCAGCGCCGCCCAGCGACCCACGCAAGGCGTCTCGCTGCTGGCGTAGGACTGGGCAAACACCACATCGTCGATGCGTGCGGGGTCGATGCCGCTTTTCTCGACCACGGCACGCACGGTGGTGGCGGCCAGTTCCTCGACAGAGACGGGCCGCAGGCTGCCGCCGAAAGTGCCGACAGGGGTTCTAAGGGGGGTGACGATGGCGGCTCTGCGCATGGTTGGCTCCTGCAATGGAAGGTTCGAAGAATTCAGTGAAAACTGGCACCGCACTGGCGCAGCAGGGCATGGCCCTGGCGCTCCAGTTCGGCGCGGTGTTCGGGGGCGGCAATGTCGATCAGACGGCGCACGCGGCGCGACAAGGGCTGGCCGCGCAGATCGGCAACGCCGTATTCGGTGACGATCAGGCCGGCATCGCTGCGCGGCGTGCTCACGGGGCCGGACAGCTGGGCGACGATGCGCGTGGCTCCCTTGGCCGTGGCGGGCAAGGCGACGATGGGCAGGCCGCCGCGGCTGCGCGCCGCGCCCCGCAGGAAGTCCAGCGCACCACCGACCGCGCCCACATAGACGCCGCCGACCACTTCGGCATTGATCTGTCCCGTGAGGTCGACTTCGATGGCGGAGTTGATCGCGGCCAGCTTGTGGCTGCACGCCAGCACCTGCGCATCGTGGGTGTAGGCGGTCTCGCGCAGCGCAAAGCCGGGGTTGCCATGGGCCCATTTCCGCAGGCGCTCGCTGCCCATCAGAATGCCGCCAATGCCCACGCCGGCATCCAGGCTCTTGCGCGCATTGGTCAGCACGCCGGCCTCGGCCAGCGCGGCAATGCCATCGCCGACGGCGCCGCTGTGCAGTCCCAGATCGCGGTGGCCGTGCAGGGCCGACAGCACGGCTTCGGGCAAATTGCCTATGCCCACCTGCAGGGTTGCGCCGTCCTCGACCAGGGCCGCGATATGGCCGGCAATGGCCAGCTCCACGGGGCCGGGCGCGCTGCGCTCCAGGCTCAGCGGCGGATGCTGGGCATCGACCAGCAAGGCAAAATCATCGGCGCTCAGGTAGACGCTGCCATGCGTCCAGGGAATCTCGGGGTTCACTTCGGCGATCACCACGCGCGCCTTGCGCAGCGCGGCCGGCAGGTATTCGTGCACCAGGCCCAGGCTGTAGCGGCCTTGCGCATCGGGCGGCGAAACCTGCAGCAGCACTACGTCGGCCGGCAGCAGGCCTTCTTCAATCAGGCCGGGCAAATGCGAGTAATGGCAGGGCACGATGTCCAGCACGCCCGCCTGGGCCAGCTTGCGGTGCGGGCCGCCGGCGGAATAGCCGAAGAAGTCGATCACATCGGCCTGTTCGGGGCGCAGCGTGTCCGACACGCCAATGCCCACGAACACGCGCAGCCGCCCGCCCTGGGCCAGGGCATGGCGGTTGTCGACCAGGGCGCGCGTGAGCGTCAGCGGCTCGGCCGTGGCCTGACCCCACCAGAGGGTGTCGCCAGGCCGCAGCAGGGCCTGCAGGCCTTGGACCAGGCTGTCCGTGCTCACGCCTTGCGATCCCAGTCGAAGCGCAGCGGCTCCTTGTCGCCAAAGCGGCGCACCGCGTCCTGGTGGTAGTCCGAGCCCCGGCACATGGTCTGGGCATAGGCTTCCATTTCGGCCATGGCGCGCGCGTCCAGCTCGAACGCCTGGTTCATGATGGTCTTGGCCATGCCGATGGCGGCCGTCGAGGCTTCGCCAAAACGCCGTGCCAGGGCCTGCGCCGCTTCCTGCAGGGCGGCACCGTCTTCGACGATCTCGTAGACCATGCCCAGCTGCTTGGCTTCCTCGGCCCCCACCGTGCGCGCGGTGAACACCAGTTCCTTGGCTTTTTGCTGGCCCACGATGCGCGGCAGCAGTTGCATGGCGCCCAGATCGGGAATCAGGCCGATGCGGCCGAACACGGCGCAAAATTTCGCGCGGCGCGTGGCCAGCACGAAGTCGGCCGCCAGCGCCAGGCTCAGGCCCGCGCCGAAGGCCGGGCCGTCCACGGCGGCGATCACGGGTTTTTCCATGTTAACCAGCTCGGGGAACCACTGGTGCAGGCTGCGAATGCGCTCGCGCCAGGGCAGGCCCGCCTGGGACGATTCCTGCATCTGCGCGATGTCGCCGCCCGAGCAGAAAGCGCCGCCCGCGCCCGTGAGGATGACGGTGTGGACCTGGGCGTCGTCACGCATCTGCGCGATGGCCGCGGCCAGGGCCGGGCGCATGGCCTGGTTCAGCGCATTGCGTGCCTCGGGGCGGTTCAAGGTGATGGTACCGATGCCATCCTGCACGGAGGTCAACACGGGGGATGCGCTCATGGCGGACTCCATTGAAATATTGAGGACCCCATGCAAGAACAGCGCTTCATGGTGAAGCGCTGCCCGTGCAGGGAGGATTTACGCGAGCTCGGCAAAACCGTGGCTCAGCACGACCTTGTCGCGCTCCAGCACGCGGGCGCGCAATTGCAGCTGCAAAGGCTGGCCCGGCGTGCGCCAGATCTCGGTGACCAGCGTCTCGCCCGGGTAGACCGGTGCGGCAAAGCGGATGTCCAGCGCCTTGAGGCGCGCGGGATTGTGGTCGCAGCATTGGCGCAGCACCGCATGCGCTACCAGGCCGTAGCTGGCCAGGCCGTGCAGGATGGGGCGCTCGAAGCCCGCCTTGCGTGCCACGGCCGGATCGGCGTGCAGCGGGTTGTAGTCGCCCATCAGGCGGTACAGCAGAGCGGCCTCGGGGCGTATGACCTGGGTGTCGGTCAAATCCGGCGCGCGCTCCGCGGGCGTGGGCTGCAGCGCGGGCAGCGGAGCATCGCTGGGCTGGCCGCCGCCTTGCTGGCTGTAGCCGCCGTCACCGCGCAGAAAAGTCACCTGCTGCACCGTGGCCAGCAGTTCACCGCCCGTGGTTTCCAGCCGGCGCTCGGTCACCATGATGGCGCCCTTGCCCTCGCCCTTGTCGGTCAGGTGGGTGATGCGGTTGTAGCCCACCACTTCGGCCGCGGCCGGCAGGGGGCGGTGCAGTCGCATGCGCTGCTCGCCGTGCAGCAGCTTGACCCAGTCGATGCCGGTGTCGGGTTCACGCGCCCAGAAGCCAGGAAAGCCCAGCACCACGGCCTGCGAAGGCAAGGCCTGCAGACCGCCCGGCGCGCCTTCGTAGACGAAAGACTGGGCCTTGTCGTCCAGCGGGTCGTTGCCCAGCCCGAGGCTGAGCGCGTAAAGCATGGTGTCGCGCTCGCTGTACTGCTGGCGCACGGGCGCGAAGACGCGCTGCTTGAGGTGCTCGTAGGAGATGGCCATGGGCGCCGCGCTTTAGATGGGATCCCAGCTGAACACGTCGCCCGAGCGCTCCATGGGCACGAACGAACGCTGCAGCGCAGGCATGCCGTGCTCGGCGATGCCCTGGGCCGTCCAGCCTTCGCTGCGGTGCACCGAGCGCACGGGGCGCGGCTGGCTCATCAGGAAGATCTCGTTGTTGCGCACGGCGAAGACCTGGGCGTTGACTTCCTTGGCCTGGTCGGACAGCAGGTACACGGCCAGCGGTGCGATCTTGTTGGGCGTCATCTGCTGGATCTTGGCCACGCGCGCCTGCTGCTCGGGCGTGTCGGTGGGGATGGAGCCGATCATGCGGCTCCAGGCAAACGGCGCGATGCAATTGGAGCGCACGTTGAACTTCTGCATGTCCAGGGCGATGGACTTGGACAGGGCCACCAGCGCCAGCTTGGCGGCGCTGTAATTGGCCTGGCCCAGGTTGCCGATCAGACCCGAAGTGGACGTCATGTGCACCATGGCACCGCTTTCCTGCTCCTTGAAGTGGTTGGCGGCGGCGCGGCTCATGTAGTAGCTGCCGTACAGGTGGACCTTGATCACGGCGTCCCACTCGTCCAGGCTCATCTTGTGGAAGAAGCGGTCACGCAGGATGCCGGCGTTGTTCACCACGCCGTCGATGCGGCCGAAAGTGTCCACGGCGCAGGCAATGATGCGCGCGGCGCTGGCGGCTTCGGACACGCTGTCCGTGTTGGCCACGGCCTGGCCGCCCAGGGCCTTGATCTCTTCAACCACTTTTTGCGCGGGGCCGACATCCGTGCCTTCGCCCGTCGTCGAGGTACCGATGTCGTTGACCACGACCTTGGCGCCTTCGCTGGCCATGGACAGCGCCATGTCGCGGCCAATGCCGCCGCCTGCGCCGGTGACTACAACTACTTTGCCTTCTAGCATCTTGCTCATGTCAGTCCTTGCGGTTGTGCCCGGGTGATTCCGGGTCATTGCTGGCAAGCATGCCGCCAGCGGCCGGGATCGCCAATTCGGGATTCGCAAGGATGGTGTTTGGGAACGTGGAAGTTCCCCCGCCTGTCCCCTGGGGGCGCAGGCGCAGCGGCCCGAATTCACAGGGTTAACCCTGGCAGCCTGGCCAGGCCTTCACCGAAGCCAAAGGATACGTTTCGATTTCTCAGATTGCGTGCGCCGGCATTGCCAGCGAGCATCCAGCCATGCCATCTGAAAACCTCCCCCTCTCGCCCGAGCAGATCGCTCACCTGCAGTCCTGGACGGGCAGGATCGAAACCCTCAGCGACCAGATCTGGGGCCATGCCGTGGGCGCGTTCAGCGCCACGCTCGATCGCGACGATCCCCAGCCGCAGCCCGGAGACGCGCTGCCGCCGCTGTGGCACTGGATGAACTTCGTGGCCGTGGCGCCGCAAAGCCAGCTGGGCGCCGACGGCCACCCGGCGCGCGGCGGCTTTCTACCGCCCGTGCCGCTGCCGCGCCGCATGTGGGCCGGCAGCCGCGTGCAGTGGAACCAGGACAACCCGCTGCGCGTGGGCGAAGCCGTACAGCGCGTCTCGCGCATCCTGTCCGTCGACCACAAGAAGGGCCGCTCGGGTGAGCTGCTGTTCGTGCAGCTGCGCCATGAATCGGGCAATGCCCGCGGCGTCTCGGTGACCGAAGAGCAGGACATCGTCTACCGCGCCGCGGCGCAGCCCGGCGAGCCCGCGCCCGCTCCCACGGCGGCCGAGCAAAGCGCCGCCTGGGTGCGCCGGATCACGCCCGATCCAGTGCTGCTGTTTCGCTACTCGGCGCTGACGTTCAACGGCCACCGCATCCATTACGACCGCAGCTACGCCACGCAGGAAGAAGGCTATCCCGGCCTGGTCGTGCACGGCCCGCTGATCGCCACGCTGCTCATCGACCTGCTGCGCCGCAACGCCCCCGGCGCGGTGGTGACGGATTTCGCCTTCAAGGCCGTGCGCCCCACCTACGACCTCCACCCGTTCACCGTGCTCGGTCAGCCCTCGCCCGACGGCAAGACCATCACGCTGTGGGCCCACGACCACGAAGGCTGGCTGACCATGCAGGCCACGGCCAAGATTCTCTGACGCCAGCCGCTCTCCGCGCTTCACCCCCCATACCCGCCGATTGCTTCAAGACCCATCATGATCGAACAAACCAGCTCCAACAATTTCCACGACATCCGCGACGCCGTGCGCGCGCTGTGCGCCGAGTTTCCCGATGAGTATTTCCGCAAGATCGACGAGCAACGCGGCTACCCCGAAGCCTTCGTCAACGCGCTGACCCAGGCCGGCTGGATGGCCGCGCTGATTCCGCAGGAATACGGCGGCTCGGGCCTGGGCCTGACCGAAGCCAGCGTGGTGATGGAAGAAATCAACCGTGCGGGCGGCAACTCCGGCGCCTGCCACGGCCAGATGTACAACATGAACACGCTGCTGCGCCACGGCTCCAAGGCGCAAAAGGAAAAGTACCTGCCGCGCATCGCCAGCGGCGAGTGGCGCCTGCAGTCCATGGGCGTGACCGAGCCCACCACCGGCACCGACACCACCAAGATCAAGACCAGCGCCGTCAAGAAAGACGGCCGCTACGTGATCAACGGCCAGAAAGTCTGGATCAGCCGCGTGCAGCACAGCGACTTCATGATCCTGCTGGCGCGCACCACGCCGCTGGCCGAAGTGACCAAGAAGAGCGAAGGCATGTCCATCTTCATGGTGGACCTGCGCGAGGCCGAGAAAAAGGGCATGACCGTGCGCCCCATTCTCAACATGGTCAACCACGAGACCAATGAGCTGTTCTTCGAGAACCTGGAAATCCCCGAGGAAAACCTGATCGGCGAAGAAGGCAAGGGCTTCAAGTACATCCTCGACGGCCTGAACGCCGAGCGCACGCTGATCGCCGCCGAGTGCATCGGCGACGGCTACTGGTTCATCGACCGCGTGACCCAGTACGTCAAGGACCGCCAGGTCTTCGGTCGCCCCATCGGCCAGAACCAGGGCGTGCAGTTCCCCATCGCCGACGCCTTCATCGAAGTCGAAGCCGCCAACCTGATGCGCTGGAAAGCCTGCGAGATGTTCGACGCCCACCAGGCCTGCGGCGCCCAGGCCAACATGGCCAAGTACCTGGCGGCCAAGGCCAGCTGGGAAGCGGCCAACGCCTGCCTGCAGTTCCACGGCGGCTTCGGCTTTGCCTGCGAATACGACATCGAGCGCAAGTTCCGTGAAACGCGCCTGTACCAGGTCGCGCCCATCTCCACCAACTTGATCTATTCGTTCGTGGCCGAGCACGTGCTGGGCCTGCCGCGCTCGTTCTGAGCCGCAACCCGCCCACCCCACTGGAAACTCCCATGACCCGACCCTTGGATGGCATCACCGTCGTCTCGCTGGAACATGCGGTGGCCGCGCCGTTCTGCACCCGCCAGCTGGCCGATCTGGGAGCGCGCGTCATCAAGATCGAGCGCCCCGGCAGCGGGGACTTCGCGCGCGGCTACGACCAGCGCGTCAACGGCCAGTCCTCGCATTTCACCTGGCTCAACCGCAACAAGGAAAGCCTGGCACTGGACGTCAAGCAGCCGCAGGCCCTGTCCGCGCTGCTGCAGCTGCTGGAAACCGCCGATGTGCTGGTGCAAAACCTCGCGCCCGGCGCAGCGGCGCGCATGGGCCTGTCCTACGAAACGCTCAAGGCCCACAACCCCAAGCTCATCGTCTGCGACATCAGCGGCTACGGCGCCGACGGCCCTTACCGTGACAAGAAGGCCTACGACCTGCTGATCCAGAGTGAAGCGGGCTTCCTGTCCGTCACCGGTACGCCCGAAACGCCCAGCAAATCCGGCATCTCGGTGGCCGACATCGCGGCCGGAATGTACGCCTACACCAACATCCTGTCGGCGCTGCTGCTGCGCGGCAAGACCGGCCAGGGCAGCCACATCGACGTGTCCATGCTCGAAGCCATGGCCGAGTGGATGAACTACCCGCTGTACTACGCCTACGAAGGCGCTGCGCCGCCGCCGCGCACCGGCGCCTCGCACGCCAGCATCTACCCCTACGGCCCGTTTGCGGCCGGCGATGGCAACACCGTGATGCTGGGCCTGCAGAACGAGCGTGAATGGACGGCGTTCTGCGCTCTGGTGCTGCGCGCGCCCGAACTCGCCGTCGATCCGCGCTTTGACCGCAATGCGCTGCGCAACGAAAACCGCGAGGCCTTGAAAGCGGAAATCCTGCGCATCTTCAGTCACCTGACTGCCGCGCAGGTGGTGCAGCGCCTGGACGAAGCCGGCATTGCCAACGCCCAGGTCAACGACATGGCCCAGCTGTGGGCCCACCCGCAACTGCAGGCCCGCAATCGCTGGCACACCGTGGCCACGCCCGTGGGCGACGTTCCCGCGCTGCTGCCGCCCGGCGTGAACAGCGCTTTCGACTACCGCATGGACGCCGTGCCCGCCGTGGGCCAGCACAACCGCGCCATCCTGACCGCACTGGGCTGGACGCCCGCGCAAATCCAGTCCCTGCAACCCCAAAACAGTGAGCAGGCAGCGTAATTCCTGCCCCCACCAGAGGCCTCCCATGAAACAAGAAAACTCCATCAGCATCCATCCCCTGGCCCTGTTCGCCGCCGAGCTGCGCTGGGAGGACGTTCCCCCCGCCGTGCAGCGCCGCGCCGAAGACCTGTGGGTGGACTGGTTCGGCTCGGTGCTGGCCGGCCAGAGCGCGCGCCCCGTGCAAAGCCTCACGCGCTTTGCGCTCTCGCAAGGCCCGTCCGCAGGCCCCTGCGAAGTCGTAGGCCACAGCGCCACCACCTCGCCCATGATGGCAGCGCTGGCCAATGCCGCCGCCTCCCATGTCGCCGAGCAGGACGACGTGCACAACGGCTCGGTGTTCCACCCCGCCGCCGTGGTGTTCGCCCCCGCCGTGGCCGTGGCGCAAACCATTGGCGCCACTGGCGCGCAACTCATGGCCGCCTGCGTGGCCGGCTATGAAGTCGGCATTCGCGTCGGCGAATTCCTGGGACGCAGCCACTACCGCATCTTCCACACCACGGCCACGGCCGGCACCCTGGCCGCCGCCGCCGCCGTGGGCCGCCTGCTGGAACTCACGCCCGCGCAAATGCAGCATGCCTTCGGCTCGGCCGGCACGCAGTCGGCCGGCCTGTGGGAATTCCTGCGCACCGCGGCCGACAGCAAGCAGCTGCACACGGCCCACGCTTCGGCGGCCGGCCTGATGGCCGCCTACCTGGCCAAGGACGGCTTCACCGGCGCGCAGGACATCTTCACCGGAGCGCAGGGACTGGCCGCCGGCATGTCGACGGACGCCGATCCTTCCCGCCTCACCGACGGCCTGGGCACCCGCTGGGCCACGGCCGAGACCAGCTTCAAATGGCATGCCTCCTGCCGCCACACCCATCCCGCGGCCGACGCGCTGCTGCAAGTCATGCAGCAGAACCAGCTGCAGCCCAAGGATCTGGCGCAGGTCACCTGCCATGTGCACCAGGGCGCGATCGACGTGCTGGGCGCCGTGGTCGCTCCCGCGACCGTGCACCAGTCCAAGTTCTCCATGGGCACGGTGCTGGGCCTGGCCGCGCGCTTCGGCCACGCGGGCTTGACCGAGTTCGACGAAAACTTCCTGGCCCCCGAAACCGTCGCCCTGCGCGAAAAAGTCAGCATGGTGCTGGACACCGAAGTCGACACCGCCTACCCACAGCGCTGGATAGGCAAGGTCACCGTGCAGACGCTGGACGGCCGCACGCTGCAAGGCCGTGTCGACGACCCCAAGGGCGACCCCGGCAACACGCTGACCCGCGAAGAGATCACCGGCAAGGCCCTGCGCCTGGCGGCCTACGGCGGCGCCGTATCCTCCGCGCAAGCCGAGCAGTCCGTGCAGCACCTGTGGCAGGTCGCACAGTGGCCCAAGGTAGAAAAACTGCTGAAGTGATGCACGCCATGCACGATCTCGCCCGCCAGGCCACGTCCTTTCTGTTCGTGCCCGCCACCCGCCCCGAGCGCCTGGCCAAGGCGCTGGACAGCGGCTGCGACATGGTCATCGCCGACTGGGAAGACGCCGTGGCGCCGGCCGACAAGGCCGCTGCCCGCGACGCCTTGGCCCAGGCCGTGGCCGCCCTGCCCGCCCCGGCGCGCGCGCGCATTCTGGTGCGCATCAACGCCGAAGGCACGCCCTGGCACGGGGACGATCTGACCGCGCTGGCCGCCCTGGTGTCCCAGGGCGTGGCCGGCGCCGTGGTCTCCAAGGCCGAGCGCGCCCAGACCCTGCATGCCGTGGCCCAGGCCGCGGGCGCGCAGGCGGCGTTGCTTCCCTTGGTGGAAAGCGTGGCCGGACTCGATGCCGCCAATGCCCTGGCAAACGCACCGCAAGTGGTGCGCCTGGCCTTCGGCCATCTGGATTTTCAGGTCGATGCCGGCATGGCCTGTGACAGCGAAGGCACGGAAGACGAGCTGCTGCCGATTCGCATGGCCCTGGTGCTGGCTTCGCGCCGCGCGGGCTTGAGCGCGCCAGTGGACGGCGTGACCGTGGACACGCGCAATCCCGAACGCATGGCCCGCGACGCGGCCCGCGCCCGGCGCATGGGTTTTGGCGGCAAGCTGTGCATACATCCCGCGCAGGTGGCGGTGCTGCACGCGGCCTTCGATCCCGACGCCGCGGCCGTGGCCCAGGCCCACCGCGTGCAACAGGCCTTGGAGGAAGCCGGCGGCGGCGTCTGCGTGCTCGACGGCCGCATGGTCGATGCGCCCGTGCTGCAGCAGGCCTTGCAGACGCTCGCCCGCCATGCCTGGGCGCAGGGGCGGGTTGCCGGTGGGTGATCCGCCACAGGGCGATGCCATCGCCCTGTATTGAGCGCCAATGACTGAGGGAAAACGCAGCATTGCTCGAAGCACCGCCCTTGGACTCATGCACTGACTGTCCAAGTGGACGCAGGAGTTTTAGCTTTGAAAGCCTGTAACGCCAACTGGCCTTGTTGCACAAACCTGCGTCTGGCTGAGATGACTCCAGCCCTGTGCCCTCAGGCCCTGCAAATGGCATCGACCATATGGTGGACGATGAGCTGCGAGCAGGATCGGCTCAGGCTTCCAGACGGGCTGCGAGTTGCCGCGCGGTTTTTGCACTGGCGCCCTTGCCAGTGATGGCCAGCGCCGGAGGGTTGGCCAACATCCGCTCGAAGACCATCCGAACCTCTTCCGACCCAATGTCATCGATCATCGCCAAAGTTTCAGCCATCGGCGTCAGAGTGTCGCTGGCGAAGAGTTCTTCCACCGCCTGCTCCATCATGGCGTAGGGTCGCTCTCCAGCACGAACCCGGGATACGGTCAGCTGGTTCTTGGCCCGTTCCAGGTGCACCGGGTCAATGCAGGCCGCCTGTGCACGCAGCAAACGGCCGGTGGCGGCCAGCAGTGCGTCGAGCTTGTCCGGGGTCGTGACCGCGTGCACGATGAAGTTGGCCCAGACGTCCCCACTTTCCATCGTCGCATAGGTCGTATAGGCCAAGCCAAGCTGCTCGCGCACGGTGTCGACCAGGGGCGAGGACATCCCTTCCCCGAACAGATGGGCTGCCAGCGAAGCCGCAAGGCGCCAGCGCCGCTGAGGCAGCTCCTCCTGCTCCACGGGCCCCAGGGGGTAAGCGATGTTCACGAACACCTGAGAGACCTGCGTAAAACGCCGGGCCAGAGCATGACCGACGTACTTCGCGGGCTGTTGCACCACGGGCAGATCGGTCGACGCACGCATGTCTGCAAACAGTTCTGCGGCAAGCGTCATCCAGGCATCGACATCGAAGTTGCCCGCCCCGACCACGATCGTCTTTTCCGCGACATAGTGGCATTGCACGTGGCGGACCAGGTCCTGCCGGGTGAATCCCTCGATATTGGCGACGGTGCCAATCACCGGCATGCCCATGGCGTCGTCACCCCAGATGGCGCGGTCGAGAAGGTCGTTGGCGCTGTCCTCCGGATCCTCTTCGTACTCGATGGCCTCCTGGCGGATCACCTCCAGTTCCCGCTGCAATTCATGCGCGGGAAACGTGCTGTTCAGGACGATATCGGCCGTCATGCGCAGCAACTGCTGCGTGTGCCGACCGAGGCCGGTCATGAAGTAGCCGGTAGTGTCCTTCCCGGTGAAAGCGTTGACCTCCGCTCCCAATCGCTCCGCATCCAGGTTGATCGCCTGCACGGTGCGGGTGTCGGTGCCTTTGAACGCCATGTGTTCGAGAACATGGCTGATGCCATTCGTGGCCGGCGTCTCGTCCCGGGAGCCTACGCGCAGGAAGATGCCCACGCTGGCGCTTTGCACGTGGGGCATGGGGATGGCCAGCAGACGCACACCATTCGGGAGCGTGTGCTGGATCATGGTTGGGCGCTCAACTTCGAATGCCGTCGACGGCTGTTTTTGACTCATATGGCATTGTCGCAGTACCCCATCAAAGGCAGACAGGCCAGTCCAGACAAGGCCTTGGTGCACTCGCGCGCGCCAATCAGGTGGCGAAGATCAGACGGGACGGAAATTCTGCAGGAGAACCCGCATCCCCTGCGTTGCAGGTAGGGAGCCAAGCGTGGCATGAAAATCCGCAGGTCTGCGCTGCTCACTGGTAGCGCGTTCATGTGGCGAACTGAAGAACCTGCAAAAAGCAAAAACCCCAGAGTGATTTCTCGCTCTGGGGTTTGCATTTATGGCGGAGAGGGTGGGATTCGAACCCACGGTACCTTGCGGTACGCCTGATTTCGAGTCAGGTACATTCGACCACTCTGCCACCTCTCCTGTGATCAAGCATCGATTATAGCACTATTTTTTCAGGGTTTGAGCAAAGTCAAACCGCCCATGTACGGCTGCAGAACTTCGGGCACGGTCACCGAGCCGTCGGCGTTCTGGTAGTTCTCCAGCACGGCCACCAGGCAGCGGCCCACGGCCAGGCCGGAACCGTTCAAGGTGTGCAGCAACTCGTTCTTGCCCTGGGCGTTCTTGAAACGCGCCTGCAGACGGCGGGACTGGAAAGCTTCGCAGTTCGACACCGAGCTGATCTCGCGGTAGTTGCTCTGACCGGGCAGCCAGACTTCGAGGTCATAGGTCTTGGCCGCGCCAAAGCCCATGTCGCCCGTGCACAGGCTCATCACGCGGTAAGGCAGGCCCAGCTTTTGCAGCACGGCTTCGGCGTGGCCGGTCATTTCTTCCAGCGCTGCGTAGCTCTTTTCCGGGTGCACGATCTGCACCATCTCGACCTTGTCGAACTGGTGCTGGCGGATCATGCCGCGGGTGTCGCGGCCGTAGCTGCCGGCTTCGGAACGGAAGCAGGGGCTGTGGGCCGTGAGCTTGATCGGCAGGTCGGCTTCGGCCACGACCTGGTCGCGCACGAAGTTGGTCAGCGGCACTTCGGCCGTGGGAATCAGGTACAGGGCCGAATGGTCAGGCGCGGGCTCGCCGTCCTGGCCGCCCTTCTTCGCGGCGAACAGATCGCCTTCGAACTTGGGCAGCTGGCCCGTGCCCTTGAGCGAGTCGGCATTGACGGCGTAAGGCACGTAGCATTCGGTGTAGCCGTGCTCTTCGGTCTGCAGGTCAATCATGAACTGCGCCAGCGCCCGGTGCATACGGGCGATCGGGCCCTTCATCACGGTGAAGCGCGAACCCGAGAGCTTGACGCCCATGTCGAAGTCCAGGCCCAGCGGCGTGCCCACGTCGACATGGTCCTTGGCTTCGAAGCCCAGTTCCTTGGGCGTGCCCCAACGGCGCACTTCCACGTTGCCCGACTCGTCGCTGCCCACGGGCACGCTTTCGTGCGGCAGATTGGGCACGGCCAGCAGCATGGTCTGCAGCTCGGACTGGATCTGCTCCAGGCGTGCTGCCGAAGTTTCGAACTCGGTCTTGATGGCCGCAACCTGGGCCTTGGCCGCTTCGGCCGCGTCTTTTTCGCCTTTGCCCATCAGCATGCCGATCTGCTTGGACAGCTGATTGCGCTGCGATTGCAGCTCCTCGGTGCGCGTTTGCAAGCCCTTGCGTTCGGACTCGAGGGACTGGAATACCTCCACGTTCAGGAAAGCCTGGGGCTTTTTGCGGGTTTCCAGCCGCGCG
Source organism: Acidovorax bellezanensis (assembly GCF_025421555.1). NCBI lineage: Bacteria > Pseudomonadati > Pseudomonadota > Betaproteobacteria > Burkholderiales > Comamonadaceae > Acidovorax > Acidovorax bellezanensis. Next base: position 403,424 of record NZ_JAODYH010000003.1, read on the forward strand.
ATGGCGGTGTCGAGGTCTTTGCGAAGGAGGAGGATGTCTAGCATAGGGCGCAATTCTAGTAGCCTGCGGCCACAATGGCAGCCAGCAAGCCAGAGACTGATGCAGGGCAATGGCAAGATAGCTGCAGCGCCCACGAACTTTCCCGAGAGACCCACCCATGTTCTATGTCCTGGGCCCCGACGGCCCCATCTACCGCGGCGGCCCCGCCCCGCTGGGCCAGATCGCTCCCGTGCGCCGGGTGCAGCGCCCGCAGGCGCTGCGCACGCGCAGCGAAGATGCGCCCGCGCCGCCCTACGTGCCGCTCTCGTCCGAGCCGACCGCGCTGCCGCTGCCCACGCAGAACGCGCTCGACGCCTATGCCGCCACGGAAAAAGGCCCGGTCCTGGAGCGTCAGCCGCTGGAATGGGTGCGCGATGTGATGACCACGGGAGCGCTCACGGTGCCGGCCGAGATGCGCGTCAACGATGCCTGGCAAATCCTGGCCGAGCACCGCGTGGCGCAGGCGCCGGTGCTCAATGCCCGGGGTCAGGTGATAGGACTGTTGCTGCGCGCCGACATGGCGCCGCTGGACCTGCTGCCCACGCCGGGCGCGGTGCAGGCCGCGATCGATCTGGCGAAGCGGCCCGTGCACGAAGTGATGATCAGCCCCGTGCCGGCCGTGGCCGCCGATACCGCGCTGCGCCGGCTGGCCGGCGTGCTGCTGGACACCGGCCTGCCCGGGCTGCCGGTGACCGACGAATGGGGCCACCTGGTCGGCTTCGTCTCGCGCACCGACATCCTGCGCGCCGTCGCGGCCGATCCGCCGCTGGACCTCTGGAGCTGAGTACCAACCTCTATGGACTGAGTGATGAAGAGCGCTGGCAACGCCCGCTGCCGATGAAACTGGCGCGGCCCAGCAAGGGGGCAGCGAGGAAGGGCCGCCCCGCACCGAGGCTGCCGTCCCCCTCCACCGAAGGATGAGAGGGGGAAGCGGCGCAGCCGCTCAGGGGGTGGGTCCCGTTTCAGGTGCCTTGCGTACTTCGATCTCGAGACCCGTGGCAGCATCAAGCTTGAGGCCCTTGGGCAGCGGGAACTTCACGGTCTCCTCGATGCCGTTCATGCTGCGCACCGAAGTCGCGCCCAGGGCCTTGATGCGGTCTATGACTTCACGCACCAGCACTTCGGGTGCCGAAGCGCCGGCGGTGAGGCCCACGCGGGCCACGCCATCGAACCAGGCCGACTGAAGTTCACCGGCGTTGTCCACCATGTAGGCCCGCGTGCCCAGGCGCGCGGCCAGCTCGCGCAGCCGGTTGCTGTTGGAGCTGGTCGGGCTGCCGACCACGATCACCACATCGACCTGTGGGCTCAGCACCTTGATCGCGTCCTGGCGGTTTTGCGTGGCGTAGCAGATGTCCTGCTGCTTGGGCTCGCGCACCTGCGGAAAACGCTCGCGCACGGCGTTCATGATGGCCGCGGCATCGTCCACGCTCAGCGTGGTCTGCGTGACCACGGCCAGCAGCGCGGTCTGCGCAGGCTGCACGCGGGCCACATCGGCCACGTCTTCGACCAGGTGGATACCATGGTCGAGCTGGCCCATGGTGCCTTCGACTTCAGGATGGCCCTTGTGGCCGATCATGATGAATTCGTAGCCTTCCTTAGCGAGCTTGGCCACTTCCACGTGCACCTTGGTCACCAGCGGGCAGGTGGCATCGAAGATCTGAAAACCCCGGCGCTTGGCCTCCAGCTGCACGGCCTGGCTCACGCCGTGGGCGGAAAACACCAGCGTCGCGCCGGGCGGCACATCGTCGAGTTCTTCAATGAAGATCGCGCCCCGGGACTTGAGGTCGTTGACCACGAAGGTGTTGTGCACGATTTCATGGCGCACATAAATCGGGGCGCCAAACTTGGTGATGGCGCGTTCGACGATTTCGATGGCCCGGTCCACGCCAGCACAAAAGCCGCGCGGCTCGGCGAGCACGATTTCCTGGGGCTTGGACATGGCTTACAGCACTCCGATGATTTGCACTTCGAAGGTGACAGGCTGGCCGGCCAGCGGGTGGTTGAAATCGAACAGCACCGCGCCGTCCTCACGCACCTGCACCACGGCGCCGGCATAGCTGCCCAGGCCGTCGGGCGTGGGGAACTGCACCACGTCGCCGGCGGTGTACTTTTCGTAGGGGTCGCCCAGCTCGTTCATGAGCTTGCGTGCCACCCACTGCTGCATTTCGGGATTGCGCTCACCGAAGGCTTCGCCCGCGGGCAGCTCGAACGTGGTGCGCACGCCTTCTTCCAGGCCGATCAGGCGCTGCTCGACTGCGGGCGTCAGTTCGCCCGCGCCCAGCGACAGGGTCGCGGGTTTGGCATCAAAAGTGTTGATCACCGTGCCAGCCGGGCCGGCCAGACGGTAGTGCAGAGTCAAGAACGATCCCGCCTGCACCGTGGGGACGGTGGCCTGCGAATCCTGAGTGGGGTGTGCGCTAGTGGTCATGAGAGTCTCGGTAAACTGGTGTCTATTGTAGAAACCCGGCCATGTCCCCACGCAGTGGCTTGTCGATGGCCTGCAATTCGCACCCCCAAGCCACCGCCACCCGCATGGCAGGAGCGTGTGCCATGCCCCTCAAAGACCTGCCGCGCGATGCCCGGCCGCGCGAAAAGCTGCTGGCCCGCGGCCCCGCCGCCCTGGCCGATGCCGAACTGCTGGCGATTGTGTTGCGCACCGGCATCGCCGGCAAAAGCGTGCTGCAGCTGGCGCAGGAGCTGCTCGATCCCCCCACGGACGGTGGCTTTGGCGGCGTCGCCGGCCTGCTGCAGGCCCGGAACGCCGATCTGGCGCGCATCAAAGGCCTGGGGCCGGCCAAGCGCGCGCAATTGCTGGCCGTGCTGGAGCTGGCGCAGCGCGCGCTGGCCCAGCGCCTGCGCGAGCGCGATCTGTTCGACAGCCCGCAGGCCGTCAAGCACTACCTGCAGCTGCACCTGGCCGCCAAAGGCCATGAAGTCTTCGCCGTGCTGTTTCTGGACAGCCAGCACCGGCTGATCACCATGGAGGAGATGTTTCGCGGCACGCTGACGCAAACCAGCGTCTACCCGCGTGAAGTGGTGCTGCACGCGCTGCGCCACCAGGCCGCGGCCGTGGTGCTAGCCCACAACCATCCCAGCGGCACCGTCCAGGCCAGCCCGGCCGACCTGGCGCTGACCCAGACGCTGCGCAGCGCCCTGGCCTTGGTCGACGTGCGGGTGCTGGACCACATCATCGTCGCGCCCGGCGCCAGCCTGTCGATGGCCGAGCAGGGATTGCTGTAAAAACGCAGAGCGATTGGCGGGGTATGCAGGGCTCGGGCCTCCAGCCCGCCCATCTTGAGATAAAAACGCCCCATGCGCGTGAAATCCCTCCAAGACCTCAAACCTGTACGCAATGCCCTGGCGCATGCGGCCAGACAGGCGGCGCTCGCCGCCGAGGAAGCGCGCCGCCAGGCGCTGCGCCCGGCTTCGGACCACGCACTGTTCCTGCAGGCCGTAGGCGCCGTGCTGCCGCTGCGCCATGGCGCAGGCCGCCTGGAGCCCTTGCGCACCAGCGCCCTGCCCCTGCCCATTGCGCAGCCCCTGGACGAGCCCGTGCTGCTAGGCGAAGCCATCAGCGACGCATTCGACGCCGCCAGCAGCCTGCTGCACAGTGACGGCCAGCTCAGCTACCGCCGTCCCGGCATAGGCAGCGACGTCACGCACCGGCTGCGGGCCGGGCATTGGCGCATCCAGCGCCAGCTCGACCTGCACGGTCTGCGCACCGACGAAGCACGCGACGCCGTGGGGCAATTCATCCGCCACGCCCAGGATGAAGGTGCGCGCTGCGTGCGCGTGGTGCATGGCAAAGGCCTGAGTTCGCCCGGACGCACGCCGGTGCTCAAGGGCCGGCTGCACAGCTGGCTGGTGCAGAAACAGGAAGTCCTGGCCTTTGTCCAGGCACGGCCCGCCGACGGCGGCGCGGGCGCCCTGGTGGTACTGCTGGAGTCTCAGCCCGGCTAAAGGCTCAGCGGAGGCATGGGCCGGCCGTAAATGCGCTGTACCCGGTCGGCCAGGGCCGGATGGGTGGCCAGGCGCTCGGCCCAGTGGCTGCTGCCTTGCACGTCGACCAGCAGCATGTGCTGCACCGCATGGTGGCCCAGCGCGTACTGGCTGCCGCGCACGTCGTAGCCCGCGGCCTGGCGCTGGCCCATGACCTTGCGCAGCACGCCGCCCAGGCCGTCCTTGCTGCGCGTCCACTGCACGGCACGCGCGTCGGCCAGGTATTCGCGCTGGCGCGACACCGCCGCCTTGAGCCAGCGACCGGCCAGCCAGCCCGCGAAGCCCGCGGCCTTGATCACCCAGCCAAACCACCACATCAGGCCGCCGCGCTCGCACATGCTCTCGCCCAGCTGGTAGACCAGCTCCAGCCCGTAGACCATGCCGGCGAGCTGCATCTTCAGCCGCGTGTCGCCTTCGTGCAGATGGCTCAGCTCATGGGCCACCATGCCTTGCAACTCCTCGCGATTCAAATGGTCGAGCGCGCCCTGGGTCACGGCGACGATGGCATCGTCCTCGTCCCAGCCGGCGGCAAAGGCGTTGATGGCGTCGGTGCGCGGCAGCACCATGGCGGTGGGCGCGCGCATCTGGGCCGCCACGGACAGCTCCTGCACCACGTTGGCAAACGTCTGCTCGGCCAGGTTGCGCTCGGTGCGCACTTCGCGCGCGCCTATGCGTTCGGCCAGGCGCAGCCCGCCAGCGCGCAACTGGTCGGTTTCCACCCACCAGCCGCCCAGCACCAGAAACAAGGTCATGCCGATGTTCACGGCAGCGAAACCGGCGGGAAACGGCCAGTCGCCGCCCAGCAGCCAGGACAGGCTCAACCAGGCCAGTACCAGACCGCCATGCACGGCGGCCACCAGCAGCAGCACGGCCAGGGCAAAGCCCCAGAGCAGGCGACCGGTGGCGCTGCGCGCCTCATCCTGATGGCGCCAGAATTTCATGACGGCAAAACCCGGCGATCAGAAGCGCAGTTGCGGCACGGCGCGCTCGGCGGCGCTGGTGGTGGAAGCGAGCATGGCCGCCTCGGGAAATCCCAGGCTGCGCGCCAGCAGCAGGTCGGGGAACTGGCTGGCCAGGTTGTTGAACTCCAGCACCTGGTCGTTGTAGGCCTGGCGTGCGAAGCCGATGCGGTTCTCGGTGCTGGTGATTTCCTCGGCCAGCCGCAGCATGTGGGCATCGGCCTTGAGTTCGGGATAGGCTTCACTGAGCACCATCAGCCGCCCCAGCTGCGCGCCCAGCGCCGACTCGGCCTGCGACAGCATGCCTATGGCCGCCGCATCGGCGGGCTTGACCCGGGCCTGGCTGGCCGCGCTGCTGGCCGCGTTGCGCGCCTGGATCACGGCTTCCAGCGTATTGGCTTCATGCGCCATATAGCCGCGCGCCACTTCGACCAGATTGGGCACCAGATCGTGGCGGCGCTTGAGCTGCACATCGATTTGCCCAAACGCATTGGCGATGCGGTTGCGCGCCACCACCAGACGGTTATAGGCCGTGACCGCCCAGGCCACGATCCCCACTGCCACCGCCAATACTGCCCAGCCGAATCCGCCCATAAAAACCTTTCACACGACTTGTATCAAGTGGTTAGACCGTCATGGTAACCAAGCCGCGTCGGATCGCAAACAGGTCAAGCGCCTGGGCAGCCGTTCTGATTCCTCATCCAGTCGGCCGTGCCCATGAAGCTCTTGGTCAGGCGCTCGCGCAGCACTTCGGGTACGCCGGTCTCGCGCATGGACTGGTCCATGCAGGCCACCCACTGGTCGCGCTCGCGCACGCCGATGGCGAATGGCATGTGGCGCATCTTCAGCCGCGGATGGCCGAAGCGCTCCTGGTAATAGTCGGGGCCGCCCATCCAGCCGCAGAGAAACCAGAACAGCTTCTGGCGGGCATTCGCCAGCTCAGGCCCATGGGCCGCACGCAGCTCGGTGTAGGCCGGCTCGAGCTCCATCAGGTCGTAAAAGCGGTCCACCATCCGCTGAATGGGGGCTTCGCCGCCAATCCACTCAAAGGGGGTGTCAAACGGTGGCTTTTCTTCAATCTGCATGGCAATCCGGAAAAATCAAAAGATGCGGCATTGTCGCGCTCACTGCGCCGCATCCCGCAAAGTGGTCATCACCGGCCGGCGCAGCACTTCGCGCAGACCCCACCAGCCCGCCAGCCAGGCCAGCACGGCGCCAGCCAGCGCGCCGACCAGTGGCACCCACAGCGATGCGGTCCAGACAAAGTCGAAGGCATAGCGCGCCAGCGCCCAGCCTATGACCATGGCCACGCAACTGGCCAGAAAACCGGCCAGCAGGCCCACGCCGGCGAGTTCCGCGCGCTGCACCTGGCGCAGCAGGCTGGCGCGCGCGCCCACGGCCCGCATGATGGCGTATTCACGGGCGCGCTCTTCGCGCGTGGCCGTGACGGCGGCGAACAGCACCACCAGGCCCGCGGCCAGCGTGAAGATGAACAGGAACTCCACCGCGCGAATCACCTGGTCCAGCACCTGCTGCACCTGCGCCAAGGTGCTGCCCATGTCGACATTGGTGATGTTGGGGAATTGACGCACCAGCGCGTTGTCGAAGCCCGCGGCTTCGGGCGCGCGGTAGGCGGCCAGATAGGTCACGGCCACGTCTTCCAGGTGGTCGACCGGGTACATCACGAAGAAGTTGGCGTGCATGGAGCCCCAGTCCACCTTGCGCAGGCTGGTGATACGGGCTTCGTTTTGCACGCCGGCGATGTCGAACGTCAGCTTGTCGCCCAGCTTCAGGCCCAGGGTCTTGGCAATGCCTTCCTCGACGCTCAGCGCCCCCTTCTCGCCCGGCGTCCAATGGCCGGCGACCACCTCGTTGTGGGCCGGGGCCTGCTCGGCCGTGGACAGATTGAATTCGCGATCCACCATGCGCTTGGCGCGGTCCTCGCTGTAGTCGTCGGGGTGGACATCCTGGCCGTTGACCTGCACCAGCCGGCCGCGAATCATGGGGTACCAGTCGTAGCGCTGTATGCCCGCGTCCCCCAGCACCTTCTGGAAATCCTGGGTCTGGTCGGGCTGGATGTTGATGACGAAGCGGTTGGGCGCATCCGGCGGGGATGCCGCGCGCCAGCTGCTGATCAGATCGGTGCGCAGCAGCACCAGCAGCACCAGCGCCAGCAGGCCCACGGCCAGGCTGCTGACCTGCACCACGGCATATGCCGGTCGCGCCGAGATCTGGCGCGTGGCCAGCACCAGCCAGCGCGGCGCCGTGGATTCATTGACCAGGCGCCGCAACAGCTTGACGGCCAACCAGGCCAGGCCGGCGAACAGCAGCACCGCGCCGCCAAAGCCGCCCACGGCGATCAGGCCCAGCTTCACGTCACGGGCCACGGCCAGCAGCAGGGCCGCGAAACCGGTCACGCCCAGCGTCAGCACCAGCCACGAGGCCGGCTTGATCGCGCCCAGGTCGCGGCGCATGACGCGCAGCGGCGGCACCTGGGCCAGCTGCAGCACGGGCGGCAGGCCGAAAGTGAACAACAGCGTCAGGCCCATGCCCAGGCCGAACACCACGGGCCAGAAGCTGGGCGCCGGCAGGGCGGAATCGACCAGGCCCGCCAGCAGTTGCACGAATACATGGTGCACGCCATAGCCTATGGCCACGCCCAGGACGCTGGCGAACAGGCCGACCAGCGCGAATTCCACGGTATAGGCGCCGGCGATGCGCCGCTGGCTCTGGCCCAGCACGCGCAGCATGGCCGACGCGTCGAGGTGGTTGTTGGCAAAGCCACGCGCCGCCAGCGCCACGGCCACGGCCGACAGCAGCGCGGCCAGCAGGGCCACCAGGCTCAGGAACTTCTCGGCCCGCTCCAGGGTCTGGCGCATTTCCGGGCGGCCGCTTTCCAGCGACTCGATGCGCACGCCATGCATTTCGCGGGCCGTGGCGGCCTTCTCGGCCCAGCTCTGGAATTGCCGCACCGCGCCTTCGGCGCCGGCTACGGCCAGGCGGTAGGTCAGGCGGCTGGCCGGCTGCACCAGCCCCGTCGCCGGCAGGTCGGTGGTATTGAGCATCACCCGCGGCGCAAAACTCATGAAGCCCGAGCCGCGGTCCGGTTCGAGCACCAGGATGCGGCCTATGCGCAGCGCGCTGTCGCCCAGCAGCAGGGAATCGCCCACCTTCAGGCCCAGGGATTCGAGCAGCGGCGCGTCAACCCAGACTTCACCGGACGCTGGAATCTCGCGCGTGGGCGCATCGGCCGCGCCCGGCGCGCTGGCCACGCGCAGCGTGCCGCGCAGGGGGTAGCCCACGGGCACGCTCTTGAGCGCCACCAGCCGGCTGGCGCCGCCCTGCGCATCCTGCGCCCGGCCCATGGTCGGAAAGCTCGCGGTGACCACGCTCTGCAGCCCCAATTGCTGCGCGCGCTCGGCGAACACGGCCGGCGGCGGGTTGTCGCTGACCACCACCACATCGCCGCCGAGCAACTGGCGCGCGTCGCGCTCCAGCCCGCCCTGCAGGCGATCGGCAAAGAAACCCACGGCCGTCAACGCCGCCACCGCCAGCGTCACGGCCACGATCAGCAGGCGCAACTCACCCGCGCGCAGATCGCGCCACAGAGTGCGCCAGCCCAAAGCCCATACAGAAGATCCATTCATGGGCTCCACCATAGCGGATCGCACCGCACGGCAACCGTGGAAAGCCCGAAAAAAAGCCGCCAGGGCGAACCGTGGCGGCTGGATGCGAAACTATGGGTCAGGACAGACCCACAGCCTACGCAACTGGTGCCCCAGCAAGGGGCAGCGAGGAAGGGCCGCCCCGCACCGAGGCTGCCGTCCCCCTCCACCGAAGGATGAGAGGGGGAAGACGCGAAGCGGCTCAGGGGGTGTTCTTCAAGTATTCTTGCTGACCGTGATGGTCGGGAACTTGGAGCTGAAGTCCTTGGCCTTGAGCGCAATCTTCACGGCCATGTCGCGGGCCACGCGCTTGTAGATCTGCGCGGCTTCGCTGTCCGGCTCGGCAACCACCGTGGGCTTGCCGCTGTCGGCCTGCTCGCGGATCTGCAAGGACAGGGGCAAGGCGCCCAGATAGTCCATGCCGAATTCAGCGGCCATCTTCCTGCCGCCATCGGCGCCGAAAATGTGCTCGACATGGCCGCACTGGGTGCAGACATGGGAGGCCATGTTCTCGACGATGCCCAGGATGGGCACGCCCACCTTCTCGAACATCTTGATGCCTTTGCGGGCGTCGATCAGCGCGATGTCCTGGGGCGTGGTGACCACGATGGCGCCCGTCATGGGCACGCGCTGGGCCAGCGTCAGCTGGATGTCGCCCGTGCCTGGGGGCATGTCGACCAGCAGGTAATCAAGGTCTTTCCAGTTGGTCTGGCGCAGCATCTGCTCCAGCGCCTGGGTGGCCATGGGGCCGCGCCAGATCATGGCTTCGTCCTGGTTCACCAGGAAACCGATGGACATGACCTGCACGCCGTAGTTCTCCAGGGGCTCCATGGTCTTGCCGTCGGTGCTCTCGGGCTTGCCCTTGAGGCCCATCATCATGGGCTGGCTGGGGCCGTAGATGTCGGCATCCAGCAGGCCTACGCGCGCGCCTTCGGCAGCCAGCGCCAATGCCAGATTGGCGGCCGTGGTGCTCTTGCCCACACCGCCCTTGCCCGAAGAGATGGCAATGATGTTCTTCACGCCGGCCAGCAGCTCCACGCCGCGCTGCACCGAATGGGCCACGACCTTGCTGGCAATGCCCACCGAGACGTTGTCCACACCAGCCACGGTCTTGGCCGCGGCAACGAACTGGCTGCGCAGCTGAGGCACCAGGCTTTTGGCCGGGTAACCGAGCTCGACATCGAATGCCACATCCCCCGCGCTGATCTGCAGATTGCGCACGGCGCGCGCGCTGACGAAGTCCTTGCCGGTATGCGGATCCAGCACGGTGCTGAGCGCCGCCAAAAGCTCTTGTTCTGTGACTGCCATTCTCGATTCACTCCTATGGGGGAGCAGGAAGTCTATCGAAGGTACGCAGTCCGCACCAGAAGCAGGACAATGCAGGCTTGGCTTTTTTCCTGCTCTGCACCGATCCGAGGTTCCCGTGAAATTCCAGATGGCCCAAAATTCCCTGTTTGCAATGCTGCTGCGTTCGCGCTGGTGGATCAGCTTTGCGCTGGCCAGCGTCGTGACGCTGCTGTGCGTGCTGGCGCTGCCCGCGCACGTTGCTCCGTTTGCCGCCCTCTCGGCCACGCCGCTGTGGGTTGTGGGCTGCATCGCCGCCTGGCGCCAGCTGCGCGCGCTCAGCCCGGCCCAGGTCGAGCGCCAACTGGCCGAATGCGCCGGCCTGCCCTGGCGCAGCCTGGCCCAGCAGCTGGAAAGCGCCTGGCGCGCCGAAGGCTATGCCGTACAGGCCGTGAACCAGGGGCCGGTCGATTTCCGCCTGGAACGCGCCGGCCAGACCACGCTGGTCAGCGCCCGGCGCTGGAAAGCCGCGCACCACGGTGTCGAGCCCTTGCGTGAACTCGAAGCCGTCCGCACGCGGGAATCGGCCGCCAAGGCCGTGTATGTGGCCCTGCAGCCACTGGGTGAAAACGCCGCCCTCTATGCACGCGACCAGCAAATGGTGGTGCTCAGCGGCATGGACCTCGCAACGCTGCTGGCCAAAGCCTGAACTGAAGCACCCCCTGAGCGACTTCGTCGCTTCCCACTCTCATCCTTCGGTGGAGGGGGACGGCACCCTCGCTGCGCGACGGCGCTTGCTCGGCGCCCGTGAGTTGGGACAAGCCAGTTGCATGGGCTATGGGTATCGCGAGCGCCTTGATCACTGACAGAAGTAAAAATTACGGGTTTGCCCAGGTTTCGGCGCTATCCTCCCACGGCACACTGATGGCGTCCATGACCGACACTTTCCCGCCCTCGCCCGACAGCAGCGCCCTGCCCGGCGCGCCTTTGCCCGTCATTGCCCCGACCATGGGCCTGCTGCTCACCGGCGGCGGGGCCCGCGCCGCTTATCAGGTGGGCGTGCTCGAAGCCATTGCCCAGATCCGCCGCGACTGCGGCCAAAGCCATGGAGCCAACCCCTTTCCCATCCTCACCGGCACGTCGGCGGGCGCCATCAACGCCGCGGCCCTGGCCTGTGGCGCCGACCAATTCGACCACGCCGTGCGGAAATTGGCCCGCGTCTGGAGCCATTTGCATGCCGAAAACGTCTACCACGCCGATGCCTTGAGCATGCTGCGCAGCGGCGCGCGCTGGCTGAGCATGCTGTCACTGGGCTGGGCCCTGACCCGTTGGCGCAGCGTGCACCCGCGCTCCCTGCTGGACAACGCCCCGCTGGCCACGCTGCTGCAAAGCGAACTGGTGCCGCTGGCGCGCCTGCCCACGCTGGTCGCCCAGGGGCATTTGCGTGCGCTGTCGGTGACCGCATCGAGCTACAGCACGGGCGAGCATGTGAGCTTTTACGAAACCCACGCCCAGCTCCAGCCTTGGGTGCGCTCCCAGCGGCGCGCGGTCAGCGGCCACATCAGCCATGCCCATCTGCTGGCGTCCTCGGCGATTCCCTTCATCTTTCCCGCCTCGCCCCTGGACATTGATGGCCATACCGAATATTTCGGCGACGGCTCCATGCGCCAGACCGCGCCGCTGGCCCCGGCCATCCACCTGGGCGCCGACCGGGTGCTGGTGATTGGCGCCGGGCGCATGCAGGGTCCGGCGGAAAACGCCGCGCCCCTCGCGCCAGCCACCTATCCGACGCTGGCGCAGATCGCCGGCCATACGCTGTCGAATATTTTTCTCGATGCGCTGGCGCTCGACATCGAGCGCGCCCAGCGCGTCAATGCCACCCTGACCCTGATCCCGCCCGAAGCCCGCGCGCGCAGCAATCTGCGCACGCTGGAACTGCTGGTGATCTCCCCGTCCCAGCCGCTGGACGCCATCGCGGCGCGGCATATGGCCGGCCTGCCGCGCAGCATGCGCACTCTGCTGCGCACCTTGGGCGTGACCACCGACGCCAGCGACACCCGCGGCGCGGCCCTGGCCAGCTACCTGCTGTTCGAGCCCGAATACACCCGCGCGCTGATGGCGCTGGGGCGGCGCGACACTTTTGCCCGACGCGAGGAAGTGATTCAGTTCTTTGGCTGGCACGCCAGCGCCGCGTCCACGCGCGCGTCAGCACCCGCCCGGCGCACGCGCGGCAACGGCCGTAAAAACCCCGCCACCAACCCCACGCCAGCCACAAGCGACGCCAGCCACTAAAATCGCGGGTTCCCCTAGAGAAAGCCGCTTCGATGTCTGTACGCAAGATCTTCGCAACCACTGCCCTGCCCTACGCCAACGGCAACTTTCACATCGGCCACATCATGGAGTACATCCAGGCCGACATCTGGGTCCGTTTTCAGCGAATGCACGGCCATGACGTGAACTTCGTCGGCGCCGACGACGCCCACGGCGCGCCCATCATGATTGCCGCCGAAAAGGCCGGCGTGACGCCCCAGCAGTTCGTGGCCAACATCGCTGCCGGACGCAAGCAGTACCTCGACGGCTTTCACATCCAGTTCGACAACTGGCACAACACCGACGGCGAAGAGAACCACGTTCTCGCCAAGCAGATCTACCTGGACCTGAAAAAGGCCGGTTTCATCAGCACCAAGGTCATCGAGCAGTTCTTCGATCCCGAGAAGAACATGTTCCTGCCTGATCGCTTCATCAAGGGCGAGTGCCCCAAGTGCCACGCCAAGGACCAGTACGGCGACAACTGCGAAGTCTGCAGCGCCGTCTATGCGCCCACCGACCTGATCAAGCCCTACTCGGCACTGAGCGGCGCCCAGCCCGTGCTCAAGAGCTCGGAACATTTCTTCTTCAGCCTGTCGGACCCGCGTTGCGTGGAGTTCCTGCAGGAATGGACGCAAAACGGCAAGCACGTGCAGCCCGAAGTGGCCAACAAGGTCAAGGAATGGTTCAGCGTTCGCACCAACGCCGACGGCACGACCAGCGAAGGCCTGGGCGACTGGGACATTTCGCGCGACGCGCCCTACTTCGGCATTGAAATCCCCGACGCACCGGGCAAGTACTTCTACGTCTGGCTCGATGCGCCCGTGGGCTACCTGGCTTCGCTCAAGAACCTGCTCGACCGCCGCGGCGAAGACTATGCGGCCTACATGGCCGATGAAAAGCTCGAGCAGTACCACTTCATCGGCAAGGACATCGTCACGTTCCACACGCTGTTCTGGCCCGCGATGCTGAAGTTCAGCGGCCGCAAGACGCCCACGCAGATCTTCGTGCACGGCTTCCTCACCGTGAACAACGGCGAGAAGATGAGCAAGAGCCGCGGCACCGGCCTGGACCCGCTCAAGTACCTGAGCCTGGCCATGAACCCCGAATGGCTGCGCTACTACCTCGCCGCCAAGCTCAACGGCCGCAATGAAGACATCGACTTCAACGCCGAAGACTTCATGGCCCGCGTCAACAGCGACCTGGTCGGCAAGTTCGTCAACATCGCTTCGCGCGCCGCGGGCTTCCTGTCCAAGCGCTTTGCAGGCCAGCTCGCGCCCCTGGGCACCGAAGGCCAGGCCCTGCTCGCGCAGATGCGCGCCCAGGCACCGGCCATTGCCGACGCTTTCGAAAAGCGCGACACCGCGCGCGCCGTGCGCGAAACCATGCTGCTGTGCGACCGCGTCAACGCATACGTCGACGCCAACAAGCCCTGGGAACTGGCCAAGCAGGAAGGCATGGACGCGCGCCTGCAGGAAGTCTGTTCGACCTGCATCGAAGCTTTCCGCCTGCTGGCCGTCTACCTCAAGCCCGTGCTGCCGGCCGTGGTGCAACAGGTCGAGACCTTCCTCAACGTGCAGCCGCTGGCCTTTGCCGACGCCCAGACCCTGCTGGGTGCCGGCCATGTGATCGGCAAGTACGAACACCTGCTGCAACGCGTGGACATCCAGCAGCTCGACGCCTTGTTCGAGCCGCCGGCCGCACCCGTCGTTGAAAAAATCCTGCCCGGCGGCGAAGAAATCGCCGATACCATCACCATCGACGATTTCGCCAAGATCGACCTGCGGATCGCCAAGATCGTGAACTGCGAAGCCGTCGAGGGCTCGACCAAGCTGCTGCGCCTGACGCTGGATGCCGGCGAAGGCCGCATGCGCAACGTCTTCAGCGGCATCGCCAGCCACTACCAGCCCGCCGACCTGATCGGCAAGCTGACGGTGCTGGTGGCCAATCTGGCGCCGCGCAAGATGAAGTTCGGCATTTCCGAAGGCATGGTCATGGCCGCCAGCCACGCCGATGAAAAAGCCCAGCCCGGCATCTACATCCTCGAACCCGTGGCCGGCGCCCAGCCCGGAATGCGGATTCATTGATGACGGCGACCCTGCGCTGGCTGCTCGCCGGCAGCGCCCTGAGCCTGCTCAGCGGCTGCGCCGTGGTCGCGGTGACTTCGGCGGCCGTGAGCGTCACGGCCGGCGTGGTCGGCCTCGCGGCCGATGCCGCCGTAGGCACGGTGCGCATTGCCGGCAAAGGCATAGGCAAGGCCGCGGATGCCATGATGGATGACGATGTGCCCGCTGACAACAGCGGCATATACATCAAAGAAAACATCACCTCCGCGCCCTGACCAGCTCTGTATGGCACAGGGCATGGCCTAACAACTGGCGTGCTCCAGCAAGGGGGCAGCGAGCAAGCGCCGCCGCGCAGCGAGGCTGCCGCCCCCCTCCACCGAAGATTGAGAGGGGGAAGCCGCGAAGCGGCTCAGGGGGTGCGTAGGCTCACCCCCCGTCCCGCATCACCACGCTGCGCCCCGTGCGCAGCACCCGGCCGTCGGCGCCAAAAGTGACGGTGAACAGCATTTCGGTGGCCGGCGGATCGATGTAGCGCCAGTCCCAGTCGGTTTCCTGCTTGCGCTCATAAGTCATGCGCTTGGCCGGCTTGCCCAGCATGCGCCGCACCTGCTGCTGGTCCATGCCCGGCTGTACCTGCTCGAAGACATGCGGCGCGACCACCTGGCGCAGCGCCTTCATCGTGCCGTTGGGCGCGATGGTGATCATGTAGTTCTGGTAGCCAGCGGGCTGGCGGTTGTACTCCAGCGTGTGCGAGCCATCGGCTTCCTGCCAGATGTTTTCCGGCACGCCAAAGCGGTCGCGGACTTCGACTTCGGTCGATACATCCTCTTCCAATTCACGGATGCGCTGCTCGTCGCAACCGACCAAGCTCAGCAGGCCAAAGGCCGCAGTAACAGCCGTAAGCCAACGGGTAACTGGTTTCATAGACGGCGTCCCGGTAAAATCATGGAATCCAAAGAGGTTAACAGTCCATGTCATTTTTCGCCCGCCCTGATTACAAGTCCGACACCACCCAGTTCATCGAGCAGTTGCGCACGCAAAAGCCCGACCTCGAAGCCAAGCAGCTTGCCGGTCGCGCCCTGCTGTGGGACAAGAACGTGGACAGCGAGATCTGGCAGGAATACAACGCTGCAGAGATCCCCCAGCAGCCCTACGTCTACCAGACCAAGGCCTGAGCTGCGCCGCCTGGATGCGGCCGTTGGCTAATCCATGAACAGCCCGATCGACGACGCGCTGGTGCTGGCGCTCGCCCCGGAAGCGGCCCTGGCCCCCGACGGCCTGCCCGACGCCGTGGATCGGGTGGCTTTGGCACGCCTGTATGGCGAGCCCCTGTTCGCCCTGCCCAACGACCTCTACATCCCGCCCGATGCGCTGGAAATCTTCCTCGAAGCTTTCGAAGGCCCGCTGGACTTGCTGCTCTACCTGATCCGCAAGCAGAATTTCAACATCCTCGACATTCCCATGCTGAGCGTGACGCGCCAGTACCTGCGCTATGTGGATGAAATCCGCAGCCGCAATCTGGAGCTGGCCGCCGAGTACCTGCTGATGGCGGCGATGCTGATCGAGATCAAGTCGCGCATGCTGCTGCCGCCGAAAAAGTCGGCCGATGCCCTGGAAGTCGAGGATCCGCGCGCCGAACTGGTGCGCCGGCTGCTGGAATACGAGCAGATCAAGCTGTCGGCCGCCCGGCTGGGCCAACTGCCCCAGCATGGCCGCGATTTCCTCAAGGCCCAGGTGCACATAGAGCAAAGCCTGCAGCCGCGCTTTCCGGACCTGCTGCCGGGCGAACTGCAACAGGCCTGGAACGACATCCTCAAGCGCGCCACCCTGGTCCAGCACCACCGCATCACGCGCGAAGAATTGAGCGTGCGCGAGTACATGAGCCAGATTCTCAGGACGCTGCAGGGCAAGCGCTTCGTCACTTTCGAAACCCTGTTCGAGCCCGCCAAAGGCTCGACGGTGCTGGTGGTGACCTTCATCGCCCTGCTGGAGCTGGCCAAGGAGACGCTGATCGAGATCACCCAGGCCGAGGCCTTTGCCCCGATCTACGTCAGATTGGCCTACACACCACTTTAAATTTCCACCCTCTGCCTTGACGCACCCTGTGCTGCCATGGGCAGAACATGGGTAGTGCGCACGGCTGGGGGTCCTACCCAGCCCCGGCCGGTCCGGGCAAGCTTTCTCTCAGGTATTGCCATGGCATTGCACGATTTCGATGTACTCATAGTGGGCAGCGGCCTGGCCGGACTCACGGCTGCGCTGCAACTGGCGGCCACGCACCGCGTGGCGGTACTGACCAAGCGCGGACTGGACGACGGCGCGAGCAACCAGGCCCAGGGCGGCATTGCCGCCGTGCTGGCCGAGGACGACAGCTTCGACGCCCATATCAACGACACGCTGATCGCCGGCGCCGGCCTCAGCGATCTGCCGGCCACGCGCCAGGTGGTCGAGAACGCGCCCGCCGCCATCGCCTGGCTGCAGTCGCTGGGCGTGCCGTTTTCCGAAGAGGACGGCCAGTTGCACCTGACGCGCGAAGGCGGACACAGCGCGCGGCGCATCGTGCACGCCACCGATGCCACCGGCGCCGCCGTCCAGCGCCAGCTGATAGACACCGTGCGCAAGACGCCGGGCATCACCGTGCTGGAAAACCACACCCTGGTCGACGTGATCACGTCGACCAAGCTGGGCCAGCCAGGCGCGCCCCGCTGCCTGGGCCTGTATGCACTCAACGGCAGCACCGACCAGGTCGATACCTTCCGCGCGCCCCACACCATCCTGGCCACGGGCGGCGCCGGCAAGGTCTACCTCTACACCACCAACCCCGACACCGCCACCGGTGACGGCATTGCCGCGGCCTGGCGCGCGGGCTGCCGCGTGGCCAACCTGGAGTTCATCCAGTTCCACCCGACCTGTCTGTACCACCCGCATGCCAAGTCCTTTCTGATCAGCGAAGCCGTGCGCGGCGAAGGCGGCCAACTCAAGCTGCCGGCCGCGCTGGGCGGCGCGCGCTTCATGGACGCGCACGACGAACGCGCCGAACTCGCGCCGCGCGACATCGTGGCCCGGGCCATTGACTTCGAAATGAAGAAGCACGGCCTGGACTGCGTCTACCTCGACATCTCGCACCAGAGCCCGGAATTCCTGCAAGCCCACTTCCCCAACATCCAGGCCAAATGCCTGGAGCTGGGCATAGACATCACGCGCGAGCCGATTCCCGTCGTGCCCGCCGCCCACTACACCTGTGGCGGCGTGCTCACCGACCTGGCCGGACGCACCGACATCCAGGGTCTGATGGCGATTGGCGAGACGGCCTGCACGGGCCTGCACGGCGCCAACCGGCTGGCCAGCAACTCCCTGCTCGAGTGCATGGTGTTTGCGCAAAGCGCGACCCGGGCCATCCGCGAAGCCGCGCCCCAGACCGCTTGCGCCCTGCCCGACTGGGACGACAGCCAGGTCACGGACGCCGACGAAGCCGTGGTGATCGCCCACAACTGGGACGAGCTGCGCCGCTTCATGTGGAACTATGTAGGCATCGTGCGCAGCAACAAGCGGCTGGAGCGCGCGGCCCGGCGCATCGCCCTGCTCACCGCCGAAATCAACGAGTTCTACGCCCACTTCCATGTTTCGCGCGATCTGCTGGAGCTGCGCAACCTGGTGCAGGTGGCCGAGCTCATCGTGCGTTCGGCGCAGATGCGCCACGAAAGCCGGGGCCTGCATTTCAGCCGCGACTACCCGGCCCTGGCCGCCCCCAGCGCCCCGACCATCCTGGTGCCGCCCGCACCCCGCGCCCACTGAGGGCCGCTTGCCCCATTTTTGCCGCCGGGCCGCCCCAAGGCAAAAACGCCCCCATGGGGGGCAGCGGCTACGCGCAGCGAGCAAGCGTGGGGGCCTATTTTTTTCATCAGAGGAGACTTCCATGCCCCATCTTTACGTCGAGTACAGCGCCAACCTGGCAGAGTTCCCCGAGCGCCAACTGCTGACCGAACTCAATGCCGCCGTCTGCGGCCACCCCACCGTCGTCGACCCGCTCGACGTCAAGTCGCGCATTGCCGCCGTGCAGCAGTTCGCCATCGGCACGACGCCCGGCCTCAATGGCTTCGTCCATGCCCATCTGCACCTGCTGTCGGGCCGCACGCCCGAAGTCAAGAAAGAGCTGTCGGACCGCATCGCCGAGGTGTTGCGCCGCCTCACGCCCCAGCCCGCGGGCATGCTGGTGCAACTGAGCGTGGATGTTGTCGACATGGACCGCGGCAGCTACTACAAGGGCCGACTCTGAAGCGCTGAGCCGCACGGCGCCCTGCTGCGATTTTGGTTTCGCACCGGGCGCCCTGCCAGGCGGCGCGATTGCCGCTACAGTCGAGCGACCTATGTCGCTTTCCACTTCCCCGTCTTCTTCACCCGCGTCCCACGCGAACACCTCCCAGCGTCCCGTTCAATGGCTGTTGGGCCTGAGCCTGCTCCTCATTGCCAGCAATCTGCGCCCGGTGTTCGGCAGCCTGTCGGTGGTGCTGCCCGAAATCATGCGCGACACCGGCCTGAGCGCTGCCGGTGCGAGCCTGCTGACCACCCTGCCCATCCTCTGCCTGGGCCTGTTTTCCGCGCCCACGCCCTGGCTGTCGCGCCGCTTTGGCGCCGAGCGCGTGCTGCTGCTGGCCCTGCTGCTCATAGGCAGCGGCACGCTGCTGCGCGCCGCCGGCACCCTGCCGCTGCTGTTTGCCTCGTCGATCCTGGCCGGAGCCGGCATTGCCATGGGCAATGTGCTGCTGCCTGGCCTGGTCAAGCGCCATTTCGCCCACCGCGCCGCACTGATGACCGGGCTGTACACCTTGGCGATCGGCATCGGTGCAACCATTGCCACGGCATCGACCGTACCGCTGGAAATCCATTATTTCGACGGCTCCTGGGCCCATGCGATGGCGGTCTGGGGAGCACCCGCGCTGCTGGTGTTCATGCTCTGGCTGCCTCAGGCGCTGCGTGCCCGCCCCCTGCCCATCGACCCCGCAGCCCATGTGGGCAGCCTCCGGCGTGACAAGCTGGCCTGGCAGGTGACCTGCTTCATGGGCCTGCAGTCGGCCCTGGCCTATATCGTCATCGGCTGGCTCGCGCCGATACTGCGCGAGCGCGGCATCGACAGCGAGATGGCCGGCTACGTCGTCGCCCTGTCCACCCTGGCCCAACTGGCCACCAGCCTGGTCATTCCCACGGTGGCCGCGCGTTGCCGTGACCAGCGCGGCCTGGCCGTGGGAATGACGGCCGTGATGTTTACCGCGCTGATGGCGCTGCTGTTCGCGCCCCTGTCCACCGCCTGGATCTGGGCCCTGCTGCTGGGATTCAGCCAGGGGGGCATTTTTGCGCTGGCGCTGAGCCTGATCGTGCTGCGCAGCGGCAATGCCCATGTCACGGCCCAGCTGTCGGCCATGGCCCAGGGCTGGGGCTATCTGCTCGCGGCCTGGGGGCCGCTGCTCGCCGGTCTGCTGCGCGAGTGGACCGGCAGTTTCACGTCGAGCGCCTGGCTGATCCTGGTGCTGGCGATCGCCCTGGCCTGGAGCGGCTGGGGTGCGGGCCGCAACCTGCTGGTCCAGCCCCAGGCTCGCACGGCATGAGTCGGCAGGTCTGCACGGCCTGCAAGCGACCAGATCGCAACTGCATCTGCGATCTGGTCCAGGCCGTGGGGCATGCGACCGAAGTGCTGATCCTGCAGCACCCGCTGGAAGTGCGCGAGGCCAAAGGCACGGCGCGGCTGCTGCACCTGTGCCTGCAGCGCAGCCGGCTGGAAGTGGGAGAGCAGTTTGCCAGCGATGTGCTGCAATCCTGGCTGACCGAGGACTGGCACGGCAATCCGGCCATGTCGCCGCGCACCGTGTTACTGTACCCCGAGTCTGCGCACGACCCGGCCCTGCCCCTGCTGCCTGCGCCGCCGCTGCCGCCCGCGTGGCTGGAGAGCCCCCAACCCCTGCGGCTGGTGGTGATCGACGGCACCTGGCGCAAGAGCCGCAAGATGCTCTACCTGAACCCGCTGCTGCAGCAGTTGCCGCGCCTGGGCCTGCGCGACCTACCCGCGTCGCGCTATGCCATCCGGCGCGCCCACCGCGCCGGCCAACTCTCCACGCTGGAAGCCACCTGCTGCGCGCTGGCCCAGCTCGAGCCAGCCAATCAGGACCTGGAACGCCTGCTGCAGGCCATGGACACACTGGTGCTGCGCCAGTCACAATGGCGGTGTCGACCTACAACAAACACACCCTAGGTGCTGGGAACCTCGGGGATATCCACGTTA
Source organism: Acidovorax bellezanensis (assembly GCF_025421555.1). Classification (NCBI taxonomy): domain Bacteria; kingdom Pseudomonadati; phylum Pseudomonadota; class Betaproteobacteria; order Burkholderiales; family Comamonadaceae; genus Acidovorax; species Acidovorax bellezanensis. Next base: position 424,017 of record NZ_JAODYH010000003.1, read on the forward strand.
CTTACTGCATATCCCATTTGACCCTAGCCCATGTACCTTCCCATCACGCTCACCGGCAGCCCGCTTCCCATTCCACTGAATGCGGATTTTGGCCATGCCCCCCTGGGTGATTTCGGAAAACGGTCCGTGCAGGCGGTGCCGACGGAAGCACCTCGCCTCGCGGATGCGACCGACAGGCCCCGGGTGCCGGGCTGCGCCCTGGGGTCACGCCTGCTCAATATGCTCAGCCCGCCCAACGCGCGCCAGCACGCCAGGATCCTGGAAGCGCTCACCGACAGCAGCATGCTGGTCGCCCAGTTGCTGGGCAAGGTCTGCGATGCGCCACGGTACATGAGCGCAGGCCTGGCCACCAAGAAGTTGCTGCATCGGCTCGCCACCACCGCGGCGCCCCTGACCCGCCAGGGCGTGCAGCTGTCGGGCGTGCTGCGCCACCGGGTCGAAGTGCATGTCTTGCATATGACGGCCAGCCAGTTGCTGACGCTGCGCGATGGCCTGGCATGCGTCAGGCAGTCACCGGACATCAGCCAGCAAGATGAAATCCAGCAGTTGGCCGTGGTCCGCGATGTGGTGGGCCGGGCACTGGCCGCACATGCGCAGACCCTGCTGACCCGCGCTGACGCAAGCCTGCTGCCCGCGCTGCAGCAAGCCCTGGCCCAACTGCCCCGCGAAGCCGCGCATCCCGGCGCGGCGGCCCAGTCATTCACCATGCTGTGGGGCATGGCCCGTGAACTGCTGCGGCAGCAGGGCTATGCCCAATATGCCCCCGATGACCGTCGCGCGATGCAACGCGAGCTGGTGCAGGCGTTTTGCAGCCAGGCCGTGCACAACGCAGCCATCACCAACGAGCAGCTCAGCGCCCTGCTCCAGACCTTGCCGGTCGAGCGGCAGGTACAGCTGGGACAGATTACGCGGCAAATCCTGCACACGCCGCCTACGCTCTTCCTGCGGGCCTTGCAGCAAGCCACTCAACAATTGCTGCAGGACATGCAGCAACGCCTGTACCAGGCCTATCAGGCACTCCAGGCCAGGCCGGCCTTGACGGGCAGCGCCCTGACCGAACAGGTCGTGCGCCTCGAAACCGCACTCAACCAGTTGTGCGCTTACTTCAGCGCACGTGGCGAGCGCCTGGACCCCATGCTCAGCGAGATGCTCAACACGGTCTTCCCACAGATAGAAGCCACCCTACTCCAGCCCACGCACCTGCCGCTGGCCGCCTTGGACAACCGCAGCTTGCGCGAACTCGGCCTGTCCATGACACGCATGAAGATGGAAGGCACGGCGCAACGCGTGGCACACGCCATCCGCCAGCGCCAGGCCGCCGCCGACACCCCCTATGCCCGCGCGATGCACGCGCTCGCCGAAGCCCTGCGCGATCGCGATTTCACCGCCGCGCTCGACCGCCTGGCCGAAGCCGCCGACCGCTGCGAGCAAGCCGCGGGGATTTATCGGCAGTTGGCATCCCCCGGTCAGCCCACGGCCAGCCGTGAAAAACGCATGCACACGACCGTCCAGCAATGGGACCGCTCCACCTTGCTCGCGCTCAGAACCGCCATGGACCAGCCCGTGTCATGTGCGCTGGTCTTCACCCTGGAACAGCTGGGCAACGAACTCCTCCAGGGCGCCGACGCGCTACTGGGCAAACAGCTGCTTGACGCCCACCAGGACCTGCAGATGCTGCACCAGGCCGTGATCGCCCAGCTGGGCCAGCACGGCATACAGCCACCATCCGTGATCCGCGAGATTTATGGCCCCGCCGATCTCGACGCCCATGCGCTGGGCGCCCTGCGCAGCGTCTGCGCGCGGTCTGGCATCACGCTGCGCCTGGCGGGGACGACCCTGCAGGTCTTCAGGACTGCGCCGGCAGCTTCAACTCCGCCGCCAGCCAGCCACGCAGGCTGTTGACGAAGGCCCAGGCCTGCACGCGCGGCAGGTCCGCAAGGCGCAGCACGGCTTCGCTCACACGCGCTTCACGCAAGGCGATGGCCCGGCCCACGCCGGGCAACAGGCCGCAGGCCAGCGGTGGCGTGATCCAGCGGCCGTCGACCAGCGCCGCGATGTTGCCACGCGTGCACTCGGTGATCTCGCCCTGCTCATTGAACAGCAAGGTATCGAAAAAAGCGGGGTCGGTGGGCGCAAACGCGTCATAGTGCGCGCGCCGCGTGGTCTTGTAGCGCACGAACTCGCCATGCGCCCAGCGGTCGGACAGGGGCTGATCGGCCAGCTGCAGGCGCACGGGCAGCGCCGTGGGCGCGCAGGCAAAGGCCTCGGCACTGGCCCGGCCCCGGGCATCGAGCAGCAGGCGCACCCGCCACAGGCCGGTCGCATGTTCCGCCGCCAAGGCGTCCAGGCACTGCGTCACCTGCGACGACCAGGGGGTGGAAAAATGCGCGGCCGCGTCCTGCAGGCGCTGCAGGTGCTCGGGCAGGTGGCGCCATGCGCCGTCTTCCAGCGCCAGCGTTTCCAACAGGTGAAAAGGCTGGCTGGCGCGCTCGACGAAAGCGCTCTTGTGCTGCCATTCGCGCCATTCGCTCTCGACCAAGGCGCCCGAGGTGATGCCGCTGCCGATGCCGCAGACGGCCTGCGCGCCACGCAGCGCCACCGTGCGTATCGGCACATTGAACGTGGCCTGAATGCCGCCATCGGCGCCGGGCCGCACCACACCGACGGCACCGCAGTACACGCCGCGCGGACTGGGTTCGAGCGCCTGGATCATGCGCATGGCCGCCACCTTGGGCGCGCCCGTGATCGAGCCGCAGGGAAACAGCGCGGCGAACACATCCACCAGGCGCGTTCCGGGCCGGGTCGTGGCCTGCACGTCGGACGTCATCTGCCAGACGCTGGGCAGGGCCTGGGTGTGGAACAGCCGCGGCACCTTCACGCTGAACGGTTCGGCAATGCGCGACAAGTCATTGCGCAGCAGATCGACAATCATCACGTTCTCGGCCCGCTCCTTGGGCGCGCTGCGCAGTTCCTGGGCCAGCGCCGCGTCTTCCTCGGGCGTGGCGCCGCGCGGGGCCGTGCCTTTCATCGGCCGGGCCAGGATGTGCTTGCCGTCCCAGTCGAAGAACAGTTCGGGCGAGACCGACAGAATCTGCTCCTCGCCCGTGTCCATGCAGGCCGCGTAGCCGCCGGGCTGGGCGCGCAGCAGTGCATCGAACAAGGCCTGGGGGCTGCCCTGCAGCGTGCCGCGCAGCGGCGCCGTGTAGTTGACCTGGTAGAAAGCGCCGCTGGCGATGGCCTCGTGGATCTGCGCCATGGCCTGATCGAACGCGTCGCGCGTGAGGCTGCTGCGCCAGACGACATGGGCCGGCGCCTCCTGCGCAGCGTCCTCGCCGTCCGCCCAGGGCAAGGCCTGGTCATAAGCGGCAAACCAGGCCAGCGGGCCGTCGGCGGCATGGGTGGGCAGGGCCGGATCGAAAGCCGCCGCGGCCTCGTAGCGCACAAAGCCCAGACACCACTGGCCGGCGCGCGCCGCCGCCTCGACGGCTTCGAGCACGGCCCGCACTTCATTCAGCGCATGGGCCGCGAAAATCTCGCGCGGCGCACCGAAACGCCGGCGCAGGCGCTCGCCAGGCAGGCCCTGGGGCTGGGTGAAATCAATGCGAGTTTCCATGCTCGACATTATCCCGCCCGGGTGCATCCCGCTGCAGGCCAGGGCTGTGCCTGGCGACTGCAGGTTCAGGCTGCGCCGAGGTGCGGCACCAAGGCGGCCGTCGGCGCGCCGCTTTTCAGCGCTGCCGTGAACGCCAGCATGCGATCTATGGGCTGGCGCGCGCGCGGAATCAAGGCCGGATCGACGTGGATGGCGTTGCTGCCGCTTTCCAGCACCTGGGCCAGACCGGCCAGGCCGTTCATCGCCATCCAGGGGCAGTGGGCGCAGCTCTTGCAAGTGGCGCTGTTGCCCGCCGTGGGCGCTTCGATGAAGCGCTTGTGCGGGAACAGCGTGCGCAGCTTGTGCAGCATGCCGTTGTCGGTGGCGACGATGAATTCGCTCGCATCCATGTCGCGCGCGGCATTCAAGATGCCCGAGGTCGAGCCCACGGCGTCGGCCAGGGCCACCACATCGGCCGGGCTTTCGGGATGCACCAGCACCTTGGCCAGCGGGTGTTCACGCTTCAGGGCTTCGAGCTCGAAAGCCTTGAATTCGTCGTGCACGATGCAGGCACCGTTCCACATCACCATGTCGGCGCCGGTCTCGCGCTGGATGTAGCCGCCCAGGTGGCGGTCGGGCGCCCAGAGGATCTTCTGGCCGTCGGCCTTGAGCGCGCGCACGATGTCCAGGGCGCAGCTCGAAGTCACGACCCAGTCGGCCCGGGCTTTCACGGCGGCGCTGGTGTTGGCATAGACCACCACCGTGCGGTCGGGATGCTGGTCGCAGAAAGCGCTGAATTCGTCCACCGGGCAGCCCAGGTCCAGCGAGCAGGTCGCGTCCAGATCGGGCATGAGCACGGTCTTGTGCGGCGACAGGATCTTGGAGGTCTCGCCCATGAACTTCACGCCCGACACCACCAGCGTCTGCGCCGCATGGTCGCGGCCAAAGCGCGCCATTTCCAGCGAGTCGCTGACCAGGCCGCCGGTCTCCTCGGCCAGGTCCTGCAGGTCCGGGTGCACGTAGAAGTGCGAGACCATGACGGCGTTCTTTTCCTTGAGCAGCGCGCGGATGCGGTCCTTGAGGGCCGCGCGCTCGGTCGGCGTCGGCTCGGCCGGCACGCGTGCCCAGGCGTGGCGCGTGGCGCACAGGCCGCCTTCGGCTTCGCTCAGCGGCTGCTCGTAGTCCACATTCACGACAGGAATGCTTGCAAACTCGCTCATGGCAATTCCTCCATGCGCATGGAGAAGTCGGTGGCCCGCACATCCTTGGTCAGGCCGCCGATGGAAATGCGGTCCACGCCGGTTTCGGCCAGCGCACGCAGTCCATCCAGCGTCACGCCGCCCGAAATCTCCAGCACCGCGCGCCCGGCGTTGATGGCCACCGCTTCGCGTAGCATGGGCAGGGGCATGTTGTCCAGCAGCACCATGCGTGCGCCCACATCCAGCGCTTCATGCAGCTGCGCCAGCGTTTCGACTTCGATTTCGATGAAGGCTGCCGTGCTGGCCACGGCCGCCGCGGCCTGCAGCACGGCCGTGATGCCGCCAGCGGCTGCAATGTGATTTTCCTTGATCAGCACGGCGTCGTGCAAGCCTATGCGGTGGTTGGTGCCGCCGCCCGTGCGCACCGCGTATTTCTGCGCCAGTCGCAGGCCGGGCACGGTCTTGCGCGTGTCCACGATCTGCGCCCGCGTGCCTTGCACCACGGCCACGTACTCCGCCGTCTTGCTGGCCACGCCCGACAGCAGCTGCATGAAGTTCAAGGCCGTGCGCTCGGCCGACAGCAAGGCGCGGGCCTGGCCTTCGGCCTCGAACACCACGGCGTCAGCCGCCAGCCGCTGGCCTTCGCGCGCATGCCAGGTGATGCGCACCTCGGGGTCCATCGCACGCAAGGCGGCTTCGACCCAGGGCGCGCCGCAGATGACGGCGCTTTCGCGCACGATGACGCGGGCCCGTGCGCGCCGTGTCGGAGCGATCAGCCCCGCCGTCAGGTCGCCTGCGCCTACGTCTTCTTGCAGCGCCAGGGCTACGTCTCGGAGGGCCAGTGCGCGAATGGCCTCTTGTTCCTGTGGGGAAGAATGCTCGGTCCAGTAATTCATAGGGGCGGAGTCTAGACGCTCCCCGGCCTGCGTGCCGAGGATTTTTGCGCTCTCGCCGTGCCAGTGGGCCGGCCGCAACGCTGCGTCAGGCTGCGCGCGCCAATCGCCCTGCCAGCATTGCGGCTTCATCCCGCAAAGCCTGCAGCAAGGGCTGGACTTCGGGCAGGGCCGGACGGTGCAGCGGCAGCAAGGCCTGGACGCGAAACGGAATGGAAAACGCCAGCGGCCGCCACAGCAGTTGCGGGCCGGCGCAGGCCAGTGCCGTCAGCGGGTTGACGATGGCCAGGCCCAGCCCCTGCTGGACCATGGCGCAGACGGCCACCGCATTGTGCGTTTGCACGCGCATCTGGCGCGCCACGCCGGCCTGGGCGAACACCGCGTCGATCTGGCGCCGGTAGGGATCGTCCAGCGACAGGCTCGCAAACGGCTGGTCGGCGAAGTCCTCCACCCGCAGCACGGAGCGCGCGGCCAGAGGGTGGCCGGCCGGCAGCACGCAGACTTCGTCCATGGTCAGCAGCGGCAGCGCCTGGCAGCCCGCGGGCGCGGCATCGTGTTCGCTCAGGCCCAGGTCGAAGCGCTGGGCCGCCATCCACTCCTCGAGCAGCGGCGACTCCTGCGGCGTGACCGCCAGCCGCGCCTGGGGGTACTGGGTCAGCAGCCGCGCCGCCGCCCCGGGCAGCAGCGCATGGCTCAGCGCCGGCAGGCACAGCACGCTGATCTGCGCCTCCTCGGCCCGCCCCAGCGCCAAGGCCTTGTCCACCACCCGCTCCAGCCCCTGCCAGGAGCGCTGGACTTCGTCCCACAGCGCCAGCGCGCGCGCATTCGGCCGCAGCCGGCCCTGGCTGCGCGCAAACAGCGCATAGCCCAGCAGTTGCTCCAGGCGCGCGAGCTCCCGGCTCACCGTGGGCTGGGAGCTGGCCAGCAGCGTCGCCGCGCCCGTGGCGCTGCCCGTGGTCATGACCGCGCGAAAGACTTCGATATGGCGATGGGTAATGCGTGCAGCAGGCAGAGTCATGGCCAAAGCATATCCAAATTGAATGACATGGGAAAAACAAAGCATTGGACGGCATAACAAGAGCAGCGCATGATGGCTGCCACTTTCCGGAGCGGCACGCCCCGGCCATCCCTACCAACGCCTCCGGCCCCACCCGCCATGACCTGCCCCTTCTCCCCCGCCCAACTGTGGTCCTTGGCCGACCAGTACGGCACGCCCCTGTGGGCCTATGACGCCGCCACCATCCGTGCGCGCATCGCCGACCTGTCGCGTTTCGAGACCATCCGCTTCGCGCAAAAAGCCTGCTCCAACATCCACATCCTCAAGCTGATGCGCGAGCAGGGCGTGAAAGTCGATGCGGTGTCGCGCGGTGAAATCGAGCGCGCCCTGGCCGCGGGCTACCGTCCCGGCAGCGAGCCCGCCGAAATCGTCTTCACCGCCGACGTGATGGACGAAGCCACGCTGGCCACCGTGGTCCAGCACCAGGTGCCCGTCAACGCCGGCTCCATCGACATGCTGCACCAGCTGGCCGCGGCCTCGCCGGGCCACCATGTCTGGCTGCGCATCAACCCCGGCTTCGGCCACGGCCACAGCAACAAGACCAATACCGGCGGCGAGCACAGCAAGCACGGCATCTGGCATACCGACCTGCAGGCCGCCCTGGACGCCATCCGCGGCGGCGGCCTGCACCTGGCCGGCCTGCACATGCACATCGGCTCGGGCGTGGACTACGGCCATCTGTCGGAAGTCTGCGGCGCCATGGTCCAGCTGGTGCAGACCACCAAGGACGCCGGCCACGACCTGCAGGCCATTTCGGCCGGCGGCGGCCTGTCCATCCCCTACCGTGATGGCGACCCGGTGATCGACACCGCGCATTACCACGGCCTGTGGGACGCCGCGCGCAAGCAGGCCGAAGCCATCGTCGGCCACGCCCTGGGCCTGGAAATCGAGCCCGGACGCTTTCTGGTCGCCGAATCCGGCGTGTTGCTGGGTACGGTGCGCGCCACCAAGAACTCGGGCAACAACCACTTCGTTCTGGTCGACACCGGCTTCAACGAACTCATGCGCCCCTCGATGTACGGCAGCTTCCATGCCATGCACATCGAGCGCCGCGACGGCACCAGCTTGCCCACGCGCGACAGCGTGGTCGCCGGCCCGCTGTGCGAATCGGGCGACGTGTTCACCCAGGGCGACGGCGGCGTGGTGCTGCCGCGTCCGCTGGCCGGCGCCACCGTGGGCGACCTGCTGGTGATCCACGACACCGGCGCCTATGGCGCGTCCATGTCGAGCAACTACAACACCCGCCCCCTGGCCGCCGAGGTGCTGGTCGACGGCGAGCGCATGCAACTCATCCGCCGCCGTCAGACGGTGGAAGAGCTGCTGGCACTGGAACTGGGGCTGTAAGACAAGCGGTCTGAGCGAAGCTCAGGCCGTTTTTACTCGCCTTTAGGATCCCGCTCCATGAGGTGGCGGACGGCCTCGCTGACATGCAGCCGCCCATCCAGCAACGCCACCACGGTTTCGCTGATGGGCATTTCCACGCCCAGCAACTGCGCGCGCTGCCAGACGGTGCGCGCGCTGTACACGCCTTCGGCCACATGGCCCAGCGATTGCACGGCCTGGTCCAGCGTCTGGCCCTGGGCCAGCAGCAGACCGACCTTGCGGTTGCGCGACAGGTCACCAGTAGCCGTCAGCACCAGGTCACCCAGGCCCGACAGGCCCATGAACGTCTTTCCCTGGGCGCCCAGCGCCATGCCCAGCCGCGTCATTTCGGCCAGACCGCGCGTGATCAGCGCTGCCCGGGCGTTGAGCCCCAGCTGCAGGCCGTCGCACAGGCCGGTGGCAATCGCCAGCACGTTCTTCACGGCGCCGCCGACTTCCACGCCGACGATGTCGGAGCTGGCATAGACGCGCACATGGCTGCTGTGAAAGGCCGCGACCAGCGCTTCGCTGACGGCCGCATGGCTGCTCGCCGCGACCAGCGCCGTGGGCTGCTGGCGCGCGACCTCGAGCGCAAAGCTCGGGCCGCTGAAGACGCCGGCGCGCAGTTGCGGGGCCACGGCCGCGCACACTTCATGGGCCATCAGTCCAGGCAGGCCGGGTGCGGTGGCCGCTTCAAAACCCTTGCTCAGCCAGGCCACGGGCGCGGTGCTCTGGGCCAGGCGCTGCAGCCACTCGCGCAAGGCGGCCATGGGCGTGGCCACAATGACCAGATCGGCCTGTGCCACGGCCGGCATGACATCGCCGTCAATGACGACCAGCCGGGGCGGAAAAGCAATTCCGCCCAGATAACGCGTGTTTTCGCGCGCCGTGCGCATGGCCTGCGCCTGCGCCGCATCGCGCGCCCACAGCTGCACCGTGTGGCCCGCGGGGTGAGCGGCCGCGCCCATGGCCAGCGCCGTGCCCCAGGCTCCAGCACCAATCACAACAATTTTCATGGCTGCGCTTTCTCCATGCAAAAGGGCGCGCGACCAGAGGCCGCGCGCCCTTGAAAGTCACTTACTGTGGCAGGGACGTGTCGGCTTCGGCGGCCAGGGCGGCCTGGGCCTGCTGCTGCTCGTACATGGCCTGGAAGTTGATTTCCGCCAGGTGCACGGGCGGGAAGCCGGCGCGGGTCACGATGTCGGCGACGTTGCCGCGCAGGTAGGGGTAAATGATTTGCGGGCAGGCGATGCCGATCACGGCGCCCATCTGGTCTTCCGGCAGATTGCGGATTTCGAAGATGCCGGCCTGCTTGGCTTCCACCAGGAACACGGTCTTGTCATTGATCTTGGTCTGCACCGTGGCAGTCACGGCGACTTCGTAGACACCTTCGGCCACGGGCGTGGCTTCGACGCCCAATTGGATGTCCACGCTGGGCTGCTCTTGCTCGAGCAGGATGGCGGGCGAATTGGGCTGCTCCAGCGACAAATCCTTGAGGTAAACGCGCTGGATCTGGAATACGGGATTTTCTTGGTCGGCCATGGCGTCAGTCTTTCTCACTAAAAAACAAACCGGAATCAAAACAAAGCCCGCCCGGGAGACGCTCCCGCAGCGGGCACTTGGAGTGCATTATGCAGCCGCGGACAGGCCCTCTGGCCGTGTCCGCGGTCGATCAGCCCGCCAGCAAGGGCAGCAGGCCGCCCTTGGCGTCAAGCGCCATCAAATCATCGCAACCGCCCACATGGGTCTCACCGACGAAGATCTGGGGCACCGTGCGGCGGCCCGTGGTCTGCATCATGTGGTCACGCGCGGCGGCGTCGGTGTCGATGCGGATTTCCTCGATCTGTTCCACACCCTTGGACTTCAAAATCTGCTTGGCACGGGTGCAATAAGGGCAGAAAGCGGTGGTGTACATCTTCACGGCTTGCATGGAGCGGTCTTTCTTGAAAATCGGTCAATACGGTCAGATAAAGGCAGTTCAGCCTTTTTCAACCGGCAGATTGGCTTCGCGCCAGGCCTTGAGGCCGCCCGCCAGGGCCTGGGCCTTGTCGTAGCCCAGCTTCTTGGCCATGCCTTCGGCGCGCACGGCGCGTGGGCCCTTGGCGCAAACCAGCACCAGCGGCAGGGCCTTGTTCTTCACCACGCTGGGCAAGCGCTCTTCCAACTGGCCCAGAGGGATATTCTTGGCGCCGTTCACATGGCCCAGGGCAAATTCCTCGGGTTCGCACACGTCGATCACCACGGCTTTTTCGCGGTTGATCAGCTGCACCGCGCCTGCGGGCGACAGCGTGCCGCCCATGCCGCCCTTGACCAGGGGCATCAGCAGCATGGAGCCGGCAACCAGTGCAAGCAAAATTAAATACCAGTTATCGATGATGAATTTCACGTCATTCCTTGGGTTGGCAAACCCGACAATTTTAGAATGGCAGGCTTTGACCTCCCGTCATCACCTGCTTTGTCGTTTTAAGGGACCCCATGTACAAGCTCGTTCTGATCCGCCACGGTGAATCCACCTGGAACCTGGAAAACCGCTTCACCGGCTGGACCGATGTGGATTTGACGCCCACGGGCGTGGAACAGGCCAAGAACGCCGGTCGCCTGCTCAAGGCCGAAGGCTATGACTTCGACCTGGCCTACACCAGCGTGCTCAAGCGCGCCACCCGCACTCTGTGGCATACCCTGGACGAAATGGACCGCACCTGGCTGCCCGTGGTCCACAGCTGGCGCCTCAACGAACGCCACTACGGCGACCTGCAAGGCCTCAACAAGGCCGACATGGCCAAGCAGTACGGCGAAGCCCAGGTCCTGCAATGGCGCCGCAGCTACGACGTGCCGCCGCCAGCGCTGGCGCCCACCGACCCGCGCAGCGAGCGCGGCGACCTGCGCTACGCCAAGCTGCAGCCGGAACAAATCCCGTTGACCGAGTGCCTCAAGGACACGGTCGCGCGCGTTCTGCCATTCTGGAACGAATCCATGGCGCCAGCCATCAAGGCCGGCAAGCGCGTCTTGGTCGCCGCCCACGGCAATTCCATCCGCGCGCTGATCAAGTACCTGGACAACATTTCGGACGACGACATCGTCGGCGTGAATGTGCCCAACGGCATTCCGCTGGTCTATGAGCTCGACGCCAACCTCAAACCCCTGCGCCATTACTACCTGGGCGACGCCCAGGCAGTGGCCGCCGCGGCGGCTGCAGTGGCCTCCCAAGGCAAGGCCTGATACCGGACGTTGCACGCGGCGGCTGACAAGACGTCGCACATGACGGCACAATGGAGCACCCGGCGCGCGAGCGCCCGGTGTCCAGGAACCAGCTGCCCCGGTGAAACCGCGCGGGGCAGGCACCCACCGGGGTGTATATTGAAGCGGTAAAGGTGTTTTATGGGCCAAAAACTCAAAATTGCTGGATGGGTCTCCGTGGGCGTGCTCGCCGGCGCATTGACCACGGTATCCCTGCAAACCATGGCCCGTGGCGCCATGGCCCCTCTTCCCCTGGAAGAAATCCAGCAGCTCTCGGCGGTATTCGGTCTGATCAAGACCGACTACGTCGAACCTGTCGACGACAAGAAGCTCATCACCGATGCCATCTCCGGCATGGTGGCGAGCCTCGACCCCCATTCCCAGTATTTCGACCAGAAGTCCTTCAAGGAATTCAAGGAAGGTACTTCCGGACGGTTCGTTGGCGTCGGCATCGAGATCACGCAGGAAGACGGCCTGATCAAGATTGTCTCGCCCATTGAAGGCTCACCCGCCTTTCGCGCCGGCCTCAAGACCAACGACTTGATCACCAAGATCGACGACACGGCCGTGAAAGGCCTGTCGCTCAACGATGCCGTCAAACGCATGCGTGGCGAGCCCAACACCAAGGTCATGCTGACGATTCTGCGCAAGGACGAAAGCCGCAGCTTCCCGGTGACGATCACGCGCGAGGAAATCAAGACCCAGTCGGTCAAAGGCAAGATGATCGAGCCCGGCTACGCCTGGATTCGCCTGAGCCAGTTCCAGGAACGCACGGTCGACGACTTTGCACGCAAGGTCGAAGAGATCTACGCCCAGGACCCCAAGCTCAAGGGCTTGGTGCTGGACCTGCGCAACGATCCGGGCGGCCTGCTGGATGCCGCCGTAGCCATCTCCGCGGCCTTCCTGCCCGAAGGCGCGACGGTGGTCTCGACCAATGGTCAACTGGCCGAAAGCAAGGCCACCTACAAGGCCTTGCCAGAGTACTATCTGCGCCGCGGCCAGGGTGACCCCTTGCAGCGCCTGCCTGCCGCCTTGAAGAAGGTGCCCGTGGTGGTGCTGGTCAACGAAGGCTCGGCCTCGGCCAGCGAAATCGTCGCCGGCGCACTGCAAGACCACAAGCGCGCCACGCTGCTGGGCAGCCAGACCTTCGGCAAGGGCTCGGTGCAGACCGTGCGCCCCCTGGGTCCGGACACCGGCATCAAGCTGACGACGGCCCGCTACTACACGCCCAGCGGCAAATCCATCCAGGCCAAGGGCATCGTTCCCGATGTGATGGTCGATGAAACCACCGAAGGCGACCTGTTCGCCGCCCTGCGCATGCGCGAATCCGACCTCGACAAGCACCTGGGCAGCGGCCAGGGCGATGAAAAGGCCGCCGAAGCCGCACGCGAAAAAGCCCGTGAGGAAGCCCGCAAGCGCCTGGAAATCGAGTCCAAGAAGCCCGCCGCGGATCGCAAGATGCCCGAGTACGGCTCGAGCGAAGACTTCCGCCTGCAGCAGGCACTGCGCCAGCTCAAGGGCGAACCCGTTCAGGTCAGCAAGACCCTGACCGAGCGCGAAGCCGAGAAAAAAGAGGAATAAGCCTCCCCAGGCAATTGCTCATCGGCCGGGCCCTGCCCGGCCTTTTTCATTGAAACCGTTCTTCCACTGCCATGACCGATGACCAGCTTCTGCGCTACTCGCGCCACATCATGCTCGATGAGATCGGCATCGAAGGCCAGGAACGCATTCTTGCCGCCCATGCCGTGATCATCGGCGCCGGCGGTCTGGGCTCACCCGCCGCCCTGTACCTGGGCGCCGCGGGCGTGGGCCACATCACCGTGATCGACGACGACACGGTGGACCTCACCAACCTCCAGCGCCAGATCGCCCATACCACCGACCGCGTGGGCAGCCCCAAGGTGGACTCCCTGCGCGCCGCCGTGCATGCCATCAACCCCGGCGTACGCATCACGGCACTGCAGCAGCGCGCCGACGATGCGCTGCTCGACCAGTTGCTGCCGACCGCAAGCATCGTGCTCGACTGCTGCGACAACTACCGTACCCGCCACCTGGTCAATGCCGCCTGCGTGCGCCACAGGAAACCGCTGGTGGCCGCGGCTGCGCTGCGCTTCGACGGGCAACTCATGGTCATCAACCCCGAAGATGCGCAAGCGCCCTGCTATGCCTGTGTGTTTGCGCCCGATGCCGAGTTTGCGGAAGAGCAGTGCGCCACCATGGGCGTGTTCGCTCCCCTGGTCGGCACCATGGGCAGCCTGCAGGCCGCCGAAGCACTCAAGTTGATCGCCGGCTTCGGCCAGGCGGCCACGGGAAGGCTGATGATGTTCGACAGCCGCCGCATGGACTGGTCGAGCATGCGGGTGGAAAAGAATGGCAGCTGCCCGGTCTGCAGTAACGGCATGTAGGAAAGCGACTACTTTTGCCAGCCACTGACGCTGGCAAAATGCCCGGTGGGCGTCCATGCGAAGACTGGGCTGCCATGTCTGCCGCAATGCTCTCAAGGGGCTGCGCCAGCCGCCCTCAACTTGGACACCACAGTGAAATTGCGTACGTATATTGTCGAAGACAATGCCACGATCAGAGAGAATTTGATTGCGGCCCTCGAGGAACTCGCCGAAGTCGAGTCGGTAGGGATCGCTGAAACAGAATTCGAAGGCACGGACTGGCTGACCCGTCACACAACGCAATGGGACATCGCCATCGTCGATCTGTTTTTGCGCCAAGGCAGTGGCCTGGGCGTGCTCGCGGCGTGCAGCCAGCGCCTGCCGCACCAGAAGATTGTCGTGCTGAGCAACTACGCCACGCCCGATGTGCGCACGCGCTGTGCACAACTCGGGGTGGACGCAGTGTTTGACAAGTCCAACGAAATCGACGCGCTGGTGGACTATTGCATCGACTTCAGCGCCGAGCGCAAAAGCACCAAACTCAATCGATCAGCCGGTTCTTGAGCGCGTAGTAGGTCAGGTCGCTGTTCGACGACAAGGCCATTTTTTCCATCAGCCGCGTGCGGTAGGTGCTCACGGTCTTGACGCTCAGCGACAAGGATTTGGCGATGTCACCCGCCGTCTCGCCGCGCGCGAGCTTGAGAAACACCTGGAACTCACGCTCCGACAGCTGCTCGTGGGCCGGCGCATCATCCTTGCGGTTGAGCTGCTGCGCCAACAGGTCGGCCACGGCCGGCGTCAGATAGCGCCGCCCCAGGGCGATGGTGCGAATCGCTTCGGCAATCTCCTGCGGCTCACACTCCTTGTTGAGGTAGCCGCTGGCGCCCTGGCGAATCAGATTGATCGCGTAATGCTCTTCCGGGTAGCCGCTGAGTATCAGAATGCCCATTTCCGGCGCTTTCGCGCGCAGCATGGCCAACGCATCCAGACCGCTTTGGCCGGGCATGGACAAGTCCATGAGCAGCACATCGATTTCCTGCTCGCGCACCAGGTCAATCGCCTCGCGGCCGTTCGACGCCTCCCCCACAACGCGCAAATCCACGTGTTCCGACAAGAACTGACGCAGTCCTGAACGGACGATCGCGTGGTCGTCCACAATGCCTATCTTGATCATTGAAGTCTTTCTCCCCTAAGCGGGCGACTGCCCTTCAGTTACCATAAGCCAACGCTTAATCATAATACGCTACCGATAGTTGAAATTTATCAACATGGCTTGATTATGCAGAATAACTCGCTGAAACTCCTCAGCAGGAGGAATTTCATGCGCTGGTCCCAATTACGCAGGCTCGCCATCAGCCTACCGCTTGCCATCCTGGCTGCCGTTCTGCTCGTGGGCATCAACGAAGCTGGCTACAAGCGTTCACGCGATGCTCTGGATGATTTGTCACACATCCACAATGCCCGCACATCCATCAGCTTGCTGCTGCAACACATGCTGGATGCCGAAACCGGTTTGCGCGGCTATCTGCTCACCAATGACGAGCGCTACCTTGAACCCTACGAGAAAGCCGTAGCTTCTGTCAACGGCAACATGGACAGCCTGCGCGATATTTTCATGAGTTCGCCGCAGGATCTGGACACCGTCACCCCCCTGTCGCGCCAGGTCGCACGCAAGCTCTCGGAAATGGAATTGAGCCTGCGCCTGTACCGCCAGGGCAACGAGGAAGCCTGGCGCTTCGTGATGTTCACCGACCTGGGCAAGGAGAACATGGATGCCATCCGGGCCTATAGCCGCACCTTGATGGAAAGCAGCGCCGAGCGCAGCCGCAAAAGCCAGTCCGACATCGAGCAGTCACTGTTGCTTTCACGCATCGGCATCGCCACGGTCACCGTCATCGGCCTGCTGGCGTTTTACATGTACCTGCGCCAGGCCCACACCTTGCAGGTATCGCATGAACGCGAGCAGGAATTGCAGCGCGACGAGCGCAAGCGTCTGGAAGAGCTGGTGCGCGAACGCACGGCCACGCTGACCGAACTCGCCAACCACCTGCAGCAGGTGCGTGAAGACGAGCGCGGTCATCTGGCACGCGAGCTGCACGACGAGCTCGGCGCCCTGCTCACGGCCGCCAAGCTGGACGTCGCGCGCCTGAAGTCGCGCATAGACATGACTTCGCCGGAAATTGCCGAGCGCGTGCAGCACCTCGTCGAAGCCCTCAACAGCGGTATCGCCCTCAAGCGCCGCATCATCGAAGACCTGCGCCCTTCGTCCCTGTCCAACCTGGGCCTGATCACTTCGCTGGAAATCCTGACCCGCGAGTTTGCCCAGCGCAGCAACATGGAAGTCGAAGCCAACCTCGAGCCCGTCGAGCTGCCGGAGACGACACAGCTCACGGTCTACCGGATAGTCCAGGAGTCGCTGACCAACATCGGCAAATACGCCAAGGCCAGCCATGCTGTCGTCACGGTGCACAACTATCCGACCTATGTTGCCGTGCAGATCCAGGACGACGGCGAAGGTTTCGACACCGCCACGGTGCGCTTGAACTCCCACGGCCTGGCCGGCATGCGGCACCGGGTCGAGGCCGCAGGCGGGCGGTTGACCGTGTCTTCTGAAGTCGGCAAGGGCACGACGATTTCCGCCGTGATTCCGCTGACCCCGGCATCCGCGTGACCTGGCGCGCGCTGCGGGCTGCAGCGCGACGTAGGATCAGGACCACCCACTGATCCACCAAAACCCTTACAGACCGCCCCGCCGCGCACCTGCATCACTGGCAGCGCCAAGCTCCTAAAGTGGTTGTAACAGCACCGCTTGCAGCAAGTATGTATTTTCAGACTTGCTCACGCTCGCTTTAGAGGAGATTTGCATGCTGCATTACGCCGTCGTTTTTCTGGTCATCGCCCTGATCGCTGCCATTTTTGGCTTTGGTGGCATCGCTGCCGGAGCCGTGGGTATCGCCAAGATCCTGTTCTTCGTCTTCGTGATCATGGCCATCGTGACGTTTGTGATGAGTTTGCTGAAGAAACGCTAGGCCTGTCCTGGCGCCCCCCGCAACCCCGTCCCCCTATCCGGAGAAAGACACAATGAGTAATTCCGCTGACAACACCCAAAAAGCCGCTGATGCCGCCAAGGACCTGGTCACCCATGCCGCCGACGCAGCCAAGGAAAGCGTGACCGCCACCCGCAAAGCCGCTGCCGACGCTGCGGAAAAAGCCCAGGAAAGTCTGGCAGCAGCGGAAAAACAGATCAACCCGGTGATTGACGACCTGGCCGCACGCGCCCAGGAGCTCGCCAACCGCAGCATCCACTTCTGCGCTGACAACTCCGAGCGCGCACGCCGCCAGATCCAGAGCGCGGCCGAAGCCACGACACGCTACGTCGTCGACCAGCCCGGCAAGTCGCTGATGCTGGCCGCCGCTGCCGGTGCCGCAGTCGCTACCGCCCTGCTCTGGGGCGCACGCTCGCGCCGCTGATCTATACGGCGGCGCCTGCGCCGCCATCCCCATCCAGGCGTTGGTGCCGTCAAGGCCACCGCTCGTTGCTACTGTTCAAAGGAATCCCCATGAAATTCACACGTGCCATCGCTTTCGCTGTCGTTACCGGCGCCTCCCTTGTGGCCATGACCGGCTGCTCCGTCTTCCGTGACCAACAGACGGTTGGCTCGTATGTCGACGATGCCGGCATCACGACGGCCGTGAAGGCCAAGATGGCCGAAGACAAGTCGGTTTCCGCCACGTCGATCAGCGTGGAAACGCTCAACGGCACGGTGCAGCTGTCCGGCTTTGCCAAGTCGCAAACTGAAAAGAACCGCGCGGAACAAATTGCACGCTCCACCAACCATGTGCGTGAAGTGCGCAACAGCATCGTGGTTCGGCCGTGAAATAACGCTCACCCCCTGAGCCGCTGACGCGGCTTCCCCCTCTCATCCTTCGGTGGAGGGGGACGGCGCCATCGCTGCGGGGCGGCCCTTGCTCGGTGTCCCCTTGCTGGGGCACGCCGGTTTCAGAGTCTGTAAACGATGGCAAGAAAAAGGCCGGAAGAAATTCCGGCCTTTTTTCGTCTGTGGTCGTGTGAAGAATCAGCCCGCGACCGGGCCCGCGACCTTCTGCTGCAGGCGTGCATAGACATCGGCCGAGACGAACTTGTCGACTTCGCCGCCCAAAGTCGCGATCTCGCGCACAAAGGTGCTGCTGATGAACTGGTATTTGTCGCTGGGCGTGAGAAACACCGTCTCCACGTCCGGCATCAGCGTGCGGTTCATGCCCGCCAGCTGGAACTCGTAATCGAAGTCCGTGACCGCGCGCAGGCCACGCACCATGGCCTTGCCGCCACGGGCCACGACAAAGTCGCGCAGCAGACCGGAGAAGCTCTCCACCGTCACCTGGGGATAGGGTGCCACCGCCTGGCGCACCATCGCGATGCGCTCTTCCAGGCTGAACAAGGTCTTCTTGTGGTGGCCAGCCGCCACGGCCACGATCACTCGGCCGAACAACTGGGTCGCACGGCGCACCACGTCCTCATGCCCGAGGGTGATGGGATCGAAAGTGCCGGGATAAACGGCAAGCACATTCTCGGCCATGGCGGGGGGTTCTCCAAAGTAGCGTGGATGACAAGACGGCCCCGGGCGGGCGCGCACTTTGCGGGCATTATGCCGGAGCACCGCCGCGCGCCAGCCCCTGGCGCGCGCGGCAGTGGCAGCCGGTTTCAGGCCGCCGTGGCGGGCAGCTTGCGCAGCAAATGGGCGTGCACCGCCCCGGCCTTGAGGTAGCGCTGGCGCACCAGCCCCGACTCCGCCAAGGTCGCATCGTCCCACTCGCTCGGCGCTTCCAGGTAAATCCAGCCATCGGCCGTCACCGCGCGCTGCGCCGCCTGCAGGGAGGACAGGAACAGTGCGTCCTCGGTGAACGGCGGATCGAGAAAGATCAGGTCCAGGCTGTCGGGCGCCGCCTGCTGCAGCGCGTTGACGGCATCACCACGCTGCACTTTGACCGCCTGGGCCGACAGACGCTGCTTGAGGGTGCTCAGCTGCGCCACCAGGGCCCCGTCCTGCTCGATCATCCAGACGTCCTTGGCGCCGCGCGACGCGGCTTCCAGTCCCAGCGCGCCAGTGCCAGCAAAGGCATCCATGCAGCGCCAGCCCGTCAAGTCCTGACCCAGCCAGTTGAACAGGGTTTCGCGCACCCGGTCGGGCGTGGGCCGCAGACCCGGGCGCTTGGCCACGGGCAGGCGCGTGCGCCGCCATTGGCCGCCAATGATGCGAATCTCGCCAGCGCCGCCAGCGGGCTTGTCCGACTTGCCGACAACACCCTTCTTGGCGGGTTTGGCGGCCACCACCACCTCGGGCTCAGGCTCGGGTCGGGTGCGTACGCGGGTCTTTTTCTCCAGTGCGGCAATGGCGTCGGCCACGGCCATGGACTGGACATCGATATGAATACGTGAGCGGCTCATGGCTTGCTCCCTCCAACAACCACGGTCACCATGCGTTCAGGATGGACCATGCGGGCCATGGCATCGCGCACCTGGCTGGCCGTCAAGGCCTCCACGCGCTGCGTCCATTGGTCCAGATAATTAAGCGGCAAGCCGTTCCAGGCGATATTGGCCACGTTCGACAGCAGCTTGCGGTTGCTGTCGATGCGCAGCGCGAAACCGCCCACCAGATTGTCCTTGGCCGCACGCAGCTCGGCCGCCGTGGGGCCATTGGCGACGAAGTCGGCCACGACCTGATCCGACACCTTGACCGCTTCAGCGGCCTGGTCGGGGCGGGTCTGCAGACCGACCACAAAGGCGCCGGCATTGAGGCCGGGCGAGAACGAGCTGTAGACGCTGTAGCTCAGGCCGCGCTTTTCACGCACCTGCTCCATCAGGCGCGAAGTGAAACCTCCGCCGCCCAGGATGTGGTTGCCCACCATCACCGCCAGAAAGTCCGGGTCGCGCCGGGTAATGCCCGGCTGACCGATCAGCACATGGGCCTGGGCGGACGCGAATGGAACATCGATCACCTGGGCTGCCGTCAACGGCGCCACTTCAGGCACGGCCGGGGCCTGCGGGCAGGCGCCTGGCGCCAGGCGGGCCGCATCGCTGGCCTGCAGCGGTGCGAGCAACTGACTGACCAGCTGGTCGGCCTGGGTGCGGCTGAGCGCCCCCACGATGCTCACGCGGGCACTGCAAGCGTTGATCAGGCGCCGGTGAAAGGCCTGCATGGCGCTCACATCAATGCGCGCCAAAGTGGCTTCGGTGGCCTGCTGGCCGTAAGGGTGGCTGCCATAGACGGCCTTGGCAAAAGCCTTGGCGGCGACGGTTCCCGGGCGGGTGTCCGCTTCCTTGATGGCCGCGCTCCAGCGCGCGCGTTCGCGCTGCCAGATGTCCTGCGGCAGACTGGGATCCGCGATCTGGCGCGAAGCCAGGCGCGTGGCCCGTTCCAGCAAGGCGGGATCGGTGAGCGAACGCAGCGCGTAGCTGAAGCTGTCGTCATCGGCGTCCGCGCCAAAGCTCGCGCCCAGATCGGCCCAGGCTTCGCCCAGCGCATTTTCATCCTGGGCCGGTGCGCCACCGCTGGCCAGGATGCCCTTGGAAGCCATCAGCGCCACGGCCGTGGCCAGGCCGGCTTGCGGCGCCGGGTCGCGGCGGCTGCCGGCGTCGAACGCCACCTGCACGTCCACCATGGGAATCGTCGGGCTGTCCACCAGCCAGACCTGCGCGCCGCTGGGCTGGGTCCAATGCTGGATGGGCAGCAAGGCCCAGGCCGGCTGCGCGGCCAACAGGCCGCCGCCGAGCGCCAGCGCCAGGCTGGCGGCTTTGGTTGGTAATTTTTTCATCAGTAATCAATCAATAGCATATTCAATGCAAAAGCCCACCGGTGGCCGGGGCGGGACGCCGAGGCTGGTTCGGGTCCAGCGGCTGCGGCACCAGCGTGGCAATGGTCAGTTGGTCGTCGCCAAAATAGCGTGCGGCCACATCCTGGACCTGTGCCGAGGTGACCTGTTTCAGGTGCTGCAGCAACAATTCCTCGGCATTCACCGGCATTTTCATGGTCCAGTAGCTGCCCAGTCCCTGGGCCTGGCTGAAGACCGAATCGCGCTCATAGATGTTGCCGGCAATCCACTGCGTTTTCACACGCTCGAGTTCCGTGGCGTCCACCCCGTCACGAGCCACACGCTGCACCTGCTCGCGCAAGGCGGCTTCCACCTCGGCGGTGGTCTTGCCCGCCGCCGGCACGCCGGTCAGCATGAACATGCTCGGGCCGCGCCCCAGCACCGAAGCCGAGCTGCCGGCCGCATCGGCCACGCGCTGCGGACCTTGCTCCAGGGCCCGCTCCAGGCGCGCGCCGTCGTAGCCGCTGAGCACGGCCGACAGCACCAGCAAAGCCAGCCCATCCTTGTCCTGCGCTCCCAGCGTTTCCAGCTGCGAAATGCCGGGCACCTTGAAGCCCAGCGCCACATAGGCCTGCTCGGCCGGCAACTTGACGGCAATCCGGCGCAGGCCTTTTTGCAACGGCTCGGTCTGCGGCTTGCGGGTTGGCGTGGCCTTGACGGGAATGCGGCCATAGTATTTTTCGGCCCAGGTGCGGACCTGGGCCACGTCCACATCGCCGGCAACGACCACGGCCGCGTTCGCAGGCACATACCACTTGCGGTAGAAGCTGCGCGCGTCGCCGGGTTCCAGGGAGTCGAGATCGCTCATCCAGCCGACGACAGGCTGGCGATAAGGCGACGCGACATAGGCCGCGGCGTACAGCTGCTCGAACAGGGCCGCGCGCGGCTGGTCATCGGTGCGCATGCGCCGCTCTTCCTTGACCACTTCCAGTTCCTTGCGGAATTCTTCGTCAGGCCAGCTGTTGTTGGCGAAGCGGTCGGACTCCAGCCGCATCACATCTTCCAGGCGCTGGGAGGGAATCTGCTGGTAATAGCCGGTGTAGTCGCGGCTGGTGAACGCATTGTCACGCCCGCCCAGAGCCGCCACGCGGCGCGAGAATTCACCGGCCGCCAAGCTTTTGGAGCCCTTGAACATCATGTGTTCCAGCACATGGGCCACGCCCGTGGTGCCGCTGACCTCGTCCATGGAGCCCACGCGCACCCAGAGCATGTGCACGGCCGTAGGCGCGCGCCGGTCTGGCTGGATGATCAGCTGCATGCCGTTGGCCAAAGTAAATTGCTGAACCCCGGAAGCCACCGGAACGCTGATCGGCGCACGGGAAACAGCGGAGGAAGTGGAGGCGGCAGGGACCGAATTTTCAGCCCCGGCGCTCAGACAGGCCACGAGGCCCAGGAGGGTAAGAGCACGTTTCATAGAATGGTTATATTCTAAGAACCTGCCAATGTTCAGTTTTTTCAAAAAATCCCCACCACCCTCCGCCGTACCACCTGCCCCAGAGCCGGTGAAGACGCCCGCACCCGCGATCATTTCGGCACCTGCGCCCCTGGAAACAGCGCCCGCACCCGACGCCCCGCAGGCGCCTGGCGCCATGGGTCGCCTGCGCCAGATGTTCGGTGCCGGCAAACCGGCAACGCCTGATGCACCAGCCGAGTCCCCCGCTCCGGCACCCGTGCCTGCGGCCGCTGCGGCGCCCACCGCTGAAGACGCCCCATCCGCCGAGCGCGCCAGCTGGCTGGGCCGGCTCAAGGCCGGGCTGCGCAAGACCAGCTCCAACATTGCCACGGTATTCACGGGCACCAAGATCGACGAGGCCTTGTACGAAGAGCTCGAAGATGCGCTGCTCATGGCCGATACCGGCGTCAAGGCCACCCAGCACCTGCTCGACGACCTCAAGCGGCGCGTCAAGGAACAAAAGGCCACCGACCCGGCGGCCGTCAAGGAATTGCTGATCCAGGCGCTGACCGATTTGCTCAACCCACTGGAAAAGCCGCTGGTCATAGGCCAGTTCACCCCCACCGTCATCATGGTCGCAGGCGTCAATGGCGCCGGCAAGACCACGTCGATAGGCAAGCTGACCAAGCACCTGGCCGAGGCCGGCGCCAGCGTGCTGCTGGCCGCGGCCGATACCTACCGCGCCGCCGCCCGCGAACAGCTCGGTGTATGGGCCACGCGCAATACCGTGGACATCGTCAGCCAGGAAGGCGGCGACCCCGCCGCCGTCAGCTTCGATGCCGTGACGGCCGGGCGCGCACGCAAGAAGGATGTGGTCCTGGTCGACACCGCCGGGCGCCTGCCTACGCAGCTGCACCTGATGGAAGAGCTCAAGAAGATCCGCCGCGTGGTCACCAAGGCCGACGCCACCGCGCCGCACGAAGTGCTGCTGGTGATCGACGGCAACACCGGCCAGAACGCGCTGGCCCAGGTGCGGGCGTTCGACGATGCGCTGCAACTGACCGGCCTGATCGTGACCAAGCTCGACGGCACGGCCAAGGGCGGCGTGCTCGCGGCCATCGCCCAGGAGCGCCCCATCCCGGTGTACTTCATCGGCGTGGGCGAAAAACTCGAAGACCTGGAAACTTTCAGCGCCCAGGAATTCGCCCAGGCACTGCTGAACTGAAGCCGCTCAAGGGCCGCGCCCCGCGGCCCGTCTGAATCACTGCATGCGCTCGTCCGACTGCGCCGTCGGCAGCCGCTGCAGTCCTTGCTGGAACCAGCCGATGCGCTCGGTGTGGCGCACATCCAGCGTGGGCACATAGGGCTTGATGTCCAGCACCGGCGTGCCGTCGAGCATGTCATTGCCCTTGAAGTACAGACAGCCATCGCCCACCCGGATCAGTTGCACGATAGACAGCCCGAGGCGATTGGGCCGTGCCGGTGAACGGGTGGCAAACACCCCGTGGCTGCGGTCATCCATGAAGGGCACCACCTCCAGCTTTTCGACGGCCTGGTGCAGGCTGGTGATGAAAATCAGGTATTCGAAGCCTTCGATGTCGCGCAGACCGGGCTGGAACGGGGGCAGCACCTGGAGCCGTCCTTCGACCTCCGCGGCCGCCACGGTCTGGATGGGCATGCCCTTGACCGAATGAAACGGGCTGTGGATGAAACCAATGGCTTGCAACTCGATTCGGGTGGAGGCGTTGGATATCTCGGTCATGGCAAAAATGAAGTCATGCCCTTCTGGAAGGCCACTGGCCGCGGGCGGCAGAAGGACAAAGAGGAAAAATGCGGCCCGGTCGCAGGCCCATCGCTATTCCTATTTAGAATAGCGCTGCTGCATTATTGCCTGCCGCGCCCCATGGGTTTCCGGATCCTGGGCCAGGCCTGTGCGGCTGCCGCCCCCACCGATTCCCCTTGTTTCCTTGATTGAATGCCTCACCCGGCAATGGAGCGCCATGTTTCGACCTCTTCTCCTGGGCTGCGTTGCAGTCATGCTCGCCGCCCCCAGCTGGGCCGGTGATGGCCTGCTGATCGCGGCCGGTGCGGGTTATCGCAAGCCGGTTCTGGAGTTGCTGCAAGCTTTCACCAGTGCCACCCCGTTCAAAGCCGAGGCCAGCTTCGGCAATATGAAACAGGTGGAGGTACAAGCCAGGCAGAACCCCGAAATCCGCCTGCTGGTGGGCGACAAGGCCTTTCTTCAGCCCATGCAACTGGCCCAGCGCTTCGAGCCTCTGGGCACGGGCCGCCTGGTGCTGGTGGCGTCCAAGGCCCATGGCTTGAAAACCATCGCGGACCTGGCCCAGCCGCAGTTCAAGCGCATTGCCGTGCCCGACCGCAGCAAGGCCGTCTACGGCAAGGCGGCCTTCACCTGCATCCAGCGCAGCGGCCTGGACGCGGCCTTGGCCAGCAAACTGATCGAAGTGGCCACGGTACCGCAGGTGACCACCTATCTGGTCACCGGAGAAGTGGATGCAGGCTTCATCAACGCCACGGAAGCACTGGCGCTGAAGGACAAGGTCGGGGATCGCGTGGAAATCGCCGCCGACTGCCATGACCCCATAGAGCTGAGCCTGGCCGTTCTCCTGGACCGGGAGCCCAACGCTGCCACGCAGGCATTTGTGGCCTTCATTGCCAGCCCCCAGGCACGCCAGGTCATGCAGCGCCACGGACTCTGATTCGGCGCGAGACCCGTGGAGTCGCCTTTTCTTTGCGCCAGTGCGCCCCTATGGCTGACGGCCCAGGTCATAGGCTGGAGCTTGCTGCTGCAATTGACCATAGGCGGTTGCCTGGCGTGGCTGCTCGCACACCGTAGCGGTCCCGGCTACCAGCTGCTGGATGCGCTGGTCACCCTGCCCCTGGTCTTTCCGCCGATCGTGCTGGGCTATGGCATCTTGTTGCTGCTGGGACGCAATGGCTGGGTCGCGCAGTGGCTGCCTGCGCCCTGGCTGCCGGACATCATCTTCACCCCTGCCGGCCTGGTGATCGCTGCTTTTGTGGCGGGCCTGCCGCTGATGCTCAAACCCACGCAGAACGCCTTCGCGACCACGCCCCAGGGCCTGCGTGACGCCTCCGCCACGCTGGGATACTCGCCCTGGCAGACTTTCTGGCGGGTAGACCTGCCGCTGGCCCGACGCGGACTGGCCGCCGGACTGGTCCTGGCCGGAGGCCGTGCGCTCGGAGAGGTCGGGCTGTCGCTGATGCTCGGCGGCAACATCGTCGGCCGTACCGAGACCCTGTCGCTGGCCATCTTCAATCAGGTGCTCGATGGCAACCTGGATTGCGCCAACCAGCTGTCGCTGCTGCTGTGTTTTCTCGCCATCCCGGCGTTTCTTCTGCTGCGCCGTCTCGGATCGCTGTAAGCCAGGCGCCGCTCAGTCGTCGACGCCGGCGCGCACCCACTGCGCGTAGTCGGCCGCGCACTGCTCGGTGCGCATCAGCATCTGCGGCACGGCATAAGGGTGCTCGGCGCGCAGGCGCTGGGACAGCCGCGGCAAGGCATCGGGCAGGGTCTTGAACACGACGCGCCATTCCGGCTCCTCGTGCAGCGCATCCTGCCAGTGGTAGTGGGAGCTGATGGGTTCGGTCTGGGCACAGGCGGCCAGTCGGGACTGCACCAGGGAGCGGGCCAATTGCCGGGCGATGGCTTCGCTCGGTACCGTGGTGGTCACGACGCATAGCGCGACCCAAGCTTGATCTGAAGACATGCGGCCAGTCTAGAACAAGGCCCTCCCCCCCTTTCGCTGCAAGGTCGCCCAGTGCTGCATCAAGCGTGCATCACGGCACGCACTACGTCTGGCGTGAAAGGCGCTTCGTAAAACCGCCGGCCTGTGGCGTCGAACAGCGCATTCGCTATGGCCGCCGGCCCTGGCACGGAAGCCGATTCGCCGGCGCCCATGGGCGGCTCGTCCTGGCGCGGCATCAGCAGGACCTCGATGGGCGGCAAGGCCTTGAAGCCGATGATGGGGTAGCTGCCCCACTCCCGGCTGGCGACGCCGGCCGCGTTGAAGGCCACTTTTTCCAGCAGGCTGCGGCTCAGTGTCTGGATGACGTTGCCATGGATCTGGTGGCGCACGCCGTCAGGATTGACCATCATGCCCGTGTCCTGCCCGACCACCAGGCGCGTGACCTCGATGCGGCCGCTCAGCGGCTCCACGCGCAGGTCGATGACCCAGGCGGCCCAGGCCGCGCCAAAGCCCGGGAAGCGGCTGTGCACATAGCGCGCATAGGCCACGCCCCGGCCCTGCAGCCAGCCGTCGGCGCCGGGACGTCCGCGGCTGCCCTGGGCGCCGCGCTGCCAGCTGGCGTGGGCCGCCGTGGCCTGCAGCAGCGCTATCGCCCGCGAATCCTCAAGATGGCGCAGGCGAAAGTCCACGGGATCGGCGCCGGCCGCATGGGCCAGCTCATCGATCATGCAGTCGTGGGCGAACGAATTGGGCAGCGCCGAAACGCCGCGCAACCAGGAGGAACGCACCAGCGGCGCCATGTCGTGGCTGGCGATGCGCTGGGCCGGGTAGCGGTAGGGCGGCACGGCCGTGCGATCGCCCATTTCCAGCGTACGCGGCTGGCTCGGCAGTCGCCCCATGAGCAGCCCGGCCAGCAGCGGCGCGTCGTTCGAGGGGTAGCGCACCGCGAAGTCGTAGGCCAGCAGCTCCCCGTCGGCCGCCATGGCCGCGCCCACATCCATGAGCTGGCCCGTGCCCTTGGGCTCCCACTGGTGTTCCTGCTCGCGCGTGAGCTGCACGCGCACCGGCGCGCCCACGGCCATGGCCAGCAGGGCCGCATCGGCACAGACATCGTCGGCGCAATTGCGGCCGTAGCAACCCGCGGCTTCGAGGCGCACGATGTCAATGCAGGCCTCGCCCAGCTGGAACAGCTTGTCGAGATCGGTGCGCAGCATGTGCGGGTTCTGCGTGCCGGCCCAGACGGTGAGCTGGCCGCCCTGGAAATCGGCCACGGCGCAGGACGGGCCTATGGATGCATGCATCTGGTAGGGCCAGACATAGCTGCGCTGCAAATGGATGGCGGCGCTGGCGCAGCTCGCGTCCACGTCGCCCTGGTCGACCAGGGCCCGGCGCTGCGACGGGTTGGCGCGGATGGCCGCGGCCACGTCGCTGAGATCGGGCGCGGGCGGCACCGGCTTCCACTGCACGCGCAGCGCGCGCATGGCAGCAATCGCCTGTTCCTCGCGGTCGGCCACCACGCCGACGAAGTCGCCCTCGACGACCACCTGCACCCGACCCGGCAGATGGGCGACGGACGCACGGTCCACCGCCATCAGGCAATGGCCTATGAAATCACCGCCATCGCGCCCCGGATGGGGCGGGCGCACCACGCGGCCGTGGCGCATGCCGGGCAGGCGCACATCGTGCACAAAGCTCAACTCGCCCGTGGCCTTGGCGGGAATATCGACACGCACCGTGCTGCGGCCCACAAGACGGTAGTCCTGGGCCGGCTTGAGCTTGACCGGCTGCTCGGGCGGCGCCAGCGTCAACTGGATCTGCCGGCCTTGCAGCAGCTGGCCGTAATCGAGCTGGCGCGGGTCATCGCCCTGCGCAAAGCCCACCACCCCATCGCGCACCTGCAGCCGCTCGGCCTCCACACCCCATTGCTGCGCGGCCAGGGCCAGCAGCTGCTCGCGCGCCTGGGCCGCGGCCCGACGCAGCGGAACGGCCGAGATCTGGATGCTGGCACTGGCGATGGTCGGCCCCTGGTTGGGCGTGGCCGCCGTATGGCCCAGCACCATGTCCAGCCGCGCCAGCGGCGCTTCGAGTTCTTCGGCGACGATCTGGGCCAGTGCCGTGCGTATGCCCGTGCCCAGGTCCACATGGCCGTTGAAGGCCATGGCCCGCCAGCCGCCGGATTCAGCGAGCACGGCGACGAAGATCTCGGGCGTGGACTGGACATAGTCCGAGGCCACGCCAGGCTGGCCGGGCACGGGCCTGGGCGGTGCGACCGGGGCACGCACGACCAGCAAGGTGCCGGGACGGGCAAGCAAGGGATCGTGCAGATCGACGGGCTGGGGCAGGTTCATGGGGCGAGGAGAAAAAAAGGCATGGCATGCATGCCGGAGGCTGTCAGCGCAACAGCGCGTCAGTATCGGAGATCGCCTGGGCCATGGGCATCACGGCCGCATATTTCTGCGCCATGTCGAACAGATTGGCTTCGTGCGGGCCCAGCGCGCGGTCGCCGCAGCAGTCGGAGACCACCAGCGGGCGAAAGCCCGACTGCATCGCATCCACCACGCTGGCGCGCACGCAGCCGCTGGTCACGCAGCCCGCGACCAGCAGGGTCTGCACGCCGCGTTGCGCCAGCCAGGGGGCGAGCATGGTGCCGAAGAAGGCCGACGGCGTGCTCTTGCGCACCACGTACTCACCGGCCGCCGGGGCCAGCTCGGGCACGATGGCGCTGGCCGGACTGTCCTCCTTGAGCGTGAGCATGCCAGGCACCTTGAGGCAAAAGATGTTGCTGTCGGCGTCATCATCCGAGAACACGATGCGGCTGTGCGCCACGGGCCAACCCTTGGCCCGCGCATGGGCCAGCAGCGCGCGCGACTGCGCAATCGCTTCGGGGATGTTGCCGCCACCGAACACCGCCGGGTCGGCAAAGCCGTTGACGAAGTCGATGAGCAGCAGGCCGAAGGGCGCCTTGAGCGGCAGCGACGTGCCAAAGCCCTGGCGGACGTAGGCCGAGATGTCGCCGCTGGTGCCGGCGGTGGAAATGGTCTGGGTGTTCATGCAATGTCCTTGCGGCGCGCGGCGCGTGCCAGTCCTTGTTCGTCCTGCACCACGCCGTTCACGACCATGGGCTGGCCGTCCAGCGCCACGCTGCAGTGGCGCATGGGAATGTCGATATGGCAGGCCGTGGTGCGGCTGCCGCCGGCCTCGTTGTTCGGCCCCATGGACCAGAGGAAGTTGCCCTCGAAGGCACGCGCGTCCATGCCGATATGGCTTTCCTTGTTGTACTGGCCCAGCATGGACCAGCTGGCGCGCGGCTGCAGACCCCAGCCCACATGCGAGACCGCATAGGCTTCGGGGTCCTCGTACGAGGCCATGTAGTCCTTGAGAATTTCGGCCTGCAGCCCGCCGCTGATGCGCGTGACGAAGCCTTTTTCTATGATCAGCTCGATGGGCTCGGTCACGTAGTCCTTCATCGGCAGCAGGATGTCGCCGCGGTCCAGCACCACGCGGCCGTGGCTCTCGCCCTCGTTGGGCCAGGTCAGCACGAAACCGCTGGGCCAGTGGTCCCAGCGTCCGGGTTCGTCGACAAAGCCGTACTCGCTGATCGCCGGGAAGGCGCCCAACGGGCAGCGCAGATCCGTGCCCGCCTTGGAGGTGATATGCATCTGGCGCGCGCCAGCGATACGCTTGGCCGCGGCCTGCACGCGCGTGCGGTCGGCCGCTGTGGGCACCAGGCGGCACAGCACTTCGGGCGGCTCTATGGCCAGCAGGATCTTGGTGCCCGATTGCAGGATGTCGTGCTGTTCGGGAGAGAACAGCAGCGTCATCAGATCGAGCACCAGGTCGCTGGCCTTGAGCGCCGCGATGGCCGCGGCATTGCCCGTCAGCGGCGTGGTGCCGAGGTAGGCCAGCGCATCGCGGCTCAGGGATTTCTCGGCGTTGACCGGCGGCAGATCGAGGCGGTTGACACGCGCGCCCATCTCGCTGGACGCGGCAATCGCGCAGCGCAGGGTCTGGGGGTGGGTGTCGGCGCCGGTGAGCACCGTGACGATCTGGCCGGCTTCCAGCCGGGACAGCGTGAGCACCTGTTTCCAGGCGTGGATCAGATCAATATCGCTTACAGCCATCTTGTCTTTCGAGAGTGGAGGAAGTGACGGGCTCAGGCTACGCGGGCGCCGATGAAGTCGCCCAGCGCGGCGTAGAAACCGGCTTCGTTGTCCCAGGGAATCATGTGGCCGGCGTTCGGCACGCGCACATGCAGCGTCTGCGCGGCCAGGCCCTGCCATTCGGCCACATCCGCGTCGCGCACCACATCGCCGCGCTCGGCCGTCAACAGCAGCAGGGGCTGGGCCAGGTGCGGCAGGTCGGCATGGATGTCGTCACGGCCAAAGTCCTCGAAGCTCTGAACGATGGCCGGCTCGTGGCAGGTGTGCAGCCACTGGGCGCGCAGCTGGCGCTGCTCCTCGGTCCAGGTGGGGCAGAAAGCGCGCATGTCTTCGGCACTCATGCCCAGCGTGGCCTGGCGGATCGAGTCCACATACCAGGGCAGCGCCGCCGGATAGGCGCGGCGGCCCGGGCCGGACACCGGCGGGTCGACGATGACCAGCCGCGTCAATCCCGCGGGCTGGCTGCGTGCCGCGCGCACGGCAATGCGCCCGCCCATCGAATGCCCCATCAGCGCAAAACGCGTCAGACCCAGGGCCTGGGCGAAAGCGTTCACGTCGGCAGCCTGGGCGTCGAGCCCATAGTCCAGGCCCGGGCCCGAGGAGCTCAGGCCGCGGCCGCGCACATCCAGCACATAGGTGTCGAATTCGCGGCCCAGGTGCTCGGCGACAAAGCCCCAGGTCACAGCCGGGCTGGTGATGCCGGGAATGAGGATGACGGCATCGCGCTCGGCGCGCGCGCCTTCCACGCCGCCGTAGCGCAGATAGTGCTGGCGAATGCCGTTGGCATGGACATTGCCGCCGTAGAGGAAAGTGCTGGCGCTCATGTTCTCAGGCCTTGTCATAGGGGAAAGCGCCCGACAGCAAGGCGCCGGCGCCCGGCACCACCGGGTCCAGACCCAGCTCCTTGAGGATGGCGTAGGTCGTGGCGATCGATGCCGTCAGCACCGGCTTGCCGGTCATCGCTTCGACCTGGGCCACGGCCGGCAGCGAAGGCATTTGCACGCAGGCCGACAACACGATGACGTCGGCATCGGCGTAGTTCATGCCGGCGACGATGGCCGGCAGCTTGGCGGGATCGTGGCGACCCACGTCGAGGTTGTCGGGAATTTCCAGCGCGCGCCAGTCGACCACTTCAAAGCCTTCGGCCGCGATGTAGTCCTTGACCAGTTCGGTCAGCGGAATCATGTAGGGCGCGACCAGCGCGATCTTCTTGGCCTTCATGACCTTGAGCGCCTCGACCAGCGCGCCCGCGCTGGTGATGACGGGCGCGGTCGCGCCATTCGAGACCGTGCGCTCGGTCAGGCGTTGCTGCGAAACGCGGTGGTAGCCGTGGCCCATGGCCATGATGGCCACCAGGCAGGCGTAGCCGAGCACGTCGACGCGCGCATCGCTGAGCTCCAGCGCGCAGCGATCGCTTTCCGCGTCCATGGCCGCCAGTTCTTCCTTGACCACCTTCTTCATGCGCATGCGGCTCGAATGGAAGGTGAAACGGTCATTGGGGCGCACCACGGAATGCGCCTGCAGCATGGCCGGCACTTCGGTTTCCATGGTGGTGTTGGAGCTGGGAACGATCTGCCCGATACGGAATGTTTTGGTCATGTGAAGACTTTCAGGAAATGGGTAGATAAATACTACTCAAATAAGCGTACACGCTCAATAGTGCAAAACCCGTGCCCACACTTCCAAGGCTTCAACCGTCAAATTTCTTCCAATTTGGTGCATGAATGCACCACAAATGCACGTTCAACGCCAGAAAAGTGCGAAAGAAGAAACAGAACTAGGTAGAAGTCCTCTGTTTTCAATCAACCCTTGCGACGAAAAATAGAGCGTACACATTCAAATCAGTCTTTTAAAAAGCTGGCATGAAAGCTGCTCAAAGAGGTCAACAACGGCCCTTTGAACGCCCCATTTCCTTTCAACATTCCCGCAAGGAGTTATCAAGTGTCTCAATCCCCCCGTATCGCCGTGGTCGGCGCCGGCCTCGGCGGCGCTGCCGCCGCAAAGCTGCTGCTTCAGGAGGGCTTCAATGTCCGCGTTTATGAACAGTCGCCGAGCTTCTCGCGCCTGGGAGCGGGTATCCACGTCGGCCCCAACGTGATGAAGATCCTGCGCCGCATCGGCATCGAAGACGCGCTCAACGCGCAAGGCTCGCACCCCGATTACTGGTACAGCCGCCACTGGCAGACCGGCGACGTGATGGCGCAGATCCCGCTGGGCGACTACGCCGTCAAGAACTACGGCGCCTCCTACCTGACAGTGCACCGCGGTGACTTCCATGCGCTGCTGGTCGACACCCTGCCCGACAATGTCATGGCCTACAACAAGAGCCTGACCCGGGTCGAGGACCGCGGTGACGTGGTGGTGATGCACTTTGCCGACGGCACGACCGAAGAAGCCGACATCGTCATCGGCGCGGACGGCGTGAACTCGCGCATCCGCGAAGAGCTGCTGGGCGTCGAGCCACCCAAGTACGCGGGCTACCTGGCCCACCGCGCGGTGTTCCCCACGCCCGCCGTCAAGGCCGGCATGCTGCCCTTCGACGCCTGCGTGAAATGGTGGAGCGAAGACCGCCACATGATGACTTACTTCGTCACGGGCAAGGCCGACGAGCTCTACTACGTGACCGGCGTTCCCGTCGAAAAGTGGGACCTCAACGACCGCTGGCTGGAAAGCAGCAAGGAAGAAATGCGCGCCACCTTCGACGGCTGGCACCCCACGGTGCAGGCACTGATCGATGCCACCGTCGAAGTCACCAAGTGGTCGCTGCTCGAGCGCGATCCCCTGCCCCTGTGGAGCCGCGGCCGTCTGGTGCTGCTGGGCGATGCCTGCCATCCCATGAAGCCGCATATGGCCCAGGGCGCTGCCATGGCCATCGAAGACGGTGCCATGCTGGCGCGCTGCCTCAAGGAAGTCGGCGCACACAATCACGAGCTGGCCTTCGCCCTGTACGAAGCCAACCGCAGCGAACGCGCCACCAAGGTCCAGCGCATTTCGCACGACAACACCTGGCTGCGCACGAACGAAGATCCTTCGTGGTGCTTCGGCTACGACGTGTTCAACACGCCACTGGTGGAGCCCAAGGTCAAAATCGCGGCCTGATCTCCGCGCCACGCGCCGGACCAGCGGCTCACCCCGCTGGTCCGGCGACCCCAGACGACCTTTAGAACCGCAGCCCTTTTGCATGGAAACCACCCGCCATCCCAGCAGCCCCTCCGCTCCCTTGCGCCTGTGCGTCAACGCACGCCCGTGCGAGGTTGCGGCCGCGCCCGAAACAGCACTGCTTCATGTGCTGCGCAATGACCTGGAGCTCAACGGCCCCAAGTACGGCTGCGGCCTGGGCGAGTGCGGTGCCTGCACGGTGCTGATCGATGGCGTGGCAGCGCGTTCCTGCGTGATTCCTGTGCGTTCGGCCCAGGGCCGCGAAGTCACCACGCTGGAAGGCCTGGGCACGCGCCAGCAACCCGGCCCCACGCAACAGGCCTTCATCAACTGTCAGGCAGCGCAGTGCGGCTACTGCCTCAACGGCATGATCATGACCGTCGAGGCCTTGCTGCGCCGCAATCCCCATCCCAGTGAGCAGGAGCTGCGCAATGAGCTCCATCACAACCTGTGCCGCTGCGGCACGCATGTGGAAATCATGCAGGCGGCCCTGCAGGCCGTGCACTTGCGCGCGGCTTGCGCGTCCGAGGCGGCGCGATGAACCTGTCCATTCCGGCCTCCGCGGCCACCCCCGCGCTGCCCGCCGATCTGTTGTACGGCCTGGCGCTGCGCCCCCCGGCGGCCCACTGGAACGGCCTGCGCTACCAGGGCAGCGAACTGGTCAGCGTCCGGCTGGACGAGGCGCGCGCCATGGCGGGTGTCGTGGCCGCCGTACAGCTGAGCCATTTCGTCGGCGTGGTCGCCGTGGCGCCGATCCATGCCCTGCAGGCCGCCAGCAGCCTGGCGCCCGTCTGGCACAGCCCCGATACGCCGGACATGCCGGCCGCCCCCGAACAGCAGACGCGCTTTGTCTGGCAGCTGCCGCGCACGCCCGTGCCCACGGCAGCCCAAGTCCTGGTCTGGTGCCTCAATGACCACGCCAGCATCTGGCTGCCCCCCTGCGAACCCGAAACGCAGCGCCTGGTGCGCAGCGAACTGGCCGCGCTGCTGCAACTGCCCGAAGCGGCGCTGCACCTGCGCACCGCCGCCCTGGCCGACACCGCCCCGCTACACCTTCTGGACCTGCTCGATGCCGCCGCCGATGCCGCCTTGCTGTCCCAGGCCGTGGGCCGTCCCGTGAGCGTGGCCTGCCAGGCCTGCAGCGCCGACGACCAGCTGGTGCTGCACATGCCCATGGCATCGCCCTCCCCGTCGACAGAGATTCAGGCGCACCACGGCACGGGCTCGACGGCATCCGCCACGCTGCTGTCGCACGCGCCCTGGGCCGTGCGCCCCAGCCTCGCACGCCTGCTGAGCCAGCCCGGTCTGGCGCGCGCGTCGGCCCATGCCAGCGTGCGCGGCGCAGGCACGGTACAAGGCCTCAAAAGCAGCAGCGGCCCGCAACATGCAGGCGTTCATGATTTGAACGCCGCCCAGGTCTTCGCCCATGAAAGCCTGTGGCATGAACAAGCCCTGGCCCAGGGTCAGGACCCGCTGGCCTGGCGCCTGCAACACCTGCCCGCGGGCCCGGGCCGCGATCTCGCCCAACAGGTCGCCGAGCGCGCCCAGTGGCCGGCATCGGAAGATGCCGACGGCCGCCTGCGCGGACGCGGCTTTGCCACCGCCCAGGTGCAGACGCTGGACGCCGATGGCGCCGACCGCCTGGTCTGGAGCGCCTGGGTGGCCGAAGTCGCCGTGCACCCGCAAACCGGCCAGATCGAAGTCACGCGCGTCGCCGCCGGCCACGACAGCCAGCAATTGCATGCGGCGCAAAGCGCCACGCTGCACCCGGAAATCCGGCTGCAAGACCCGCAACTGCTGGCCGATGCCCGCCAGTTGCTGGGCAGCGCACCCGCCTTCGACGACTGGAACAGCCCGCAGCCCGGCAGCCTGCTGCCACACCAGACCGGACTGACCCACCCTGCATCGCCCGACGGCAGGCTGATCCGGCAGGGCCGACTCGACCTCGATGGTGTCACCACCCTGCCCGCGGCCGCCGCCATTGCCAACGCCATCCAGCAGGCGACTGGCGTGCGCCTGCGCGAAGTGCCGTTCCAGGCAGAGCAGCTGCGCCTCGCCTTGGGCGGCAGTGGCTCCGAGCGCCCAGGCGCGATGCGGCAACGCCCCTGGGGCTGGCTGGCCGCGGGCGCGGTCGGCGCAGCCGGACTGGCCGCCATGGCCTGGCCGCTCAAGCCCGCGCTGCCGCTGACCACCGGCCCCGATGTGTCGCTGTACTCGCCGCAGGCGCTGGAGCGCGGCCGCCTCGTCGCCGCCGCGGGCGACTGCGTGGTCTGCCATACGGCGCCCGGCGGCGCGGCCAATGCCGGCGGCCTGGGCCTGGAAACACCGTTCGGCACCATTTACTCGACCAACATCACGCCCGACAACGAAACCGGCATCGGCCGCTGGTCGTTCGCCGCGTTCGAGCGCGCGATGCGCCAAGGCATTCACCAGGACGGCCGCCAGCTCTATCCGGCGTTTCCGTACACGGCCTTTGCCAAGCTCAGCGATGGTGACCTGCAAGCGCTTTATGGCTACCTGATGTCGCAAACGCCCGTCAAAGCGCAGGCGCCGCAGACGCAGCTGGCTTTCCCCTACAACCTGCGCCCGGCCATGGCCGGTTGGAATGCGCTGTTCCACGATGCCACGCCCTTCAAGGCCGACCCGGCGCGCAGCCCCGAATGGAACCGCGGGGCCTATCTGGTCGAAGGCGCGGGCCATTGCGCTGCTTGCCATTCGCCGCGCAATGCCCTGGGCGCCGAAAAGACCGGCATCCACTACCTGGCCGGCGGCGAAGCCGAAGGCTGGAGCACTCCGGCGCTGAACCAGCTCGCCGGCGGCAAGCTGCCCTGGAGTCGCGATGAGCTCTACCAATACCTGCGCACCGGTTTCTCCTCGCGCCACGGCGTGGCCGCGGGACCGATGGCCCCGGTGATCCATGGCCTGGGCGCACTGCCCGACAGCGATCTGCGCGCCATCAGCACCTATCTGCTGGAACTGCCGGGATCGACGACCGCCCCCGCGACACAGGCCCAGCCAGCGCCGCAGGCCGCCGCCGTGGCAGCCCCGCCCGCCTACAGCCCCCATGTCAACGGCGAGCGCATCTACCAGAACGCCTGCGCCGTCTGCCACGAGGCCGGCAGCGGCCCGACGCTGTTTGGCGTGAAGCCCCTGCTGGCGCTCAACACCAATCTGCATGCGAGCAGTCCCGACAACCTGGTCCAGATCATCCTGAACGGCATCCAGACGCCGGCCAATGACGCGCTGGGCCATATGCCGGGCTTTAGGGACAGCCTGGACGACAACCAGATCCTGGATTTGACGACTTATTTGCGCGAACGATTTGCACCGGAGGAACCCGCTTGGCCCCATGAAACGAAGGCAATCAGCAAACTGCGCGCCGCATCACATGCCCTACCGCATTGATCTCGGTGACGCGAATGAAAGTCGGAATATGTCCCTCTGAGATCGGCTCCACGCATTCAATCCGCACTACCACTCATTTCTTGACGACTGCGCTCCATAAATCCGATTAATGGATTATTCGGACGCCATGAAAAATCAAGGCGCGAATACAGGCCAACGCCATTCAATTTCCGCCTTGCAGGATATCGGTTCAACAGTATTGCAATGACCCACAAAGGAAATATTACATGTCATCTTCATTAATATCGGTTGAGAAAGGCATCCAGACAGCTGGTGTCGGAAAATTTCAATATCGGCTTTTTGTGATTTTCGGTCTGGTATGGCTGGCGGATGCCATGCAAGTGCTGTCCATCGGCTTCAGCGCCCCCTCGATCGCCAAGACTTTCGGCATCACCATGCCCGAGGCCTTGAGCACCGGCACCTTCTTCTTCATCGGCATGCTGATCGGCGCCTTCGCGTTCGGCCGGCTGGCGGACCGCATCGGTCGCCGCCCGGTGCTGATGATGGCCGTGGTCATCGACGCCTGCGCGGGCGTCGCGTCGGCTTTCGCACCCGATCTGGTCTGGCTGCTGGCCCTGCGCTTCGTCACCGGTATCGGCGTGGGCGGCACGCTGCCCGTCGACTACACCATGATGGCCGAGTTCCTGCCCAGCAACAAGCGTGGCCGCTGGCTGGTGCTGCTCGAGTCGTTCTGGGCCGTGGGCACGATCTGCCTCGCGGTGCTGTCGCTGATCGCGGTCGCCTGGGGTGACGATGCCTGGCGCCTGATCTTCTTTGTGACCGGAATCCCGGCGCTGATCGGTGTGGTGCTGCGTTTTTACATTCCTGAATCGCCGATGTTCCTCAACCGCAACGGCAAATCGGAAGAAGCGCGCCGGGTGCTGGAACGCGTGGCCAAGGTCAACGGCAAGGATGTCAAGATTCCCATGCTGCAACCCGAACTGCAGGAGCGCAAGTCGATCTTTGCCCTGTTCTCCTCGGAACTGCGCCGCCGCAGCATAGGCTTGCTGATGGCCTGGGCCTTGATCTCGATTGCCTACTACGGCGTGTTCGTCTACCTGCCCATCAAGCTCGCCAGCTCCGGCTTCGGCTTCATGCGCGGCCAGGAATTCCTGGTGGTGCTGGCCCTGGTGCAGTTGCCGGGCTTTGCCCTGTCGGCCTATGGTGTCGAGCGCTGGGGCCGCAAGCCCACGCTGATCGGCTTCCTGCTGCTCAGCGCCGTGGGTTGCATGCTGTACAGCCTGGGCACTTCGACGATCGTGGTGGTGGGCTCGACCCTGCTCATGAGCTTCTCGCTGCTGGGCACCTGGGGCGCGCTGTACGCCTTCACGCCCGAGGTCTATCCCACCGACCTGCGTGCCAGCGGCATGGGCATGGCCGGCGCGACCGCGCGCTTCGGCGGACTGTTCGCTCCCGCCATCATCGCCCCCATCATGGCCACCCATTTCACGCTGGCCCTGGCCGTGCTCTCGAGCATGCTGGTGGCGGGTGCGATCGCGATCTGGTCCGTGGATGTGGAATCGCGCAACCGCGTGCTGGATTGAGACCGGCTACTGACTGAAAAAGAGCCGCCAGGGCATGCCCTGGCGGCTCTTTTTTGTGGTGCGGCGCACCCATCAAGCGGCGTCGCCGCCCTCCAGCATCTTGCGCAGCAGGAAATTCAAGGCCAGCCGTTCGGCGGGATTGAGATTGCCATAAGTGCTTTCGGTGATCTGCTGCGCAAAAGGCTCCATCTCGGTCACCAGATCGTGCCCGGCCTGCGTCAGCTTGATCACGACCTTGCGCCTGTCCATGCGATCGTGGTCCACGCTGACCAGCTCCCGTTGTTTCAATCTATCCACCACGCCACGGATGGTGGCCTGGTCAATCACCGTCGCCTTGACCACATCCGCCAATGAACTGCCGTCATTGGTACGAATGGAACTCAGCACCACGAACTGGGCGGCCGTCAGCTGTGAATCTGGAATGTATTGCTGGAAAAGCGCAGTATGCCGCTGGTAGGCACGGCGCAGAAAATGCCCTATCTGGTCTGAAAAAATATATTCTTGCGGCGGGAATTCAGGGCTGTTCTTCATTTTTGTATTTTATGAATATTTTTCCTGCTTGGATGGTCTCACTTCCATTCCGCCACACCGCCTCATAAAATTTCATTTTTCACCCCCCTTCTTTACCAAGATCAAAGTGTCATGCCGTGGACTCACCGCAAGAAAGCCGATGGCACGGCCCACAGGCGCCGCGAGGCGGGGGGTGGACCCGGTGGACACAGACTGTCCATGGTTAAGGAACTTCTGGCTTAGCACTCTGTCCAATAGACTGCTAACATGAAGGTATGGAAGAAAGGACTTCAATGACCTCCACATCCGGAAACATTGCGACGACCACTCTGACGCCCACCAACCCCTGGGCTTTGGTACCCCCGCTGGGCAACCTTGACGCCTATATCACGGCCGTCAACCGCCTTCCCATGCTCACGCTGGAAGAAGAGCAGGACTACGCCCACCGCCTCAAGAACAACAGCGATCTGGACGCTGCCGGCCGCCTGGTGATGTCTCACCTGCGTCTGGTCGTGGCCATTTCCCGCCAATACCTGGGTTATGGCCTGCCCCACGGCGACCTGATCCAGGAAGGCAACGTCGGCCTGATGAAAGCCGTCAAGCGTTTCGACCCCGAACAGGGCGTGCGCCTGGTGAGCTACGCCATGCACTGGATCAAGGCCGAGATCCACGAGTACATCCTCAAGAACTGGCGCATGGTCAAGCTGGCCACGACCAAGGCCCAGCGCAAGCTGTTTTTCAACCTGCGCTCGATGAAGCAAGGCCTCAAGGCCGATGCCGCTGCGCTCGATGGAAACACGAACCGCGACACGCTCAGCGCCCTCGAGATCGACACCGTCGCGCAAAAACTCAACGTCAAGCGCGAAGAAGTCATCGAAATGGAAACCCGCATGTCGGGTGGCGATGTACTGCTGGATCCGTCGCCTTCGGATGA
Organism: Acidovorax bellezanensis; assembly: GCF_025421555.1. Classification (NCBI taxonomy): domain Bacteria; kingdom Pseudomonadati; phylum Pseudomonadota; class Betaproteobacteria; order Burkholderiales; family Comamonadaceae; genus Acidovorax; species Acidovorax bellezanensis. The sequence goes on from NZ_JAODYH010000003.1 coordinate 463,444, forward strand.
CGGCGAGAACGCTTTTGGCCCCATCGCCTACCTGGCCGATGGCGCGCACGAGCCCACGGCCATGATCGAGTCGCGCGAGCGCGACGCGCTGGCCACCGACGGCATCAGCCTGGCGCTGAACGGCCTGGACGAGCGCAGCCGGCGCATCGTCGAAGAGCGCTGGCTCAAAGTCAACGACGACGGCTCGGGCGGCATGACACTGCACGAACTCGCCGCGGTCTATGGCGTCAGCGCCGAGCGCATCCGCCAGATCGAATCGGCCGCCATGAAGAAGATGAAGAAGACGCTGGCCGAATACGCCTGACCTGCCCTGCCCGCCGGGGATAATCAGCGCACCGCCTTTACAGGCTGTGCGCTTTTTTCATCGCCGGGCCGCCCCCATGATCAGTTACCAGAGGAGTTCTCCATGATTTCCACGCCAAGCCGCCGCACGGTGCTCACCTGGGCGGCCGCCGTGACAGGTGCCGCAGCCATGCCGACACAGGCTGCCGGCCCCGCCGCCTGGCCGAGCCGCCCCGTCAAGCTGGTGGTCGGCTTTCCCGGCGGATCGTCCCCCGATCTGGTCGCGCGCACTCTGGCCGAGCCGCTGGCCAAGCTGCTGGGCCAGCCCGTGGTGGTCGAAAACAAGGTCGGTGCCGGCGGCAACATCGGCGCCGATGCGGTCGCCCGTGCCACCGATGACCATACGCTGGGACTGATGATCAATGGCAACATGACCATCGCCAAGCTGATCAATCCCAAAACCAGCTACGACCCGCTCAAGGACTTGCAGCCGGTCAGCCTGATTGCCACCGCACCGCTGGTGCTGGCCGCCTCCATCCATACGCCAGGCCACACGGCCGCCGAATTCTTCGCGGCCGCGCGCGCCAGCGGCGACCAGTGGAGCTATGGCAGCCCGGGCATAGGCACCGTCGCCCACATCGGCATGGAGCTGCTCAAGGCGCGTGCCGGCATCGCTCCAGTGCACGTTCCCTACCCCGGCAATCCGCAGGTGATCAACGCCATCATTGGCGGGCAAATCCAGATGGCTTTGCTGCCCCCGGCCATGGCCGCGGCCCAGGCGCGTGCGGGCAAGCTGCGCGTGATCGGCGTGACGTCCACCAGCCGTTCCACGCTGGTGCCCGAGTACCCCAGCCTGGCCGAAGCCGGCATTGCCAACTACCAGATGGAAATCTGGAACGCCGTGGCGGCGCCGCGCTCGCTGCCCCAGCCCGTGGTCCGGCGCCTGGAAACGCTGCTCAGCGAAATCGCGCGCAGCCCCGACGTTCGCGCCAAGCTGTTTGCCCAAGGCTGGCAAATCGCCGGCACCTCGTCCGAAGGCCTGGCCAACCGCATCCGCACGGATGTGAAGGTGATGGGCGACATCATCCGCAGCCAGAACATCTCCGCCCAATGAAAATGGGCCCCAAAGGGCCCATTCATGTGAGGTAACAGCTGATCCGGACTCAGCTCTTCTCGGAAAGCAAAGTGCGCACGTCGGACACCACGACCTGCGGGCCGCTGCCGTAGCGTTCATAGACCCGCAGACGGCCTGCGGGGTCGTACACGTAGCTGCCGGCCGAATGGTCCAGGGTATAGGTTTGCGGCGTCTGGCCTTCGACCTTCTTGTAGAAGATCTTGAAGTCCTTGGCGATCGCCGCGGTCTGCTCGGGCGTGCCGCGCAAGGCCACAAAGCTGGGATCGAAGTTGCCCATGTAGGCCTTGAGCATCTCCGGCGTGTCGCGCTCGGGGTCGAGCGAGACGAAGATCGCCTGCAGGCGCTCACCATCGGCGCCCAGCAGTTGCTTGACTTCGGCCAGCTCCTGCAGCGTCGTGGGGCAGACATCGGGGCACTGGGTGTAGCCGAAGAAAACCACCACCACCTTGCCCGCAAAGTCCTTGAGGGTCCGCAGCTGACCGTTGGCGTCGGGCAAAGAGAAGTCGCGCGCATATTCGGCGCCGGTCACATCCACCCCTTGAAAGCTCACTTTTTCTTCCCGGGAGCAGCCGGCCAGCCAGCCAACGGCGCCCGTGCCCAGGGTCGTGGCCAGCATCAGCTTCAGTACACGTCGTTTGTCCATAGTCATTCAATAAATATAGTGATCCGCGAGCAAGGCCGTGAACAGCAGGCTCAAGTGGATCAGGGAAAAGCGAAAGGTCTTGCGGGCCAGTGCATCCGAGTAATTGCGCCACAGGCGAAAGCCATAGGCGCAAAAACCCAGACCCAACACCACGGCCGCGGCCAGATACAACCAGGAGCTCATGCCGAAGATGAACGGCATGAGGCACCCGGCAAACAATACCAGCGTATAGAGAAACACTTGCAAGCGGGTGAATTCATTGCCGTGCGTCACGGGCAGCATGGGCAGGCCGGCCTGGCGGTATTCTTCCACCCGGTACAGGGCCAGGGCCCAGAAATGCGGCGGCGTCCAGAGGAAGATGATCAAGAACAGGATCAGCGCTTCGGGCCCAACCTGACCGGTCATGGCCGCCCAGCCCAGCACCGGCGGCATGGCCCCTGACGCTCCACCGATGACGATGTTCTGCGGCGTCAGCGGCTTGAGGATCACCGTATAGACCACGGCATAGCCGACAAAGGTGGCCAGCGTGAGCCACATGGTCAGCGGATTGACCCAGACATACAGCAGCGCCGAGCCCGCGGCGCACAGCAGCGCGGAGAACACCAGCGCCTGCACGTGCGACAGCTCACCCTTGGCCGTGGGCCGCCAGGCCGTGCGCTTCATCTTGGCATCGATGCCCGTCTCGACCAGGCAGTTGAAAGCGGCGGCGGCACCGGCCACCAGCCAGATGCCGGCACAGGCCACGGCCATGCGCCCCAGTTCGGCCATCGAGGGCCAGGCCGGCACGGCCAGCACCATGCCGATCAGCGCGCAGAAAACAATCAGTTGCACCACGCGCGGCTTGGTCAGCGCGTAAAACTGGGCCATGCGCGATGGCGCGGAAAGGGGGACAGCTAGGCTCATGCGGGGACTCGGTTCAAAACAACCTGGAAAAGCGGACTAGCGCAGCGGCGGGGCGGGGTCAGGCCGGCCGGCCTGGTCCCAGGACGCGGAGGCGCGCAGCAGCCGCTCCAGGTCGCTCTTGGCCTTGGCGGCGCTGGCCTTGTCCAGCGATGCCGGCATGCGCATCATCCAATGACCCAAGGGATCGACCACATACAGGTGGTCTTCCAGGCGCTGACCGGCCGCCGGCTCCAGCCAGGCGGCCAGCGCCTGCGCATCGACCCGCAGCACCTGGGCCTGGGCCAGCGCTGACGCCAGCGCCGCAGGCGGCGCAGCCGTATCGGTGACCAGCCAGACCCAGTCCAGCCTGTCCTTTTCACGGCCCAGGCTCTCGCGCAACTGGCGCTGCAGGTACAGGTGCTCCTGACAGCGGGTATCGCATTGGCTGCCGGACGCGCTGACCAGCAACCACTGGCCCTTGAGCGACGCCAAGGGCACGGTCTTGCCGTCCAGCGTTTGCGCCGAAATTTCTGGCAACGGTTTCTGCGGCTGTATCAGCTCGCCGAAATTGCGCCGCCCCTCGGGACGGATCACGTAATAGGTGAAGTAGGAAGCGATCACCGGAGCCGCGCAGACCAGCAGCAAGGTCATCATCTGCCAGCGGCCGGAGCGCGTGCGCTGCACGGCCTGCAAGGCTTCGCCCGCGGGCGGAAGACCGTGCACGCTCAGGCCCAGCGGCTGGGGCGCGGCGCCCTCAGACGGCGGGCGGCTTGCGCTGGCCAAGGAAGCGTCGGACGAATTGAAACCAGACATAGAGAACCGCCATCAGGACACTGAGTCCAAACCATTGAAATGCATAGCCGTAGTGCTTGTCCACGCCAGCCTCCACGCGGGGCCAGTCGCGCTGCAGGCCTTCGCTGTCCGCCCCCGTCTGCACCACGCTCACGTCGAGCAGCGGCAAGCCGGTTTCGGCCCGCAAGTGGCCCATGTCCAGATTCTGTCGGATACGCGACGTTTGTGAAACAGGGTCTGCCCCGGGTGCCAATTCATACAGCCGAGGGGGCGACAAGGCCAGCCGCCCGGACACCTCCACCACGCCCGCGGGGCTGTCCACCGGCAACAGCGCCGTGCGGTCCTGGAAGTTGCGCGGAATCCAGCCGCGCTGCACCAGCACCACCGGCGCGCGGCCCGCCAGGGCCGGCAGCGCCAACTCCAGCGGCGTGAATACGAAAAATCCGGGACGCCCGTGCATTTGCCGGTTGTCCAGGTAGAGCGTGTGCTGCGCCAGCCAGCGGCCTTGCAGCACCACGGGCCTATGCACCAGATCGGACGCGGGAGCCGTCAAGGCCTGCAACAGGGCCGGGCCGGCGAGCGGCGCCTGCGCGCCACGGGCTTCGATGGCGGCGGCCAGGGCCTCTTTCTGGGCCGCACGATCGAGCTGCCAACGGCCCAGTGCCGCAGTGCCGGCAATGCCTGCCACGGCTGCGCAGGTGATGAGCCAAAAACGCCACCCTCCTGGTCGACCCGCTGGTCTTGTACCTGTAGTCACCAGATAATGGTCTCCATGAAAATCCTTATCGTCCTGGCCTTCCTGGCAATTCTCGCCAGCCTGGGCAGCGCCTTGTTCTTCATGATGCGCCGCCCTAGCGGCAGTACCGAGCAAGCGGGCGAAATCAGCCCCGAAGACAACCGCCGCCGCAGCCGCCAGATGGCCCGCGCGCTCGCGCTGCGCGTGCTGATCTCGGTGCTGCTGTTCGTCTGCCTGCTCGTCAGCTGGAAGCTGGGCTACATACAGCCCACTGGCCTACCAATTACACGCTGAGAGCTTATCCACTTTCCCCGACCTGCCATCCCCCCTTCGACAGGCTAAGGGCGAACGGCCTTTGGCACAGGTCACGGCATTTGAAACCGGCGCAGCCCATCAAGGAGGCAGCGAGGAAGGGCCGCCCCGCACCGAGGCTGCCGTCCCCCTCCACCGAAGGTTGAGAGGGGGAAGACGCGAAGCGGCTCAGGGGGTGCCTTAAGTTCACATCCAATAGACCAGCACGTACAAGCCCAGCCAGACCACGTCCACAAAGTGCCAGTACCAGGCCGCGCCTTCGAAGCCGAAGTGCTTGTCGGCCGTGAAGTGGCCTTTTTGCAGGCGCAGCGTGATGAAGAACAGCATCAGCATGCCGACGAACACGTGGAAGCCGTGAAAGCCCGTGAGCATGTAGAAGGTCGAGCCGAAGATGCCCGAGGACAGCTTGAGGTTCAGGGCCGTGTAGAGGTGGTAGTACTCGTAGATCTGCACGCACAGGAAAGTGAAGCCCAGCGCCACCGTGGCCCACATGAAGCCAATCGTGCGGCTGCGCTGGTTTTCACGCAGGGCGTGGTGGGCAATGGTCAGCGTCACGCCCGAGGTCAACAGCAAGGCGGTGTTGATGGTCGGCAGCCAGAAAGGACCCACCGTCTGGAACGGCTCCACAGTGTTGGTGGGCGAGGCCGTGATGCCTGCGGCCACGCTGGGCCAGATCGCCTTGAAGTCAGGCCAGAGCAAGGCATTCTCGAGTCCGCCCAAGGCCGGCACCGAGTGCACCCGCCCCCACCACAGCGCGGTGAAGAAGGCGCCGAACAGCATCACTTCCGAAAAGATGAACCAGCTCATGCTCCAGCGGAAGGACTGGTCGATCTTGCGGCCGTACAGCCCGCTTTCGCTTTCATGGATGGCGTCGCGAAACCATTGGTAGAGCACGACCAGCCACCAGGCCAGACCGAAGCACAGGCTCCACTTGCCCCATTCGTGGCCATTGATCCAGAAGCCTGCGCCGAGGATCATAAAGAACAGGCCGGCCGCTCCCATGATGGGATGGCGCGACTCGCCGGGCACGTAGTAGTACGGTGTTGCGCCTTGGGTAGTTCCACTCATTTCCAGCTCCTGACTCTCTAGGTCCTTGTGTCCGTCTGCAGCCCTGTCTCCGGGGCGCTCAAACGATCCAGTTCACGATCAAGATCAGGCCGGCCACCAGTATGAAAATGGCCACCAGCCCCCCCACTACCACTTGCAGCGGAGTGATGTTTTCAACGTCTTTTTGGTAGTCGCTGCCTTTGCGCACACCCAGCAGCGCCCACAGCAAGGCCCGCGCCGTGCGCAGCACCGAGCCCTTTTTTTCCGATTCAGGTTCCGTCATAAGGCCGCGTCCTTTGCTGGCAGTGCCGGCGCCGCCTGATGCGCCACCGTGCCGGCCGGGGCCGCCGGTGTCTTGCCACCGACTTCAAAGAAGGTGTAGGACAGCGTAATGGTCTTCACATCCTTGGAAATCCGCGGGTCGATCACAAAGGCCACGGGCCACTCCTTTTTCTCGCCCGGCTCCAGCGTGTGCTGGGTGAAGCAAAAGCATTCGAGCTTGGTGAAATGGGCCGCGGCCTGGTGCGGGGCATAACTGGGAATGGCCTGCGCGGCCATGCGCCGGTTCTGCACGTTGGTGAACTCGTACTGCACCACGGCCAGCTCGCCCGGATGCACTTGCACGGACCGCTGCATAGGCTTGAAGTCCCAGGGGCCGCGCGCGTTCGCATCGAACTCCACGGTGATGGTGCGACTCAGGTCGACCTGGCTGTTGCCAGGCAGCCGCACGTTCGGGCCGGCCTGGCCGTTACCCGGCACCTGGCGCTCGGACAAGGCCAGGATATTGATGCCCAGCGCCTCGCAGACATGCTTGTAGATGGGAATCAGCGCATAGCCGAACGCGAACATGCCGACGGCAATCACCGCCAGCTTGCCCACCATCTTCAGATTTTCCTGGCGCACACCCACGGCGAACCTCCGATGTTCACTGCGAGCCCAGCCACAGGATCTTGGCCACGAAACCCGCCAGGAAAACGGCGGAAATCGAAGCCAGGATCAGTGCCAGGCGCAGGTTGCTTTTACGTTGATCAGGTGACATTACCAATTCCCCCAGTTATCCATGATGACCTTGCCTCGTCCACAGCCCTTGAAACCGACGCGACCCAACTCAGGGGCGCCGAGCAAGGGCCGCCCCGCAGCGATGGTGCCGTCCCCCTCCACCGAAGGTTGAGAGGGGGAAGCCGGGGCCGGCCATCCGGCGAAGCGGCTCAGGGGGTGCTTCATTTCAGCCGATCACGCGCGTGGCCGTGGCATCGAGCTTGGGCGGCGTTTCAAAGGTGTGGAAAGGCGCGGGCGACGGCACTTCCCATTCCAGGCCCTGGGCGCCTTCCCATGGGCGCTGGGGCGCCTTGGGACCCTTGCCGCGCATGGCTGGCACGACCACGAAGAGGAAGAAGTAGACCTGCATCAGACCGAAGCCGAAAGCACCGATGGAAGCCAGCATGTTGAAGTCGGCGAACTGCATCGGATAGTCGGCATAGCGGCGCGGCATGCCGGCCAGGCCCAGGAAGTGCATGGGGAAGAAGGTGATGTTGAAAGTCACCAGCGAGCCCCAGAAGTGGATGCGACCGCGCGTTTCGGAATACATCACACCGGTCCACTTCGGGCTCCAGTAGTAGTAGGCGGCAAACATCGAGAACAGCGAGCCCGCCACCAGCACGTAGTGGAAGTGGGCCACCACGTAATAGGTGTCCTGCAGCTGGATGTCGATGGGCGCCATGGCCAGGATCAGGCCGGTGAAACCGCCCATGGTGAACACGAAGATGAAACCCACCGAGAACAGCATGGGCGTCTCGAAGGTCATGGAGCCGCGCCACATGGTCGCCGTCCAGTTGAACACTTTCACGGCCGTGGGCACCGAGATCAGCATGGTCGCGTACATGAAGAACAGCTGGCCCGTCACCGGCATGCCGGTGGTGAACATGTGGTGCGCCCAGACGATGAAGGACAGGATGGCGATGGACGCCGTGGCGTAGACCATGGAGGCGTAGCCGAACAGCGGCTTGCGCGCAAACGCCGGCACGATCTGGCTGACGATGCCGAAGGCCGGCAAGATCATGATGTAGACCTCGGGGTGGCCGAAGAACCAGAAGATGTGCTGGTACATCACCGGGTCGCCGCCGCCAGCGGGGTTGAAGAAGCTGGTGCCGAAATGGCGGTCGGTCAGCGTCATGGTGATGGCGCCGGCAAGCACGGGCATCACGGCGATCAGCAGGTAGGCCGTGATCAGCCAGGTCCAGGCGAACATCGGCATCTTCATCAAGGTCATGCCGGGTGCGCGCATGTTGAGGATGGTGACGATGATGTTGATCGAGCCCATGATGGACGAGGCGCCGAGCACGTGCATCGCGAAGATGCTGGTGTCCATGGACGGGCCCATTTGCAGCGTGAGCGGCGCATACAGCGTCCAGCCCGCGGCCGGAGCGCCGCCAGGCATGAAGAACGAGCCCACCAGCATGATGCCGGCCGGCACCATCAGCCAGAAGCTGAAGTTGTTCATGCGCGCGAAGGCCATGTCGGACGCGCCGATCTGCAGCGGAATCATCCAGTTCGCAAAGCCCACGAAGGCCGGCATGATGGCCCCGAAGACCATGATCAGGCCGTGCATGGTGGTCAGCTGGTTGAATAGCTCGGGGTTGACCAGCTGCAGGCCGGGCTGGAACAGCTCGGCTCGGATCAGCATGGCCAACACGCCACCCACCATCAGCATGGTGAACGAGAACAACAGGTACAGCGTGCCGATGTCCTTGTGGTTGGTCGCATACATCCAGCGGCGCCAGCCCGTAGGCGGCGCATGGTGGTGGTCGTCGTGGCCCGCGTGGTCCGAATGGCCTGCTGCCGGCCCATGTGTATCAATAACTGCGCTCATCTTCGATTCCTCGGTACGTTGGGGCCGGCTTACTTCTTGCGTTCAGCGACGACTTCAGACGGCTGCACCAGCTGTCCGGTCTGGTTGGACCAGGCATTCTTGGTGTAGCTGGCGACTGCGGCCAGGTCGGTATCGCTGAGCTGCTTCCAGGAAGGCATGGCACCGCCGGCCGCGCCCGCGAGCAGGATGTGGAGCTGCTGGCTGTGGTCGGTGTTCAGCACCACGGCCGAGCCGTCCAGTGGCTTGATCGGACCCGCGCCCTTGCCGTTGGCCTGGTGGCAGGCCGCGCAGTTGGCGGCATAGACTTTTTCACCGCGCTTGACGATGTCGGCCAGGTCCCAGACCTTGGTCGGATCGTCGAGCTTGGCAGCGGCCAGCTTGCGCTGCCCGTCCACCCATTTGCTGTATTCCGCGGCCTCCACGACTTTCACGTGGATGGGCATGTAGGCGTGCTCCTTGCCGCACAGCTCCACGCATTGGCCGTAGTAGTCGCCGGCCTTGTCGGCGCGAAACCAGGTGTCGCGCACAAAGCCCGGAATCGCGTCCTGCTTGATGCCGAAGGCCGGCACCATGAAGGAATGGATCACGTCGTTGGCGGTGGTGATCACGCGCACTTTCTTGCCGACCGGCACCACCATCGGGTGGTCGACCTTGAGCAGGTAGTCGGCCGGGGCGTCGGTCACATTGCCGCTGTCCGACATCGCGCGGTGGCTGCTGTCGAGCGTGGAGACGAAGCCGATGCCTTCGCCTTCGCCGTTGATGTAGTCATAGCCCCACTTCCACTGGTAGCCCGTGACCTTGATCGTCAGGTCGGCGTTGGTCGTGTCTTTCTGCGCCACCAGCACCTTGGTCGCCGGCAGGGCAATCAGGATCACGATGATGAAGGGGACGATGGTCCACAGCACTTCGACCGTGACCGATTCGTGGAAGTTCGCCGCCTTGTGGCCGCGCGATTTGCGGTGCTTCCAGATGGAATAGAACATCACCCCGAACACGCCGAGAAAGATCACCGTGCAGATGATCAGCATCATCCAGTGCAGGTACTGCTGTTCCTGCGCGATGCGCGTCACCGCGGGGTGCAGATTGAGCTGGTTCACGGCCGGGCCGCCCGGCAGGTCCTGAACGGCATGGGCTGCCGTGGCCACCCAAACGCCGGCCATGGTGACAAGAGATGCCAGCTTGGAGGAAATGCTTTTCATAGTTCTCACTTACGTCTAAGCCTCAAGTTATCCAATCGACGGGACCGGCGCCTGGGCAGCACGCCAGCCCGACCCGGGTGCGCGCACCCGGTCAGCAGCGCCCGCTGGCCAGGGCAGACCGGCCAGCACCCACTGCGCGCCCTCCGCGCGCAGCCAGGGCAGGAACAGAAAACAGCGCGCGCCCGGCTTCAAAAGCATGGCGCGTCAGCGCCCGCCAATCGGGGGCAGCAACGCTCAGGGGAAGAAAAAACGGCGACCCAGAACGGATCGCCTGAAAAGAAAAGCAACGGCTCCATGCCGCGGCCCAAAGCAGCGCAACGACGGCAGCGGCGCCAGCCCGTATCGGACGGTGTAAATCAAACTCGCGAACCAGCCGCCATTCAACCCGCTGGCCCAACCCCATGGCAAAGCGAAACACCAATTTTTGTCTCCCATCGCGGCAGCAAGGCCGAGGGTGCCTTCCCTGCCGAAAAGTGAGGTGCGCAGGGAAAGCTCTTTATATTCAGTACAAAAATTGTATGTCGGCGTTGAGCCAAATCAATGACCAGAAAGCGACATTCAGACTAGCGCAAACCCGGGTTGCGCCCGCCGCGCAACATCGCGCGCATGTCTTCCAGGGACACGGCGCTGCTTTCGCTCACACGCAGCTTGGGCGTGGGCTTGTAGGCGTGGCCATAGACGATTTCGAACGTCAGCGCCAGCTGGCCGCCGTGCGCCGGCGACGCCAGCCGCTGCTGCAGCGCGTCTTCGAGCTTTTGCTGCCAGCCGCGCCCACGCAGACCGGCAAAGCGGGCCGGATGCAGGTTGCAGCCCAGCTCGCGCAGCTCCTGCAGCAGGCGCTTGGGGCTGGCGAAGGTCAAGGTGATGTGCTCCATGTCCATCACCGGCTCGGAGAATCCCGCCTGTACCAGCATGTCGCCCCAGTCATGCATGTCGGTGAACGCATGGCCTGCGGGCGGCCAGCCCAGATCGGCATAGACCGCGTGCAGCTCGCGCAGGGTGTCGGGACCCAGGCAGGAGAACATCACATAGCCGTCCACGGCCAGGGCGCGGTGCCATTGGCCGATGAGCTGCTGCGGATCGGCCGCCGTGTGCAGCGCCATATTGGCCCACAGCATGTCGACGCTGGCGGGCTGGGGCGCGCCGAATTGCACCGCTCCGCCCATCCAGCGCGCCGGCTGCCACCAGCGCTGACCCAGCTGTTCCCGGGCCACGGCAGCACGCCGCGGCGCGTCCTCATGGACTTGCACTCCGGCCTGGGGGTAGCGCGTGGCCAACAGGCGGTGGGCCTGCAGCCCGCCGCGCACCGGCTCCCAGTGGCACCAGTTCTTGGGCGCCTGCACGATCCACTCCAGGCGCTCTTCCATGCGCCGCGCGACCTCTTCGTGCAGCCAGGGCGACAAGGCCGGCGCGGCAGCATGCCAGCGCGCGGCGGCCACGGGATCGATGGTGGGAGGAAGCAGATCGGACATACAAACAGCCAGCAAGGCAAACAACAGGACGGAACATTCCAGCAAGAACGTGCCCACTTTGCCCATACTGACGTATGGGCTGCAGCGTGCGCCTAGAAGGACGCGCCGTGGACTGCATGCGCAACCCCGGAAAAGACCTTGAACACGTTCTAAGCAGCGCACATTGGGCCACAGCGCGAAAAAACGCGCCGGGCGCACGGAGTCCGACGTATAGTGCTGGCCATGTTTTTCCGCCCTGGTTTCTGGCTGGAACAGACTTTGGCGCAGGCACGGCAGGCCTTGCCCAGCCAGTGCAGCATCTGCCACAGCTGGCCCAGCCAGCGCATTTGCCACGACTGCGCCGCCCGCTGGGCCGGCGCGCAGGCCCGTTGCCGGCACTGCGCCCTGCCGCTGACGGGCGATGCGCTCGAATGCGGCGCCTGCCTGCGCGCGCCGCCGGCTTTCGACGCCGCCCTGGCCGCGGTGGACTACGGCTATCCCTGGTCGGCACTGCTGATGCAGTTCAAGTTCCAGCAGGACCCGGGCGCCGCCCATGCGCTGGCGCAATTGCTGGCCCGCACGCCCGGCGCGGCAGCGGCGCTGGCCGCGGCCACGCTGATCGTGCCGGTTCCACTGTCACGCGAGCGCCTGCGCGAAAGGGGTTTCAACCAGGCCGCGCTGCTGGCGCGGGCCCTGGCCCGGCACCAGGGGGCTCCGGCCTGCGCCACCGAGCTGCTGCAGCGCACACGCCACACACCGGCACAAAGCGGCCTGCAACGGGCCCAGCGGCTGGGCAATCTGCGCGGGGTTTTCGAGGTTCCGGCGCAACGCCGGTCGCAAGTTCTGGGGCAAAAGGTGATACTGGTGGACGACATCCTGACCACCGGCGCCACGCTGGATGCCGCTGCCCAAGCCCTGCGCCAGGCCGGCGCCATCCATATCTGCGCCATGGTTGTCGCGCGCACGCTGCGCGTGCCATGACAATAGGAAGATATGTTTCACATCGTTCTGGTCGAACCCGAGATCCCCCCGAACACGGGCAATGTCATCCGCCTGGCCGCAAATACCGGCTGCACGCTACACCTGATAGAGCCGCTGGGCTTTTCCATGGAAGACCGGCTCATGCGCCGCGCCGGCCTGGACTATCACGAGTACACCCAGGTCAAACGCCACGCAGGCTGGACGGTTTTCCTGCGCGACGAGCAGCCGGACCCCGGCCGCATGTTTGCCATGACGTCGCACGGCAGCAGCCCCTTGCATTCGAACGTATTCCAGCCCGGCGACTGGCTGGTCTTCGGCTCGGAAACGCGCGGCCTGCCCTTGGCCTTGCGCGAAAGCTTCGCGCCCGCACAGCGCCTGCGCCTGCCCATGTTGCCCGGCCAGCGCAGCCTCAACCTATCGAACGCCGTGGCCGTGAGCGTCTTCGAAGCCTGGCGCCAGTCAGGTTTCGCTGGAGCGCTCGACACCAACCCGACGGATCAGGGCGCTGCCCCATAACTCCTGGTCACGGACTCGGCCACGCATACCGGCCGGTCGCTGCCTTCGCGCTCAATGCTCACAAGCCAAGTCATCTGCAGACCGTCGGGCTCCACACGCTCGGCTTCCTGCAGCGTCATGTGCGCGCGCAGGCGGCTGCCCACGGGTACGGGCGCGGTGAAGCGCACCCGGTTGAGGCCATAGTTCACGCCCATGCGCGTGCCGGCAATCTTGAAAGCGCTTTCAAAGAACTTCGGCAGCAGGGACAGCGTCAGGAAGCCGTGGGCGATAGGCGTGCCAAACGGCCCTTCGGCCGCGCGCTTCTCGTCCACATGGATCCATTGGTGGTCCCCCGTGGCTTCGGCGAACAGGTTGATCTGTTGCTGGGTGATCGTGAGCCAGTCGGTCACGGCCACTTCCTGACCAAGGCAGGACAGCACTTCGGAATAGGATTGAAAAGTACGCATCAGCCCACTGTAGGGGGCCGGGGCCGGCGCGCTTGTCTGGCGCGCGACAGGCTCGGGATGACCCCAGTCCGCGCTATACGGGCGCAGCGCGCTGCACGAAGAACAGGCCGCAGCCCACGGCCATCAGCAAGCCGCCGAATACCCGGTTCTGGATGCGCAGGGCCCGCGGGCTGCGCATCAGGCGGCGCAAGGCGCTGGCACTGGCGGCGTAGCCGTGCATCACGGTGGTGTCTATGGCCAGCATGGTCGCGGCCAGGATCAGCAGCTGCGGCCACAGCGGGCGGCTGGGCGTCATGAACTGCGGCAGCACCGCCACCATGAAGATGATGCCCTTGGGGTTGGTGGCATTGGTCAGAAAGCCGGTCAGCACGCGCCTGCGCAGGCTCAAAGCGGTGGCCGGCGCACTGTCTTCGGTCACCGGGCCGGTGCTGGAACGCCACTGCGACCAGCCCAGATAGATCAGGTAGACCGCGCCCACCACCTTGACCACGTTGAACGCCCACGGAGATGCCGCGAGCAGCGAACCCACGCCGACGCCGGCGACCACCAGCACCAGCAGCAGGCCCAGCTGCAGGCCCCATATGGTCGGACTCGCCTGGCGCAGGCCGTACAGCAGGCCGTGGCTCATGGACAGCACCGCACCGGAGCCGGGCGACACCGCGATGATCCATGCCGCGAAAAAAAAGGCCAGCCAGGTATTCAGATCCATGAGGCAAAGGGGTGTGAGTGCGCAGAATCGGTAATTTTAAAGTCTGCGCGCCAACCAGTGCCGGGCCGGGCCTAACCGGGCCGGGCCTGCTCGCACGCGGGTCGTGCCGCCCGTGATACGCTGCGCGCCATTATGTTCAACCCGTCCCAAGCCGATGTCCGGCGCTTTTTCTGCGGTGTGCGCGCCAAGATGCTCGCGCAGGCACCCATGGAAGCCATCGAAACCCTGGCCAGCCTCTGGATTGCCGAGCACCCCGAGTATTTTGCCGACCTGGCCGATGCCGACGCGGCCGTCGCACGCAATTACGACGAGACGCCAGACAAGACCAATCCCTTCTTGCACCTGTCCATGCACCTGTCGATCAGCGAGCAGTGCAGCATCGACCAGCCGCGCGGCATACGCCAGGCCGTGGAGTTGCTCACCCGCCGCCTTGACTCGCTGCACGAGGCCCACCACGCGGCCATGGAATGCCTGGGGCAGATGCTCTGGGAAAGCCAGCGCGCCGGGCGCCCGCCCGATGGCGATGGCTACATCGCCTGCGTGCAGCGCAGAGCAACGACTGACTGAGCTTCTTTGAAACTGGCGCGCCCCAGCAAGGGGGCAGCGAGGAAGGGCCGCCCCGCACCGAGGCTGCCATCCCCCTCCACCGTCGGTTGAGAGGGGGAAGACGGGGCGCGCCTAGCGCGAAGCGGCTCAGGGGGTGTCAGCGGAACTTCGATTGCGGCACGGTCTGCAGTTCGCCGTCCAGGCTGCCGATGTAGCCGGCGAGCGCCTTGAGTTCCTGGTGGTTGAACTGCTTGGCGATGCCGGCCATCACGCCGTTGCTGCGTCCCACCTGGGGGTTCTTGTCGATCGTGTAGGACTTGAGCGCCACGTACAGATAGTCGGAATGCTGGCCCGCGATCTTGGGGTAGCTGGCATCGATGGGCTTGGAGAAATTGTCGCCATGGCAGGAGACGCAGGCACCACGCTTGAGCAGCTCGGCCACTTGCACGCTGGGCTCGCGCGTCGGCTTGGCGGGAGCGGCTGCGCTGCCCGTCTTGACGTGGGTCGCGTAGTAAGCCGCGACATCGGCAATGTCCTGCTCCGTCAGCGAATCGGAAATGCTGCGCATGGTCGGGTGCTTGCGCTCGCCTTTTTGGTAGGCTTGCAGTGCAGCGGCCATATAGGCCGCGCCCTGACCAGAGATCTTGGGCACCTTGTGCACTTCGGGAAAACTGGCCTGGTAGCCTTCGATACCGTGGCAACCAATGCACATGGCAACTTTGGCTGCTCCTGCTTTTGCGTCACCCTGTACGGCCTGAGCCTGGGCCGTGCCGGTCACACAGGCGACAGCCAAGGCGAATATCGTGGTCAAAGTCTGATTCATTTTGCGAGCACAATCCTTTGGAAGTTCCGGCAGGTGCTTTGCCTTGTGGAGCGAAATGATTATAGGCAGCAACCACCTGGCCTCCCCATCAATACTTACGCTGATATACCGCCATGAAATTTCAAGGTTCACAAAATTACGTAGCAACGCCGGATCTGATGCTGGCGGTGAATGCGGCTTCCACCCTGCAACGCCCCCTGCTGGTCAAGGGCGAGCCCGGCACCGGCAAGACCATGCTGGCCGAGGAAGTGGCGCAGGCGCTGAACCTGCCACTGTTGCAGTGGCACATCAAATCCACCACCAAGGCCCAGCAAGGCCTGTATGAATACGACGCCGTGAGCCGCCTGCGCGACAGCCAGTTGGGCGATGAACGGGTAAAGGATATTCATAACTACATCATTAAGGGTGTGTTGTGGCAGGCATTTACTTCCGACCACCCCGTGGCATTACTGATTGACGAAATCGATAAAGCCGATATTGAATTCCCCAACGATTTGCTGCGCGAAATCGACCGGATGGAGTTTTACTGCTACGAAACCCGGGAAATGATCAAGGCGAAGCACCGCCCCCTGGTTTTCATTACGTCGAACAATGAAAAAGAGCTGCCCGACGCTTTCCTGCGCCGCTGCTTCTTCCACTACATCAAGTTCCCCGACGCCGACACCATGCGCCAGATCGTGGCCGTGCACTTCCCCACGCTGCATGGCGAACTGCTGGGCGCGGCCATGAAGACCTTCTACGACGTGCGCAACCTGCCCGGCCTGAAGAAAAAGCCCTCGACCAGCGAACTCATCGACTGGCTCAAGCTGCTGGTGGCCGAAGACATCCCGCTGGATGCGCTGCAAAGCGCCGACAACAAGATCTCGGTGCCGCCGCTGGTGGGCGCCCTGCTCAAGAACGAACAGGACGTGAGCCTGTTTGAAAAGCTGGTCAGCATGAACCAGCGCAACCGCTGACATTGGCACGAAAGACACACATGGCGACTGCACGACAACTGCTGGTGGAAGGCCTGTCCGATGCCGCCGGCTTCGTGGCCGGCGCCCTGCTCGGCTTCGGGCTGGGCAAACTGCTGGGCCTGGACCTGTTCGCTTCCGGCTACGGGCCGACCACGCTCGCCGCCATTGTGCTGATCGGTCTGCTCGGCGGCGCCGGTCTGCAGGCCGCTCGCCTGTGGCGCAGCGAGCGCAACAAAAAACACGAACCATGACCAGCGCCGCCGCCTTCACCGCGTCCGTCGTGCTGCAAGCCCATGGCGTGCGGCTCGAACCCCTGGGCATGGAGCATGAAGCCGGGCTGCGCGCGGCCGCGGCCGACGGCGAGCTGTGGAACCTGCGCATCACTTCGGTGCCTCGCCCCGAAGACACCGCGGCCTATATCGCCCATGCGCTGGAGATGCAGGCCCGCGGCGAGCGCCTGCCCTGGGCCGTGGTCGACGCAACCAGCGGCAGCGTGCTCGGCTGCACCAGCTACCACGACATCCTGCCCGCCGTGCGGCGCCTGGAGATCGGCTGGACCTGGTATGCGCGCAGCGTGCAGCGCAGCCATGTGAACACCGCCGCCAAGCTGCTGCTGATGCAGCATGCGTTCGACACCCTGGGCTGCCAGGTCGTGGGCTGGCGCACCGACCATCTCAACACTGCCAGCCAGCGCGCCATCGAGCGCCTGGGCGCGCACAAGGACGGCGTGCTGCGCGGCCATGCCCTGCGCCGCGACGGCAGCGTGCGCGACACCGTGATGTACAGCCTGCTCGCCGCCGAGTGGCCGCCCGTGCGCGCCCGCCTGCTTGAACGGCTGCAGCAGCCCTCCTCCCCCGGCCCCACAGGCCAGAGAACCATGCCATGCTGATTGACTTTTTCTACACTTTGCGCGCGGCCAAGCTGCCGGTCTCGGTCAAGGAATACCTGAGCCTGCTCGAAGCCTTGCAGGCCGGCGTGGTCGGGCCCAAAAGCGAGGACGGCTGGAGCCTGGACGACTTCTACCACCTGAGCCGCTGCGTGCTGGTCAAGGACGAGAAGCACTACGACAAGTTCGACCGCGCCTTCGCCGCCTATTTCAAGGGCGTGGAAATGGTCGCCGACCTGACCAAGGAACTGCCCCAGGAATGGCTGCGCAAGCTGCTCGAACGCGAGCTCAGCCCCGAGGAAAAGGCGGCCATCGAAGCCATGGGCTGGGACGAGCTGATGGAGACGCTCAAGAAGCGCCTGGAAGAGCAGAAAGAGCGCCACGAAGGCGGCAGCAAGTGGATCGGCACGGGCGGCACCAGCCCCTTCGGCCATGGCGGCCACAACCCGGCCGGCGTGCGCATCGGCGGGCCGGGGCGCAACAAGAGCGCGGTCAAGGTCTGGGAGCAGCGCGCCTATCGCGACTACGACGACCAGCAGGAACTGGGCACGCGCAACATCAAGGTGGCGCTGCGCCGCCTGCGCAAGTTCGCGCGCCTGGGCAACGAACTCGAGCTCGATCTGCCGGACACCATCCGCAGCACCGCCGCCAATGCCGGCTACCTGGACATCAAGATGGTTCCGGAGCGGCACAACAACGTCAAGGTGCTGCTGCTGATGGACGTGGGCGGCACCATGGACGAGCACATCAAGCGCGTCGAAGAGCTGTTCTCGGCCGTGAAAAGCGAGTTCAAGCACCTGGAGTTCTACTACTTCCACAACTGCGTCTATGACTACATGTGGAAGAACAACCGCCGCCGCTTCGCCGAGAAGTTCGACACCTGGGACATCATCCGCAAGTACAACAAGGACTACAAGCTGATCTTCGTGGGCGACGCGACCATGAGCCCCTACGAGATCCTGCAGCCCGGCGGCAGCGTGGAATACAACAACGAGGAGGCTGGAGCCGAGTGGCTGCAGCGCCTGACCCACGCCTTTCCGCGCTTCGCCTGGATCAACCCCGAACCGCAAGGCGTGTGGCAATACCGCCAGAGCATCAGCGTGATCCAGCAGTTGATGAGCGACCGCATGTACCCTTTATCACTCAAAGGCCTGGAAGACACCATCCGGCTGCTGTCAAAATAGGCCCATGCCCCAGCCCTCACCCGCACAAGCGCCGGCCCTCTGGTCGGCGTTTTTTTTGACCACGACGATGTTGCTGTCCGGTTGCAGTCTGCTGCCGTCCAAAGAAAAATCCCAGGATGCCCTGGCCGCCAGCAGCGCTTCCGGCGTCGCCAGCTTCGCCCTGGAAGTCCAGGCGCCCGATGACGTGCGCGAACTGCTGGAAAAGCACATGGAGCTGCAGCGCTTTCGCCAGCTGCCCGACCTCAAGCGCCGCGAGCTGTCACGCCTGCTGGGCGCCGCCGACGGCAACATCCGCAACCTGATCGGCACCCTGGGCTATTTCAGCCCGACGATTTCGCTGGAAATTCAGGACGCTGCCGAAGACGCGCCAGTGCCCTACACCGTGATCGTGCACGTCGATCCCGGCCCGCCGGCCCACGTGGAACGGTCGCAGGTGACGTTTTCCGGCCCCACGGCCGACGATGCCGCAGGCGCGGCGCAGCGCGCCCAGATACAGCAGCAGTGGCCGCTCGCGCCCGGCCAACGCTTTACCCAGGCCGCCTGGGGCAGCGCCAAGAGCCAGGGGCTGCGCAACCTGCACGCCCACCGCTACCCCACGGCGGCCATCGCCCACAGCCAGGCCGACATCGACGCCGACACGCAGACCGCCGAGCTGGAGGTGACCTATGCGCCCGGCCCGGCCTATACCTTCGGCCCGCTGCGCATAGACGGCGGCAAACGCTACGACACGCAGGGCACGAGCCGCATCGCGCGCCTGCCCGAAGGCCGGGAATACGCCCAGCAGGATTTGCTCGATGCCCAGCAGCGACTGGCCAGCAGCGGCTACTACGACTCGGTCTTCCTCACGCTGGACACCAGCGCCGCCCGGTCCGGCGACACCCACATCACCGCGCCGGTGATCGCCCAGGTGCGCGAAGCGCAGTTGCAAAAATGGGTGCTGGGCGTGGGCGCGAGCACCGACACCGGCCCTCGCCTGAGCGTGGACCACATCAACAACCGCCTGCCCGGCATCGGCTGGCGCGCGGTCACCAAGCTCCATGTCGACAGCAAGAACCCGCTGCTGTCGTCCAACTGGACCGCCTTGCCCGCGGAATCCGGCTGGGCCTGGTTTGCCGGCGCCAAGGCCGAGCGCGAGCAGACCGGCGACTTCGACACCACCAGCCTGCGACTGCGCACGGGCCGCATCCGCAGCGAAGACCACATCGACCGCAACTACTACCTGCAGTACGACTACGCGCGCCAGCAAGGCACGGATGCCCCGCCGTCGGCCTCGGCCATCACCGCCAACTACGGCTGGACCGGCCGCTACTTCGACAACCCGACGACACCCACATCCGGCTTCGGCTTTGCCTGGGAAGTCGGCGCCGGCACGACGCTGACGCCGGAGCGCGAGCCCTTCGGCCGGGTCTCGGCCCGTTGGCTCACGCTGATCGGGCTGGGCGAGCGCGACGCCATCACCCACCGCCGCGGCCGGCTGGCACTGCGTGCCGCGGGCGGCGCCGTGATCGCCCGCCAGGACGTGGAGATTCCCGTCACCCAGCTGTTCCTCACCGGCGGCGACACCACGGTGCGCGGCTACAGCTACCAATCCATCGGTGCGCGCACCAACAACGGCCAGGTCACGGGCGGGCGCTACATGGCTTCGGGCAGCGTCGAATGGCAGCGCCCCATCACCGTGCGCGGCAACACCAGCGACTGGGAAAACACGCTGTTCCTCGACGCCGGTACGGTCACCGACCACACCGACGCGCTGACCGTGCGCGCGGGCGTAGGCACCGGCATTCGCTGGCGCAGCCCCGTCGGCCCGGTCCAGGCCGATCTCGCCTATGGCGTTCAAACCCACCGCCTGCGCCTGCACTTGCGCCTGGGCTTTACTTTCTGATCCATGGCCGAGCCGACTGCATCCCCTTCCCCCTCTCCCGTGCCTGCCTCTACTCCTGCGGCCCGGACCCAACGCAGCCGCTGGCGGCGCGCCTGGCGCGCGCTGGCCGGCCTGCTGCTCAGCTTGCTGCTGGTGCTCGTTGTCGCACTGGGCGGCGCCTGGTGGTGGGCCGGCCAGGCCGACTCGCTGGCCACGCTGATCACCCGCGTCGCCCGCTGGCTGCCCGAAGGACAGTCGCTGGAAGCGCGCGACGTGTCCGGCACGCTGCGCCAGGGCGGCCACATCGGCTGGCTGCGCTGGCGCGGCCCCACGCTCACGGTGGAAGTCGAAAAAACCGACATCGCCTGGCGCCTGCAGCCGCTGCTGCGCCGCGAAGTGCAGGTGGGCGAGCTGCATGCCCAGCGCCTGGAAATCACCAGTACGCCCAATCCTGACGAGACCCCGACCGAGCCCTTGCAACAGCTGCGTCTGCCGCTGCGCATCCAGTTGCCCTTCCAGATCGACCAACTGGTCTGGAACGGCACGCCGCGCGCCGAGATCCAGCAGCTCCAGGGCAGCTACCGCTACGACGGCAGCCAGCACCACCTCGACGTGGACCGCCTGAACTGGGCCGACGGCAGTTACCGCGCCAAGCTGCAACTGCAGGGCGACGCGCCCATGGCACTGCAGGCCCAGCTGTCCGGCCGCCTGGAAGCACCCATTCCCGGCCAGGAGCGCCGCCAGACCGTGGAGGCCGAAGTCCAGATCAAGGGCACGCTGGCCACCGAAGCGGCCCGCCTGGAAATCACGGCCGACGCCAAGGCCCCCAGCGACAGCTCCGCCCAGGCCCCCAGCGCCCATGCCACGGCCGTCGTTCGGCCCTGGCTGGCGCAGCCGCTGGAATCGGCCCAGGCCACGTTCCAGCAATTCGACGTGGCCAGCTTCTGGCCCCAAGGACCTCGCACCCTGCTCGCCGGCAGCCTGCAGGCCGGCCCCGAAGCCGACGGCAGCTGGGCCCTGCAAACCCAGCTGCAAAACGCCCAGCCCGGCCCCTGGGACCAGCAGCACCTGCCCGTGGACAAGCTCCAGGCCCAGGCCCGCTATGCCGAAGGCATCTGGGAACTGCGCGACTCCCGCATCGACGTAGGCGCTGGCCATCTGGCCGTGCAAGGCCGCTTCACGCCCGCGACCCAGACCGTGGAAGGCCGCGCCGACGTGGAACAGCTCAACCCGGCCGACCTGTTCAGCACGCTGGACGCCGCCCCGCTGAGCGGCCATCTGCAGGCCACGGCCGGCGAAGACCAGCGCGTGGCTTTTGTCGCCGCACTGCAGGCCGCGCGCCGCACGGCCGGCAAGCCCGCACCGCTGGGCCTGCAAAGCCTGGCCGCCAAGGGCGAGTGGCAGGCGCCCTGGCTGCGCTTGAGCGAGCTCAATGTCCAGGCGCTGCAAGCCAGCCTGCGCAGCAACCGGCTGGAAGTCGACACCAAAACCATGCTGGTCACGGCCCGTGCCCAGGCCCAGGTGCCTGGCGGCAAGCTCGATGTCGACGGCCGACTGGGCCGCGACGAAGGCGCGGGCAAGGCCGATCTGTCCATCGCCTCGGCCCCGGCCCTGCTGCAATGGCTGCGCAGCCTGCCCGCCATGGCCGACCCACTGCCCGGCGCCAGCCTCGAAGGCCAGGGCCAGCTCGCGCTGCAATGGCAAGGCGGCTGGGGCCGGTTGCTGCAGCGCTTGCAGGCGCCCGCGGGGCAATTGCCCGCCGCCGCCTCGGGCCTGCAACTCCAGGCCCAGCTGACCGTACCCACCCTGCGCTATCTGCCCCAGGGCGACACGGCCAGCGCCCTGTCGCTGCAAGGGCTCAATCTCCAGCTCAAGGGCACGCCCGAGCAGGCGCAGATCCAGCTCCAGGGCAAGGGCCAGCAAGGCGAGCAAAGCCTGCAGCTGAACACCGCCCTGCAGGCCGGCCTGTCCACGCTGCGCAGCGGCGCCGCCACCGACTGGCAGGCACGCATCGCCAGCCTGCAGGCCCAGATCGAACTGGGCAAGCAATTCCCCGGCCCCTGGGCGCTGCAACTGCAGTCGCCCCTGACGCTGGGCCAGAGCAGCCCCGGCCAGACCGTGCGCAGCACGCAGTTCCAGGCCGGCGCCAGCGCCTTGACCGTGACACCGCCCGCGCCCTACCAGGGCCAGGCCCGCATCGAATGGCAGGCCACCACCGCGCGCGCCCTGCCCAAGGGCCAATGGGGCCTGCAGACCCAGGGCAAGCTGCTGTCCGTGCCCCTGGCCTGGGTCGATGCCCTGGGCGTCAAAGGCCAGGACGGGCCATTGACCAAGGCCGGCATAGGCGGCGACCTGCGGCTCAACGGCGACTGGAACCTGGACACCACCGGCCCCAAGCTGCAGGCCAGCGCCACGCTGGAACGCGCCGACGGCGACATCCGCATCGCCATCGATGACGGCAACACCACCACCATCGTGCGCAGCAGCGGCCCTTCGGCCGACAAGGCCGACGGCGCCCCTCGCCCCCGCGCCCTGACCGCGCGCAGCGCCGGCATGCGCGCCCGCATCAAGCAGGCCCAGCTGCGCCTGCAAGCCCAGGGCGACGAAGTCGTGGCCCAGCTCGACTGGGACAGCGAACGCGCGGGCAGCGCCCGGGCCCAGCTCAGCAGCCGCATGGCACGCAGCGACGACGGCTGGACCTGGCCCGAAGACGCGCCGCTGGCCGGCAAGATCACGGCCCAGATGCCCGACGTCGGCATCTGGTCGCTGTTCGCACCGCCAGGCTGGCGCGCCTCGGGCAACTTCAACGCCGACGCCACGCTGTCGGGCAGCCGCCTCGATCCGCGCTGGCAAGGCACGCTGCAAGCCAACCACCTGGGCATCACTTCGCTGCTCGATGGCGTGGATCTGAAAAACGGCCACCTCAAGGGCAGCTTCGGCGGCAACCAGCTCAACATCACCGAGCTCAGATTCGAAGGCGGCCAAGGCAGCAGCGCGCGCATTCTGGGCTATAGCGGCAACCTCACGGCCGCTCCGACCGACGGCGGCGAACTGCTGGGCACGGGCAGCATCCGCTGGGACAAGGCCGGCCAGGGCGAAGGCTCGGGCCTGCACATGCAGTTCGACGCCGAAGCCCGCAAGCTGCAGGTACTGGTGCGCGCCGACCGCCAGCTCAGCGTGTCCGGCAACCTGCAGGCCAAGCTCGACCAGGGCCAGTGGGTGCTGCGCGGCAAGCTGGTTACCGACCGCGCCGCCATCCTGCTGCCCGAAGACTCGGCCCCGTCACTAGACTCCGACGTGGTCGTGCGCTCGGCCGCATCGCGCAAGGCGCAGCAGGAAGCCCAGGCCCGTCAGGCCAGCGCCCAGGCCCAGACCGCCAAGCCGCCGGACATCGCCGTGACCCTGGACCTGGGCCGCGACTTCGCCCTGCAAGGCTTCGGCATCACCACCCGGCTGGTCGGCCAGCTCGACGTGCTCGGCCCCCTGCTGCCGGGCGGGCCGCCGCGCATCACCGGCGAAGTGCGCACCGAGCAGGGCCGCTACCGCGCCTGGGGCCAGTCGCTGGACGTGGAAACCGGCATCGTGCGTTTCAACGGGAGCTACGACAACCCCTCGCTGGACATTCTGGCCATACGCCCGAACATCACCGTGCGCGCCGGCGTGCAGGTCACGGGATCGGCCAGCGACCCGCGCGTGCGCCTGTACTCCGACCCGGAAATGCCCGACGCCGAAAAGCTCTCCTGGGTGGTGATGGGCCGCGACCCGTCCGCGGGCGGCGCCGAAGCCGCGCTGCTGCAGCAGGCCGCCCTGGCCCTGCTCAGCGGCGGCGGCTCCAGCGAGAACTTCGCCGGCCGCGTGGGCCTGGACGAAATCGGCTTCAAGGGCCCGAGCAGCAGCGACAGCACCGCCGAAGGCGCCGCGCTGACGCTGGGCAAGCGCCTGTCCAAGGACTTGTACGTCACCTACGAACAAAGTCTGTCGGGCGCCATGGGCACGCTGTACATCTTCTACGACCTGTCGCGCCGCCTCACGCTGCGCGGCCAGACGGGAGAGAAAAGCGCCATCGACTTGATCTACACGGTGCGCAAGGATTGAGCGCGCAGCGCCCGGATGCCGGCTTGTGTCGGTTTCGCGGCGCTGCACCCGCTTACAATAACGCCGCGTCTCCTCATAGTTCAATGGATAGAACGAGTGCCTCCTAAGCGCTAGATGCAGGTTCGATTCCTGCTGAGGGGACCATATTCAAGGCCGCAAGCGTTCGTATGCTTCCGGCCTTTTTCTTTTTCCCCTCTGAAACGCTCGCTTGATAGTCCACAGAGGTGCATTGAAGTGTGCCGCAATCCGGGGGCATCTGGGGGCACATTAGGGGGCATAAATTTCAAAAGTGGGGGCACATGCAAAAAACCGGCTTGTGGACAGCCTCGGTTCGCCTCGCTGCCCCCTGCCCTGCTGCCTCGCCCACCTTCACTTAACCCCCTTAGGGAGCCCGCAGAACAGCGCGGCAAGGCCGCTCGAATTACCCGCATTCAAGGCCCCTCAGGAGGACCCGACATGGGGGGGGTACCCCGGTGCTCGCATGCATCACCCATTCCAGAATGGCATAGCATGACACCAGCTCAGCCCGACACCCTGCGCACCTTCTTTCGGGTATTGACCTTTTTTCTTGGAAACATTGGGAACAAACCCCAAAAAGCCATGCAACTTATTGTCACCACTGAGTAATTTTGTTCCCAAAACGCCTTGGGAACAGTCGTTTTCTCTTGGGAACATTGGGAACAAAACAGCCTGCAATGTCGATTTACGCTCAGGTTTCAGACAATCTAGTGCAATGCCGGCCATGCCACCCTGCTTTCTTGGTGCTGCGATCCATTACGACAGTTTGCGCACAAACAGCTCAACTATGCCAGCGCGGAATATATTCCCGCCGCGCGCCCCTCCCGGCGCGCACCGTCAACCTTCTACGGGCTGTACGGGCTAGACAGGGCCAAGCCATAGCAAGCACGACCACACAGACCCCCATCACACGCCGGACAGCAAAAAGCCCAGGGCTTTGACACCTTGGGCTTTGGTGAGGGTGGCAATATGCCCCCAGCGTCTCCCCATGTGCCCCCATCCATGGGGGCACATATCGGGCGACTGGCTACACATCCAGCTCCATGATGGCGGGTGTGATGTGATAGCACCAGGAGAGGCCAAGGCCAGGTAATCGGTGCTTTGCGTCGTACTCTCGGTCCTTACTGGGCTTGAGGCAACCATGGGCCAGCAACACTTTGCAAACGGCCTTGTGATCGAAGCCGCGGCATATCTCGGTGCGGAACACTTCGGGCAGCAAAAAATACTCCAGACACACGCGCTCACCTTCGGTGGGCGGCATGCGCTCCCCATACTCCCGCTGGTGCTCTGCATCGTTTTTGATGGGCTTGCCATCCTCGCCCACCATGCGCCGGAAGCCGGCCCGCTGCAGTGTCTTGGCATTGTGGTCATCGGCTGCACGGTGCCACCAAGTGAAGCGCCCTTCCCCATGGGCCTCAAAGAAGCCGCGCACCTGGCGCAGCATGGCCGCCACCTCACCATTACCAGCACCGCCACGGGCTGCCAGCCAGGCGTCAAAGCAGGCTTTAGCCCCTGCTTCACTCTCGCCCTCATTCCAGCCCGTCAGCCCCGCCTCAGTCGCCAGCGCACCGGCCACGCCCACCAGCGCAAAACGTGCCGCCACGCGGGCCACCTGACCGCTAGCACCATTCGGCACCCAGGTGCTGGCCAGAATGCCCACTGCGTTGCGCACACGCTTGGCCAGCGCATCGGCATTGGCCGTCGCCCATTCCAGAAATGCCCGGCCTACCGCCCCATGACAAAGCTGTGCCTCACGCGCCAAATGGGTCGAGAAAGCCGCGCCATCAGGCAAGCCATGCAGGCGCTCAAACGCCCCCATGCCGGCGCCAGCATCGGCGGGGATGTCTGCCATCCGCACCTCTTGCCCGGTACGCGTGCGCTTGCCGCCCTCGGCCATGTGATCAGCCAGCCCCAGCTCCCCAGCACTCAGGAACAGCAAGCGCCAAGACAGGCGTGCCCGTGCAGCACCGTTGCGGGTAGCGCGTGCCTTGCTCTGTTCGTTAGCGAGCATGTAAGCGCACTCGCCCGCCACCTTGCCCTCAACCTGCGCCAGCTCATCCAGAATCAGGAGGCTGTCGCAGTGCTGGGCCGCAATCGCCTCCAAGGCGTTGTCCGTGGTGCGCCAGCGCTGCATAAAGCTGGGACCACCGTACACACTGGCCGCCAACCGCAGCGCCGTGGTCTTACCGCTCGAACTATCGCCCCGCAGATGAAACCCGCCGCTCTCCATGCCTGCAGGCCGCAACAGCGGCCCAGCAAAGGCGCTGGCTACAGCGAACACCAGGCGGCTATTGCCAACGCACAGGCGGCCCACGCGATCCCTCCACTCATCCGCATCACGCTTGATGCGGAAGGTGTTTTCCATTTGGTTGTCCGACTGGAACACGATGCGCTCGGCATCGTCGCCAATGGTTTCATGGGGCAGTACGAAGGCCTTGCCATGCCAGCCAATACGATCAGTGCAACTGGCAAACTCAGGCGGCTTGCGCGTCTGGATGTACTCGGTCAGCCGGTTGCGAGCCGCTGGCGCCGTGGCAATGCGCAGGCCCATGTTCAGCAGCAGGGCGCGGTACTCGCCGCCGTCGCCGCTCAACATGCGCGCCGGCATGGCCCACTGCTTGGGCACGCCCAGCGGATCGGCAAAGGTCAGTAGGTAGCCCCAGCCCGCGCCCTCTTGGTTGCGCGTCAGCGCTTCGACCTGCAGCGGCGAGCACAACCACATCGGCCGTGCCGGGTTGCCATCGCGGTCGCGGCCATGAAACCACACGCCCCCGTCATCCAACGTGAATGGGTCATCCCATTCGGGTACGTCATCCTGCCCGCTGGCGCTGCCCTTGCTGCGGCCCCCGCCCCCATTGCCGTCACCGCTGCCACCCTGGCCACCAGCACTATCAGCAGGCGGGCCACCAGCGCCAGCAGGGCTGCTCGCATCGGTATCGGCATCCGTCGCCGGCCCCTTGGCATGCAGGGCCTCGGCTGGCGCTGCTTGCAGCCCCGCAATGACCTGCTGCACGCACGTTCGCACAGCATCCAGGCCGTGGGCTTGGTGCATGTCATTGAAATCGCTGGAGCCCTCGGGCAGCGCAGAGGGGAACACCGCCGCACCTTGCACGGCATGCGCAGCAGCCTCGGCCTTGATGCGCCCGGGGTTGCGGCCCGTACGCTCTTGCGTGGCCGCATCATCATCGCCGCACACCACCAGGACCGCAGCGGGCAGCGACTGGCGCAAAGCCTTGGCTACGCCCAACAGGTTGCCCGCATCAAAGGCCACAACCACCGGCAGACCCATGGCCATGTGCAGGCTGGCGGCCGTGGCGTAACCCTCGGCAATCAGCACCAGGGAAGCGCCACCCAGGCTGCCCAGCACATGCCACAGCCCGGACTTGCGCCCTCCCTTCAGGAACAGCTTGGACGCCCCACCGCTCGCAGGTGCGGCGGGCGCAATGCGCTGCACGTTCCACAACCGCCCGCCCCCGTCACGCACCGGAACCAG
This sequence comes from Acidovorax bellezanensis, assembly GCF_025421555.1. Classification (NCBI taxonomy): domain Bacteria; kingdom Pseudomonadati; phylum Pseudomonadota; class Betaproteobacteria; order Burkholderiales; family Comamonadaceae; genus Acidovorax; species Acidovorax bellezanensis. The sequence continues at coordinate 491,306 of NZ_JAODYH010000003.1, forward strand.
TAGCCAGCCATCAGGCGTGTAACGCACGCCAACCCCCTGCACGCCCTTGCGGTGCAGATAGGGGCAGTCGCCCATGTCGCTGGCCCTATCCCAAAGGGCCACCGCTTCGTCAGCCGCCGCCTCATGCTCGGCCTGGATACGCACCTGTTCGACCTGCTGCGCTTGCTGGCGCTGGGCGCGTTGCTGGGCCTGCTGTTGCAGCTCTGCCGCACTAGGCTTATGGGCTGCACCACCCTGGCGGGGCAATTTGAAGCCATGCTGCTTCGCCAAATACAGCAGAGTGGACACGCCGACTCCACCACCTTCCCGAATGCTGCGCCAGGTACTGCGCGCAGCGCCAGCATCGAAGGTGCCACCACCGCCCGCACTCCAGTCACTGAAAAGCTGCAGACCCGTGTCGTCGGGGTACTCGCTCTTGATGGCCATGCCCACGCGCGCCCATTCATCACGGGGCAGATTGGACGGCACAAAGCTCAAGGCATTGCGCAACAGGTCGGGGGTAATGGTGGTCTGTGTCATTGAATACGAGGCTCCAGGTCACGCCGATTCAACGGGCAAAAGTCCGTCTGCAGCAACGCCGGGCGGCCCGACTGAGACTTGGCCAGGACTTCGCCTGTCTTGAAATTAAAAATGGTCAGCACGCCCCAGGCGTCGAACACCAAACGGCATGGCGCGCTTTGTGGCGGCACGAACCTCAGCGCCAACAGCGAAGCAGCCTTACGGTCGCCCCGCAGGAATGCCGTTTCATGCGGCATGGATTGCTCCATGTAGCTAGCGCGCGCTTCCTTCACAACACGTCCCGTTCGCGGCTCCTGCAACATGAGCACGCCAGGCCAAGCAAAAAGCACGTTCATGGTGGGCTGGCCTGGCCTGCACCACCGCTTGCTAAAGATCACGCCGTCGGGCGCGGTGCAATGCGCCTGCATATGCTCTGCTGCTCGACGCAGCCGCGATTGCGCCGCCTCGGCTGCGGCGTGCCTCGCTTTGCCTACAGGCAACGCTTCAGACGGGGACAAAGGCTCATGCATGGCAATTTCCCTCCCCCTCGCGCGTGACACCCTGAATACGGTCTTGAACCCACCTCTGCACAGCCACCTCAGACCATGCAACCATGCGCGAGGACAGCCGTACTGGTCGCGGAAATGAACCGTCTTTCAACAGCTTGTAGATGGTGGATTTTTTGCAGCCGGTCGCGCTTTCCACTTCCGGCAGGCGGATCAAACGGTCACGTCCGTGGGGGTCTTGTCGTGTTTGCATGTGCATGAACTCCTATGTGTCTCAGTGGAAATAAAAGGAGCATCCAAGAAGCGCTGTCTCATTTCCAGGAAAACTGAGACGATCTTTCGTGCGTAGCGCATTCCGCGAACTTCCTTGGATGTATGCACACATGGTCATCAGGAAGCAGTCCTGTTTCTAGGGAAGAAACAGGACTATTGGGATTGCACGGGCACGACAGCGCACGTCACTGGATGCAATCGCACATGTTCTGCATAAGGCTGTCCCATTTCTAGGGAAGAAATGGGACTGTTTGCAGTGCATATCCGTTGCTGCGCACTTCGTTGGATGCATACGCACATGGTCATCAGAAGCCTGTCTAGTTTCTAGGGAACAAACTAGACTTTTTGAGCGTCTATAAGACTTTTCTGGCAACACGAATCTGCACAGGTCACGCACAACCACCACCACGATTGATGACGCCCCACAAGTCAGCCGTGGTGCGGGTCTGGTCCTTGTCCAGCGCCGACATAGCTACGCTGTTCAGATCAAAGATGCGCAGCACCAGGGAGCGCAGAAACATGTATTCCGGCTCCGTCGGCAGGTTGTCATTCAGGTGCATCGCAATGGACTCAACCTCATAGGTGCACCGCAACGCTGCACCCAGGCGCTCGGCCTGCTGCTCACTGGAGAAGGTCGCTTTATTGGCCATGGCGACGCTCCTGCAAGTCCACAAACTCCACGGCCGGCGCGAGCACTTCAAACAACTTCTGCACGGACTCCAGACAGCGGAAATAGTAGGAGTCGGGACGGCTGAAGACACGCACGCTCAGATTGACCACTGAAGCGGCCGCGTACCACTCAATCTCAAATGCACCCCGTTCAGCCGGAAGGTTGGCGCGCATGCGCTTGATGCGCTCCAGGGTCAGCTCCATGGCAAAGCTCACATCCACATCCACGTCGGATTGCCCCCAATCCGGGTCACTGAAGATTGCGCCATCTAGTCGCTCCAGTGAGTCCTGGGCAAAGACCAAAGCGGTCTGCATGGTCTGCCGCCAAGTGGGCAAAGCAATGGGGCCAGCCTGTTTTTGGCAAGGCTTCGCCTGCACTACCGCGCGGGCAGTGTTTTTCTTGATTGCCATGGTTCAGCCCTCCTGCGCCAGCGGCAGACCACGCAAGGCGGCCAGGGCTTGGACGGCCTTGCGGCGTGCGGCACCGGTGTTGGCCTGCGGCTGGCGCAGGTAGAACAAGGCCATATTCAGCGCGTTGTGCGCATCGGCATGCAGTTGTATCGGGCCGAGGGTGCCCATAGTGGGCAATGCGGGCGCAAGTGCGCGAGGAGTAGCAGCCATAGTGGCCTCCAAGTGGTTCGGTTTGCTAAAACCACCACCTCCCACGCCAATGGAAGGCGGCAGCTCGGATAGGTTGGCGTACCGGGAACCACTTGCGTGAACCGGCAGAGCTTGCGCTCTCCCATCCGAGCCACCATAAACTGAAGGCACGAATTCAAAAGCCGCAGGTACTGCGGGTGTACTGCGGCTTGTCTCGCAGTGGTTCGTCGGGACGCCAATCCCGTTCACGCCTTTTTCTGACGCGACGGGAGAACTGTAGCACGGCAGTTGGCCAAATGTGAAGTTTTGACAGGTTTTGCGCCTCAACTCACCCACCGTTTCCACCAAGTGCAGGCTGACAGAAGACCTCAAGCGGGAGGCTAGGCTTGGCTAGGTGACCACCACTGTCGGTAATTCCCACCTGTCTGCGTTTGCCGCAGAAAAATTAACACGCATCCAATCGAAGTGGATCACTGCTAGCGATCATCGTGATCAGGTCGGCTGCGTGCATATTCCGGTCTTATGACCAGTCTTTCCATTGCTTCGCGACTACCCATCCAGGCAACCCGGCCTATCGGAATCGACTAGTTGCGGCGTTAAAAAATCACACTGTCTATAACCGCTGTGGCGCGCCTTCTGCCCTCTAGAATCAATTTTGTATTTACCGACAGCGACCATCTAGCTGTCGCTAGGCTTAGCTGTTTAACCTTATTGTGCGAAAAAAATAATGGCAGCGAGTGGGTGCAGGAGCGCCAGTTGGTGTTGTCCGCCCCGCACACCAACTGCGTGACCTACTGGTGACCGTACCATCATGAATGGAACGATCGGGGCGCAGTCACGGTCGAATCAGTGGCGATTATAGCCATGATAGGCGGCTACGGAAAATATTATCCATCCATCATCACGGCCGCCAAACAAATATGGTGACCGCGCAGGATTGGCGGACCAGTCCACGCTTTCGGATACCCCACACTGCCCATCATAATACGGGGCTATGCGTGCACAGCACGCTCAACAAAGCGAAATGGCGCAGATTATCATTTAGAGCGACCAATACCATTCATTGCTTTTCTTTGTCATGCTATTCGCACTGCCTGTGTGCTCGCCTTAGTCTCAACCGAAAATCTTAGATCTTTCGGGTGATTTTAGCCGCTCTTATATGGGTGCGACTACGTTGCAGGCCTCCAAGAAAAAGTCGCGCTTACCGGCATGGAGAACGCGACCTCGCCAGACGCAACTAAGTTCGTGATCGAGGTATTGCCACCCCCCAATCGAAGACTACTTTCCCAACCTCTAGCCATTGATCTGCATTTGCAGACGTTTTCATTCTTTCATATTGTTTTTGCCCGCTTATTTTCCTGCAATGCTCTAGAAATTTTTCGGCAATTCTTTCGCCTAAAGATTCAATCATAAAGCATTCACATTTCTCATTACAGCCATTTCCGCATCCATTTATTGGTGGATTTTTCGACCCCAAGAAATCCGTCCAGAATCTAGCCTTATCTTTATTCCCATGAGCATCTCCCGCCCAAAGAAATTTAGTGCCTTTTTTCAAATCGCAATAAAGAAGCGCATCTGGACTATTTTCAGTACCACCCTTTACTTTGGAAAATCTCTCATGCAATTCAACACATCCATCATCATTAAATATTGCGTCTTCAACAATATTTACCGGAAGAATATTTTCCAACTCACGCGCAGGAACGTCGATATGGTCTGCAATCCATCTTCGCTCACCTGCCAAAGCCTTACAGCTTTTACTCGCATCATTAGATTCAGCAGAAGGATAATCCTTATCTGTATCTGTTACAGATAAGCAAAAAGTCTCCTTGCGATCTACAAACCTGAGGAAAGCAGGGTATATTTGATTCCCACCACCACCTATAGGCGTCAAATTGGTAATCAACCCATTAATTTTATTATGCCGCCTATAATGCTCGGCCGCAATCAAATATATATCCGCATCAGACAGGTTCTCCGCCAACAAAGTACAGGTAGATATTGGATTATTCTCCAAAGCAGAAAGCGGCAGCTCCCACAATCCAGCATCATTAAAAGACAACTCTCGATCACTAGAGACAACAATTATCTTAATTTTTATAAAATCCCTCAAAGAGGCATACTCAGACAATCTGTTTTTTATTCTCAAACATACCGACTTAGCGGCCTGGCTAAGTTGCTGCGCACATATCCACTCGAGAGTTCTTTTTTTCGCGTAGAGAGAATTTTTTCCATGAAACACTGACAAAGCAATTGCTTCCAGTGCAGCACATTGTGATGCGGTTGCCGTCGGATATAAATCAACCAAGGATTCATCAATTTCAAGCCACATTGGTTTCCCCTGGTTCAAAGAAGCCAAATGGCCAGTTCTGCAGCACACCCTCCTCGTCAAAAGTCGATATTCTTACACTTGTAGACTTCTGCTCAGATTCGCTCGGTTCAAAGAGAAGAATAGTCACGTCTTCAGGTGAGATCATCTTTTCTTCGACGAGCCTTCCCAGCCTATTAACTATATGCTGACTATGCGTTTCTATTATTAAAGATGTTTTCCCATTAATGCCATTATTGTTTTTAACAGCAGCCACAAAAACATCAGCCAATCTAGCTTGATACTCCGGATGAAGATGTAGCTCAGGCTGCTCAATTACCACGGCAGATGAAGATCCTAAATCTTTATGGCGGCCATTGATTGCCCAAAGCTGAGCAGCAATAGGAAGAACCTGGGATATTCCGACACCCATATCTGTAATATTAAATGGCTTATCATCATTTTCACCTTTGGCCATCACCTTTATCTGCTCCCCCTCTCTCTCAGGAAAAACATCAATTTTTAGGCTTCTTGATATCCACTCACGAAAACTAAGCTGTGCTTTATGACTTAGACTATCTAAAAATACTGGAAGATTTCGGCCTTCCGGATCTATTTCATGTATAGCCAAGTCCTGACGGCGGTAATATCTCTCCGCAGTTGCACGCAATGGTTTTATATACCTAACAGATGAAAAGTACCTTTTCAATGCGCCATCTATTTTTTCAATAATTTCAGGGAAAACTCCTTCAATTATGGAACTCTGAAAAGATTTACAGTAAAGCCCTTTACTATAATCACCATAATATGACAGATCACGCCATGAATTTGGCCCGTCAATCTCTGCCACTGATTTCGCAATTTTATCAACAGATCCAAGTCTTATTTGCGATGCGATTTTTCGAATTGTATTACTACTCACATTTCCATGAACCCAATGACTAACTTTACCAACTATGCTAGATTTCCATGGATTTCTGGCCACAACATAGAAAGGCTCAGATTCTCCGTTTGAATTATTTCTATGCTCCAGCTTCCCGAAGAAAACATTAGGAAGGACATCGCCTTGCCAGGGAAAGGCCTTATACCCGGAAGGCAAAGTGATTTTTTTATCATTTACATAAACACTTTCAATACCTAGAACATCGTTTGATTCTGAAAATATCACTCTAAAATTGAAGTCTTCAATTTCAATAAATAGGGATTTTGGATATGCTGAATTATCAGAACCTCCAATGCATAGGCTAAGCTCAACAGTCGCTTCATTTACAATATAGTTGAGCCTACTCCCATCACTCAGCCAATAGTCTGGACGATCATTTTTTTCACCTACATGATCGCTTTCATCAAAATTTAATTTAAATTTAAATGAAAGTTCTTTTTCTCCTCTATGTACAGCTTGAGACAAAGATCCAAAGTCAACATATTCACCAAACCATAGAATTGGGGATTTTTTCTTTCTCTCTACGCTCTGCCTTATTAATGGGAATACTCTAGCAAATGTGCTCTTCCCAACACTATTTTTACCTATGAGGACAGTAATGGGGGATATTGGGGCTGAATCAATATTTTTCAAACTACGCAAATTTTTAAGACCTAGACTTTTAAGAATAGCCATTCCATCTCCAAATTTTGTTTCAACCCGCAACATATCACACTCCAAAGGGGGCTAAGCAAATATCTAAGAACTATTTTCCGGACTCTTCCAAAGATTCTCCAAAAATTACTTGATACTTCAAAAAATTCGCCCCATCAAAGCTAGCGCGAAACTTCGAACAACACATTCAGTAAGACCGACCCGATCTGGTTCACATGGTGTTGTGACATCTTCGCGCTGTGGCTCTGGCTGCGCCGCTTGGGCCGGAGCCATAGTGAAGTAGTCTCGCGGGGGAGGCTGCACGGCTTGCTCCAGCTGCAGCCATTTGTGCAGGGCCAGACACATGGCGGCGTGGCGTGCACGGCGTAGTTACTGCAGTTCAGGACTACAGCGCTTGACCAGAGGTACACAGGTCTTACACCGAGTATGTCGACCTGCCCTACAGTCCAATCCAAAGGCGAAGCCGAGCTGTACTCAGTATCGGCGCCAGCATTCACCAGATCGCCAAGATCGAACGGCTACAACCAACCCGAAACCGTAAGCCAAGATGATGCAGTGACCGACAGCTTCTGGCCGATAAGAGCAGAACAAGACGCGGCTAATGAACACCCAGGTGGGTGGCACATGACCGGACTCGGTGGTCAAGAACGTCAGGCTCCCCAGCACGACAGTGGAGATCCTTGGTTTGATGCTGTCGGCGCACTAATCGCGAGCATTTGATTCAGATGATCAATGTTGCCGGTGCAAGTACTCTTACCTCTCGACCTGACGCCAGCCACATATTGCACACGCATGCCTCACATCTCCGGTTGATTGCGCTGGCGTTGTACGCCTTCACTGGCCCCACTTCAGAGCGAGCTCATCTGACGCTACCCGGCATGACTGGGCCACCACCGCCTCTCGGCCACACCGACAAGCCCAAAAAATGGGGCACCCGTAGAAGCCATCGCAACCTCCGCTACGTGCCCTGACCCGGTGTTGAGCCAACATGAGCCGGCCTAGGCACTGCATCACTCGCCGTCAAGCGCTTTGCTGGGTCGGCCCACCGTATGACCACCCCACCAACGCACTCTCTCAACTGCACCCTCTTAACCCCATCGGCATACCCACCGCAGGCATCCGGACCGGCCGCAGGATGCGGGCGCCAAGGGAGCGCCCATCGCGCCGTTTTCCAGCGCAGTGCGTCACGGCCCACACTTCGCAGCGCCAGCCAGGGCACGACAACACGCTCGCCCATCCCAGCGCCAAGGCTCGGCACGCACCCAGACACCCAGCCCCGCCACCGCCATCACCTGGAGCCGCAACCGCCCCCGCCTGACCACTGAAACAACACAAGGAACAAGACAAAAGAGAGAAACACACTACATATTTCATATTAAGAAATATTCTTTATTTGTTCCCACTTTGTTCCCAGAATGTTCCCAACTTGTTCCCAAACAATTTGATAGCAGAAACACTATATTTATCAAAACTTTCTGGCCATTACGGCTTTCAGAAAACAGCGTGTTCCCATGTTCCCAAGAAAAACAATGTCCTGCGCCGGTTTATTGCATCGCCAGCGCCCTGCGACTGAGCACGCGGGCACAAAAAAGCCGCCTCATCGGGCGGCTGGCGGGCGCAGGTGGGCTTGCCGATCAAGTCAGGCGCTACGCTGATGCAGGTGCACCACCTTCCCGGTCTTGCGGCTGTCCAGGTAGTCAGCCCACCACTGCAGCAACTTGGTGCGCTCTTCCATGTAAGTGCTGCGGTGGTAGGCGGCCCGCACCTCATTGCGCTCCTTGTGGGCTAGCTGGCGCTCGATCACATCGGCGCGCCATCCGGTTTCATTGCACACCGTGGAGAACAGCGCCCGGAAGCCGTGGGCCGTGGCCAGGTTCTTGTAGCCCATGCGGGCCATGGCCGAATTGAACGTGTTCTCGCTCAAGGGCTTGCTGGGGTAGTACGGGCTGGGGAAGATCAGTTCACGCCCGCCACTCAGGGACTGCATGGACTGCAGCAGCGCCAGGGCCTGGCGGGACAGGGGCACGCGGTGCTCCTGGCGCATCTTCATGCGCTCGGCTGGAATGGTCCACAGGGCGGCATCCATGTCCACCTCGTCCCAGCGCGCGCCGCGCACCTCGCCGGGGCGGGTGGCAGTCAGCATCAGCAGGCGCAGAGCATGGACGGTGTGAGGGTCACCATCGTATGCGTCCAGTTGGGCAAGGAACGCGGGCAGGTCCTTGGCATCGAGCGCGGCCCTGTGTTTGACCTCACGGGGCTTGAGAATCTCCGACGGCACAAGGTCCAGCATGGGATTACTCTCCAGCCGTCCATGGATGACAGCCCAGCGGAAAATTGCTTTCACCCGCTGCAGCACGCGCCCGGCCTGCTCGCCAGCGCCACGCGCTTCGACAGCCTTGACCGCGTTCATCACCTCCAGAGGTGTGATGGTGGCCAGCGGTCGATCCCCAAGGGCCTTGAGCATGTGCGAATCTAGAGAGGCACGAATCCGCTCCAGGGTGAGAGGCTCCCAGCGCGCCGTCTGGTGCTCCATCCATTCATTGGCCACGGCCCGAAAGGTGTTCACCGCGTCGTGTGCCACCCTGGCCTTGGCCGCCTTGCGCTGCTCTGCCGGGTCGTCGCCCGCCTGGATGGACTGCCGGGCCTGAGCCGCCAGCTCCCGCGCATCCTTGAGGCCCACGGCCGGATACACACCCAGCGCCAGCCGCTTCTCTTTTCCGGCAATCCGATACTTCAACCGCCAGTAGCGGCCACCGGCCTGCGTCAGCTCCAGATACAGGCCCGCGCCGTCAAAGTGCTTGCCGGGCTTGGCAAGGGTTCGTAGCTTGGCATCGGTGAGCTTCATGGGGGTATCCTCGACGGTCTGGGGGCACATTTGGGGGCATATTTCAACACACCGCCGCGACCATCAAGCATTCATGCGGGTTTCCAGCCTGAATGTGAGTACTACTGAGGGACCAATTGATGGTCCCCTGGATCACCCCAGAATTTTTCAGAACCCGCATGTTTCCTGGCATAGCGGGTTTTTTGTTGTTCATGCGCGACTGGCGGGTTGGCAGGTGATGCGCTCCCCCCTACAAACAAGCCCAACCCCTGATACAGAAGTTACGCTACGATGGTTTTTCAGGCGATCGCCTTTCGCCTGTCAACAATGGGAGGAAGACATGACGTTCCAGGAATCCATCCTCGTGTGCTTTTCCAAGTACGCAGATTTCACTGGCCGCGCAAGCCGTTCCGAGTACTGGTGGTTCTTTCTGTTCGTTTTTCTGGCCAGCCTGGGCACATCGATGGTCCACGAAGTTCTCGGCGGACTTTTTGCCCTGGCGACGCTGGTGCCCTCGATCGCCGTCACCGCGCGCCGGCTCCATGACACCAACCGCAGTGGCTGGTGGCAGTTGATCTACTTCGTACCCGTCATCGGATGGATTGTGATGCTCGTGTTCCTGACCCAGGACAGCAAGAGCGAAAGCGCCTGGACCCAGGCCTGAGCGCGCCTCCCGCGGGCCTTGCGCGGTGCGCCGCCCGCCTGCAGGCCCGTCAAATTAGTTGACATCTAAACTATTCACAAATAAAGTAATCACCGTATGTACTTCAAAAAAGCGGTGAGCCATGAAGATTGTCTGCATCGGCGGCGGCCCTTCGGGTCTGTATTTCGCGCTGCTCATGAAGCTGCAAAACCCGGCCCACGAGATCCGCGTGGTGGAGCGCAACCGCCCCTATGACACCTTTGGCTGGGGCGTGGTGTTCTCCGATCAGACCCTGGGCAATCTGCAGGCCGCCGACCCGGTCACCGCGGCGCAGATCCTCGATGCCTTCAACCACTGGGACGACATCGAAGTGCATATCGCCGGCAAGGCCATACGCTCGGGCGGCCACGGTTTTTGCGGCATAGGGCGCAAGCGCCTGCTCAACATCCTGCAGCAGCGCTGCGAGGATCTGGGCGTGCAGCTGGTCTTCGAAACCGACGTGCAAAACGATGAGGACTACGCCGACGCCGATCTGGTCATCGCCGCCGACGGCCTCAACAGCCGCATACGCGCCAAGTACGCGGCCACCTACCGGCCCGACATCGACATGCGGCACTGCCGTTTTGTCTGGCTGGGCACGCACAAGCTGTTCGACGCCTTCACTTTTGCCTTCGAGAAAACCCCCTTCGGCTGGTTCCAGGCCCACGCCTACCGCTTCGACGACACCACCTCCACCTTCATCGTGGAAGCGCCCGAGGACGTATGGCGTGCCGCAGGACTGGAGACCATGGAGAAGGAAGACGCGATCGCCTTCTGCGAGCAATTGTTTGCCAAGCAGCTCGACGGCCACGCCCTGATCTCCAACGCCAGCCACCTGCGCGGCTCGGCGCAGTGGATACGCTTTCCGCGCGTGGTCTGCGAACGCTGGGTGCACCACAACGGCCATGCGCCGGTGGTGCTGATGGGCGATGCCGCCCACACGGCGCATTTCTCCATCGGCTCGGGCACCAAGCTGGCCCTGGAAGACTCCATCGAGCTGGCCCGCTGCATTGCCCGCCAGCCCGGCGACCTCGCCGCCGCCCTGGCCGACTACGAAGCCGTGCGCAGCGTGGAAGTGCTGCGCATCCAGAACGCCGCGCGCAATTCCACCGAATGGTTCGAGCATGTGGAGCGCTACGCGGGCCTGCCGCCGGAGCAGTTCGCCTATTCGCTGCTCACGCGCAGCCAGCGCATCAGCCATGAAAACCTGCGCCTGCGCGACAAGGACTACGTGGAGCGCTACGAGGACTGGATTGCCCAGCGCGCCGGCGTGCAGCGCGGCCCGCAGCAACGCGCCGTGCCGCCGATGTTCACGCCTTTCACGCTGCGCGGCGTGACCTTGAAGAACCGCGTCGTGGTCTCGCCCATGGCCCAGTACTCCTGCGTCGACGGCATGCCGGCCGACTACCACCTGATGCACCTGGGCGCGCGCGCCATGGGCGGCGCGGGCCTGGTGTTCGCCGAGATGACCTGCCCTTCGCCCGATGCGCGCATCACCCCGGGCTGCCCCGGCCTGTGGAGCACGGCGCAGCGCGACGGCTGGAAGCGCATCGTCGACTTCGCGCATGCGCAAAGCAGCGCCAAGATGGGCTTGCAGTTGGGCCATGCCGGCGCCAAGGGCGCCACGCAGGTGGCCTGGGAAGGAATCGACCAGCCGCTGCAGCAAGGCGCCTGGCGCCTGTTGTCGGCCTCGCCGCAGCAATACCTCGACGGCGTGAGCGACTGGTCGCATGCCATGACGCGCGCCGACATGGACCGGGTGCGGGACGAGTTCGTGCAGGCCACCCGCTGGGCCGACGAGGCCGGCTTCGACTGGCTGGAGTTCCACTGCGCGCACGGCTACCTGTTCAGCAGCTTCATCTCGCCGCTGACCAACCAGCGCACCGACGAATACGGCGGCTCGCTCGACAACCGCCTGCGCTATCCGCTGGAAGTGTTTGCCGCGATGCGCGCCGCCTGGCCCGACCACAAGCCTATGTCGGTGCGCATCTCCGCGCACGACTGGGTCGAAGGCGGCATCACGCCCGACGACGCCGTACTGATCGCGCGCGCCTTCAAGGCCGCCGGCGCGGACATGATCGACTGCTCGTCGGGCCAGGTCAGCAAGAAGGAAAAGCCGGTCTACGGCCGCATGTTCCAGACGCCGTTCTCCGACCGCGTGCGCAACGAAGCGGGCATTGCCACCATTGCCGTGGGCGCGATCTCCGAGGCCGACCACGTCAACAGCATCATCGCGGCGGGCCGGGCCGACCTGTGCGCCGTCGCCCGCCCGCACCTGGCCAACCCGGCCTGGACGCTCAACGAGGCCGCGCGCATAGGCTATTACGACGTGGCCTGGCCCAGGCAATACCACGCAGGCAAGGTGCAGCTGGAGCGCAACCTGGAACGCGAGCGCGGCCTGGCCGCCCAGGCCGCGAGCCAGTCGCCGCTGCAGCGCGCGCAGGAGGGCCACTGACCATGACCGACATGCACCACCGCCATGCGGTCATCACGGGCGCGGCGCGCGGCATAGGCGCGGCCATCGCGCAGCGGCTCGCCGGCGAGGGCTTCGTGCTCACGCTGCTGGGCCGCAATCTCGCGGCGCTGCAGGCGCTGGCCGCGCAACTGCCGGCCAGCGCCCGGGCGCTGCCCCTGGCCTGCGACATCACTTCGGCCGACAGCGTGACGCAGGCCTTCGCCGCGGCGCGGGCGGCGGCAGGGCCGGTTTCCGTCCTGGTGAACAACGCGGGCCAGGCCGAGAGCGCACCGTTCCACCGCATGGATGCGGCCCACTGGCAGCGCATGCTCGACGTGAACCTGACCGGCACTTTCACCTGCACCCAGGCCGCACTGCCCGACTTGCTGGCCGCGGGCGCCGGACGCATCGTCAATGTGGCCAGCACCGCGGGCCTGCGCGGCTATGCCTATGTTGCGGCCTACGCCGCGGCCAAGCATGGCGTCATCGGCATGACCCGCTCGCTGGCGCTCGAACTGGCGGCCAAGGGCATCACGGTCAACGCCGTGTGCCCCGGCTATACCGACACCGACATCGTGCACGAAAGCGTGGCACGCATCGTAGCCAAGACCGGCCGCAGCGAGGACGAAGCGCGTGCGGAGTTCGTGCGCGGCAATCCGCAGGGCCGCCTGGTGACGCCGGCCGAAGTGGCCGATGCGGTCGCCTGGCTGTGTTCAGACGGCGCGGGCGCGGTCACCGGCCAATCGATTTCCGTCTCCGGCGGCGAAGTAATGTGACATGACCAAAAAGAACCCCAAGATCCCCCCCCTGCCCATGCTCGACGACGAGCGCATCGGTCATGAGGCCCGAGCCGTGGCCGACGACCACATCGATTTGAAGATCTGGCTGCGCCTGCTGGCCTGCAGCACGCAGATCCAGCAGCAGATCAACCAGCTGCTGCGCGCGCGCTTCTCCACCACGCTGGCGCGCTTCGACTACCTGGCGCAGCTGGAGCGCCACCCCGACGGGCTGCGCATGAACGCGCTGTCGCGCTACCTGATGGTGACGGGCGGCAACATCACCGGCCTCACCGATCAGCTGACCAAGGAAGGCCTGGTGACGCGCATGCCCGACCCGGAAGACCGCCGCTCCTTCCGCGTGGCGCTCACACCCAAGGGCCACAGCGAATTCATGGCCATGGCCGCCGAGCACGAGGCCTGGCTCACAGGCATGTTCGACGGACTGGGCCCTGGCGACAAGGACCAGCTTTACGACCAGCTGGGCCGCCTGCGCGTGCAGCTGGCGCAGAACCAGGCCGCCTTGCAAGCCGCAGCTCCCATCACCACCCCATCCCCCCGCAGGAAATCCACCCATGACTGAACGCATTGATCCCGCCCTGGTTGCCGGCAACCGCCTGCGCGCCGCCGATTACGTGGCCACGCATTTTCTCTGGCAGGTGAAGGATGGCGTCGGCACCCTCACCCTCAACCGGCCCGAGCGCAAGAACCCGCTGACCTTCGACTCCTATGCCGAGCTGCGCGACCTGTTCCACCGACTGCGCCACGCCACCGACGTGCATGCGGTCGTGCTGCACGGCGCGGGCGGCAATTTCTGCTCGGGCGGCGACGTGCACGAAATCATCGGGCCGCTGGTGGCGCTCAAGGCGCCCGAGCTGCTGATGTTCACCCGCATGACGGGCGCGCTGGTGTCGGAGATGCGCCATTGCCCGCAGCCCATCGTGGCGGCCATCGACGGTGTCTGTGCGGGCGCCGGCGCCATCATGGCCATGGCTTCGGACCTGCGCCTGGGCACGGCGCGCAGCAAGACCGCCTTTCTCTTCAACCGCGTCGGCCTCGCGGGCTGCGACATGGGCGCCTGCGCCATCCTGCCGCGCATCGTGGGCCAGGGCCGCGCCTCGGAACTGCTCTACACCGGCCGCTCGCTGCCCGGCGATGAAGCCGAGCGCTGGGGCTTTTTCAACCGCCTGTGCGAGCCCGATGCGCTGCTGGCCGAAGCGCAAAAGCTCGCGCACGACATCGCCGAAGGCCCGACCTTCGCCAACGGCATCACCAAGTCCATGCTGCACCAGGAATGGGCGATGACCGTGGACCAGGCCATCGAAGCCGAAGCCCAGGCCCAGGCGCTGTGCATGCTCACGGGCGATTTCGAACGCGCCTACCGCGCCTTCGTGGACAAGCGCCGGCCAGTGTTCGAAGGCAACTGAACCCGCACTTCATTCGGAGCATTCCATGAGCGACACCCGCTACCTCGACTGGCCTTTTTTTGAACCGCGGCACCGCGAACTGGCGCGCACGCTGGACGCCTGGGCGGCAGAGCATGTGCAACAGGCCCACGGCCACGACGTGGACGCCGCCTGCCGGGCGCTGGTGCGCAGTCTGGGCGCGGCGGGCTGGCTGCACCACGCCGTGGCGGCCGAGGCCGGCCAGGCCATCGATACGCGCGCGATCTGCGTGATCCGCGAAACGCTGGCGCGCCACTGCGGTCTGGCGGACTTCGCCTTCGCCATGCAGGGGCTGGGCTCGGGCGCCATCTCGCTGGACGGCAACGACGACCAGCGCGCCCGCTACCTGGGCCGCGTGGCGCGTGGCGAGGCCATCGCCGCCTTCGCGCTGTCGGAGCCCGAAGCCGGCTCGGACGTGGCCGCCATGGCCTGCAGCGCGCGCCAGGATGGCGATGACTACATCCTCGACGGGCAGAAGACCTGGATCTCCAATGGGGGCATCGCCGACTTCTATGTCGTGTTCGCCCGCACCGGCGAGGCGCCAGGCGCACGCGGCATCAGCGCCTTCATCGTCGATGCCGACACGCCCGGTTTGACGATCGCCGAGCGCATCAACGTCATCGCGCCGCACCCGCTGGCCCGGCTCGAATTCACCGCCTGCCGCATCCCGGCCGCGCAGCGCATAGGCGCGCCCGGCGAAGGTTTCAAGGTGGCGATGCGCACGCTGGACGTCTTTCGCACCTCGGTCGCAGCGGCTGCACTGGGCTTTGCGCGGCGCGCGCTGGACGAGGCGCTGCAGCGCGCCACCAGCCGGCCCATGTTCGGCGGCGTGCTGGCCGATTTCCAGCTGACCCAGGCCAAGCTGGCGGACATGGCCACGGCCATAGACAGCGCGGCACTGCTCACCTACCGCGCCGCATGGATGCGCGACCAGGGCCAGAACGTCACCCGCGAGGCGGCCATGGCGAAGCTGACGGCCACCGAGAACGCCCAGATGGTCATCGATGCAGCGGTGCAGATGTGGGGCGGACTGGGCGTGGTGAGCGAGCAGCCGGTCGAACGCCTGTACCGCGAAATCCGCGCACTGCGCATCTACGAAGGTGCCAGCGAAGTCCAGCAATTGATCATCGCGCGCGACCTGTTGCGCGAATGGAAGACACCCGCACCGCTGCCGGCTTGACCCCGCGGCCCTGCCTTGTTTCTGAAGCAATTTTCCGTTTCTATCGAAAAGAGGTTGCCGCATGGCCAGCGCACACACAGACACTTTTGCCCGAGACCACCTGCCCCCGGTAGAGGCCCAGCCCGACTACCTTTTCGAGCTGCCGGAACTGCAGTTTGCGCCGCGCCTGAACTGCGCCACCGAACTGCTGGACAAGGCGGTCGCGGCCGGCTGGGGCAACCGGCTGTGCATTCGCGGCGCGGGCCTGCGCTGGACCTATGCCGATCTGCAGGCCCAGGCCAATCGCATCGCCAACGTGCTGGTGCACGACATGGGTCTGGTGCCGGGCAACCGGGTGCTGCTGCGCGCGCCCAATACGCCCATGCTCGCGGCCTGCTGGTTCGCGGTGATCAAGTCCGGCGGCATCGCGGTGGCGACCATGCCCATGCTGCGCGCCAAGGAGCTGCAGGTCATCATCGAAAAAGCCCAGATCAGCCACGCGCTGTGCGATCTGCGGCTCGCCGAGGAACTGCAGCTGGCCGCCCAGAAATGCCCGGTGCTGCGCCAGCTGCATTGCTTCAATGACCCGTCCGACGACGGACTGGAGGCCGCGATGGCGCGCCAGTCCGCGCGCTTCGACAACATCGATACCGCCGCCGACGACACCTGCATTCTGGCCTTCACTTCGGGCACCACCGGCGTGCCCAAGGCCACCATGCATTTCCACCGCGACGTGATGGCAATCTGCGCCTGCTGGCCCGCCCATGTGCTGCGCCCCTCGCCCGACGACGTGTTCATCGGCAGCCCGCCCATGGCGTTCACTTTCGGGCTCGGCGGCCTGCTGCTGTTTCCTATGAAGTTCGGCGCGTCTACCGTGCTGCTGGAAAAAGCCTCGCCCGCGCAGCTGCTTGAAGGCATTCGCGACCATGGCGCCAGCGTGCTTTTCACCGCGCCCACGTCCTACCGCGCCCTGGCCGCGCAGGGCGAAGCCCTCCGCGCCGGCACGCTGCGCCGCTGCGTCTCGGCCGGCGAAGCGCTGCCCGCCGCCACGCGCGCGCTGTGGCACGAAGCCACCGGCATCGTGCTGATCGACGGCATAGGTTCGACCGAAATGCTGCACATCTTCATCTCGGCCGACGAGGCGCAGTCCCGGCCTGGCGCCACCGGCAAGCCCGTGCCCGGCTACCAGGCGCGCGTGGTCGACGCCGAAGGCCGGCCGCTGCCGCCGAACACCGTGGGCCATCTGGCCGTGCGCGGCCCCACGGGCTGCCGCTACCTCGACGATCCGCGCCAGGCGCAATACGTGCAAAACGGCTGGAACCTCACGGGCGACGCCTACCTGGTGGACGACGACGGCTATTTCCACTACCAGTCGCGCACCGACGACATGATCATCTCGGCGGGCTACAACATCGCCGCCTGCGAAGTGGAGGAGGCCTTGCTGCTGCACCCCGCGGTCGCCGAGTGCGCGGTGATAGGCGTGCCCGACGCGGAGCGCGGCCAGATCGTGAAAGCCTTCGTGGTGCTGCGCCCAGGCCAGGAGGCCGGCCCCGACACTGCGCGGGCGCTGCAGGACTTCGTCAAACAGACGGTGGCGCCCTACAAATACCCGCGGGCCGTGGAATTCCTGCCGGCCCTGCCGCGCACGGAAACCAGCAAGCTGCAGCGCTTTCGCCTGCGGCCTCCGGGCGGCGGCTCCTGAGCCCGGGCAAAGAGAATTACCCATGACGACTCCTTTTGCTGCCTGCACCCAGCCCATCGTGTTCGAGCGGCCGCTGCGCATCCGTTTTGCCCATTGCGATCCCGCGGGCATCGTCTTCTTCCCCCAGTATCTGGTGATGCTCAACGGCCTGGTGGAAGACTGGTGCACCGACGGCCTGGGCGTGAACTACAGCGAGCTGCTCACCACGCGGCGCATAGGCTTGCCCATCGTGCGCCTGGACTGCGAGTTCCGCGCCATCAGCCGCATGGGCGACGACGTGACGCTGGGCCTGGCGGTCGAGCGCGTGGGCCGCAGCTCACTCACGCTGGCCTTGCACTGCCGCGCCGGCACGCAGGAGCGCATGCGCTCGCGCCAGGTGCTGGTCACGACCGATCTCGATACCCATCAAGCCCGCGCCCTGCCAGACGATATGCGCGCGGCGCTGGCGCAGCTGCCCCAGGCCTAGATGCAAGACAGCCCGCGGCGCCTGACCTCGTTTTTTTTACCGGAGACCTTCACATGAAAACCCTTCTTCCCCCAGGCTGGCCCCGCCCTCGCGGCTACGCCAACGGCGTGACCGCGCGTGGCCGCATGGTGTTCGTGGCCGGCATGATTGGCTGGGACGCCGATGGCGTGTTCCACACCGACGACCTGGCCGAACAGGCGCGCCAGGCCCTGCTCAACGTCGTGGCCGTACTGACCGAAGGCGGCGCCAAGCCGGAACACATCGTGCGCATGACCTGGTATGTGACCGATCGCAAGGCCTACGTGGCGGCCTATCCCGAAATCGGCAAGGCCTTCCGCGAAATCATCGGCAGCTTCAATGCGACCATGACCGCGGTGGAAGTCTCCGGCCTGATCGAGGACCGAGCGAAAGTCGAGATCGAAGTCACGGCCGTCATTCCGGATTGAGCCCAGCCGCCGGCAGGCCCGGCGGTTTCTGGGTTCAGTAGGTCTCGAGGTGCAGTCGCCCCTCATTTTTCAGCCGCGCGGCCAGCGTTCCCCAGTCCAGACCGGCCTCCTGGGCCACGTCGCGCAGCGCCAGGATCACCCCCTCTTCCATGCTCTTGAGCCCGCAGACATAGAAGCAGGTCTGGCCGTCGCCCAGCATCTGCGCGAGGTCGGCCGCGCGCTCGCGCAGCAGGTCCTGGACATAGCGCCGCGGCTGCTCCGGCTTGCGCGAAAACGCCAGGTTGATGTCGATGAAATCCTTGGGCAGGCTTTGCAGCGGCCCGAAATACGGCAGCTCCTGCGGCGTGCGCGCGCCGAAGAACAGCATCAGCTTGCCGCCTTCGAATTTCTCGCTCTTGCGCAGGCGCCGGCGCCATTCGGTCATGGCCCGCATCGGGGCACTGCCCGTTCCGGTGCAGATCATGACGATGTTGGACTTGGGGTGGTTGGGCATGAGGAAGCTGCTGCCGAACGGGCCGACCACGGTCACCGTATCGCCCACCTCGAGTTCGCACAGATAGTTGGACGCCAGCCCCCGCACCGCCTGGCCTTGCGGGTCCTGGGTGACGCGCTTCACGGTCAGCGACAGGTTGTTGTAGCCCGGCCGCTCGCCGTTGCGCGCGCTGCTGACCGAGTACTGGCGCGCATGGTGGGTCTTGCCCAGCGCGTCCGTGCCCGGCGGCACGATGCCTATGGACTGCCCTTCCAGCACGGGAAACGGCAGCGTGCCGAAATCCAGCACGATGTGGTGCGTCTCGCTGTCGAAGCCCGCCTCGGTGCAGTTGATGTTGCCGGTCACCGTGGCCGTCAGCGGCTTTTTCGCCGAGTAGAGATTGGTATAGGCATGGGCCGCCGACCACGGCGGCAGCTGGGCCCCGACGCTGGCGGAGGCGCTCTCGGGCGCGGCCGCGGGCGGCGCAACAACGCCCGCGGTTTCCGCGCCCTGCACTCCCGCCGCCTCGTCCAGCTCGGGCGGCAGCACTTCCCAACCGAACTGCTCCTCCAAGGAATAGGCGCGCGCGACAGGCACCGTGCGCCAGTTGTCGATGGAGCCCGTAGGACAGGGGGAAATGCAGTCCATGCAGCCGTTGCACACTTCCGCCTTGACCACGTAATTCTGGTCGTCATGGGTGATGGCGCCCACCGGGCAGGTCGCCTCGCAGGTGTTGCAGCGGATGCAGATTTCCGGGTCTATCAGGTGCTGCCTGATGACCGCCAAGGCTTCGACCGTTTCCATCGCGTCATTCTTTCTTGAAAGGCTTGGGGATGCCGCTCAGCCGAACCGCACGTACTCGAAATCAATGGGCTGGCGGTTGATGCCCATCACCGGCGGCGCAATCCAGCCCGCGAACTTGCCGGGCTCGATCACGCGGCCCATCAACGAGGCGACGAAGGCAAAGTCGTCGGAGGTGGGCAGCCACTCGCTCTTGCGCGCTTCCCATTCCATGGCGTTCACGACACGGCCGTCGGGCGACATCTTGATGCCCGCCAGCGCGCCGATCTGGCGGTTGAACGCCTTGTGCGGCACGGTCAGGCGCGTGGGGATGCCGGCCTTTTCCAGCACCTTGTTCCAGCGGTTCACGCCGGCCACCGAGTCCTTGATGAAATCATCGCGCAGCACTTCGTTGAGCGCGTTGAGCATGGACACTTCCTTCTCCTGCAACTGTCCGTCCTTGACCTCCAGCACCTTGTAGGTCTGGCCCTTGAGCTGGTGGTCGTCTTCGCGCTTGCCTTCTTCATAGCGGCCCTTGAGACCCGAGCTGTAGAAGATCGCGGCATTGCTCGACTGGTCGGCGCCGAACAGGTCGATGGTCACGCTGTAGTGGAAGTTCAAATAGCGCTGGATGGTGCCCAGATCGATGGCGCCGGCCGCGCGCACTTTCAAGGCATCGTCGGTCTTGAGCTCGTTCATGACGGCGGCCGTGCGCGCCAGCACGCGCGACACGCCGCTCTCGCCCACGAACATATGGTGGGCTTCCTCGGTCAGCATGAACTTGGTGGTGCGCGCCAGCGGGTCGAACGCGCTTTCGGCCAGCGCGGCGAGCTGGAACTTGCCGTCTCGGTCGGTGAAATAGGTGAACATGAAGAACGCCAGCCAGTCCGGCGTCTTCTCGTTGAACGCCCCCAGGATGCGCGGGTTGTCCTGGTCGCCCGAAGTGCGCTGCAGCAGCGCATCGGCTTCCTCGCGGCCGTCGCGCCCGAAATGCTTGTGCAGCAGGTAGACCATGGCCCACAGGTGGCGGCCCTCTTCCACGTTGATCTGGAACAGATTGCGCAGGTCGTACATGCTGGGCGCGGTCAGGCCCAGGTGGCGCTGCTGCTCGACCGAGGCCGGCTCGGTGTCGCCCTGCGTGACGATGATGCGGCGCAGGTTGGCGCGGTACTCGCCAGGCACGTCCTGCCAGACTTTCTCACCCTTGTTGTCGCCAAAATGGACCTTGCGCTCGGCGTCGCCGGGGTTGAGGAAAATGCCCCAGCGGTAGTCGCGCATCTTCACATGGCCGAACTGGGCCCAGCCCTGCGGATCGACGCTGATCGCGGTGCGCAGATAGACATCGTGGTTGATCGAGCCTTCGGGGCCGACGCTGTCCCACCAGTTGATGAAGTTGGGCTGCCAGCCCTCCAG
This sequence comes from Acidovorax bellezanensis, assembly GCF_025421555.1. Lineage (NCBI taxonomy): Bacteria > Pseudomonadati > Pseudomonadota > Betaproteobacteria > Burkholderiales > Comamonadaceae > Acidovorax > Acidovorax bellezanensis. The sequence goes on from NZ_JAODYH010000003.1 coordinate 512,377, forward strand.
CGCGCGCTGCAGCGTGCGGTCTTCACCCAGGTTGACGTTGTTCGGGATCTTTTCGCTGTAGTTGATCGTGCTCACGGGAGTCTCTCCTTAAACGCGGTTGAAATCGAAGCCCACTTTTTCGCCCTTGCCGTAGAGCTTGAGCGCGCCCTTTTCGCCCACGGCATTGGGGCGCTGGAAAATCCAGTTCTGCCAGGCCGACAGCCGGCCGAACACGCGCGTGACCATGTTTTCCTTGCCCGCGAAGCGCAGGTTGGCCTCCAGGCCGGTCAGTGCATCGGGCGACATGGCCGCGCGCTCCTCGAGCGCCATGCGGATTTCATCGTCCCAGTCGATGTCGTCGGGCGCGGCCGTGATCAGGCCCAGCGCCAGGGCCGCGTCGGCGTCCAGCGCACGTGCCATGGCGCCGCGCGCGGCTTCGAGCGGGCCGGCCTCTTCATAAAAGCGCCGCTGCAGCCGACTTTGTTCGGTGACCATGGGCAGCAGGCCGAAGTTGAACGCGTCCAGCGTGAGCCGCGGCGCGCGCTCGGCGTCGTCGGGCAGGGCCAGCATGTAGGTGCGGTCGGCCGCGAAGGCCAGTTCGGCCAGCATGCCGGCAAAGCACGAGCCGGGCTCGACCAGCGCGAACAGCGAACGCGAGGAAACGTCCAGCCGCGCGAAAGTGCGCCGCAGCAGCCCCAGCGTCTGGCGCACAAGCCAGTAATCGCTGTGGGCGATGAGGCTGGCATCCACGGCCAGCACCGCGGCGGCATCGCCTTCGGTCTTGAGCAGCCAGGTGCCGATCTCGAGTTCGCTGGTGCGCAGATTCAGGATGGCGTCATCGAGCTGGCGCCCCATGGCCAGCGGCCACCATTGCGCGCCCGCGGCCTGCATGCCGGCGGTGTCCGTGGGCTGCGCGGTCGTGGGGGCCTTGACGGTGAGCGTGGCCGTGCGCCGCGCACGGTCTATGGCCACGCTCACATGTTCGTAAGCAAAACCATCGGCACTATCTTGCCGCTGCAGCGGCGTCAGCGCGATGCCTTGCGCGGCCAGCGAGCGTCCGCCGGCGTCACCGAGCTGGCGCGCGCGCTCCTGCACCTGGGCCTCGAACTGCGCGGGCTTGGCGATGGCGTCCACCAGGCGCCAGTCGACGGCGCGCTGGCCGCGCACGCCTTCGACGCTGGTGCAGAAGATATCGGCCAGGTCATGGCGCACCTTGCGCTTGTCGGTGACGCGCGTCAGACCGCCGGTGCCGGGCAGCACGCCCAGCAGCGGCACTTCGGGCAGCGACACCGCCGACGACCGGTCATCGACCAGCACGATCTCGTCGCAGGCCAGCGCCAGTTCATAGCCGCCGCCAGCGCAGGCGCCGTTGACGGCGGCGAGGAATTTCAGGCCTTCGTGCTTGGAGGAGTCCTCGATGCCGTTGCGCGTCTCGTTGGTGAACTTGCAGAAGTTCACTTTCCAGGCATGGCTGGACACGCCGAGCATGAAGATATTCGCGCCGGAGCAGAAGATCCGCTCCTTGCCGCTGGTGACGATCACCGACTTGACCTGGGGGTGCTCGAAGCGCACGCGGTTCAAGGCGTCGTACAGCTCGATGTCCACGCCCAGGTCATAGCTGTTGAGCTTGAGTTTGTAGCCCGGGCGCAAGCCGCCGTCCTCGGCGATGTCCAGGGTGAGCCGGGCCGTCTCCCCTTCGGTGCTGAGCGTCCAGTGGCGGTACTGGTCGGGAGCGGTGCGGTAATCGACGCGGGGGGCTTCAGGCTTCTCGGACATGCAGTCTCCAATCAGAGCGGTAATTGCAACATAGTGCAGATCTTCAAGATGACCTGCATCATGCTGCATGATATTGCATGCGTCAATCCCCGTGATTGGTTTTTATGAACTGGAGTGCCTGTTGGGCGCAGCGCGCCCACGCGGCCTCAGGGCGCCGCTTCGCTGACGGCGGCGCGCAGGGACGCGAACGCCTGCTCCAGCGTCTTGCCGCTGGTGTCCACGCGCAGGTCGGCCTTGGAATAGAACGCCGCGCGCCCATCCAGAATCCGCCGCAGGTCTTCCATGGCTTCGCGACTGGCGGCCATGGGACGCATGTCGCCCTGCGCAACCACGCGGCCCATGTGCTCTTCGGGCGCGGCCTGCAGCCAGACGGTGGTGCAATGGGCGAGCAATTCGTTGAAGGTCGCCGGGTCGGACACGATGCCGCCGGGCGTGGCGATCACCGCCTCGCTGTAGATCTGCACCACTTCTTCCAGCGCACGGCGCTCGTAGCGGCGGTAGGCATTCGTGCCGTAAAGGTCATGGATCTCGCGCACGCTGCAGCCGGCGAGCTTTTCGATCTCCTGGCTCAGCTCGATGAAGGGCAGCTGCAAGGCCTCGGCCAGCAGATGGCCCAGCGTCGACTTGCCCGCGCCGCGCATGCCTATCAGGGCGATGCGCTGCCCGCGCCCCGGATCGGCCGCGCCCGTGCCCAGCATCTCGCCGATGGCAATGCGCACCCGGCGCAGGTCGGCTTCCGGGCGGGACTCGAGCATCTCGCGGATCATCAGCCATTCGGGCGAACGCGTGGTGACGTCGCCCAGCAGCTCCGCCATGGAGCAGTGCAGCGCGCCAGCCATCTGCTGCAGCACCAGGATGGACACATTGCCTATGCCGTATTCGAGATTGGCCAGGTGCCGCTCGGACACCTGGGCGGCCTGCGCCATGGCCTTGCGCGTGAGTCCGCGCTGCGCCCGCAGGCTGCGCACGCGATCCCCCAATGCCGCCAGCACCGGGTTGCGCTCTTGCGCGGCTTCCTGGAGTTCCGCTTTTTCTGCTCTTTTGTTCATGGCCATTGCCTTTCCACGTGCCATGCCGTCATGCCCCACTAGGACAAACACTTAACGTGCACTATATTGCTTGACACGAATTTCACCACCACCTATCGTAACCCTGAAGGCACGATAGTGCATATTCGAAAAACCTAGAGTTTAGGCCTCTTTGATCGGCCTGCCGACGTCGCACCACCATGAGCAAAAATGATTTTCACCGTCATCTCAGCGCGCTGACGGCAGCCATTGCGCAGCGCCCTTTGGACGCCGCGCTGGACCAATGGCTGAACCAGCACCACGGCCCCGACAGCGACAGCTACCGCACGCTCCAGGCGCACTGCGAAGAAGGCGTGGCGCAGGGCTGGCTGTGCGAGCGAGGCGCACCCAACCTGCGCTACGGCCGGGTGTTTGCGCCAGAAGAGGCGCTGCATGGCTTTTCGGTCGACGTCGTCGACATGCAGGATATCGCCGGCCCCCACCACTCTCATCCCAACGGCGAGATCGACCTGATCATGCCGCTGACGGGCCATGCCGCGACCTTCGACGGCCGGCCCGCGGGCTGGTGCGTCTATCCGCCCGGCAGCGCGCACCGACCCACCGTGGCCCAGGGCCGCGCCCTGGTGCTCTACCTCCTGCCCCAGGGGCAAATCCAATTCACCAAGGCAGCGCAGCCATGACCACTTTGCTTCCCAACTACCTCGGCGGCCGCTGGCAGACCGGCACTGGCGCGGGCAGCGCACTGCACGATCCGGTGTCGGGCCAGGCCCTGGTGCGCGTCGATGCCACGGGGCTGGATCTGCCCGCGGGCTTTGATTTCGCGCGGCGCCAGGGCAGCGCGGCCCTGCAGTCCATGACCTACGGCGCGCGCGCCGCGCTGCTGGTCCAGATCGCGCAGACCCTGCAAAAGCACCGCGATGCCTACTACGAGATCGCGACCGCCAACTCCGGCACCGTCAGGAACGACTCGGCCGTGGACATCGATGGCGCGATTTTCACGCTCGGCCAGTACGCCCGCTGGGGAGCCGCGCTCGGCGAGACACGCGCCTTGCGCGACGGCGACGCCGTCAAGCTGGACAAGGACGGCCTGTTCCAGTCGCAGCACCTGCAAGTGCCGCGCACCGGCCTGGCACTGTTCATCAATGCCTTCAATTTCCCCGCCTGGGGCCTGTGGGAGAAGGCCGCGCCCGCGCTGCTGTCGGGCATGGCCGTGGTCGTCAAACCCGCGACCGCCACCGCCTGGCTCACGCAGCGCATGGTGCAGGACGTGGTCGATGCCGGCATCCTGCCGCCAGGCGCGCTGTCGGTCATCTGCGGCAGCGCCGCGGGCCTGCTCGACAATCTGCAACCGTTCGACGTGCTGTCGTTCACGGGCTCGGCCGACACCGCGGCCCTGATCCGCAGCCATCCCGCGATTGCGCGCCAGTCGGTGCGCGCCAACATCGAGGCCGACAGCCTCAACAGCGCGCTGCTGCTGCCGGACGCCGCGCCGGGCACGCCCGCCTTCGATCTGCTGGTGCGCGAAGTGGTGCGCGAGATGAGCGTCAAATCGGGCCAGAAATGCACGGCCATCCGGCGCATTTTCGTGCCCCAGGCCGTTTACGGAGCCGCCGCCGATGCCATAGCGACCAAGCTCGCCAAGATCAGCACCGGCAACCCGCGCAACGAGGCTGTGCGCATGGGCGCCCTGGTCAGCCGGGAGCAGTACCAGTCCGTGCAGCAAGGCCTGCAGGCACTGAGCACGGTCACGCAAGTGCTGTATGACGGCCGCGCGCAGCCGCTGATCGACGCCGATCCCGCGATCAGCGCCTGCCACGCTCCCGTGCTGCTCGGCGCACGCGACGCCGATGGCGCACAGGCCGTGCACGACCTGGAAATCTTCGGCCCCGTGGCCACGCTGCTGCCCTACCGCGACCTGGCGCATGCCCAGGCCCTGGCCGAGCGCGGTCAGGGATCGCTGGTCGCGTCGCTCTATGGCGATGACGCGCAAATGCTGGCCGACAGCGCACGCGCCCTGGCACGCAGCCACGGCCGCGTGCATGTGGTCACGCCCGCCGTGGCCCAGGTGCACACCGGCCACGGCAACGTGATGCCCATGTCGCTGCATGGCGGCCCGGGCCGCGCCGGCGGCGGCGCCGAACTCGGGGGCCTGCGCGCCCTGGACTTCTACCACCAGCGCGCGGCGGTGCAAGCTAGCCCCGAAGTGCTCCAGGCCCTGGGCCTGTGAAGCGCGGCATTTTGATTGGAAAAGCCATGAGCTCCTTGCCCGCGCCACCGACCGGCCCCTTCAACTTTGCCGAGCATCTGTTTGCGCTGCACCGCCAGCGCGACGACCGCCTGGCCTATATCGATGACCGCGGCCCGCTGAGCTACGGCCAGCTCGAGCAGCGCGCGCGCCAACTGGCCAGCGCCTTGCAAGGCCTGGGCGTGCGGCGCGAAGACCGGGTGCTGCTGCTGCTGCTGGACACGCACGACTGGCCCGTCACCTTCCTGGGCTGCCTTTATGCGGGCATCGTGCCGGTCGCGGTCAACACCCTGCTCACCGCCGACGACTACGCCTACATGCTGGAGCACAGCCGCGCCCAGATCGTCATCGCCTCGGGCGCCCTGCTGCCCACGTTGCAGACCGCCATGCAAAGCGCGCACCACGAAGTGCGGGCCACCATCGTGTCGCAGCCCGTGGCGGCCCTGGCCCAGGGCGATCTCGAATTCGAAGCCGCGCTGGCCGCGGCCAAGCCCCTGCCCCAGCCCGCGGCCACGGCCGGCGACGAGCCGGGCTTCTGGCTGTACTCCTCGGGCTCGACCGGCAAGCCCAAGGGCACGGTGCACACCCAGCTCAATCTCTGGTGGACCGCCGAACTGTTCGGCAAGCCGGTGCTGGGCCTGACCGAGCGCGACGTGTGCTTCTCCGCCGCCAAGCTGTACTTCGCCTATGGGCTGGGCAACGCGCTGACCTTTCCGCTGTCCGTCGGCGCCTGCGTGGTGTTGATGGCCGAGCGGCCGACGCCCGAGGCCGTGTTCAAGCGCTGGACCGAACTGCAATGCCGGCCCACCGTGTTCTTTGGCGCGCCCACGGGGTTCGCGGGCATGCTGGCCTCGCCCCGGCTGCCCGCGCGCGACGCCGTGGCGCTGCGCATGTGCTCGTCGGCGGGCGAGGCGCTGCCGGCGGAAATTGCCCAGCGTTTCAAGCAGCATTTCGGCTGCGACATCATCGACGGCATAGGCTCGACCGAGATGCTGCATGTCTTCATCTCCAACCGCCCGGACGACGTGCGCTACGGCACGACCGGCAAGCCCGTGCCCGGCTACGAGATCGAGCTGCGCGACGAGCTCGGGGCCCCCGTGGCGGACGGCGAAGTGGGCGATCTGTTCATCCGCGGGCCCAGCGCCGCCTTGATGTACTGGGGCAACCGCGAGAAGTCGCGCGAGACCTTCCAGGGCGGCTGGACCAAGAGCGGCGACAAGTACCAGCGCGACGCCGACGGCTACTACACCTATGCGGGCCGCAGCGACGACATGCTCAAGGTCAGCGGCATCTACGTCTCGCCGTTTGAAGTCGAATCCACGCTGATGCAGCACCCGGCCGTGCTGGAGGCCGCGGTGATAGGCACGCCCGATGACCAGGGGCTGACCAAGACCAAGGCGTTCGTGGTGCTCAAGGACGGGCAGCAAGCCAGCGACGAGTCCCTCAAAGCCTTTGTCAAGGAGCGGCTCGCGGCCTACAAGTACCCGCGCCAGATCGAATTCCTGGCCGAACTGCCCAAGACCGCCACCGGCAAGATCCAGCGCTTTCGCCTGCGCGAACGGGAAGCCGGCAAATGAGCGAATTCATCACCCTCCCCTGGGCCGGCCGGCAGGTGCAGGTGGAGTACGCCTGGCTCAACGCGGCCGGGCCCAAGGCCCCGCTCATGGTGTTCCTGCATGAAGGCCTGGGCTCGCTGGCGATGTGGAAGGATTTCCCCGCGCGCCTGTGCAGCGCCGTGGGGGCGCGCGGCCTGGTGTTCTCGCGCCCCGGTTACGGCCGCTCCAGCGCGCGCGCGGCCGCCGAGCCGCTGGATGTGGACTACATGCACCGCCAGGCCTATGAGGTCTTGCCCGCACTGCTGGACGCGCTGGACATCGCCCAGCCGGTCTGGCTTTTCGGCCACAGCGATGGCGGCTCGATCGCGCTGCTGCATGCCGGGCGATTCGCGCCGCGCGTGGCCGGCCTGATTCTTCTGGCCCCGCATATCTTCGTGGAAGACATCACCACCGCGGGTATACGCCAGGCCAAGAACGGCTACGAAAGTGGCACGCTGCGCGACAGGCTTGCGCCCTATCACGACGATCCGGACCTGGCTTTCTGGGGCTGGAACCACATCTGGCTCAAGCCTGCGTTTGCGCGCTGGAACATCACCGACGAACTCGTCGATATCCGCTGCCCGGTGCTGGCGATACAGGGGCTGGACGACGCGTACGGCACGCTGGCCCAGATCCGCGGCATCGCCGAACGTCTGCCGGCCACCCAACTGCTCGAGCTGCCGGAGTGCGGCCACTCGGCCCACCGCGACCAGCCCGAGCAGGTGATCGCCGCGACAAAAGCCTTTATCCACAACAGGAGACATGTATGAACCGTCCCATGAATCGCCGTACCGCCGTGGCCTTGACCGCCCTGACCCTGGCCGCCAGCGTGCAGGCCCAAGGCACCGAGAAGCTCAAGGTCGGCCTGATGCTGCCTTTCAGCGGCACCTATACGGCGCTGGGCGTGGCCATTGAAAACGGCTTCAAGCTCTTCGTGCAGGAACAAGGCGGCAAGCTGGCGGGCCGCGAGATCGAGTACGTGAAAGTGGACGACGAATCCGATCCCGCCAAGGCCACGGAGAACGTGAACAAGCTGATCCGGCGCGACAAGGTGGACGTCATCGTGGGGACGGTGCACTCGGGCGTGGCCATGGCCATGGCGCGCGCGGCCAAGGAAAGCAACACGCTGCTGATCGTGCCCAACGCGGGCGCGGACGCCGTCACGGGCGCCATGTGCGCGACCAACATCTTCCGCAGCTCCTTCTCCAACTGGCAGTCTTCCTACGGCATGGGCACGGTGGCCGCCAAGCAGGAAAAGAAGAAGACGGCGATGACCATCACCTGGAAATACGCGGCCGGCGAGGAGATGACCACGGCCTTCAAGGAAGGCTTCGAGAAGGACGGCGGCAAGATCCTGAAGCATCTCACGGTGCCCTTCCCCAACGTTGAGTTCCAGGCCCTGCTGACCGAAATCGCGGCCGCCAAGCCCGATGCCGTGTTTGCCTTCTTTGCGGGCGGCGGCGCCGTGAAGTTCGTCAAGGACTACGCCGCCGCGGGGCTGAACAAATCCATCCCGCTGTACGGCTCGGGCTTTCTGACCGACGGCACGCTCGATGCCCAGGGCGATGCCGCGCAGGGCATCTTGACCACGCTGCACTATGCCGACGATTTGTCGCTGCCCAAGGACAAGGCGTTCCGTACCGCCTATGCGCGCAACTACAAGCTGCAGCCGGATGTCTATGCCGTGCAGGGCTATGACGCGGGGCAGATCCTGAAAGTGGGGCTGGACGCCGTCAAGGGCGATGTCAGCAAGAAGGCGGAATTCGCCGCGGCGGTGCAAAAGTCCACGTTCGACAGCCCGCGCGGCGGCTTCACCATGTCGCGCGCGCACAACCCCGTGCAGGACGTCTATCTGCGCAAGGTCGTGGGCAAGGAAAACCAGAAAATCGGCATCGCCTCCAAGTCGCTGTCCGACCCGGCGCGCGGCTGCAAGCTCTGAGAGCGACCCACACGTCCGTTGATAGTCCGCTGTCCGCGGCGTGGCGCCTGGCGCCACGCCCTCTTTCCTCTCGCTGGAGCCCCACTACGTGGACCTTGCCACCTTTCTTGTGCAGTGCCTCAACGCCGTCCAGTACGGCCTGCTGCTCTTTCTGCTGGCCTCCGGGCTGACGCTGATCTTCGGGATCATGGGCGTGATCAACCTGGCACACGGCAGCTTCTACATGCTCGGCGCGTATCTGGCGTTTGCGCTCTCGCCGCTGTTCGGCAACCATTTCCTCAGCATGCTGCTCACCGGCATGGTGCTGGCCGCGGTCTTTGGCTATGCGCTCGAATGGCTGTTCTTCAGCTACCTCTACCAGCGCGACCACCTGCAGCAGGTGTTGATGACCTACGGGCTGATTCTGGTGTTTGAGGAGCTGCGCTCCATGCTCGTGGGCAACGATGTGCATGGCGTGCCGATTCCCGCCTGGCTGTCGGGCAGCTTTTCGCTGGGCGGAATCATGCAGTACCCCTGGTACCGGCTGTTTGCCTCGGCGGCCTGCATCGTGCTGGCGGTGGCCTTGTACGTGGTGGTCAACCGCACGCGGCTGGGCATGATGATCCGCGCGGGCGCGAGCAACCGCGACATGGTGCGCGGCCTGGGCATTGACATCCGGCGCCTGTACCGCGTGGTCTTTGCGGCCGGCGTGGCACTGGCGGCGCTGGCCGGCATGATTGCCGCGCCCATGGCCTCGGTCTACCCCAACATGGGCGCCAGTGTGCTCATCATCTGTTTCGTGGTCGTGGTCATCGGCGGCATAGGCTCGATCACCGGCGCGCTGGTGGCATCGCTGCTGGTCGGCTTTGTCGATACTTTCGGCAAGGTGTTTTTTGCGGACCTCGCGGGCCTGGGCATCTACGTGCTCATGGCCCTGGTGCTGATCTGGCGGCCTGAAGGCCTGATGGGGCGACGCGCATGAACACCACCACGCTTTCCGTGCAAACCACACCCGCCGCGCGGCACCGCTGGGGCGCAATCGCCTGGCTGCCCCTGCTGGTCCTGGTGGCGCTGGCCCTGGCCGGCTTCCTGCTGCAAGGCTACCCGGCCGACCTGGTGGTGAAAATCATGGTGCTGGCCATCTTTGCGCTGAGCTTGCAGCTGCTCGTGGGCATGACCGGCCTGGTCAGCCTGGGCCATGCGGCGTATTTCGGTGTCGGCGCCTATGTCACGGTACTGGCCTCGGGCGAGGCCGGCGGCAACCTGTTCGTGCTGCTGGCGCTGAGCATGGGCGCGGCCGCGCTGTACGCCCTGGCCGTGGGCGCCTTGAGCCTGCGCACCCGCGGCGTGTACTTCATCATGGTCACGCTGGCCTTTGCGCAAATGGCCTATTTCATCTTCCACGACACATCGCTGGGTGGGGGCAGCGACGGCATCTACCTGAACGCGCGGCCCGCGGCCGGCCCGCTGGATATGGAAAACCGCAGCGTGGTGTATTACGTCGTGCTGGCCGCGCTGGCCTTCACCTATGGGCTGCTGGCCCTGATCCAGCGTTCACGCTTCGGCGCCGCGCTGGCCGGCATACGCGTCAATGAGCAGCGCATGCGCGCGGCCGGATTCTCGACCTATGGCTACAAGCTCGCGGCCTTTGTCATCGCCGGCGCACTGGCCGGACTCGCCGGCTTTCTGGTCGCGGCACGCGACGGCTTCGTCAATCCCGAAATGCTGTCCTGGCATATCTCGGGCGAAGTCCTGCTGATGGTCATCCTGGGCGGCATGGGGCATCTGCGCGGCGCCGTGCTCGGGGCCGTGGCCTTCACCCTGCTCAAGGAAGTGCTGGCCACGCAGGCCTTCGTCGGGCCGCTGGCCAACCACTGGCAGCTGACGCTGGGCCTGGCCATCATCTTGTTCGTGGCGCTGCTGCCCAAAGGCCTGATAGGACTCGCCCAGCGGCGCAAGGAGAAGCAATGAGCGGATTGATGCAAGTCCACGGACTGACACGGCGCTTTGGCGGGCTGGTGGCGGTGAACGACGTCTCGCTGGAACTGAACGTGGGTGAAGTGCATGCGGTGATAGGCACCAATGGCGCGGGGAAATCGACGCTGATCAATATGCTGTCCGGCGAGATCGCGCCCTCGCAAGGCCGCATCCTGCTGGCGGGCGCCGACATCACCCAGCGCCCGCAGGCCCGCCGCGCACTCGACGGCATAGGGCGCAGCTACCAGCGCACGACCATCTTCCCGGAGTTCACGGCGCGGGAAAACTGCCGCCTGGCCGCGCAGGCCGCGTCGCCCCGACCCTGGGCCTTCTGGCAGACCGCGCAGGCCTGCCAGCGCAGCGGTGATGCCGCCGACGCGGCCCTGGAGGCCACCGGCCTGAGCGCCTTGAGCGCGCGCGTCGCCGGCACGCTGAGCCACGGCGCCAAACGCCAGCTCGAAGTCGCGATGTGCCTGGCGACCCAGCCCCGCGTGCTGCTGCTGGACGAGCCGCTGGCCGGCATGGGCGCCGAGGAAACCGAGCGCATGCTGACCCTGCTCGAACGCCTCAAGCCCAGGCATGCCGTCCTGCTGGTCGAGCACGACATGGACGCGGTGTTTCGCATCGCCGAGCGCATCACCGTGATGGTCAACGGCAGCGTCATCGCCAGCGGCAACCCGCACGCCATACGCCACGACCCGCAAGTACGCAGCGCCTACCTGGGCGAGGAGGAGCTGGCATGATCCACATCGAGGAACTGCACACCTATTACGGCGACAGCCACATCCTGCGCGGTGTCTCGGCGCGGATTCCGGCCGCCACCTCGGTCGGGCTGCTGGGGCGCAACGGCATGGGCAAGACCACGCTGATCCGCAGCCTCATGGGCTATGTCGCCCCCGCCCAGGGCCGGGTGCAATACGAAGGCCGCGACGTGACCCGCCTAGCCCCCGAAAAAATGGCCCGCATGGGCCTGGGCTACGTGCCCGAGGGACGCGGCATCTTCCCCAATCTGTCGGTGCGCGAGAACCTGGTGATGGCCGCGCGGCGCGGGCCCGACGGCCGCGATGACTGGACTTACGACCGCGTTCTCGCGACCTTTCCGCGCCTGTCCGAGCGGCTGGGCAACGGCGGCGACCAGCTGTCGGGCGGCGAGCAGCAGATGCTGTCCATAGGGCGGGCGCTGATGACGAATCCGCGCCTCCTGATCCTGGATGAAGCCACCGAAGGCCTGGCGCCCCTGATCGTCGCCGAGATCTGGCGCGTCATCGCCCAAATCCGCACGACGGGCATCGCCACGCTCATCGTCGACCGCGACTGGCGCAAGGTGCTGGCCCACACCGACCAGGCGCTGGTCATGGAGAAAGGCCAGATCGTCCTGGAGGCGGCTTCTTCCGCGCTGCTGGCCGATACCCGCTTGCTGACCGAGAAGCTGGGCGTATAGCGGGGCCGCGCCCCTCACTCCACCGCGATCCCCAGATCCCGCAGCAGCCCCGCCGCCTGACGGTGGGAAATGGTGGCACCGCGGAACAGCCTTGCGTCCTCCAGCTTCAAGCCGCCAATGTCGGCCTCGCGCAGATCGGCGCCGTCAAACCGCGCCTGGGTCAGGTGGGCATCGCGCAGGCTGCCGCCGATGAAGACGGCCTCGCGAAAATCGCAGCCCGACAGGTTGGCGTCCGAGAAATCGAGCTCCTGCAGCTGCTGCTTGCGAAACGACAGTCGGCGCAGGTCGGCGCTGATCAGCAGGCAGTCTTCGAGCACCCATCCCAGATGCGCCACTTCTTCGAACTTGGCGCCCGTGAGCTTGCAGCCCTTGAAGGAAGCTGCCGGCAGTTTGGCGCGGCGCCATTGGGTGTTGTTGAGGTCGCAGGACTGGAAGCGCGCGTCCGTCAGGTCGGCGGACTCGAAATCCGCCTGGCGCGCGCGGCAGCCTTGCCAGGTCATTCGCGTCATGGAGGCCGCGTACAAGGAGGCCTCGATGAAGGAGCAGGCGCTGAATGCGCAATCGCGCATGTCGAGCCGGGAAAGGTCGACGCCCTCGAAATCACAGCGCTCGAAGGTCAGTGGGGTCCCGGACTGGAGGAAGGCCTGCATTTGCGCGCGCGAAACCGTCTGGTCCGCGATGGAGGCGGGTGAAATTGCGGTGTTGTCCATGGGAATGTGGCCTCGATAAGAGGGGAAGTCTAAAGGGGTCGATGGCGCCCTGCGCCCGACCAGGCCCGGCAGTAAGCGCCATGGCGCACGGAACCGCTATATTGCGCACACCCCGACCCCAGACACGCGAACGATCGGCCACCGGTCTCCTCCCCGAGAAAACGCATGAACGCCTCGCATCTTTTTGAGTTGATGATCGCCATGCTGCCGGTCATCATTGCCCTGCACTATCTTGCGCAGCGATTCGGGCTGCCTCCGGCCGTGTCATTGCTGATGGGAGGAGCCGTCATGGCCTTCCTGCCGGAGTTGCCGGCGTTTTCGCCCGATCCGGAGTTGATGCTGGTGGTCTTCCTGCCGCCGCTGCTGATGGACGGCGCCTGGAACATCTCGGTGCGCCACCTGCAGCGCCACATGCTGGGCATCACTTCGCTGGCCGTGGGCGCGGTGCTGTTCACCACCATCGTGGTGGCGGTGGTGACGCATTGGCTGTTTCCCGACCTGCCCTGGGCGGCTTGCGCGGCGCTGGGCGCCATCGTCTCGCCACCGGACGCGGTGTCCGCGCGCGCCGTGCTGCAGCGCGTGAAGCTGCCACGCCGGCTGCTGATGCTGCTGGAGGGCGAGAGCCTGTTCAACGATGCCAGCGGCCTGGTGCTTTTCCGTTTTGCCGTCGCGGCCAGCGTGACCGGGACTTTCAGCGCGGAGCAGGCATTGCAGAGCTTTGTGCTGCTGGCCATCGGCGGTGCCGCGGTCGGCGCGGCCGTCGGCGCGGGCTGGGTGATCGTCGCGCGCCGGCTCGACGACGACTACCTGGTCATCGCCGCCACGCTGCTGGTGTCCTGGGCGGCCTACATTCTGGCGGAGCATTTTCACTTCTCGGGCGTGATCGCCACCGTCACGGCGGGCATGATCTGCGGCACCTACCAGCACCGGATCTTCTCGGCCGCGGTACGCATGCGGGCCCTGTCCTTCTGGACCATGGTGATCTTCCTGATGGAAGCCGCCGTCTTCATGCTGATCGGGCTGTCCCTGCGCGGCGTCGTGGACCGCGCGGGGGGCTTTTCCTTCGTCCTGCACCAGATGGTCGGACCGGCGCTGATGGTTGTGCTGGCGCTGCTGGTGGCACGCTTCGCCTGGATCTTTCTGTCGGACGCCGTGATCTGGCTGTGCCGACGCCTGGGCATGCGCCGCTACCGACGGCTGGGCGCGCGCAGTGCCGTGGTGCTGGGCTGGGTGGGCGTGCGCGGCGTGGTCACGCTGGCGCTGGCCCTGAGCTTGCCCGCCAACTTTCCGGCGCGCGACTTCATCCTGGTGACGGCCTTCGCCGTGATCCTGTGCACGGTGCTGGTCCAGGGAACGACCCTGGGCCTGCTGATTCGCTGGACCGGGCTCCAGCCCCCGGAGTCGGACAAGGCCCGCCTGAGCATGAGCGAGGCCGAAGCCACGCTGATGCAAGCCCAGCTCAAAGTCATTCAGGCCCTGGCCTACGATGCGAGCGGTGAGCTGGTCCACCCCATGCTGCTGGAGCAGTACACACGCAAGGCCGCGGCCTACTGCAACTACGCGGGCCAGGAGGAGGCGTTGACGCCCCGCATCCACGCCCATTTCGATCTGGTTCTGGCGGCCATAGGCGCGGCACGCGCCGAGCTCCGGCGCCTGCACCGCGTGGGCGACATCGACGAACACATGATGGCGACGCTGCAGAAAAACCTGGACCTGGAAGAGCTCAACGCCATTGCACTGCGGTCGTGAACGCCCCTATGGGCCAGCAGGCTGCGGACCCCGCCCACAGCGCCAGCTTGGCCGTACTCAGAGGCTCTCTGGCCCAGCGCGAGTTTCTCTCTCCCAATCCACGCCCCCGCCCCCTCATCGGGCCCCTCAAACCCCTTCAACGCCCCTCTCGCCAGCCAGCTCGGCCTCGATGTCCGCAATGCTCGGCAAGCTGTGCTCCAGCCGCGCCGGCAGGTCGCGCAGCAGCTGATATTCCGCCACACCCATGGGCTTGTCGATGCCGGACAGCGCGTACTCGGCCACCAGCCGGTTCTGCTGCTTGCACAGCAGCAGGCCGATGGTCGGCTTGTCGTCCGGCGCCTTGATCTGGGCATCGACGGCCGCCAGGTAGAAGTTGAGCTGGCCCGCGTGCTCGGGCTGGAAGGCCGTGGCTTTCAACTCCACCACCACATAGCACTTCAAACGCGTGTGATAGAAAAGCAGATCGATGAAGAACTCGTCGCCCGCCACTTCCAGCCGGTACTGCCGCCCGACAAAGGCAAACCCGGCGCCCAGCTCCAGCAGGAAGCGGGTGATGTGGCGGATCAGGCCGCTTTCGATCTCGCGCTCCTGTGCTTCATCGCCCAGGCCCAGAAAGTCGAACAGGTAGGGGTCTTTGAGCATGTCGCGCGCCAGCGCCGAGTCGAGCGCGGGCAGGCGGGCCTCGAAGTTCGTCACCGCCGCGCCCTGGCGCAGGTGCAGCTGGTGCTTGATCTGCTGTACCAGCGTGGTCCGCGACCAGCCGTGCTGCACCGCCTGCGCGGCGTACCAGGCGCGCTCCGGAGTGCTGCCCAGCTGGGTCAGCAGCGTCACGATGTGGAACCACGGCAATTGGGCAGCAGGCTGCTGCCCAATTAGGCCATCCGGGCAATGCTGGGCGAAAAAGGCCATGTATTTCAAGTTGCGGGTCGAGAAGCCACGCATGTCCGGAAACGCGTCCTTGAGGTCGCGTGCCAGCCGATCTACGACCTTGGCACCCCAGCCTTTGGTCTGCTGGCGCTGCAAGATTTCGCGCCCGATGCGACCGTACAGCTGCACCAGTTCGGCATTGACGGCCAGCGCTGCGCGTTGGCGGGCCTGGGCGATCTGGCCCTTGAGTTGTGCCAGCCAGTCGCCGTAGCCTTAGGGCAGCAGGGAGGATGGGACGGGGCTCATGCCAGGGCCTTTGCTACAGAGGGCTGCTCCATGGCAGCGCCAGCCGCGGCACTGAGGGTTGGCGCAATGTCGTCGAACATGGAAGGGTCCGAAAAATGGGCCCCAGACATTATTCGCAAGACTTCGGCGGTGATCAAACCATGGGCAATGCCACGGTCAGCAGCATGCTTTTTCCTGCCCTCAGATCCCCGCCCACAGCGCCAGCAGCGCCAGCGCCGCAGGCAGCGCCTGCACCCACAGGATTTTCCGGCTGGCCGTGAGCCCGCCGAAAATGCCCGCGACCAGCACGCAGGCCAGGAAGAACAGCTGAAAGTCCAGCCCTTCGCTGCCCCTGGCCAGGCCGCAGAGCAGACCCGCCGCCAGAAAGCCGTTGTACAAGCCCTGGTTCGCGGCCAGGGCGCGGGTCTGGCTGGCGAACTCCGGGGTCAGACCGAAGGCGCGCAGGCCGGCCGGCTTTTGCCAGAGGAACATTTCCAGCACGACGATGTAGACATGAATGGCGACGACGAGGGCAATGAGAACGTTGGCGATCATGGGTTTCCTCCGGTGAAGACAGCTTCTCGATGTCGCACAGGGCACCGGCCTCGGTGCCCTGCCGCTCCGCGTGCATTTCAGGGGCGCAGCAAGACCTTGCCTTTGCGGCCCGGCTGCAGGCTCGCGGCGGCGGCCTGGGACACATCGGCCAGGTCGTAAATGGCCTGCACCGGCAGTTGCAGCTTGCCGCTGGCCACCAGCCCCAGCAGCTCGCCGATCAGGCGGCGCTTGTCCTCGCCCGACAAGGCTTCACTGACCTTGCTGCCCCAGAAGCCCTTGACCCGGGCCTGCTTGAAGATCAGGTCGCCCGAAGCAATCTGCATGGGCTCGCCGGCCATGGAGCCGAACGACACCAGCAGCCCGCCCTCGCCCAGCAGCGCCATCAGCTCACCGCTGGCCTTGCCGCCGATGGAGTCGACGGCCGCACGCAGGCTGGCCTTGCCGACGATGGCGCGGACTTTCTCCTGCCAGCCCGGCTGCTCCGTGGACACGGCATGCTCTATGCCCAAGGCGGCCAGCTCCGCCACGCCCGCGTCACGGCGCACCAGATTCACGGTGTGCACGCCATGTGTGGCGGCCAGCATCGCCAGGGTCTTGCCGACGGCGCCGTTGGCGGTGTTCTGGATGATCCAGTCGCCGCTTTTCACTTCCAGGAATTCCAGCAGCATCAGCGCGCTCAGCGGCATGGCGATCAGTTGCGCGGCCGCCTCGTCGGCGATGGCCGCGGGCAGCGGCACCAGCAGCGCTGCCGGGGCGGTGAAGTACTCGGCCCAGCTGCCGTGCACGCCGGCCACGGTGACGCGCTGGCCCGGCGCCACGCCCTGCACGCCGGCGCCCAACGCGTCGACCAGGCCCACCGCTTCGCTGCCGCCTATGGCCGGCAACGTGGGCTTGTAGCCGTACTGGCCGCGCACCGTCCACAGGTCGTGGTTGTGGATGGGCGACAGCAAGGTCTTGATCCGCACTTCGCCGGGGCCCGGCTGCGGCACAGGGCTCTCGCCCAGGTGAAGAACGTCGGCGGGTTCGCCGAAAGTGGTGTGGATGGCACTGCGCATGGTGGCTCCTTGGGAATTCAATGCAAGAGATCAGGCCAGCTGTTGCAGCAGCGCCTGCGCGCAAGCTGCCGAACTGCCCGGGTTCTGGCCGGTGACCAGGCGGCCGTCGGTCACGACGTGCGACTGCCAGTCGGGGCCTTTTTCGTAGAGCCCGCCCAGGCGCTGGAACTCATCTTCGATCAGGAAGGGCACGACCGCGGTCAAGCCCACGGCCTCTTCCTCGCTGTTGGAAAAGCCCGTGACCCGGCGACCGGCAATCCACGGCTGGCCATCGGCGCCGCGCACCTTGATCAATGCCCCCGGCGCGTGGCAGACCAGGCCTGCGGGCTTGTCCGCACGCGCAAACGCTTCGAGCAAGGCGATGGACGCGGCGTCGTTGGCCAGGTCCCACAACGGCCCGTGGCCGCCGGGATAGAACACCGCATCGAAATCGGCGGCATTCACCTGGGCCAGCGGCACGGTGGTGGCCAGAAGCTGCTGCGCCGCCAGGTCCTGGCGAAAGCGCTGCGTGGCCTCGGTCTGGGCGTCGGGCGCGTCGCTTTTCGGATCGAGCGGCGGCTGGCCGCCTTGAGGCGAAGCCAGCGTGATGCGCGCGCCTGCGTCCTTGAAGACGTAATACGGCGCCGCGAACTCTTCGAGCCAGAAGCCGGTCTTGTGACCGGTATCACCCAGGCGATCGTGTGAAGTCAGCACTATCAGAACATGCATGAGCGAATCCTTTCAGGGGGTGGGGGACAAAGAGGCGGGTGCCTGGGGGTTGCAGGCCAGCAGCTGACGGGTCGCCGCCAGGGCCTGGTGCAATGGTGTCTTGTCGCGGCCGAGCTTGGCCAGCAACGCCGCGCCCAACCACATCTGGTAGAGCACCTGGGCCAGCGCCTGCGGCTCGGCGCCGGGGGGCAGCGAGCCGTCCGCGCGGCCTTCGCGCACGCTGGCGGCGATGCGCGCCACCAGCGCGGTCACGCCGTCGTCCAGGACGCGGCGCATGTCTTCGGAGAGGTCGGCCACTTCGGCGGCCAGCTTGACGACCAGGCAGTCTTCGGCCCAGCCGCCAGATTCAGGCGCGTCCAGCCAGGCCTGCCAGTAGCGCATCAGGCGCTCGTGGCCGCTGCCCGTGTCCACGGCCAGCAAGGCGTCGAGCCGCTGGCCGTAATCGGCGACGTACTGCTCCAGCAGCGCGCAGCCAAAGGCTTCCTTCGATGGGAAGTAGTGATAGAACGAGCCTTTGGGCACGCCGCAGGCCGTCAGCAGCGTTTGCAGTCCGACGCCGACAAAACCTTGGCGCAATACCAGGGCATGGCCCGCATCCAGGATGTGCTGGCGGGTGGCTTCGGCTTTCTTGGTCAACTTCATGGCTGCATCTTATACAAAATAGACCAGTCGTATAGTTGCGTATCACCATGCCCCTGAAAGGGATTGGGTATCCCAGCACGCACGCCGCAAGGGGTTGCACTGCGGGGTTGCACTGCGGGCTTGCACTGCGGGCTTGCATTGGGAGCTTGCAGAGCTGTAACGCCTCTTACACCAACTGACGCGCAATCGGCGTCATCCTACATTGGTCGGGAGCTTGCGACTCTTATCCTCCCGCTGAGAAAAACCAAGAACCGCGCGCTGTGATCCAGCAGCGTGCCTACCCCACAGACATCCATCATGCAAATCCTTAAACCTCTGAAATTCACCATGGGCGCGGCCCTGCTGGCCGGCCTGGCTGCCTGTGGCGGCGGTGGCGGCGGCAGCAGCTCCGCGGACAGCGGCACGCTGCGCCTGGCAATGACCGATGCGCCCAGCTGCGGCTATGACTCCGTCCATGTGACCGTCAACAAGGTCCGGGTCCACCAAAGCAGCAGCGCCAGCGACACCGATGCCGGATGGTCCGAGATCGTGCTGAACCCCGCGCGCAGGGTCGATCTGCTGGGCCTGACCAATGGCGTGCTGCTGGAGCTGGGACAAATCCCCCTGCCCCCGGGCAAGTACACCCAGATGCGTCTGGTGCTGGCCGACAACGATGCGGGACAGCCATTCGCCAATGCCGTCATGCCCACCGGTGGCAAGGAAGTGGCGCTGAAGACGCCGAGCGGCCAGCAATCGGGCGTCAAGACCAATATCAACATCGATATCGCCGCCAACAAGATGGCCGATTTCGTGCTGGACTTCGATGCCTGCAAATCCGTGGTGCAGGCCGGCGCGTCCGGCCAGTACCTGCTCAAGCCGGTGGTGACGGTCATTCCGCGCTACATCTCCGGCATTCAAGGTTATGTCGATCCCTCGGCCGGTGCCGGCGTCACCCAGGTGTCGCTGCAGCTCAATGGCACGATCGTCAAGGCCACCGTGCCTGACATCACGGGCCGGTTCCTGCTGCAACCCGTGGCTCCCGGCAATTACACGCTGGTCATGAGCACCCCTGGGCGCACCACCGCCGTGGTCACGGGCGTCCCCGTGGCGACGGAAACCGTGACATCGCTGACCAGCGCTGTCACCCCCATCCTGCTGCCGGCATCGGCGAGCGCAAGCGCCACGGGCACGGCTCCGACGGACACCTGGGTGCGCGCCCTGCAGCCGCTCGTTGCAGGCCCCGTGGAGATCAACGCCCAGTACGTGAACAGCGTCACTGGCGCATACGCCTTCTCGCTGCCGGTCAACGCCCCGCTGGTGGCCGCCTATGCCGCAGCGCCTGCACCGCTGGTGTTCTCGCCCTACGCCCCCGCCACCGGTCAGTACTCGTTGCGTGCCAGCCTGCCAGGCTTCACCGACAAGCAAGCCACGCTGCCCCAGCTCACCGCCGGCGGCTCCGTCACGACGAATTTCACCTTCCCGTGAAGCCGGGCGCACAGCGCTGACGGGCAAGGCAGCGCCAGCGCCTTCCCGCCCAGGGGCCGCCATGTGCGGCCCCTTTTCATTGACTGGCCGAAACAGCGATCCGGCATATCCCCTGCGACGCAGGCAACTGGCTGCCGCCCGCTCATTCCGCAGGCACAATCGGAGCCGCGCGCTGCCGCTCGGCCCCCTCTTTACTCTTCGTTCTTTTCATCCATGCCCGCCACCGAAATCACCGTAACATCCGCCGGCAAAGTCGCAGGCCAGGAACTGCTCGTCCCTACGGGCGAGGAAGGCGCGCACTTCGCCCACATCCAGGACTGGCTCACGGCCCAACTCAAGGCCAAGAAAACCGTGCGCGATGTGAGCCAGAAAGTGCTGGTCAAAGGCATCAAGCAGTGGGCGGTCTACGAAGGCAAGTCGGGCGGAAAGCCCGTGCGCTGGGTATTCAAGATCACCTGATCAGCGCGCGGTCGCCAGCGCCGGCTGGGCGAATTTCTTCGCGCCGATGACGCACAGGATCACGGCCAGCGTCACGCCCACCATGCCCGGGCTGACGGCTTCGTGGAGCAGGCTGGCGGCCAGCGCCAGGCCGAAGAAAGGCTGCAGCAATTGCAGCTGGCCCACGGCCGCAATGCCGCCTTGCGCCAGGCCGCGATACCAGAACATGAAGCCGATCAACATGCTGAACAGCGAGACATAGGCCAGACCCAGCCAGGCCGGAGCACCGACCGCGGCCAGATTCGCCGGCCATTGCACCACCGCGAGCACCAGCATGGCCGGCAGCGACAGCACCAGCGCCCACGAAATCACCTGCCAGCCGCCCAGCGCCCGGGAGAGCTTGGCCCCTTCCGCGTAACCCATGCCGCAGACGGCGATGGCCAGCAGCATCAGCAGATCGCCGCGCCAGGAGGCCGACAGACCTTGCGCCGCGGCAAAGCCCATGACCAGGGCGCTGCCCAGCAGCGAGAAGAACCAGAACGAGGGCCGCGGCCGTTCACCGTCGCGCAGCACGCCAAAAATGGCCGTGGACAGCGGCAGCATGCCCAGAAACACCATCGAATGCGCCGAAGTCACCTGCTGCAAGGCTAGCGCCGTGAGCAGCGGAAAGCCCAGCACCACGCCCACGGCCACCACCGCCAGCGAACGCCACTGGCTGGGCGTGGGGAATTGCTGGCGCAGCAGCAGCAAGGCGCACAGCGCCAGCAGCCCGGCAATGCCGGCGCGCGCGCCGGTGAGGAACAAGGGGTCGAGGTCCATCACCGCCACGCGCGTGGCGGGCATGGAGCCGCTGAAGATCAGCATGCCGATGAAGCCATTGCCCCATCCGCTCGATGTTTTACCCATGATGTGCTTTCTCGCTTTGGAAGGCCGGTTGGAAAGCGTTGATGCTAGGGAGGTACATCAATACAATCAAATAATTGTCATGGATACACTGAGCTATGCCCCCCACCCGCTACAAGCTGCTGGTTGACCAGCTGTCCGAAGACATACGCTCAGGCCGTCTGCCGCCCGGCACCCGCCTGCCCCCGCACCGGCAGCTGGCAGCGCGCGAAGGCCTGGCGCTGGTGACGGCCACGCGCGTCTATGCCGAGCTCGAAGCCATGGGGCTGGTCAGCGGCGAGCAGGGCCGGGGCACGTTCGTCAAGGAGACCGCCTTGCACGCGGGCCAGAGCCTGGATCTGCACAGCGCGGCCGCGGACATGGTCGACCTGAGCTTCAACTACCCTTCCCTGCCCAGCCAGGCCGAGTTGCTCCGCTCCGGCCTGCGCCAGCTGGCGACTTCGGGCGATCTGGAGGCCTTGCTGCGCTACCAGCCGCACGCCGGCCGCATGTACGACCGCATGACGGTGGCGCGCCACCTGCTGCGCCGCGGCCTGAGCGTGCCGGCCGAGCAGGTGCTGCTGGTCGACGGCGCCCAGCACGGCCTCGCAACCACGCTGATGGCGCTGCTGCAGCCCGGCGATGTGGTGGCCGTCGATGCGCTCACCTACCCGGGCTTCCGGCTGGTCGCGCAGACCCAGCATCTGGAGCTCGCGCCCATTCCCGCCGCGGGCGCTGGCCCCGATCTCGATGCGTTCGAGAAGCTCTGCCAGCAACGCAATGTGCGGGCCATCTACACCATGCCCACGCTGAACAACCCGCTGGGCTGGGTGATGGATCTGCAGCGCCGGCAGGCGCTCGTGGCGATCGCGCGCAAGCATGGCGTGGTCATCATCGAAGACGGTGCCTATTCTTTTCTCGTCGAAGATCCGCCGCCGCCGCTGGCCATGCTCGCGCCGGAGTGCACGGTCTACGTTTCTGGCTTCTCCAAGAACGTGGCCGCGGGCCTGCGTGTGGGCTTTGTCGCCGCCCCCCTGCCCTGGGTGCGAAAAATGGAACGCGTCATTCGCGCCACCATCTGGAACACACCCGGCGTGATGACGGCCCTGGTCAGCAACTGGGTTGACGACGGCACGGTGGCGCGGCTGGAAGAAGAAAAGCGCCGGGACGCGAAGCAGCGCCAGCAGCTGGCGGCCCAGGTGCTGGGGCCGCTCAGGCGCGTAGGCCACCCTGCATCCTATTTCGTCTGGCTGCCGCTGGCCGAAGAGGTGCGCGCCGACCAGGTGGCGATGGCGCTGGAGCGCGCGCAGGTGTCCGTTTCCACGGCCGAGCCCTTTGCCACCGGTTCGCATGTGCCGCATGCCATCCGCCTGGCCCTGGGTTCGGTGGCGCCCGACGCACTGCGCCAGGCCCTGGCCAAGGTGCGCAAGGCCATCGAAGACCATACGGACTGTTAGCCCCTGGGGCCGAGGCCGCACAATGCAGGCAGCCGCCCTCCGGTGACCACCTGCCCCGAACTCCATGCGCCTGTTTGCCTCTCTCCCCTCTTTTTTCCGCGACAACTACCCGTCCGCCGAACGCCTGGGCGTGCCCGTGGCACGCTGGCGGCAAAGCATTTACCGCACGGTGTTCGAAACGAACACGCCGCTGGGCAAGACGTTTGAACGCTACCTGACGCTGGCCATTTTGCTGAGCCTGTGCGTGGTGGTCGTGCACAGCATTCCGGGCACGGCCGAAGGCTGGCGCGGCTACCTGCTGCGCGGACTGGAGTGGATCTTCACGCTGGCCTTCACGGCGGAGTACGGACTGCGGCTGATTTCGGTGCGCAAACCCTGGCGCTACGCGCTGAGCTTCTACGGCATCGTCGACCTGCTGTCCATCATTCCGGCCTATCTGGCGGTGTTCTTTCCGGACGCCCAATTCCTCGCCGCGATACGCGCGCTGCGCCTGGTGCGCACCTTCCACATCTTTCCCGCGCTGCACGGCTTTCTCAGCGAGTACCTGATGCTGGCCCGCGCGCTGCAGGCCAGCGCCCGCAAGATCTTCGTGTTTCTCAGCGTGGTGGCGATGATCGTGCTGGTGATGGGCACGCTGATCTTCGTGATCGAAGGGCCGGAGCATGGCTTCACCAGCGTGCCCATGGGCATTTACTGGGCGATCTCCACCGTCACCACCGTCGGCTATGGCGACGTCACGCCCGCCACCCCGATGGGACGCTTCTTCGCGTCGGTGATGATGCTGTTGGGCTGGGGCATCGTGGCCGTTCCCACGGGCATCGTGGGCGCGGAAATCTCGCGCAACGGCACCAAGGCGCGCATGAAAGGCGTGGAGTGCGATACCTGCGGCGAAAACCGGCACGAGGACGACGCACGTTTTTGCCGCCGCTGCGGCACGAGGCTGCAATCCACGTAACTGGCGCGCTCCAGCTCAGGGGCACCCAGCGAGGGCCGCCCCGCAGCGACGGTGCCGCCCCTAGCCGGGCGCCCCCCTCCACCGAAGGATGAGAGGGGAAAAACGGGGCCCGCCTAGGGCAAAGCGGCTCAGGGGGGGCTGCCTTACAGCATCGTGTCGCGCTGCTGCTCGGCGCGCGCGGCGCCGATCGCGGTATCGACCTGGCGCTGCTCTTCAGGCGGCGGCAGCACGGCCGGCAGGCCCAGGCCCTGCAAGGCCAGCTCGCGATACCAGCCCTTGCTGTGGTACAGGTGGTGGTCTTCGTCCTGCTCCACCCGTGCGTGCGCTTCCTCGAGCAACTGGGCCTCACGCCCACTGGCGGCGGCTGCCACCTGACCCAGCAATTCCCAGTTGGCATGGTCCTTGGTCTCGGCGTGCAACACGCATTCACACGCCACCAGTTCGGCGGCTTCCGGCGTGCCATCGGTCGTCGCCAGCTCTATGGTCTGGACCAGCGCCTGGCCGATGTGCCGGACCACATCCCGGGACGCCGTGCGTTCGCTGGAATTCAGCCCCAGGTCCTCGCACAGGGTCAACAGCACGTTGTAGTGGCTCTGGGTTTGCGCCAGGTACTCCTGCCACTCCTTTTTCAGGTCGGGATTGCGGGCGACGTTGATGGCTTTTTGATAGACCTTCGCTCCGGCCTGTTCGGTTTCCAGCATTTGCAGCAACAAGTCCTTGAGCTGCACTTCGTCATACGTTTGCTTGGCCATGGCGGTTCCCTTTGCGAAGGTGAATGAAAAGAAGAACCCATGGTGAATCCAGTTGGCAGAACGCCACTGTAGGCACCCCCCCTGTCGCCAAGCCGGCAGCTGCCACTGGAAGTGCGCCAGGCCGGCCCACTACAATCGGGCCATCGCGCGCCCTGGGCGCGCAGCCCTTTCTTCATTTCACATTCCAACGGGAGTTCTTGACATGTCTACCTCTGACGACGACAGCCAGCAGCGTTTTGCCCTCGGTTTCTTGTTTGCCTTGATTGCCCTGGTGGTTTCCACCGTGGTCGGCGTCGTGGTCTACCAGCGCGGCATCAAGAGCCCCGAAGCCACCATCATCGAAGTGCCGGTGCAAGGCGTGATCGTGATCGACGAAGCCCTGGTGCGCGTGGACAACGGCGTGGTCAAGTTCTTCTTCGCCACCGGCAAGGCCGATGTCGCCATCGGCGGCAATGAAGCCCTGGCCGACGTCGTGCGCGGCGTGATGAACGGCAAGCACGCCCGGATTTCCGGCTTCCATGACGCCACGGGCGATGCCGCGGCGAACATCGAACTGGCCAAGCAGCGCGCTCTGGCCGTGCAGGCCACCTTGTTCGCGCTGGGCGTGGACAAGGACATGGTGGAGCTGAAGAAGCCCGAGAGCTCCCAGGCCAGCGGCAGCAATGCCGAAGCCCGGCGCGTTGAAGTGGTTCTGATCGACTGATCCAGCCCACGCAAAATAACCGGCGGTCTGCAAAGGCCAGCCGGTTTTTTTATGCCCGTGCAGGTTGAAAATACCTTTCCGCTCGATACCTGAACGCCATGCCATCTTCCGCCTTTTCCCGCCTGCTGCTGGGCCTTTCCCTGCTGTTTCTCGCCTACCTGGGCCTGTCGGTCGTGGCCATGCTCACCCAGCTGGCCGACGCCGCCGATCGGCTGTACCTGGGCGCGGGCCAATGGGTGTTCTGGAGCCTGCTGGCGCTGGTGACGGGGCTCGTTGCCTGGCCCACGCTGCAACTGCTGCGACTGCCCGCGGCACTGCGCTACCCCGACAGTGACGACCCGCAAGTCCTGGCCCGCTACCAGCAGCGCCTGCAAGCCAGTCTGCAGCGCAACCCGCTGCTGGCCGACCTGCCCCTGACCGATGACGCTGCGCTGGCCCTAGCACTGGCCCGGCTCAAGCAGCTGGCCGATGCGGAAGTGCGCAACGTCGCCGCCAGCGTGCTGGCCAGCACGGCCCTGCTGCAAAACGGCCGACTCGACGGTCTGATCGTGCTCGCCAGCCAGATCCGGCTGGTCTGGCGCGTGGCGCGCATCTACGGTCTGCGGCCTTCGCTCGGCCAGATCAGCTACCTCTACAGCCAGGTCGGGGCCTGCATGCTGATTGCCTCCAGCCTCGACGACATGGACTTTGCCGAACTCAGCGCGCCCATCGTCCAGGCCGCCACGCCGTCGGCGCTGGCCAGCATTCCCGGCCTCGGCGGCCTGGGCCATCTGCTGATCAACAGCCTGGCCTCGGGCTCGGCAAATGCCTTTCTGACGCTGCGCGTAGGCCTGGTGGCGCAAGCCTATTGCGCGCCGCTGCACGCGCCGGACCGGGCTGCCGTGCGCCAGGGCGCGACCCGCCAGGCCGTGGCCATGCTGGGCCAGATCACACGCGACTGCGGCACGCAGATCACCCAGGCCGTGCACAACCGCATCAAGGAATCCCTGCAGCAGACCGCCCAGGCCACCGTGGACAGCGTGAAGTCCGCTGCCCAGGGCCTGGGCCAGGCCACACGTTCTGCGGCGCAGCAGGTGAAGCAAGCCGGCCTGGCCGCGGCCGACAGCACGCTGGACGCGGCCGACGCCGTGCGACGCGGCACCCGCAACCAGTGGCAGTCGGCCGTGCAGGCGATCAAGGGGCCGGCCGACAAGGAAGATTGAGGGCGAAGCGGCAAAGCCGCAGGTGGTATTTCCTTGCAGCGCGTGCACGACCCACAGCCCATGAAACTGGCGTACCCCAGCAAAGGGACACCGAGCAAGGGCCGCCCCGCAGCGATGGGGTCGTCCCCCTCAGGGGGAAGACGGGGCGCGCCTAGCGCGAAGCGGCTCAGGGGGTGCCCCGATTCCTAGAGTTGAAAACCGACGGTGCGCACCATGCCTTCGAAAATGTCACGCGGCCAGGAGGGCTGGCGGCTGACATAGGGCTGGGCCAGGGCCAGCTGGGCCGCGTGCCAGTCCTGCAGCCACCGCACCTGGGACTGGCCGTAGAACGCCGTCATGGCCTCGTAGTTCAGGAACAGGCTGCGCGCATCGAGGTTCAGCGAGCCGCACAGCGCCCATTCCCCGTCGACCACCACGCATTTGGCATGCAGCATGGTCGGCAGCAGATGGATTTCGGCGCCGGCCTGGGCCAGTTGGCGCAGGGCACGCTCACGCGCCCAGTCGGCCAGCCGGTGGTTGGAGCGCCGCGGCAGCAGCAGCCGCAAGCGCACGCCGCGCCGGCAGGCCAGGCTCCAGGCCGCGAGCAAGGCATCGTCGGGCACAAAGTACGGCGTCACCGCGATGATGCTTTCCCTGGCCTGGAACGCGGCCGACAGCAGCAGCGCATGCACCGTATCGTCGGCGTGGTCGGGGCCGCTGGGAATCCATTGCGCCCAGGCCTGGTCCGGGCCTGGCGGCAGTGCCGCGGGCGAGGCCACCAGCCGGCGTCGTCTGCGCCGGATGCTGCCGGGCGCGGCGCGCCAGTCGGCATCGAACTGGGCCAGCGCCTGGGCGGCCAGCGGGCCTTCGACGACAAAGCTCAAGTCGACCCAGGCGGGCTGGCCCGCCTTGCCGACAAAGTACTCGTCGGCCAGGTTGCGCCCGCCGCTCCACAGCCGCTGCCCATCGGCGACCACCAGCTTGCGGTGGTTGCGCAGGTTGCTGCGTCCATACAAGGGGTTGTGCAGCAAGGGCATGAAATGGCGCACGACGATGCCCACGCTGCGCAAGTCCTGCAGCAGCGTGCGCGGCGTTTTCAGGCTGCCGACGGCGTCGATCAGCACGCGCACGCGCACGCCGCGCGCCACACAGCGATGCAAGGCCTGCGCCACCTGCTGGCCCGTGGCATCGCCGCCCAGCACGTAGGTGCTCAGCACCAGTTGCTGGCGTGCACTGTCCATGGTCGCGATCAGCGCCGCCAGCGACTCCGGGCCGCTGGACTGGAAAACGGCACTGGCATTGCGCATGGCCTCCGGCAGGTCCAGCGCGCGCAGCAGGCGGGTCACCCATTCGGGCGCGCCCTGATCACTCAGCGCCGGCAGCGGCAAGCTCGCAGCGTGCCGCTGCAGAGGACGCGAGAATTTGCGGCTGCCCAGCAGCAGAAACAGCGGCAGCGCACCGTAGGGAAAGGCGATCAGCGCCACCACCCAGGCCAGGGCCGCGGATGGATGGCGGCGCTGCTGGCCGATGCGCGTGGCCACCAGATAGACCAGCAGACTGGCAATCACCACAATGCTGTGGCCCAGGCCGGAAAGCAGTGCAAGCCGGGTCATGCAACGGGTTCTCTGGGCAGCAGGTTCATGCTCCCAGCATAGCGCCATGGGCTTGCGCTGTCGCGCCGCTCAATGCGACAGCGAAAACCCCGGGTCGGCATAGTCCTGCGGCGCGCCGTACGCGAGCAGCCACCAGCGGGTTTCGTTGTGCGGGCCCTGCTCTATGCCGCCCCGCAGCACGGCCAAGCCATGCAGCGCAGCCGCCAGCGCCGGCCCCAGGCAGGCCAGGGCTTGATCCTGCGATGCAGCCACCTGCTGCGCCGCCGCGCCGGCCGAATCGCAGGGCCGCTGCGGCAGGCCAGGCAGATGCTGCGCAAGCCAGGGCTGGGCTTCCTGCAAGGCCACGGGGTGGGCGCAGACGGCCTGCAATGCCTCCAGCGCCACGCCCGGGCGCGCCATCAGGCTGTAGCCGATCTGCAGCCGGCATTCACCGACCACTTGCAGCGCATGCGTCGCGTCCCGGCCCTGCGCCAGCAATGCCAACACCTGCGGCAGATACGGCGTGGCGCCGACCAGGGAAGTGCTCACGGGCAGACAGACGGCATCGACCTGGCCCTGCTGCAAGGCCTGCAGCGCTTCGGGCGCGGCCAGGGGCAGCAGTTCAGGCCCCGGCTCCAACCCTGCCGCTTGCAACCATTGCAGGCAGGCCTGGTGGGTCCAGGTGCCGGGCGGGCCCAGATAGGCCAGGCGCTGGCGGGCACCGCGCAGCCGCTCGGGCCAGGGCGAATACACGCCAGGCGCCGAGAGGCTCATGCCGGCAGCAGCGCCAGCACTTTCTCGGGCGGGCGACACAGGGCCGCGCCCCGCGGCGTGACCACGATGGGGCGGTTGAGCAAGCTGGGGTGAGCAGCCACGGCGGCGATCAGTTCGGCATCGCTCAGCGCCGGATTGTCCAGCTGCAGTTCGGCATAGACCGCCTCCTTGCTGCGCATCAGCTCGCGCACCGGCAGGCCCAACTGGCCGACCAGCGCAGTCAGCGCGGCTGCATCCAGCGGCTCAGCGATGTAGTCGACGATCTGCGGCTCTATGCCGCGCTCGCGGATCAACGCCAGCGCGCCGCGCGAATTGCTGCAGCGGCTGTTGTGATAAATGGTGACGGGGAATTGGGTCTGGCTCATGGCATGGCAGTGTACCCAGGCTCAACGGGAGCGCGAGCGCAAAGTGCGGCTGAGCATGATCACCGGCACCAGGCCCACGGCCACCAGCGCCAGCGAAGGCAAGGCGGCTTCGCCCAGGCGCTCGTCGCGCGCCAGCTGGTAGGCCACCACGGCCAGGGTGTCGCTGTTGAACGGGCGCAGCACCATGGTCGCGGGCAGCTCCTTCATCACGTCGACGAACACCAGCAGCGCCGCCGCGGCCGTCGAGCGTTTGAGCAGCGGCCAGTGCACGCGCGACATCAGCGCCCAGCTGCCCGTGCCCAGCATGCGCGCGGAGTCGTCCAGGCTCACGGGAATGCGCGCATAGCCGCTTTGCACCGACTGCAGCGCCACGGCGCTGAAGCGCACCAGATAGGCCCAGACAATGCCCACGGCCGTGGCCGTGATCAGCGAGGCCAGGCCCCAGTCGGGCGCTGCCGCCTGCAACCAGCCCACGGGCAGCAGCAGGCCGACGACGATCACCGCGCCGGGCACGGCATAGCCCAGGCTGACCAGCTGGACCACGCCACGCGTGACCGCATCCGGGCGGCGACGCACGGCGAACGCCAGCGCCAGCGCAATCACCACCGCCAGCACGGCGGTGATGCCCCCCAGGCGCACGCTGTTGAGCGCCCACTCCAGGAAGCGCGACCAGGGCAGCACCGACCAGTCGGCCGCCAATGGACGCAGCATGAAGAGCACGGGCGCGACAAAACCCATCAGCACCGGCAGCACGCAGACCAGCCAGGCCGCCACGCTGCGCCAGCCGCGCAGCTGCAAAGGCTGGGCCTCGGCGGAACTCGCGCGGCCCGCGCCGTTGGTGACAAAGCGCATGCGGCGCTGGGCGCGGATTTCCAGTTGCAGCAGCAGCACCACCAGCACCAGCAAGAAGGTGGCCAACTGGGCCGCGGCGATGCGGTTGTCCATGGACAGCCAGGCCTTGTAGATGCCGGTGGTGAAGGTCTGGATGCCGAAGTAGCTGACCACGCCGAAGTCAGCCAGGGTTTCCATCAGCACCAGGGCCACGCCCGCGGCCACGGCCGGGCGCGCCAGCGGCAGGGCCACGGCGGCAATGCGCCGGGACAGGGGTGCGCCCAGCAGCCGGGCGGCCTCCATCAGATGGGCCGCGCGCTCGCCCAGGGCCGTGCGCGCCAGCAGATAAATATAGGGATAGAGCGAAAAGACAAACACCCAGACCGCGCCGCCCAGGCTGCGCACTTCGGGCAGCAGCCGGCCTTCGAGTCCATAGGTCTCGCGCAGCCAGACCTGCAAGGGGCCGCTGAACTGCAGGAAGTCGGTATAGGCATAGGCCGTGACATAGGCCGGCATGGCCAGCGGCAGCAGCAGCACCCATTCCAGCGTGCGCCGCCCGGGGAAATCGAACAGCGTCACCGTGGCCGCCGCGGCCGTGCCGACCACCGCCGCGCCCACAGCCACCATCAGGCCCAGCCAGACCGTGGTCCAGACATAGCCGGGCAGCACCGTGGACGCCATTTCGCGCAGGATCGCGCCCGCGTCGGCATCCCCGCTGCCCCAGGGCAACCAGGCGGCGAAGACGGCAAGCACGGGCAAAGTGAGTACCAGCGCCAGGAAAACCAGGGGAAAGGCACGAAAGGCGGATGTGAAGCGGCGCAAGATGGAGCTCGGCTGGAGGGGAAAGCGCAGGAAGAAAGACGCCGTGAAGGCCCCAGGTCTGTGGCCGCATCCTTGGACGCGACGACAAGGGCCTTTCGTGCAAATGCGAATTCTAAGCATTTGCACCGCCCTACAATCGAGGAATGTTTCTCAAGGTCTCCCAACTCGGGGTGCGCTATGCCGGCCGCCCACAGGCCGCCGTCCAAGGCGTTTCACTGAATTTGAACGCCGGTGACATCGGCGTGCTCATCGGCCCGTCGGGCTGCGGCAAGACGACCTTGCTGCGCGCCGTGGCCGGGCTGGAGCCCGTGAGCAGCGGCGAAATCCGCTTGCAAGACCAGGTGGTGAGCAGCGCCAACACGGCCTTGCCGCCCGAGCAGCGGCGCATAGGCATGGTGTTCCAGGACTACGCGCTGTTCCCCCACCTGAGCGTGGGCGGCAACGTGGCTTTCGGCATACACCAATGGCGCAAGAGCGAGCAGGCGGCGCGCGTGGCCGAAGTGCTGGAGTTGGTGGGCCTCGAAGGCAGCGCCGAGCGCTATCCGCACGAACTCTCGGGCGGCCAGCAGCAGCGCGTGGCCCTGGCGCGCGCGCTGGCGCCGCGCCCGCAGCTGATGCTGCTGGACGAACCGTTTTCCAACCTCGACGTCGACCTGCGCGAGCGGCTGGCGCACGAAGTGCGCGGCATCCTCAAGGCTGCCGGCGCAACGGCGCTGTTCGTCACCCACGATCAGCTCGAAGCCTTTGCCATCGGCGACGTGATCGGCGTGATGAACGAAGGCCGGTTGCACCAATGGGACAACGCCTACACCCTCTACCACCGGCCGGCCACGCGCTTTGTCGCCGACTTCATCGGCCACGGCGTGTTCCTGCCCGCACAGCTGGTGATGCGTGACAACGGCGTGGTGGCCCAGACGCCGCTGGGCGACCTCAGCGACCTGGACGAATGCCCTCTGCCGTCGAGCTACCCCGACGGCGAATGCGACGTGCTGTTGCGCGCCGATGACGTGATCCATGTCGACGGCGCGCCGGTCAAGGCGCAGATCGTGCGCAAGTCCTTCCGCGGCTCGGAGTTTCTCTACACCCTGCGCCTGGCCAGCGGCCAGACCGTGATGGCCCATGTGCCCAGCCACCACAACCACGAGATCGGCGAGTGGGTGGGGATGGCGCTGCAGGTGGAGCATGTGGTGACGTTTCCAAGGGGGAAATAGCCCCCACGCTCCCCCACTTCGTGTGGGTCGCTGCCCCCCAAGGGGGCCGTCGCCGCCTTGGAGCGGCCCGGCGGCGGCGGGGTTCTCCCTCAGCGCACGCCCTGCCAGATCTACCGGCGCCCTCTGCTCGCGTTTCGGAGGGCCCCTACTTCCGCCCCAGCAACTTATCCAGAAACTGCTGCGCCCGCTCACTCTCAGGCCGTGAGAAGAAAGCCTCGGGCGCAGCCTGTTCGATGATCTGCCCCTGGTCCATGAACACCACGCGGTCGGCGACCGAGCGCGCGAATTCCATTTCGTGGGTCACGCAGACCATGGTGATGCCCTGGCCCGCGAGTTCGACCATCACGTCCAGCACTTCATGCACCATCTCGGGGTCGAGCGCCGAAGTGGGCTCGTCGAACAGCATGATTTGCGGCGCCAGGCACAGCGCGCGCGCGATCGCCACGCGCTGCTGCTGGCCGCCCGACAGCTGCAGCGGAAACTTGTGCGCCTGCTCGGCGATGTGCACGCGTTCGAGCTGCACCATGGCCTGGGCTTCGGCTTCGGCGCGCGCCATCTTGCCCACGTTGCGCGGCGCCAGCGTCAGGTTGTCCAGCACGCTCAGATGCGGAAACAGATTGAACTGCTGGAACACCATGCCCACGCTGCGGCGCACCTGCTGCACGGCCCGCTCGTCCTCGCGGCCTTCGACGCCCAGGGCCACGTCGCCCACGGTCAGGCGCCCTTGCTGGAATGGCTCTAGCGCATTGATGCAGCGGATCAGCGTGGACTTGCCCGACCCCGAAGGGCCGCAGACCACCAGGCGTTCGCCGCGCGCGATGTCGAGATCGATGTCGCGCAGCACATGAAACTCACGCCCGAACCATTTGTTCAGTTGTTCGAAGCGAACCATGGAGGTGTCTGGCATGCAGGTCTTCTTTCAACGGGCCTGGCTGCGCGCATGCCGCTGCTCTACCCACAGGCTGTAGCGTGACATGGCCGCACAGACCACAAAATAAATCGCGGTGATGAAGAGGTAGCCCTCCACCATGAAAGGACGCCAGACCGGGTCACCGCTGAGCGCCAGGCCCAGGGAGCCCGTGAGCTCGTACAGGCTCACGATGGTGATCAGCGAGCTGTCCTTGAAGATAGAGATGAAGCTGTTCATCAGCCCCGGCACCACGGCGCCCAGGGCCTGGGGCAGGACCACCAGGCGCTGGGTCTGCCACCACGAAAGGCCTATGCTGTTCGCGGCTTCGAGCTGGCCCTGGGGCACGGACTGCAGGCCGGCGCGCACGGTCTCGGCCAGGTAGGCGGCGGCGAACAGGGAAATGCCCAGCAGCACGCGCAGCAGCACATCGGGCGTCGCGCCCACGGGCAGGAACAGCGGGAACAGAAAGCTGGCCATGAACAACACGGAAATCAGGGGCACGCCACGCACCAGCTCCACCACCACCGCGCAGAGCACGCGGATCGCCGGCATGCGCGAGCGCCGGCCCAGCGCCAGCAGCACGGCCAGCGGGCAGGCCAGGACGATGGACAAGGTGGTGAGCATCAGCGTCAGCGGCAGGCCGCCCCAGCGCTCGGTAGGCACGGGCGTCAGGCCGGCCACGCCGCCCAGCATCAAGGCAAAGAACACGGCCCACACCAGCACCCAGGCCAGCAGCAACCAGCGGTTCCAGAAGCGCCGCATGCCGCTGGCCACGACCAGCAGCAGCAACAGGCCCGTGGCCAGCATGGGCCGCCACTGCTCTTCCAGCGGGTAGCGGCCGAACAGAATGAGGCGGTGCTTTTCGGTCACCACGCCCCAGCAGGCGCCCATGCCGCGCGCGGCCTGGCAGGCGTCGGCGTCGGCATGCCAGACGGCGCGCCACAACAGCCAGTCCAGCGCCCCGGGCAATGCCCACAGCGCCCAGGCCAGCAGGGCCAGCGTGGTCAGCGCACTGATCCAGCTGCCAAACAGTTCACGCCGCACCCAGGCCCGCACGCCACCCGCGCGCTGCGGCGGCGCACGCGCGGGAATCGGCGCATGCACCGTATTCATGCCGGCTCCCGTCTGGCCAGTTCACTGCGATGCAGCAGTGCCATCAGCCCGGCGGTCATCAGCGACAGGCACAGGTAGACCGCCATGACGATGGCAATGCATTCCAGCGCGCGGCCGGTCTGGTTCAGGCTGGTGTTGGCGATGGACACCAGATCGGGGTAGCCCACGGCCACGGCCAGCGAGGAATTCTTGGTCAGGTTCAGGTACTGGTTGGTCAGCGGCGGCGCCATGGTGCGCAGCGCCTGCGGGCCTATCACCAGCCACAGGGTCTGGCGCCGGCTCAGGCCTATGCTTTGCGCGGCCTCGATCTGGCCGCGCGGCACGGCGGCGATGCCGGCGCGCACCACTTCGGCAATGAAGGCTGCGGTGTAGAAGGTCAGGCCGGCCAGCACGGCCAGAAACTCCGGCGACAGCGCCGCGCCGCCTTCGATCGCAAAACCGCCGGGCACGGGCACGCTCCAGTGCCAGCCGCCCGCGCCATGCTCGGGAAACGGCAGCACCAGACCGGATTTGCTCAGGAAAACGATCTCCCGCCAGTTCCAGGCTTCGCTCGCATCGGGCAGATACTCCACCAGCAGCAGATACCAGACCAGCAATTGCACCAGCAGCGGCACGTTGCGGAACAGCTCCACATAGGCCCGGCTCAGCGCCCGCACCGGCAGGTTGCGCGAAAAACGCCCCAGGCCCACCAGCGCGCCCAGCAAGGTGCTGAGCACCACGCCCGCCACTGCCACGCGCAGCGTGTTGAGCAGGCCGACGAGAAACGCGCGCCAGTAGGTATCGGTGGACTCAAACGCAATCGGCTGCTCGCCAATGTCGAAACCCGCGGTCTGGCCCAGGAAATCCCAGCCGCTCTGGATGCCGCGCGCGGCCATGTTGGCCTGGGTGTTGTGCACCAGCCAGCCCAGAGCAGCGGCGATGCACAGCACGGCCAGCACTTGCCAGACCAGGGCACGCGTGGCCGGATGGTGCCAGGACCAGCCCGGCCGGGGCCTGGGCGGCGCGGGCCGCGCGGGAATCGGGGCCTGCAGGCTCATCGCACCGGCAAGGCGTAGAGCAGACCGCCCTGGTTCCAGAGCTTGTTCTTGCCGCGCGGCAGATCGACCGAGGTCTTCTCACCCACGTTGCGCTCGTACATTTCGCCGTAGTTGCCCACCGCCTTGATGGCCCGCACCAGCCATTCCTTGTCCAGGCCCAGCAGCTTGCCCGTGTCTTCGGTCTTGCCCAGCAGGCGGCCCACCACCGGGTCGGTGGTCTCGGCCTTCAGCTTGTCGACGTTGGCCTGGGTGATGCCGTTTTCCTCGGCTTCGATCAGGCCGTAGACCACCCAGCGCACGATGGCCAGCCACTCGTCGTCGCCGCGGCGCACCAGCGGGCCCAGCGGCTCCTTGGAGATCAGATCCGGCAGGATGACATGCTGCTTGGTGTCCTTGGCCTCCTTGGCGCGCACCGAGGCCAGGCCCGAAGCGTCGGTGGTATAGGCCTGGCAGCGGCCCGCAAAGTAGGCGGCGTTGGCGGCATCGAACTTGTCGAACACCAGGGGCTTGAGGTTGAGCTGGTTGATGCGCGAGAAGTCCGTGAGGTTCTTCTCCGACGTCGTGCCCGACTGCACGCACACCGTCGCGCCCTTGAGCTGCTTGGCGCTTTGCACCTTGGTCTTGGCCGGCACCATGAAGCCCTGGCCGTCATAGAACACGATGGCCGTGAACGCCAGGCCCATGGACGCATCGCGCGTCAGCGTCACCGAGGTATTGCGCGACAGCACGTCCACTTCGCCCGACTGCAGGGCGGTGAAGCGCTGCTGCGAGGCCAATGGCACCCATTTGACTTTCTTCGCGTCGCCCAGCAGCGCGGCGGCAATGGCCTTGCCCACGTCCACGTCCAGGCCCTTCCATTGGCCCTGGCTGTCGGCCGCGGAGAAGCCCGGCACGCCGCTGCTGATGCCCACCGTGATCTGGTCACGCTGCTTGATCGTGTCCAGCGTCTTGCCCGCATGGGCCGTAGTCACCGCGGCAAGAGCCAGGGCCAGCAGGGAAAAACGGGAAAATTTCATGGGTCCACCTGTAGCTGTGATGTGAAAAGCCGGGGGCAATCTGCCGCCTGCGCGTATGCCGCCTGCGCGTACGCCGCCTGCGCGCAGGGTAACGCATGTACCCTCCGCCAGGCTCGGGGCGAACGGATTCGGCCCAGCGCGCAAACCGCTAGATTAACGCGGTTTGGGGCCCACTCCATGTGCGAAAAACGACTAAGAACAAGCCCTAGGAATGCCGCAGCAGCTCGACTTCGGCTTGCAAGTCCCGTGCCCAGGTGCGGCGGTCGCGGCCCTGCGCGGTCTGCGGCGCGCCGTAGGTCACGCGCGCGATCAGGGCTGGCGCACTGAGCGTGCGCCACACCGAAGTCAGCAGCATGGTGTCCCCCGCATAGACCGGGGCCGTGCTGTCCACACCGCTGGCCGCATCGATGAAGCGCAGGCCCAGGGGCTGGATCGGCGCTCCGGCCTGTATCGCGGCTTCGATCAGATTCGGGCGAAACGGCAGCATTTCGCCCCCATCACTGGTCGTGCCTTCGGGAAACACGGCCAGCACGTCGCGCTGCGCCAGGGCATCGGCCATGGTCTTCACCATGCGCAAGGTGTCGCGGCGCGAGTTGCGGTCGATGAACAGCGTGCCCGCGGCACGCGCCAGCATGGCCACCACCGGCCAGGAAGCGACGTCGGATTTGGAAATGAAGCGGCAATGGCGCGCGGCGTGCAGCACCGGAATATCGAGCCACGACAAATGGTTGGCGACCAGCAGCACCGGGCCATTGAGCGGCGGCGTGCCCTGCACTTGCAGTTGCACGCCCAGACGCGGCAGCAGCCCCCTGGCCCAGGCCTGGACCAGGGCGTTGCGCTGCTCCATCGACAGGCGCGGAAAACGCCAGACAATGGTCCAGAGGCCATGCAGCAGATGGCCTGCAAGGCGCACCAGGCGCCAGCCGGCCCGCCCCCACGCGCCGCCGGCTTGCGGATCAGCCACGCTCGAAAGCGATATGGCCGGCGACCAGCGTGCAGCGCACCCGGGTCGGCAGTTCATAGCCGTTGAACGGCGTGCACTTGCCCTGGCTGGCCAGGGCGGTGGGCTCCACTTTCCAGTGGACCGCGGGATCGACGATGCACAGGTCGGCCACACCGCCTACCTGCAAGCGGCCCAGTTGCTGCTCGAGCTCGCCCAGCGCCGAGCCCAGCACGCGCGCGGGTGCGGACGTGATCACTTCGATGGCGCGCAGCAGCGGCACCTGCTGCGCCTGCGACCACTTCACGGCCAGCGACAGCAGCAGCTCGACTCCCGTGGCGCCGGGTTCGGCTTCGGCGAACGGCAACACCTTGGCGTCGTCATCGACGGGCGTGTGGTCGGAGACCAGCGCGTCGATGGTGCCGTCGGCCAGAGCGGCCGACAGCGCATCGCGGTCGCGCTGCTGGCGCAGCGGCGGGCTCAGGCGGGCGCTGCTGTCGAAGTAGCCGATGTCGGTGTCGGTCAGGTGCAGCGAGTTGATGCTCACATCGGCCGTCACGCTCAGGCCTTCGGCCTTGGCGCGGCGCACCAGCTCCACACCGGCGGCGCTCGACAGGCGGCACAGGTGCACGCTTGCCGCGGTGCCGCGGATCAGCTCGAAAATCGTGTGCAGGGCAATGGTTTCGGCCGCCACGGGCACGCCGGACAGGCCCATGCGCGTGGCCAGCGGACCGCTGGCGGCCACGCCCTTGCCCAGGTGCATTTCCTGCGGACGCAACCAGACCGTGTAGCCATAGGTGGCGGCGTATTGCAGCGCGCGCTGCAAGGTCTGGGTGCTGGTCAGCGGCACGTCGGCCTGGCCGAAGCCCACGCAGCCCGACTCGGTCAGCTCGTTCATTTCGGTGAGGATTTCACCGGCCAGGCCGCGCGTGAGCGCACCCAGCGGGAACAGCCGCGCCTGGTGCAGCTTTTCGGCGCGGAACTTGAGCATTTCCACCAGGCCCTGCTCGTCGAGCACCGGGTCGGTGTCGGGCGGGCAGACCAGGCTGGTCACGCCACCAGCCACGCTGGCCGCCATTTCGCTTTGCAGCATGCCTTCGTGTTCATGGCCGGGCTCGCGCAGGCGCACCGACAGGTCGACCAGGCCGGGCAGCACCCAGCAGCCCTGGGCGTCGATCACGCGATCGGGCGCGAAGTCCACGGGCTGTGGGCCGATGGCGGTGATGCAGCCCGCCGCAACGGCGATGTCGCAGATCTGGTCAAAGCCCCGGACCGGGTCCATGACGCGGCCGTTCTGGATCAATAGTTTCATGGTTTCAAGCCTCATTGCCGGCGACGATGGACATCACGGCCATGCGCACGGCAATGCCGAACGAGACCTGCGACAGGATCACGGCCTGGGGGCCGTCGACCACTTCGGAGTCGATTTCCACGCCGCGATTGATAGGCCCGGGGTGCATCACGATGGCGTCGGGCTTGGCCAGGCGCAGCTTTTCGGCCGTCAGGCCGAAAGCCTTGAAATACTCCTGACTGGAGGGCAGCAGCGCACCATTCATGCGCTCGTTCTGCAGGCGCAGCATGATGATCACGTCCGCGTCGCGAATGCCTTCTTCCAGCGTGTGGAACACCCGCACGCCCATTTGCGCCAGGTCGGTGGGCACCAGCGTGCGCGGGCCGACCACGCGCACTTCGGCCGCACCCAGGGTGGTGAGCGCATGGATGTCCGAACGCGCCACGCGCGAATGCAGCACGTCGCCGACGATGGCCACCGTCAAGTTGGAGAAATCCTTCTTGTAGTGGCGGATGGTGTACATGTCCAGCAGCCCCTGGGTGGGGTGGGCATGGCGGCCGTCACCGGCGTTCACCACGTGCACATGCGGGGCCACATGCTGGGCCACCAGATAGGGCGCGCCCGACTCGCTGTGGCGCACGACGAAGATGTCCGCGGCCATGGCCGACAGATTGGCGATGGTGTCGAGCAGCGACTCGCCCTTGCTGGCCGAGCTGCGCGCGATGTCGAGGTTGAACACGTCGGCCGACAGGCGCTTGGCCGCGATCTCGAAAGTGGTGCGCGTGCGCGTGCTGTTCTCGAAGAACAGGTTGAACACGCTCTTGCCGCGCAGCAATGGCACTTTCTTGACTTCGCGGTCGTTGACGCTGACGAAGTTGGCGGCGGTGTCGAGGATGTGCGTCAGGATGTCCTTGGACAGGCCTTCGGTGGACAGCAGGTGAATCAACTCACCGTTCTTGTTGAGTTGGGGATTGCGCTTGTACAGCACGGTCAGGCCTCTTGGATGCGGAAGTGGAAGATG
This sequence comes from Acidovorax bellezanensis, assembly GCF_025421555.1. Lineage (NCBI taxonomy): Bacteria > Pseudomonadati > Pseudomonadota > Betaproteobacteria > Burkholderiales > Comamonadaceae > Acidovorax > Acidovorax bellezanensis. The sequence continues at coordinate 551,662 of NZ_JAODYH010000003.1, forward strand.
CCGTTGTCGTCGCGCGCCAGCGCCAGCGACTGGGTGGGCGGCAGCGCGATGCGGGCGGCCGCGAAGTCGGCCTGAATGGGCAGCTCGCGCCCGCCGCGGTCGACCAGCACGGCCAGGCGCACGCAGCCCGGACGGCCGTAGTCATACAGCTCGTTGAGCACGGCGCGTATGGTCCGGCCGGTGTAGAGCACGTCGTCGAGCACCAGGATGTCGGCGCCGTTGACGTCGAAATCAATGCTGGTCTGGGCGCTGCTGGCCATGCCGCGCTGCGCGAAGTCATCGCGGTGCAGCACCGACGACAGCACGCTGGGCGAACCCGGCAAGTTCAAGTCCTTGTGCAGGCGCTCGACCAGCCAGGCACCACCCGAAGTGATGCCTGCCAGGCGCGTCGAGGCTCCCATGAGGCTGCGCACGCCGCGCAGCAGTTCACGGTACAGCGCCTCGGCGTCGAGCACCAGGCTGCCAGCTCCGGCAACGGGATCGTTCATGGAAGACTCCTCAAAAACTGTTCAAGAATGATGCAGGCCGAAGCAGCGTCGGCGTCGCGCGCGCCGCTGGCAATGGCTTCGGTGGTGCTGTAGCGCTCGTCGACTTCGAACACCTGCAGGCCGAAGCGCCCGCGCAGCTGGCGCCCGAACTTGAGCGCGCGGGCCGTGTTTTCGTGGGCCGCGCCGTCGGGATGGTAGGGCACGCCTATCACCAGCGCGTCGGGCTGCCACTCCTTGATCCGGGCCGCGACCTGCAGCATGCGCGCGTCGGCGCCTTCGGCCTTGATCGTCGGCTGGGGCGTGGTCAGGCCCATCATGCGGCTGCCGGTGGCCACGCCGGTGCGCTTGGTACCGAAGTCAAAAGCCAGAAAACTCTGGAAATGCGCGGGCACCACGGCGGGCGCGCGCACGGGCGCGGCTGCCCCATGCGCGTTGGCCGCGGCCGTGTCCTTGAGCGGTTCGGTGCTCATGCGTGCCCCACTTCCGGCGAAAGCGTCCAGGACTGCAGGCCCAGCAGGCCCAGGGCGCGGTCGTAGCGTTCGGCCACGGGCGCTTCAAAGATCAGCGCGACATCGGCCCCGACCGTGAGCCAGGCGTTTTCCGACAATTCGGACTCGAGCTGGCCTTCGCCCCACGAGGAATAACCCAGCGACACAAACACCCGGCGCGGACCGGCGCCGTTGGACAGGGCTTCGAGCACATCCTTGGAGGTGGTCATTTCCAGCCCCCCGGGAATGCTCATCGTCGAGGCATAAATGGATTCGTCGGTGGCAATGCCTTCAGCGACAAAGGCGTCGTGCAGCACAAAGCCACGGTCGGTCTGCACCGGGCCTCCCCGGTAGACCACGTCGGAGCGCAAGTCTTCGCGTCCGAGGGAAAGATCGATCTTGTCGAGCAGGCCTTCAAGGCTCAATGACATGGGCTTGTTGATAATCAAGCCCAAAGCGCCACGCTCACTATGCTCGCACAGGTACACCACGCTGCGCGAAAAGGACTCATCTTCGACGCCGGGCATGGCAATCAGAAAATGGTGCGTCAAGTTGATAGGCGCAGAATCAGCGGGCATTCTTCGATTTTAACGGTGAACCATGGCACATTCCGGACCTGTGGGCTTGGTCTGGCTGCGGCGCGATCTGCGCGCCTGCGACCATGCCGCCCTTTTTCATGCCCTGCGCAGCTGCGCCCAGGTGCATTGCATCTTTCTTTTCGACCAGGCCATCCTCGCGCCGCTGCCGCGCGCCGACCGGCGCGTGGAGTTCATCTGCGACAGTCTGGCCTCGCTGGACACGGCCTTGCGCGCGCTCGCCGGCCACCCCCAGGCCGGCCTGATCGTGCGCCAGGGGCTGGCGGAAGAAGAAATTCCACGCCTGGCGCAGCAGCTGGGCGCCACGGCGGTGTTCGCCAACCACGACGACGAGCCCCAATCCCTGGCGCGCGATGCCCGCGTGCGCGCGGCCCTGCAGGCCGGCGGCGTGGCCTTGCACACTTTCAAGGACCACGTGATTTTCGAGCGCGACGAAGTGCTCACGCTCTCGGGCGCGCCGTTCAGCGTGTTCACGCCCTACAAGAACGCCTGGCTGCGCAAGCTCAACGCCTTTTATCTGTCGGCCTATCCGGTCGAGCGCTACGCCCAGCATCTCGCCCCCCGGCCGGAAAGCGAATGCCGGCCCCCGCCCGGCCTGGCCGACATCGGCTTCGCGCCCACCAACCTGCGCCAGCTGGCCCTGCCCACGGGCAGCGAGGGCGCGGCCCGGCTGCTGGCCGACTTTGCGCCGCGCCTGGCGCAATACGACCAGGCGCGCGACTTTCCCGCCGTCAAGGGCCCCAGCTATCTGAGCGTGCACCTGCGCTTTGGCACGGTGTCCATCCGCGAACTGGCGCGCCTGGCCTGGGCCCAGGCGCAGCAGCCCGACTCCCCGGGTGCGGCCACCTGGCTCAGCGAGCTCATCTGGCGCGATTTCTACCACCAGATCCTGGCCCACCACCCGCATGTGGTCAGGCAGAGCTTCAAGCCCGCCTACGACGCCATCGTCTGGGAGTCGGGGGCCGAGGCCGAACGCCTGTTCGCCGCCTGGTGCCAGGGCCGCACGGGCTATCCGCTGGTCGATGCGGCCATGGCCCAGCTCAACCAGACCGGCTATATGCACAATCGCCTGCGCATGGTGGTGGCCAGCTTTCTGGTCAAGGACCTGGGAATCGATTGGCGCTGGGGCGAGCAGTATTTCGCCGAACAGCTCAACGACTTCGACCTGGCGGCCAACAATGGCGGCTGGCAATGGGCGGCCTCCACGGGCTGCGATGCCCAGCCCTACTTCCGCATCTTCAATCCCATCAGCCAGAGCGAGAAGTTCGACGCCGCGGGCCGCTTCATCCGCCGCTACCTGCCGCAGCTGGCCGCTCTGCCGGACAAGCTGATCCACGCGCCCTGGAAGGCCGGGCCGCTGGAGCTGGCCGCGGCGGGGCTTGAGCTGGTGGGGGCCGGAGAAGCCATGGGGCCAGCGAGCTACCCGCGCCCGCTCGTCGACCATGCCCAAGCCCGCGAGCGCACGCTGGCGCGCTACGCGGTGGTCAAGGCCAAGGCCTAAGCCGACTCTGGCAGCGACTGCTCGGCGGCCTGGGTCGCGTAGTGCTGCACCAGGCTCAGCAGTTCCTCGTCGGAGTAGGGCTTGCCCAGATAGTGGTTCACGCCCAGCTCGCGCGCATGCTCGCGGTGCTTTTGCGCGATGCGCGATGTGATCATGATGATGGGCAGATCGCTGAGCCGGCTGTCGGCACGGATGTGGCGCGCCAGATCGAAGCCGTCCATGCGCGGCATTTCGATGTCGGACAGCACCACCGCCGGACGCGCGCCCTGCAAGCGCTCCAGCGCCTGCAGACCGTCGGCCGCGACTTCCACGCGGTAGCCTTCACGCTGCAACAGGCGCTGGGTCACACGCCGCACGGTGATGGAGTCATCCACCACCAGCACCAGCGGCACTTCGCCCGCACCCGCGGCCTGGGGCTGGACAGTGGCCACGCCATCGCCGCCCACCCGCTGCGAAGACACTGCCGTCGCTCCCAGGCGCGCCTGTTCACGCACCTGCTCGCGCACCTGCTCGCCGTAGACCGTGGCCAGCGCCACCGGGTTGTAGATCAGCACCACCGCCCCCGAAGCCAGCACCGACATGCCCGTCAGTCCCGGCAGGCGCGACAGCTGCGGCCCCAGATGCTTGACCACCACTTCCTGGTTGCCCAGCACTTCATCCACATGCAGCGCCAGGCGCTGCGCCGCGCTGCGGAAAATCACCACGGCCCGGGTCTTGCCCACGCCTTCCTGGCTTTGCGCGGACGTCTGCCACAGCGCTCCAGCCCAGAAGAACGGCACTGCGTCGTCGCTGCCCGCCTCGTGCAGGCTGCCGCTGGCATAGGCCTGCTCCAGCGTGGACACGGGCACGCGGCGCACGATTTCCACCAGATTCGCGGGCACGCCCACGGCGAGCTTGCCCACGCGCAGCATGACCACCTGCGTCACGGCCGTGGTCAGCGGCAGCACCAGGGAGAAGGACACGCCCGCCCCCGGCGTGCTGTGGGTTTCGATGCGCCCGCCCAAGGCGTTGACTTCGGCGCGCACCACGTCCATGCCGATGCCGCGCCCGGACACGCCGGTCACTTCGGTCGCCGTGGTGAAGCCGGGCCGGAAGATCAGCTGGCCCGCCTCCTGCGGCGTGATCGAGGCATCGGCCGCGATCAGCCCGCGCGCCACGGCCGTCGCGCGGATGCGCTCCAGGTCCAGGCCCGCGCCATCGTCCTCGAAACGCACCAGCACGTCGTTGCCTTCATGCTGCAGCGTCACGCCAATCGTGCCCGTCGCGTCCTTGCCCGCGGCCAGGCGCCGGGCCGGGGTTTCAATGCCGTGGGCCACGCAATTGCGCAGCAAATGTTCGAAAGCCGGCGCCATGCGGTCCAGCACGCCGCGGTCCATCTCGATGGTGCCGCCCACGATGTTCAGCCGCACCTGCTTGCCCATCTCCTTGGACGTCTGGCGCGCCACGGCGTACAGGCGCTCGGAAATGGCGTCGAACTCGACCATGCGCGTGCGCAGCAGATCGCGCTGCAAGTCCCGCGCCTGGCGGCCCTGGGCCACCAGATCGTCTTCGGCGGCCGCGAGGTCGCGCTGCAGATTGCGCTGCACCGTAGCCACGTCATTCACCGACTCGGCCATCATGCGCGTGAGCTCCTGCACCCGCGTGAAACGGTCGAACTCCAGCGGATCGAAGCCGGCCGCCGAGTCCTTGGACAAAGCCAGGCGCGACTGCATCTGGGTTTCGGCCTGGACTTCGATGTCGCGCAACTGATGGCGCAGGCGCTCGAGGTTGCCGCTCAGGTCCTGCAGCGAGCTGCGCGCCTGCACCAGGCGGGCGTCGATGCGCGAGCGCGCAATCAGCACTTCGCCCGACTGGTTGATCAGGCGGTCCAGCAGCTGGCCGCGCACACGCACCGACTGCTGCGAAGCCGCGCGCACGCCGACCAGCGGCGTTGCGGGCGTAAAGATCGGCGCCCGGCGGCCCGCGGGCGCGTCATCGCTGAGCGCCGCGACCGGGGCGGGCTCGGCGAGTGCCGCCGGCGCCTCTTGCGACGCGTCCACGGCGTCTTCGCCCAGCGTGCGCAGCACCACGAAATAGGCGTGCAGCGTGTCGAAGCTGCCCAGCAGCGGTTCGATCTGCGCGGCTTGCGGCGCTTCGACGTCGACCTGCTCGATCGCCGACTCCAGCCGGTGGGCGATTTCACCCAGGCGCATGGCGCCGGCCAGGCGGGCGCTGCCTTTCAAGGTGTGCAGTGCGCGCAGGCTGGCATCGCGCGCTTCGAGCCGCTGCGGATGGGCTGCCCAGTCGCGCAGCGCCGTGCCCAGTTGCGGCAGCAGCTCCGCGGCCTCTTCCTCGAAAATCGGGAACAGATCGGGATCGATGGCATCGAGCACATCGATGTCGTCATCGATGGCGCTGTCCATGCCCACGGCCTGCGCCATGGCGGCATCCAGGCGGACTTGCTGCTGCGACTGCTCTTCCCAGCGCGCTTCCATGGACGCGCGGGTTTCCTCGGCGGAGACGACAGGCTCGGCGGTATCGACCAGCGCCACCGCTGCGTCTGGCTCGGCCGGCTCCACCGGTTCGACCAGCTCCACCGGTTCGGCCGGTGCAGCGATTTCGGCCACCTCATCCGGCAGCGCTGCATCGACCTCCGCAGCCTCGCTCTGGGCCAGCTCCTGCGCCCACAGCGCATCTTCAGCGTCCAGGCCCACGCCCTGCTGCAATTCGCCCATGCCGCTGTGGATCTCGGCCGCCAGCACCTGCTGCAGTGCGTCTTCCACCGCCGGCTGCGGCGACTTGAGAAAGCCCGCGGCAAACTGGTGCAACAGGCGCCGAATGTCATCGGACGCGGCCTGGAACACCGCCAGCTGCTGCGCATCGCCGCAGCCCAGGGGCCGGACATGCATCAGCGCGTGCTCCAGCGCGCGGGCCAGGCGGGACAGGTCCTTGAAGCCCACGGTGGCCGAACTGCCGGCCAGCGAATGGGCCCAGGCCACGGCCGCTTCGGGCTGCGGACGGTGCATTTCCAGCGCCCACTCCTGCAAAGCCACACCCAGGCAGCGCGACCACTCGTCGGCTTCGTTCAGGTAGACGTTGTACAGCGGCAAGTGGATGCGCAGACCGTCGATCACCTTGACGTTGTCGTCGCGGAAATCGGTGTCCAGGTCGAAGGCACTCGTCTGCGGCACAGCGCTTTCGGCCGGGGTTTCGGCAGGCGCTTGCGCAGGCACTTCGGCGGGCATCTCCAGCGCGAACGCCGGCAGCTCGACAGATTCGGACTGCGGCACTGCGGGCGCGTCGGCATCCCAGTGCCAGTCGGCGAGGGGCGGCTGCGCGGCCGGGGCGCTGTCCTGCTCGTCGGGCCAGGCCTGCATTTGCGTATCGGCCCAGTCCGGCGTGTCGAGCGCGTCGCCCTCGGCTGCGGGCTCGGGCTCGGCGACCGCCTCGGGCGCGAGTTCGGTCAGTGGCGCGGGCAATTGCTCGCTGGCCTGCATGACGGCTTCGAACGCCGCAAAGTCGATCTCCTCGACTTCGCCGGGCAGGTCCACCGCCGGGAAATTTTGCACTTCCTGCGCTTGCTCTTGCTCTTGCGCACGCCGGCTGCGGCGCTCGGACGGCTGCAAGGCCACCGGCGCTCGCTGGCCATCGAGCCGCATGGCATCGGCTGCGGCGCAAAAAGGCGTCGCCGACCAGTCGCCGGCCCGGCCCTCCTCTATGGCCTGCGCCCAGGCGCCAAAAGCCTGCAAGGCCTCGCGCGCCAGGGACTGCCAGGCGGCGGGCATGGGCTTTTGCTCGGCCAGCCAGGCATTGAGCATTTGCTCCATGGCCCAGCCGGCTTCGCCAAATTCGTCGAGTCCGACCATGCGCGCGCTGCCCTTGAGGGTGTGGAACACCCGGCGCAGCGTGGCCTGACCGCTCAGCTGTCCCGCATCCGCGTCCAGCTGCGCCAAGGTCTCCAGGCCCTGGGCGACGACTTCGCGCGCCTCTTCCAGGAAGATGCCCAGCAATTCGTCGTCCGTGTCTTCGTCGACCACACTCAGTGGGGCCGCCACCGGCTCGACCGCTGGCTCGGCAGCGACTTCCAATACCGGTTCGGCCAGGGCCGCTGCTGCCTGCACCGGCTCTTCGGCCGGAGCGGGCTGCGGCTGCTCGACCACTGGCACCGCGCTCGCCACCTCGGCCGGCAGCGCCACCGCCACCGGCAGGTGGGACTGCACTTCGGCCGGGGCTTGGGCGCGCTGCTCCAGGACCTGGGGCGCATCGCCTTCACGCACCCGGTTGCGGCCCATGATGATGCGCAGCTCGCCGCGGGCCTCATCGTAGACAAACAGCTTGCGCGCCATCGCGCGCTGGTAGCTGAGCATGTCGATCAGGAAGCCCAAGGCGCCCAGGTTGTTGCCCAGGCGTTCGAACACCGCCGGCAGCTCGGCCGCGGGCACGTCGTCCCGCATCAGCTGCTCGACGGTTTCGCGCATGCGCGCCATGGCCAGGCAGGCCTGGTCCAGGCCCAGCACCGACAGCACGCCGCGCATTTGCAGCAAATGGCCGGAGACCTGGGCCAGCTGGTCCACCTGCTGCGGGTTGCGGAAGAACTGATCGAGCAGGGCTTCCGCTTCGCCCATGGTCGCGCGCAACTCGCCCACCACGCTGCCCATGGTCTGGCTGTCGCTGACGTGGCGATAGAGCTCTTCCATCCAGGGCTCAAGCGGCTGGGAGGGCGCGCCTTGGCGGGCCTCATCCAGGCGCTGCGCCAGTCGGCCCGCATGCTCGGCCATGGCCTCGTCGGCCAGTTCCGGCGAAGCCAGGGCTGCCTGCAGATACAGCACGGCCGTGGCGACTTCCATGGCCAGGGCGGCAGCCGGTGGCTCGCCCGCACGCGCCACGGCTTCGACCACGCGCATCAGCGCCCGGGCCAGACCGGTGCTGGCCGGGTGCAGCTTGGCCAGCGCGTCGCCGACCTGGCTGAACTGATCGACCACCGGCTTGAGCTTGCTGCGGTCACCGCCGGCCAGGGCCGACCAGCCTTCGGTCGCCGCGGCAATGCGCTTGCGCGCCTGCGCCAGCAGCGCCGGATCGAAGCGCCCGAAGCGCGGCTTGTCGTAGTCCACCGGCAGGTGGCGCTCCAGCGCAAACGACTGGCGCACGGCGCGCAGCACCGACGCAGCGGCGCCCGCTGCGTCCACGCCCTGCACCGCCGGCCGCGCCTGCGCGCAGAAAAACAGCAAATCCTGGGTCAGCCGTTCGGGCAGTGTGTTGTCGCCCTTGGCCATGGCCGCGTACTGCAGCAGCACGCGCGAAGCCACGCGCTTGACGTAGACATCGGTGTGCAGCAGGCCGTGGGTGAAAGCGTCGAAGAAGCCGGCGGCGATCTTCCAGAACATGCGCGGTCCGGGCTCGGTCTGCCCGGCCACAAAGCCCAGGCAGACGGCACGCATCTGGGCCGCGGCCGCGGCATCGCCGCTTTTGACCATGCCCAGCACGCCCGCGTCCAGCAGGGCCCGCGCCTGCGGGCCGTAGGCCAGGGCCGCGGTAGCGTCCTGCCATTCGGGCTCGCGCATGCGCCGCTCGGCCGGCCACAGATCGGCCGGATGCACCTTGTCGTTGCCCGCCAGGGCCTGCACGTCGCGGTACTGGGGAAACAGCGCCACGGCCGGCACGGCCTTGCCCGCCAGCACCGTCTCCAGATATTCCAGCAGGGCGAAGCTCGCGTTTTCCATGGTCGCCGCCGCCTGCGGCGTGCACAGCCGGGGAGACTGCAGCAGGCGCTGCGCGACCGCTTCCATGGCGTGCAACATGCGCGCCGGCGCGGCCATGTTGACCATGGCCAGCGCTCCGCCCGCCTGGTGCAGCAGCAGCTTGGCCTGGCGCAAAGGCGCGGTATCGAGCGCCGCCAGGTCCGCCTCGGGCGACAGGTCGGATTCGCGCACAAACCAGGCTACGGCCTTGGCTGCGCCGTCCAGCGACTTGCGCAATTCATCAATGACCCACGCCAGGGGCCCCAGGTCCTGTTCGCCCTGCGCCCCTTCGGCAAAGGAAGCGGGAAAGAAGGCATCAGTGGAAGACATGCAGAACTCCCTGGCGTTTGAGGGCCAGTGGGTAAAAAAGGATTTCAGGCAATCTTGAATCGGGCCACCGACTGGCGCAGTTCTTCAGCCATGTGGGACAACTCGCGCACCTGCTGGGCAGTGCTGCGCGTGCCTTCACCGGTTTGTTCGGTCACCGCGAAAATGTGCTGGATGCTGTCGGCCACGCCGTTGGCCAGATCGGCTTCGCGCGAGGTGGACTGCGAAATCTGCTCGATCAGCTCGGCCAGGCGACGCGACACGCTGTCGATCTCGCTGAGCGCCGTACCGGCGGTATCGGACAGCTGCGCGCCTTCGACCACGCCCTGGGTCGAGCGCTCCATGGCCGCGACCGCATCCTGGGTGTCGGTCTGAATGGCTTTTACCAGCACCGAGATCTGCCGCGTCGCGTCGGCCGAACGCTCGGCCAGGCGCTGCACTTCTTCGGCCACCACCGAGAAGCCCCGGCCCGCCTCGCCGGCCGATGCGGCCTGGATGGCGGCGTTCAGCGCCAGCACGTTGGTCTGTTCGGTAATGTCGGAAATCAGCTCGGTGATTTCACCAATTTCCTGCGACGACTCGCCCAGGCGCTTGATGCGCTTGGACGTGTCCTGGATCTGGTCGCGGATGGAGTTCATGCCGCCGATGGTGTTCTGCACCGCTTTCAGGCCCTGATCCGCCGCCTGCAGCGACTGGCGCGCCACCGCGGCCGATTCCTGGGCCTGGGCCGAAACCTCATTGATTCGGGTCGCCATGTCGAGCACCGAGCGGCCGGTTTCACGGATCTCGCGCAGCTGTTCGGTCGATGCCGCCAGCAGTTCGGTCGACGTGTTGTCCACTTCGGCCGTGGTCTGCGCCACGCGGGTGGCGGTGTTCTGCACGCTGCCCACCAGTACGCGCAGTTCTTCCACCGTGTAGTTCACCGAGTCGGCGATGGCGCCGGTGATGTCTTCGGTCACCGTCGCTTCCTGGGTCAGATCGCCTTCGGCCACCGACTGCAACTCGTTCATCAGGCGCAAAATCGCCGCCTGGTTGGCGTCGTTGATGCGCTTGGCGTCCTGCTCCTGGCGCTTGGCGTCGCGCTGCAGCTGCTCGGCCGCGCCCTGGCGGTTGCGGCTGTCCATCAGCTGCACGCGGGAGATGCCCACGCCGCACAACAGCACGAACAGGCCCACCAGTCCCAGCGTGGCGAACTGCCCTGCGCTCAGGCCGGAAGAGGCCCGCAGCTGCACTTGCAGCGCTTCGAGCTGGCGGCGCAGCGGCTCGCTGTCGGTGTTGATCGCGGTCTGGCCTTCGCGCGCGGCCACCAGGCCTTGCAGATTGCCCAAAATGGCACTGGCTTCGCTGCGGGTCTTCTCATACAGCGCAATCAGCGCCTGCAATTGTTCGCGCGTCTGCGCATCGCGGGTCGCGGGCAGGCGCAGTTCGGCATTGCCGTCGAGCAGGCTTTGGGCAATTTCCTTGAACGAGTTCAAATCCTTGCCCAGCAGGAACACCGCTTCCGGGCTCACGCCTTCGGCGGTCTGGAATTCGTTGGCCGACTTGCCGATGCGCTGGGTCAGCATCACCAACTGACCGGCGGCCGAGATTTCCGCTGGCGTCGCGCCCTGCTGCAGCTTGAGCGAGGCAATCGTCTCGGCGATTTCCAGCAGATCGGAAGACTGGCGGTTGACCGTGCGCAGCGCATCACCAGCCTTCATCAACACCTGCTTTTGTGACATCACGGTCTGGGCGCCGGCTTCGGCGCGCTCCATCAGCGGCACGATGTCCTTCATGGCGTCACCAAACTGCGGGCCCAGCGCCTGCACGCCCAGGCCGGCATCGCCGCTGGCCAGGGCGCGCACGCTGCGGGCCAGCACATCCGCGCTTTCCTTCACGTCGTCGAACGCCGCGGCCTGGCCGGTCATGGCCTGCGACGCCGATTTGGCCAGCCGCTGCGATTGCATCAGCGCCTGGCCGTTGGCCGCCAACTGCTGGGCCGAGCGATCGGCCTGCTGCAGCACCCAACCCGCCATCAAGGCCAGCACGATCACGCCCACCGCCAGCATGATCAGCAGGCGGCGCTGTTGCACCGGCGCCGGCGCACGGCCCAGCAGCGGCAGCGCCACCAGCTCTTCATCCGCCACGACCTCCTCGCCCAGAAAAGAGGAAACCCCGGCATCGCCGGCCAGGTCTGACGCGGCGTCGATCACATAGGGATCGCGCGGCGCGGCAACGTCAGGCGCGCTGACGGAGCCATCGCCCGTCTTTGCAGACCGACGCTGAAACAGTTTTCCAATTTTTTGGGCAAAAGACATAACGCAGCCTCACGGGAGAGAGCTCAGGCACGGATGCTGAGGAATACAGGATCTTGCGAGAGGTTTTGCAGATGAATCTCCTGCCATGGCTCTCCCGCCTCGTCGAAATAGGTAGCACCCCAGTAAGCCGGGGCGTCGGCAGGCGCATCCTGCATGCCCGCAAAATTCTGCGGTCCGCGCAGGCCGAGCAAGCGGTCCACGAGCAGCGCGGCATTCACTTCCAGTGCCGCGTTGAACGCCAGCAGACTGGCATCGCCCAAGGACATTTCGGTGCGTGCCACCCTGTGGCCCATGAGCCCGGGAAAGTCGACCACCGCGGCCAGGGTGCCGCGCAGATTGGCCACGCCCATGAACCAGGGCTGGGTATAGGGCACGGGCAGTACGCCCGACCAGGGAAAGATCTCCCCCGACTGGGCCAGGGGCATCAGGTATTTGCCGCCGCCGGCTTCCACCGCCAGCCAGCTCGCCGCGGCCACGCCTTCACTGCGCGCCGCCTGTAGTCGCGCGGCAAGCCGCGCATGCAATTCTCTGAGCGCTTCGCGATTGGCCATGGCTGCGCGCGTCGCTCAGTTCAGCGCGGCAATCTTGGCCTGCAGCTCCGCCGGATCCACCGGCTTGGTGATGTAGCCACGCGCGCCCTGGCGCATGCCCCAGACCTTGTCGGTCTCCTGGCTCTTGCTGGTGCACATGATGATGGGCACGTCGGCATATTGGGGATCGCGGGTGATGGCGCGCGTGAGCTGAAAGCCGTTCTGGCCCGGCATCACCACGTCCATCAGGATCAGATCGGGCTTTTCCTGGGCCAGGCAGCGAAACGCTTCATCGGCGTTTTCCGCCGTGCGCACCTGCATGCCTTGCTTTTGCAGCAAATCGGTGAGGAACATCAGCTCGGTCTTGGAGTCATCAACGACCAGCACCTTGTGAATAGGCATCACATCGCTCCTAGGGGAATCTTGCCGAACTGCCGCACGGCCTGCAGCAGTTGGTCTTTGGTAAAGGGTTTGGTCAGGTAGTCCTGGCAGCCGACCATGCGGCCACGGGCCTTGTCGAACACGCCATCCTTGGACGAGAGCATGACCACGGGCGTATCCGCATAAAGCGGATTGCGCTTGATGATGGCGCAGGTCTGGTAGCCGTCGAGCTTGGGCATCAGGATGTCGCAGAAGATCAGCTGCGGCTGGTAGTCGTTGACCTTGGCCAGCGCGTCATAGCCGTCGTCGGCCAGCAGTACGTCGTACCCGCCCTGGCGCAAGAATATTTCCGCACTGCGCCGGATGGTGTTGCTGTCGTCCACCACCAGCACTTTCAAAGGTGCATCCGCTGTCGTTGTCACTTGAGAGCCTCCCAATCACACGCCGGCGCAGGTGCAGCCTGCGCTCAAATTTCGACCATCTCGAAGTCTTCCTTGCGGGCCGCGCATTCGGGGCAGGTCCAGTTCATCGGCACATCCTCCCAACGCGTTTGCGAGGGAATGCCATGCTCGGGACAACCGGCCTCTTCGTCATAGAGCCAGCCACAGATCAAACACATCCAAGTTTTAGGGTTGGTCACAGCTTAAAGGGCCTTCACATAGAATGCAACGATTGTATCTAGTCATTTCCTTGGCCTGCGCTGGCATTCGCATCGGCGCACACTAAGGCCTACCATGGCATCCTCGCCCATACCCGTTCCCCCCACCGCAGCGGCCGCAGAAGCGGACGAAGACTTCGACGTCGCGCAACCGGTCTGCGTGCTGGTTTTCAATGCCAACGACGCCAGCGGCGCCGGCGGTCTCACGGCCGATATCACCACCATTGCCTCGGTCGGCGGACACCCGCTGGGCGTGGTCACGGGCGCCTATGCGCGCGACACCGGTCGTATCTTCGAACATTACAGTTTCCCTGACGACTGCGTGGACGAGCAGGCCCGGGCCGTGCTGCAGGACATACCCGTGCGGGCGATCAAGGTCGGCTTCGCGGGCAGCCCCGAAAACCTGGCGGTGATCGCCGAAATCTCTTCCGACTACCCCGACCTGCCCATCATCAGCTACATGCCCGAACTGTCGTGGTGGCGCGACGATCTGCTGGACCAGTACCTGGACGCGTTCCGCGAACTGGTCCTGCCGCAGACTTCGGTGCTGGTCGGCAACCACAGCACGCTGTGGCGCTGGCTGCTGCCCGACTGGGATGCGAGCCGCAGCCCCAGCGCCCGCGACCTGGCCATGGCCGCCGACGCGCTGGGCGTGCCCTATGTGCTGGTGACCGGCATGGTCCTGCCCGATCAGTTTCTCGACAACGTGCTGTCGACGCCGCAGGCCGTGCTGGCCAGCCACCGCTTCGAAATGTTCGACGGCTCGTTCAACGGCGCGGGCGATACCTTGTCCGCCGCCCTCACCGCCCTGGTGGCCAGCGGCAACGACCTGGTCAGCGCCACGCAGGAAGCCCTGGAATATCTGGACCACAGCCTGGACAACGGTTTTCGCCCAGGCATGGGCCAGTTTCTGCCGGATCGCATGTTCTGGGCCCAGCCCGAGGACGACGAACTGGATGCCGACACCGAAGAAGAGGAAGCAGCCCCTGCGCCCTCCCTGCCTCTGAGCCGCTCGGTAAACGAACCTCTGCCCCTCGAGGGCTTTGTGATGCCACCCCATGACACCAAACACTGACCTCAATCTTCCCCTGTTCGAACGCGCCAAGGCCGTGATCCCTGGCGGCGTGAATTCGCCCGTGCGCGCTTTCAATGCCGTTGGCGGCACGCCGCGCTTCGTCAAACGCGCCCTGGGCGCGTATTTCTGGGACGCCAACGACCAGCAGTTCGTCGACTACATCGGCTCCTGGGGCCCGATGATTCTGGGCCACGGCCACCCCGAAGTGCTGTCCGCCGTGCAAGAAGCCGCGCTCGACGGCTTCAGCTTCGGCGCGCCGACCGAGCGTGAAGTCACGCTGGCCGAAAAAATCATCGCGCTGCTGCCGTCCATGGAAATGGTGCGCCTGGTCAGCTCGGGCACCGAAGCCACGATGAGCGCCATGCGCCTGGCGCGCGGCTTCACGGGCCGCAAGAAGATCATCAAGTTCAACGGCTGCTACCACGGCCACTCCGACGCATTGCTGGTCAAGGCCGGCTCGGGCCTGGCCACCTTCGGCAATGCCACCAGCGCCGGCGTGACGGCCGAAGCCGTGCAGGACACGCTGGTGCTCGAATACAACGACATCGCCCAGCTCGAAGAAGCCTTCCAGCTGCACGGCGAGCAGCTCGCCTGCGTGATGATCGAACCCATCGCCGGCAACATGAACTTCGTGCGCGCCAGCGTGGCCTTCACGCGCCGCCTGCGCGAGCTGTGCACCCAGCACGGCGCCCTGCTGGTCTACGACGAAGTCATGACCGGTTTCCGCGTGGCCCTGGGCTGTGCCCAGAGCGTCTACGCCGCGCAAATCCCCGACTTTGCACCCGACATCACGGTGCTGGGCAAGGTCATCGGCGGCGGCATGCCCATGGCCGCTTTCGGTGCCCGCCGCGAGATCATGGAAAAGCTCTCGCCCCTGGGCCCGGTCTACCAGGCCGGCACGCTGTCGGGCAACCCGATTGCCACGGCCTGCGGCCTCAAGACGCTGGAGCTGATCAGCCAGCCAGGCTTCCATGACCAGCTGCACCGCCAGTCCGGCCGCCTCATCACCGGCCTGACCGAAGCCGCGCACGCTGCCGGCCTGCCTTTCTGCGGCGACTGGCAAGGCGGCCTGTTCGGCTTCTTCTTCCTGCCCGAACTGCCCAGCACCTACGCCGAAGTGATGCGCACCGACGGTCAACGCTTCAACAAGTTCTACCACGGCATGCTGGACCGCGGCCACTACTTCGCGCCCGCGCTCTACGAAGCCGGCTTTGTCAGCGCGGCCCATACCGACGACGACATCGACCGCACGGTCGAAGCCGCGCGCGCGGTATTCAAGACCTTGTAAGCGCCAGCTCCGGTCCACACAAAAAAGCCCCGCAGGCCATCGCCTGCGGGGCTTTTTTGCCACGGGGGCCTTGGCGGCGCTATTCGCCCCATTCAAAGCGTTCAGTGCCACGCTTGTTGATCATCATCACCTTGTCCCGGGTCGCCTTGCAGATCCACTCCTGCCTGGATTGCTCCAGCGCGGCATCGTCGGCGAACAAGGCATCAGGGGTCAGGGCCGCAGCCAAGGCACAGCTGGGCGCTCGCACCGACTCGTATTGAATCCAGTCGATGGAAGCCGCGGTCGCCGCGGCGGCCAGTTGATGGGTCGCGCTGTAGTCGGACGCGTGCTTCCACAAATGCGACAGCTGCACCCATGGAGCGGCCATCAAGTTGATGGCGCGCCCACGTACGCAGGCTTGATAGAACGTATGTTCCGTGAGCAGTTCGTCACCCGCCACCAGCCCCGCGCTATCCTGGATAAAGCGCATGCGCCAATAGGCAATTTCCGAACAAGCCCCGGACAGCGTGGATGAGCCGTACCACAGGCCGCTTTGCTGAGCGGGTCGGAAGCGTGAGCTGTGCTGCGGAAAATAGCGAAAGGGGCTCAGCAGCAGGTAATGCTGGGCCGTGGCGCTTTGCGCGGCGGGCGGTTTGCTGCTTTCGAGCAGCTGCTCCAGCAAGGCCTGCTCTTCCAGCGAGTCCACCAGCTTCATGGAAGCCGCGATGTATTGCGTTTCCACGCCTCGCCATGCGTTCTCCATGCCGAGGTCGACGCAATGCGTTTCCAGCCAGGCCAGGTCCCAGGTCTGCGCCTTCATGATGCCGCGCGCATGCCATCCAGATAGGAAAGGGTTCTGACCAGGCCGTCGGCCTTGTGGATCAACTGGTTGGGGCTGCCGAGCAGGGCCTTGTTGTAGCTGCCCATCCAGTTCTTGCGCTTGTTGTCATCACCGCCGATCAACGGGTCCAGCGAGCGGAACACGCGAATCAGCATCAACGCCAGCTCGCCTTCCTTGGTACTGGGACCGATGGGCCGACCGCTGGACTTGAGGCGGGAAACCGTGGCCTCGCTGACGCCAATCACCGCCGCCAGATCGGCATTGCTCAGCCCCAGTTGTTCGGCGGCCCGCAGCGTGGCCTTGGTCAACACGACGGCGGGGTCGGGGCTGGGGCGAGGGCTTGCAATCATGTCGTTCTCCTGCCGGGCTTGAAGGGCGTGGCTCTGTGCGTTCGATGATACCCAATGTCGAATGACACCTCCATCATATGCAATTATTTTGCTTTTTTCTTGCAATTGATTGACATCCATGGGCATTACTGCGCAGGGGCCGCGCCACAGCAAGGGTGCCGCCCCCCCGGGGAAGCCGGGGCGGCTCAGGGGGCTTATCTTCCTCTAAGCCGCGAATGGCGCGCGCCATAGGCCAGGTACACCGCCACGCCCAGCACCAGCCAGACGCCAAAGCGCAGCCAGGTCAAGGTGGCAAGGTTGAGCATCAGGTACAGGCACAGCGCGGCCGACAGCCACGGCAGCCAGGGCACCCAAGACACGCGAAAGCTGTGCACCTGCTGCAGGTCGGGGCGCTTTGCGCGCAGCACCGGCACCGCCAGGCTGACCATCACAAAGGCCGACAGCGTGCCGATGTTGATCATCTCCTCGAGCAGGCCGACATTGGTGAAGCCGGCGAGAAAGGCCACGACGGCGCTGCACAGCAGCTGCAGGCGCACGGGCGTCTTGCGCCGGACCGAGGTCGTGCCCCAGGAGCGCGGCAGCAGGCCGTCGCGGCACAGCGCCAGCATCACGCGCGACGCGCCCATGAGCAAGACCATCACCACCGTGGTCAGGCCCAGCAGCACGCCGATGGCAATCACCTGCGCCGCCCAGCCCGCGCCCACCAGCACGAAGGCCGTGGCCAGCGACGGGTGCTCGGCCTTGGCCAGCTCGGTATAGGGCACCATGCCAGTCAGCGCCAGGGCCACCAGGATGTAGAGCAGCGTCACCAGGGCCAGGCCGCCGAAAATGCCGTGCGGCAGGTTGCGCTGCGGATCGCGCACCTCTTCGGCCGAAGTGGCGACCACGTCAAAGCCGATGAAGGCAAAGAACACCAGCGATGCCCCCGAGACCACGCCCGTCCAGCCATATTGGCTGGGGCTGGCGCCGCTGAGCCAGGACAGCAGCGACTGGGCCCAGACATCGCCCCCCTGACTGCCGGCGAGCGCCACCGCCGGCTGCGAAGGCGGTACAAACGGCGAGAAATTGGCCGTTTTCATGTAGCTGAAGCCGACCACGATCACGAACAGCACGATCGCCACCTTGATCAGCGTGAAGACGTTGTTGACCCGGGCCGAGACCTGGGTGCCGACGATCAGCAGCGCCGTGAACAGGCCGACGATCAGCAGCGGCCCCCAGTCCAGCGCCACCGGCCCGAGGTGCACGGTACTGGGCACATCCAGCCCGGCCTGGCCGAACACCGTGCTCAGGTAGATGCCCCAGTACTTGGCCACCACGGCGGCGGCCGCGACCATTTCCAGCAACAGATTCCAGCCAATGATCCAGGCCAGGCCCTCGCCCATGGTCAGGTAGGTATAGGTGTAGGCGCTGCCCGTGACCGGAATGCTGGATGCGAACTCGGCGTAGCACATGATGGCCAGGGCGCAGGTCGCCGCGGCGAGCACGAAGGAGAAGATCACGGCCGGGCCGGCAAAGCTGCCCGCGGCGCGCGCGCCCACCGAGAAAATGCCCGCGCCCACAGCGACGGCCACGCCCAGAATCATCAGGTCGAACACACCCAGGCTGCGCTTGAGCTGGCGACCGGGCTCGTCGGAGTCGGCCACCGCCTGTTCTATGGATTTGGTCTGGAGCCACTGCATGCGAGTCCTTGGTGAACGGCTGCAGTGTTCATTCTCGCGCGGCAATCCGCGGCAAAGTGAAAGCCATCGTTCAAGACGATGGCTTGTCAGCGGGCAAAAACTATTGCGCCGGCGGATCCGGCTGGCTCAGCACCCAGGCGGCCATGGCCTGGGCGTCCTCGGCATTGATGCGGGGGTTGCGCGGCATCAGCTTGCGCCCCCAGACGCCGGCACTGCCTTCACGGATCTTGAGCGCAAGCCGCTCCAGCGCGGCCGGGTCACCGCGGTAGCGCTGGGCGATCTGCGCAAAGCCAGGACCGACATGGGTGAACTCCATGCCGTGGCAGCGCAGACAGTACTGGTCTTGCACCAGTGTCCAGCCAGCCTGCTGCGTGGGCGGCGGGCCGGCGGGCGCAGCCGGTGCGCGCAGACTTTGCTGACCCAACCAGACCAGCAAGACCAGCACCAGGGCCGCGGCCAGGACCAACCCCATCCGGCGCCAGCGCCGAGACGGAAAAGAAGACGGTGTCAACATCCAGTCAATGGCCCATGAAACTGGCGCGCTCCAGTCCAGGGGCGCCGAGGAAGGGCCGCCCCGCACCGAGGGTGCCGTCCCCCTCCACCAAAGGTTGAGAGGGGGAAGACGCGAAGCGGCTCAGGGGGTGCCCCTCATTTCAATGGCGGAAGTGGCGCACGCCGGTGAAGACCATGGCCACGCCGCGCTCGTTGGCGGCGTCAATGACTTCCTGGTCGCGCATGGAGCCGCCGGGCTGGGCCACGCAGGTTGCACCTGCATCCACCACCACGTCGAGGCCGTCACGGAAGGGGAAGAAAGCGTCGCTGGCAACCACGGTGTGCTGCAACGACAGCTTGGCGGCTTCGGCCTTGATCGAGGCGATGCGCGCCGAATCCAGGCGGCTCATCTGGCCCGCGCCCACGCCCATGGTCATGCCGTTCTTGCAGAAGACGATGGCATTGCTCTTGACGTACTTGGCGACCTTCCAGGCGAACAGCAGGTCTTGCAGCTCTTCCTGGGTGGGCTGCTTGATGGTCACGACTTTCAGGTCGGCCAGTTGCAGCTCATGGTTGTCGGCGGTCTGCAGCAGCATGCCCGAACCCACGCGCTTGGTCTCGATGGCGTTGCGCACCTGGTTGTAGTCGGCAGGCAGCGCGATCTTCATCAGGCGCACGTTGACCTTGGACTTGAACACTTCCAGCGCTTCGGCCGTGAAGTCGGGGGCCATCAGCACTTCGGTGAACTGCTTGGCGACGGCCTGGGCCGCGGCCAGATCGACCGTGCGGTTGAAGGCAATGATGCCGCCGAACGCGCTGGTCGGGTCGGTCTGGAAAGCCTTGGCATAGGCGTCGTGGGCGTTGCCGGCCACGGCCACGCCGCAGGGGTTGGCATGCTTGACGATCACGCAGGCAGGCGCTTCAAAGCTCTTGACGCATTCCCAGGCCGCATCGGCGTCGGCGATGTTGTTGTACGACAGTTCCTTGCCTTGCAGCTGCACGCCCGTGGCCAGCGAGCCGGCAGCGGGTGCCAGGTCGCGGTACCAGGCGGCTTGCTGGTGGCTGTTTTCGCCGTAGCGCAGGTCTTGCACCTTGATGAACTGGCTGTTGGCCTGGCCGGGGAAAGTGGCGCGCGTGGGCACGTACTCTTCCGACAGCTTTTCTTCTTCGAAGCTCACGCTCGACAGGTAGTCGCTGATCGCGCCGTCGTACTGGGCGATGCGGTTGAACGCCGCCACCGACATCTCGAAGCGCAGCTTGTTCGACAGCCGGCCAGCGGCCTGCAGTTCGGCCAGCACGGCGGGGTATTGCGACGCATCGGTCACCACGCCCACGTCGGCCCAGTTCTTGGCGGCGGAACGCACCATGGCCGGGCCGCCGATGTCGATGTTCTCGATGGCATCGGCCAGCGTGCAGCCGGGCTTGGCCACGGTGGCTTCGAAGGGGTAGAGGTTCACCACCAGCAGGTCGATGGTGTCGATGCCGTGTTCCTTGAGCGCCGCCATGTGGGCGGGAACGTCGCGACGGGCCAGCAGGCCGCCGTGCACCTTGGGGTGCAGGGTCTTGACGCGGCCGTCGAGCATTTCGGGGAACTGCGTGACTTCGGCCACTTCGGTCACGGGCAGGCCCTTGTCGGCCAGCAGCTTGGCGGTGCCGCCGGTCGAGAGCAGGCGAATACCCATGGCGTGCAGCGCCTGGGCGAATTCAACGATGCCGGTCTTGTCGGAGACGGAAAGGAGTGCGGTGAGGGACATGGTGCGATTTCAATTAAAAGAAAACGGGGAAAGGCGCATCTGCGGGATAGGCAAAGGACGGCCTTTTGTAAGGGGGCGCGCAGCTCAGAGCATCTGGTGCTCGACCAGCTTCTTGCGCAGCGTATTGCGGTTCAGGCCCAGCCATTCGGCGGCCCGTGACTGGTTGTTGTCGGCCTGGTTCATGACCACTTCCAACAGCGGTTTCTCGACCAGTCGCAGCAGCATGTCGTACATGCCGTTGGGCGACTCGCCATCCAGGTCGCGAAAGTAGCTCTCCAGGCTCTCGCGCACGCATTGCTCGATGTTCTGATTGTTTGGGTTGCTCATGCAGTCTGTCCTGCGGATTCTTCCTGAGGCTGGGCGTCGTGGGCTTCGTCCGGTGCCGCCACCGGCAGCCGGTCCATCTGCGTGGCCAGCTGCTCCAGGTAGTCGGCCACCGCCTGCCACTGCACGCCGCAGTCCTCGATTGTGTTGATGTGTTGCCGCAATGCTTCTCCCCCGGGCAGGCTGCGCAGGTACCAGGCAATGTGCTTGCGCGCGCTGCGCACGCCCGTGCCTTCGCCATACAGCTGGTAATGGTCGAGCAGGTGGTCCAGCAGCAGGTGGCGCAGCTCGGCGACCCGCGGTGGCGCCAGGTGCTCGCCCGTGGCCAGGAAATGGCCGATCTCGCGGAAAATCCAGGGCCGACCCTGGGCCGCGCGGCCGACCATGATGGCGTCCGCGCCGGTATAGGCCAGCACGTCGCGCGCCTTTTCCGGCGAAGTGATGTCGCCATTGGCCACCACCGGCACCCGCACCGCGGCCTTGACGGCCGCAATGGTGTCGTACTCGGCGAAGCCCTTGTAGCCCTGCTCGCGCGTGCGGCCATGGACGGTGAGCATTTGAATGCCCACGCCTTCGAAGGCCCGCGCCAGCGCTTCGGCGTTCTTGTGGTCGTCGCTCCAGCCGGTGCGCATCTTCAGCGTCACCGGTACGTTGGCGCTCGCGCAGGCCTCGACCACGGCCTGGGCAATCTCGACGGCCAGTTTCTCGTTTTGCATCAGCGCCGAGCCGGCCCACTTGTTGCAGACCTTCTTGGCCGGGCAGCCCATGTTGATGTCGATGATCTGCGCGCCGCGATCGACGTTGTAGCGCGCGGCATCGGCCATCATCTCGGCGTCGGTGCCGGCGATCTGCACGGCAATCGGCCCGGGCTCGCCGTCATGGTTGGCGCGGCGCGAAGTCTTGAGGCTGTTCCACAAGTCCTTGCGCGAAGTCACCATTTCGCTGACGGCGTAGCCGGCGCCCAGCGCCTTGCAGAGCTGGCGAAACGGCCTGTCGGTCACTCCCGCCATGGGGGCGACAAACAACCGGTTCTCCAGCGGAATGTGTCCTATGCGCAGCAGTGCCATTGATGGGGTCGGGTGGGAAAAAGAAGACGGGAAAAAGAGGCAAGATTGTATCTGCTTAATTTTTCAGCAGCATGCAGCGGCCATAAAACCACCAAAGGCGCATCAACTACCTGGGTAAAAAAGCCCACCAGCAGCCGGCCACGGGTTTGAACCCCTGGGCGGCCATGGCCGCACGCAGCCAGGCCCGGTTGTGCACCACGTCGGGCGACAGCGCGTCGGCAGACGGCTCCAAGGCCGCAGGATTGGCGCTGACGGCCTGGGCCTGCTTCGGGGTCGTCGCCGGCACGGGCACGGCACTGCCCATGTCCACCGCTTCGCCATCGGCCAGCGGCCCGCGCACCACTTCGGCCGCGCGCTCGCCGTCGACCACCATCACCGTCACGGCGATCACCTGCGCGCTGGCCTGCCTGCCCGCGCCGGCGGCCTGCGTCAGCTGCGGACAGTCGAGCACGCGCAGCGCCAGCCCCTGGCGGGCCAGCGCGGCCTGCACCGCCTGCAGGCGCGCCTGCTCGCCCGCCATGTCGCGGCAGGCGCCCTGGGCCAGCGCCGGCGTCCACACCGCGGCCGTCGCCGATCCCGAGGAAGGCAGCACCCCGCAACCGGCCAGGCCCAGCGCCAGGCCGCCCAGGCAGGCTTTCACCATGATTTGTACTGTGGACATTGCGCCATTCCCCCTTGTTTTGTAAAAGTTCCACCATAACCCCGGACCGGCCAAAGGCTTGACAGCCCGCGCCTACACTTCGCTGATATGGAAATCTGGATTCATGAGTTGCTGGGATGGTTGTCGCTGCCGCAGTTCGGGCTGAGCACGCTGTTCTTCATCGCACTGATTTCGGCGACCTTGCTGCCGCTGGGCTCCGAGCCGGCCGTGGCCGGCCTGCTGCAGCTCAACCCCGACCTGTTCTGGCCGGCCATCCTGGTGGCCACGGCCGGCAACACGCTGGGCGGCGGCATCAGCTGGTGGATGGGCCGCGCCGCGCAAAAGGCCTGGGAAAAAGCCCGGGCCCGTCGCCTGCGCGCGGCCGCCGATCCTTCCCTGCCGCGGGAAGCCGAAGAGCGCCAGCCCTCCCGCCACCACCTCCAAGCGCGCGCCTGGCTGCGCAGATTCGGCGCCAAAGCCTGCCTGCTCAGCTGGCTGCCGCTGGTCGGCGACCCGCTGTGCGCCGTCGCCGGCTGGCTGCGCCTGCCGTTCTGGCCCTGCCTGTTCTACATGGCCATAGGCAAGTTTCTGCGCTACCTGCTGATGACCAGCGCGCTGCTGTGGGTTTGGCCGGGGTGAAATCGAGCACCCCCTGAGCGGCTTACGCCGCTTCCCCCTCTCATCCTTCGGTGGAGGGGGACGGCAGCCTCGGTGCGGGGCGGCCCTTCCTCGCTGCCCCTTGCTGGGCCATGCCAGTGGCGTGGGTTGCGATCGTCGCGGACAACTGGGTTAAGGCGCCTACAAATCCCGCCGGATCAATGCGCCGGTAAACAGCACCGGCCCCGTGGGCCCGGTGGCGCTGGGCACGCCGCCCTTGGGCTCCAGGCTGATGGCCAGCGTGGGCACGGCCTGCACCTGGGCTTCCTGCGCCTTGAGCTGCTCGAGCTTGCCCTGGCCCAGCACGCCCAGGGATTGCGGCCGGCCCTGCGGCGGCAAGGCCCACAGCTGCAGCGACTGGTTCGGGCCTTCGCGGAAGTCGCCTACGCGCTGCAGCACCAGCCGGTTGTTGCGCGCGTCGAAAGTCACCAGCATGGAGGGATCCGCCCGGCCGTCGGCGAGCACCGCCACGTACTGGATTTGCGGTGTGGCCTGCAACGCCGCCTGCGCGGTCCGCACCTGGCTTTGCAGCAAGGCCAGTTGCTGCTGGCTGGCCTGCCGCAGCCCCTGGTGGGACCACAGGCCCACGGCGATGGCCGCCACGGAGGCAAAGGCCCCGGCCCAGGCGGCGTTGCGCCACCAGGCAAGCGCGCGCGCGGGAACGCGGGCGACATCGGTTGGCGGGCGACGGTGGGCCTGCGCGGCGCGCAGCTTTTCGGCCTGCAGCAGGTTGTCGATACGCAGCCACACCGCGGCGTCCGGCTGCACCGGGGATTGCACTTCTGAAAAGGCAGACCAGCGGCCTTCCCATAGCAAGGCCGCGGCGCGCACCTGCGCCTGCTCACGCGCCAGCTGTTCAAAGCGCCGGCGCGCGCCGCCGCGCAGCGTGCCCAGCGCATAGGCCGCCGCCAGGCGGTCCAGCAGTTCGGGGTTTTGGGTCAGGTTCATGATGGCAACTTCTCAGTAAAGCGCTCGCACGACCTGTGGCCTATGCCACTGGCGCGCCCCAACCCAGGGGCAGCGAGCAAGCGCCGTCGCGCAGCGAGGCTGCCGTCCCCCTCCACCGAAGGTTGAGAGGGGGAAGACGCGAAGCGGCTCAGGGGGTGCCTCATACATGCCTTGCCATGCATTTGCGCAGCTGCTCCAGGCTTCGGCGCATCCACGTCTTGACGGTGCCCAATGGCAACTGCAGCTGGCTGGCCAGTTCGCTGTGGCTCAGGTCGCGCAGATAGGCCAGGCTCACCACCTGGCGCTGGGGCTGCTCCAGCCGCTGCAGACACTGGTGGAGCACCACGGCCTGCTCGCTGGCTTCGACCAGCTGCATCGGGCCTTGGGCCTCGCTGGCCGGTTGCGAGGACTCATCGTCGTCCCACGCAACGTTCAAATGCAGGCGCTGCACGCGGCGGCGGCGCAGGAAATCCAGGCCCCGGCTGCGCACCACCAGTCCCATCCAGGCCATGGGCGGACTCAGCGAAGCGCGGTAACTCCCCGCCGTGCGCCAGATGCCCAGGAAGCTCTCCTGCAGCACATCCTCGGCCCACTCCTTGTTGCCGACAACGCGCAGCGCCAGGCCATACAGGCGCGAGGCGGCGTGCTCGTACAGGTGCTTGAGTGCAGCCTCGTCCTGTACGGCGATGCGGTCTAGAAGGTCCATCAGTTCGCTGTCCGGTGTGTTGGCGCTCATGCCGCCATTGTGCTGAGAAGCACCGGTTTGTAACGGTGCTGTTGGATTGCTGCCAAGACCTGCGAATTTGTCTTGCCTACCTTCCTGTACGCAGGTTCCGGGCGATTGGATGCAACCCTGGCGCCTGCAGGGCTTGGAAAATATTTTCAGGAACCTGAATCCAGGGGCGCCAGGGCTGCGTATTTCCAGTGTCAGGCACGCAACCGTGCCGACAAGCCCCACCGTCAACCAGGAGCCATCATGAACACCAACTTCTTTGCAGACAGCTCAACTCCCTTGGCCTCGCGCCGCGGATTTCTGGGCACCACGGGTACCTTGTCCGCTGTCGCCGTGGCCATGCTGGCCGGCAAGGACTCCTTGGCCCAAGGCATGGGCAGCGACACTTCCAAGGATGTCTCCATCCTCAACATCGCCCTGGGTCTGGAGCATGAAGCCATCAACGCCTACCAGCTGGGTGCCGGCAGCGGCCTGCTGCAAAAGCCCGTGCTGGATGTGGCCGTGCTGTTCCAGAGCCAACACAAAGCCCACCGCGACGCCTTGATCGCCACCATCCAGAAGCTCGGCGGCAAGCCCGTGGCGGAACGCACGCTGCAGGTCTATGCCGAATCGCTCAAGGCCAGCACCCTCAAGAACCAGAACGACGTGCTGATGCTCGCCGCACGGCTGGAGCTGGGTGCCACCAATGCCTACCTGGGCGTGATTCCCGCCTTCGGTAACCGCGACCTGGCCAAGGTCGCCGGACGACTGGCCGCCGACGAAACCATGCACTACACCGCGCTGATCTCGGTGCTGGGCCAACCCTTGCCGACCAGCGCCCTGTCGTTCGGGGCCTGAGCCGCGGCATGAAAAAACCCCGCCAGCTGGGCTGGCGGGGCGGGTCTGAAAACTTCAGCGGACGACCTCCTGGGCCGCTGGCTCACTCAGCCTTCAGGCCGATGCTGGCGACCAGATCGGCAAAGCGCTCGCGCTCGATGGCGTGGTGGTCCACGAACTGCTTGCGCGTCATTGCGGCCGGCGTCGCGCCCAGGCTGGCAATGATGTCGAGCACGGCCTTTTGCTCCAGCGCCCGGGCGATGCCGTCACGCACCTTGGCCACCACCGCATCCGGCACGCCCGTGGGCGCGTAAATGCCGAACAGGGTGTCGGCATCGAACCCCGGCAGACCGCTTTCCGCCAGCGTGGGCACATTCGGGTACTGGGGCGAGCGCTTGGGGCTGCCCACGGCCAGCAGACGCAGCTTGCCCGCATCCACATGCTTGAGGCCCGGGCCCGGATCGAACCAATACTGCAACTGACCGCTGACCACGTCGTTGAGCGCGGGCGCCGCGCCGCGATAAGGCGCGTGCACGGCATCCACGCCGGCCATGCGCTTGAACATTTCGCCGGCCAGATGGGGCGAGCTGCCCTGGCCCGGCGAGCCGTAGCTGATCTTGCCCGGATTGGCCTTGAGGTACTGGATGAACTCGGCAACGTTCTTGGCCGGCACGCTGGGGTGGGTCTCCAGGTAGACATGGATCCGCGCCATTGCCGCCACGGGCGTGAGGTCGCGCGCCGGGTCATAGGGCAGCTTGCCGTAGATCATGGGGTTGATCGTGATCGCGCCGCCCGAACTCAGCAGCAGCGTGTAACCGTCCTTGCTCGCCCGCACGGTCTCGGCGATGCCGATGTTGCCGCCCGCGCCGGGCTTGTTCTCTATCACCACCGGCTGGCCCAGGGTCTGCGACAGCTGGGGCAGGATGGCCCGCGCCAGCACGTCGGCCGCGCCGCCGGGCGCGAAATTCACGACCAGACGCACCGGCTTTTCCGGCCAGGACTGGGCCATGACAGGCGTGGTCCAGGCCATGGCACACAGGCCCAGCGCCGACAAGGCCTTGAGGCCCTGGCGGCGCGCGGCGTTGGCTTGCTTTTGTGATTTCATGTTCGCTTGTCTCCTTGTAGTTGTCTTGTTTTCCAGGGGCCTCGCGCCCCGGCTCAGGCCACTTCCACTTCGACCAGAATGGGCCGCGGCGAAGCGAGGGCCGCCGTCAGCACGGCCTGCAATTGCCGCGCATCTTCCACATGCACGCCGTCGCAGCCCTGGGCCTTGGCGAGGCCCACGAAATCGATGTCGGGCAACTCCGTGCCTTCGACTTTCTCGCCGTCGCGGTAGCCGAAGACCTTGGCGAACTCCTGCAACGCGGCATAGCGGCGGTTCTTCAGGATCACGAAAGTGATGGGCAGGCGCAGCTGGGCCGCGCTCCACAGCGCCTGGATGGCATACATGCTCGAACCGTCGCCCAGCACCGCCAGCACTTTTTTCTCGGGCTGGGCCAGGGCCACGCCGACGGCCGCCGGCATGCTGTGCCCCAGGCCGCCGCTGCACATGGTGTAGAAAGTGCCGGAGTGAAAAATCGGCAGATAGGCCTGGATGGTGGAGCGCGAACTCGGCGCTTCCTCGACCACGATGCTGTGTGGATCGCGCACCTGGGCCAGCGTCTGCATGGCCCAGGCCACCGACATGCGCTCACCGGATTCGGGCGGCTGGGCCCGGGGCGCGGGCAGGCGCGGCGCGGGCGCGGCCCGCGTTGCCGGCGCGGGCCGTGCCAGCAGTTCCTGCACGCCCCGGCGGATATTGCCCACGGCCGCCGTACCCACGGGCGCCCAGGCGGCGATGGCCGGGTCTTCGATCAGCTGGTACAGCGCCGTGCCGGCGGGGATGTGCGGCCCCTGGCCTTCCACATGGTAGGTGAACGTCGCCGCGCCCACGGCGAACACCACGTCATGGCCGCCGAGCAGCTGCACGATGCGTTCGCGCATCGCCGGCAGGAAACCGGCGAACAGCGGATGGTCTTCGGGAAAGCTGCAGCGCCCCGACATCGGCGCCACATACACCCTGGCCTGGTGGCGTTCGGCCAGGGCCACCACCGCATCCCAGGCGGCGCCGCGGTCCACGGCCGCGCCCACCACCAGCGCCGGCGCCCGGGCACCGTCCAGGGCCTGGGCGATCATGTCCAGCACGCGCGGGTCGGCGCAGGCTTCAAAGCCCACGTCGCGCACCGTGATCGGCTCGGCCGGGTGCTCCCAGTCGTCGGCCGGAATCGACACCAGCACCGGGCCCCGGGGCTCCTGCATGGCGATGTAATAGGCCCGGGCCAGCGCCTGGGGCACGTCCTCGGCGCGGGCCGGCTCGCAACTCCACTTCACATAGGGCTTGGGCAGCTCGGCCGCCTGGCTCGAATGCAGGAAAGGGTCGAACTGCAGGATGGAGCGCGCCTGCTGCCCGGCGGTGATCACCATCGGCGTGCGGTTCTTGAACGCGGTGAAGATGTTGGCCATGGCATGGCCCACGCCCGCGGCCGAATGCAGGTTCACAAAGCTCGCCCGGCGCGTGGCCTGGGCGTAGCCGTCGGCCATGCCGACCACCACCGCCTCCTGCAGGCCCAGCACATAGGAAAAATCTTCAGGGAAATCGCGAAACAGCGGCAGCTCGGTCGAACCCGGGTTGCCAAACACATGGGTCATGCCCAGCTGGCGCAACAGGTCGATCACGGCATGGCGCACCGTATAGGCGGCGGTATTCACAGGGGGGGTCTCTTGCACAACAGGGCTCCTCATCGGTCTGCGCGCGGACCTTCCCGGCGCATGGCATGGCCTGCATGGTGCATGGGGTGATAATTTCCAGCAATTGAATAAATCATCTAAGAGATATTCATTTAATGGATATACCGTGGACATCAATACTCTGGATCTCAACCTGCTGCGCGTGTTCGACGCCGTCTTTCGCCATCGCAGCGTCAGCCGCGCGGCCGAAGAACTGGGCCTGTCCCAGCCCGCGGCCAGCCAGGCCGTGACCCGCCTGCGGCTGCTGCTGGGCAATGCCTTGTTCGAACGGGTCCACGGCGGCATGCGCCCCACGCCCCGTGCCGAGCGCCTGGCCGTGGTAGTGCGCGCCGCCCTGGCCGCGCTGGAAGTCGGCCTGGGTGAAGCCCAGTCCTTCAACCCTCTGCAGGCGCAACAGGTGTTTCGCCTGCACTTGAGCGATATCGGCGAAGCGCGCTTCTTGCCGTCGCTGATGTCGGCGCTGCATGCCCAGGCGCCAGGCGTGCGCATCGAAACCTTGCCCCTGCCGCTGGCCGACATCGCCGACGCCCTGGACCGGGGCACGCTGGATGCGGCCATAGGCTTTCTGCCCGGCGTGCACAGCACCCAGAGCAGCGTGCTGTTGCACGACCATTACAGCGTGATGCTGCGCAGCCAGCACCCGCTGCTCAAGACCGGTCGGGGCGCGAAACTGGCGCTGGCCCAGCTGCGGCAGCTGGAATTCGTCGCCGTGCGCTCGCACTCGGAAACACTGCGCATCCTGCAGGCACTGGAGCTGACCGACCGCATCCGCCTGTCGGCCGCCCACTTCCTGGCCGTGCCGTCCATCGTCAGCCAGACCGATCTGGCCGTGGTCATGCCCCACGAGCTGGCCGCGGGCTTTGCGCGCGACGGCGGCTACGCCCTGCTCGACGCCGAGCTGCCCGACCACCGCTTCGCGGTCTCGTTGCACTGGAGCCGGCGCTTCGCCCAGGAGCCGCCCAAGGTCTGGCTGCGCCAGTGCATAGAAGCGCTGTTTCGGCAGGCGCCGGTCGGCCAGGCCGCCAAGCCCGGTTCTGCCCCGCACTGATCTCGGTGCTGGGCCGATCCGCTGGACTAGGGACTGTTCGGTTCGGCAGGTGAATCGCACAACACCACGACGGTGCCGAGCTTGTTCTTCGCTTCGACCGCGAGATGGGCCTGCGCCGTCTGGTGCAGCGGAAAGCGGCGGTCCACGCTGTGGATCGCGCCTGGCGTCTCGTGGATCCAGCGGTGCACCCCCAGTTGCGCGTCGCGCCGCACCGCTGCCGACAGGCCCGCCAGGTACAGGCCGCGCAGCGTCAGGTTCTTGCGGATGATCTGCGCCATGGGCAGCGCGGCCATGGCCTGCGGCCCGATCGCATAGCTCACCCAGGTCGCCCCATCGCTGACCACCTTGAGCACCAGCTCGCTGTTGGCCACCGCATCGACGTCGACGACGCGTTGCACGCCTTGCGGGCCTGCGGCGCCTTGCACCTGCTGCCAGGCATCGGCCTGGGTGTAGTCGATAACGGCATCGGCGCCGGCACGGCGCGCATGCGCGGCTTTTTCCGGGCCGCTCACGGTGGCGATGACTTTGGCGCCACCCCATTTGGCGAGCTGCACGGCGTAGTGGCCGACCGCCCCGGCGCCGCCGGTCACCAGCACCACGCTGCCGGCGATGGGCTTCTCGTCGAACAAGGCGCAGCAAGCCGTCATGCAGGGAATGCCCAGGCAGGCGCCTTCCACCTCGCTGACATGGTCCGGCAGTTCGCTCGCCAGTTCCTCGGGCAGGCAGATGTACTGCGCCGCCGTGCCGAAGGCCCGACCCCGCTGGCCGAAATAAATCCACACACGCTCGCCGACGCGCTCTGCGCGCACGCCCTCGCCCACCGCGTCGACGACGCCCGCGCCATCGCTGTGGGGAATGATTCGCGCGTACTCCATTCCATGCAGGCGCCCGGACCGTCGGTTCGCATCGGCCGGATTCACCGCCGAGGCGCTCAGGCGCACACGGACTTCGCCAGGCCCGGGCAGGGGCGTCTCCATCTCACCGTAGATGAGCACCTCCTGCGCCAGACCCTGCCGTTCGTACCAGACTGCTTTCATTGCTCTATCTCCGTTCCATCGTTTGCTTTTCGAATTCTGGGGCTGCGCATGCCCTCAATCCACCTGCCGCAGCGCGGCGAAATAGTGGGTCGGCGACTGGCCCAGGGCTTTCTTGAACATGGTGATGAACGCCGTCACCGAGTCATAGCCCAGCTTGCCTGCCACCTGCTGCACCGACGTTCCCGATGCCAGCTGGTGCAAGGCCACGATCAAATGCAGTTGCTGACGCCAGCGGCCGAAAGTCAGCCCCGTCTCCTTCTTCACCAGCCGGGCCAGCGACCTCTCGCTCATGGCCAGGCGCTGCGCCCAGTCGGCCAGCGTCGTGCGATCCGCGGCGTCTTGCGACAAGGCCTCGGTGATGCAACGGATCTTGGGGTGCTCCGAAATGGGCAAATGCAGCTGCTCGACGGGTGCCGCCACCAACTGCTCCAGCAGCACGGCCACCAGACGCGCCGTCGCGCCCTGGCGCGGATAGTCCGGCGCCTGGTCGGCGAGATAGCGTATGAGTTCACGCAGCAAAGGACTGATGGACAGGGTGCAGCACTCGCTCGGCATCTGCGCGGCATCGGGCGCTATGAAGAGAAAGTAGATCCTGGCGTTGTCGGTGGCGCGGTTGCTGTGCGGCATGCCGCCAGGAATCCAGACCGCATGCTGCGGCGGCACCATCCACATGGCCTTGGGCACTTCGCAGGTCACACCACCGTGCACGGCCAGCACCAGCTGGCCCTTGTGGTGCCTATGGACGGGCTGCTCGCTGCCGTGATTGCGGACCTCGACACGCCAGGCGGCCACGGGACGGTCCACCGCATCCGGATCGAAATGCCGCAGCGACTGGATGAGTGAGCCGTCAGTTGTCATGTTTTAGCGATTAACAGTCTTTTCTTCTATATTAATCAATGCTGGCGATGTCTAGAGTCAAGGTATTCACCGAAGGAACACAATGAATACGCTGAAGACTCCACGGGCCGCCAGTCGGGCAGCCCTTCTGGTGGGCATTCTTTTGATCGCCGCCAACCTGCGCGCACCGATCACGGCCTTAGCGCCGGTACTGGCCCCCCTGCGCGCGGATTTTGGCCTGAGCACCACGGCCGCTGGCGCGCTGACCACGCTGCCGCTTCTGGCGTTCGCCCTGGTCTCGCCGTTCGGCGCCTGGTTCGCACGCCAATACGGCCTGGAGAAATCCCTGTTCGGGGCCTTGCTGGCCATTGTGCTGGGCATAGGGCTGCGCTCCGCAGGCCTCGAGTGGTGCCTGTACGCCGGCACCGCCATCATCGGCATGGGCATTGCCGTGGGCAATGTGCTGCTGCCCAGCCTGGTCAAGCGCGACTTCCCCCGCCATGTCACGTCCTTGACCGGCAGCTACGCGCTGGCCATGGGCATCGCCGCCGCGCTGGCGTCCACCGCTGCCGTGCCCATGGCCCATGCCTGGGGATGGCGCTGGGCTCTCGCGGCTTTGGCGATCCTGCCCCTGGCGGCACTGGCGGTCTGGATGACACAGGCCAGCGCCCAAGCCCCGCAGGCTGCAGCTGCCACCACGCCTGCGCCAGATGCCAAGGTCTGGAACTCGGCGCTGGCCTGGCAGGTAACGCTGTTCCTGGGCCTGAACTCCACCATCTACTACGTGGCCATTGGCTGGCTACCGACGATTCTGATCGACGCAGGCTTTGCACCCGCGCAAGCCGGCTCCCAGCATGGCCTGCTGCAACTGGCCACCGCCGTGCCCGGCCTGGTGCTCGGACCCTTGCTCAGCCACATGCGCGACCAGCGCCTGCCGGCTGCCGCCGTGGCCCTGCTCTCGGCGATTGCGCTGCTGGGCCTGATGCTGATGCCGCAACTGGCGTGGGTCTGGTCGATTCTCTTTGGCATGGGCACCGGGGCCGGCATCATCCTGGGGCTCTCCTTCATCGGACTGCGGACCCACAACGCCCACCAGGCCGCCGCGCTGTCCGGCATGTCGCAAAGCGTCGGCTACCTGCTGGCAGCCACCGGGCCCATGGCGATGGGCGCCTTGCACGACGCGCAGGGAAGTTGGCACATCCCCCTGGGCATCTGCGCGGTCCTGGCGCTGATTGCGGCCGTGATGGGGTTCCTGGCCGGTCGAGACCGCGCCCTCGCCCAGTGACGGCGTGCAGAGTCAGCGCGCGGATCCATGGCGACATTGCCGAGCGCAATCTCGGTGGAAAATACCAAGCACCCATACGCCAGCAAAGCGCTGCTCGCCGTGCCGCGACATGGCCGACAACGCCCAGGCCCCCCGCACTCCCTCGATCTTGACCGCCTTGATAACTGATATGACGATGCATCACCGCCAGCAGACCATCCATTCGTATGCACCACGGCAAGGCCATGGCCTGCCCCATGACCCGTTCAATGCCATCATCGCTCCCCGCCCCATCGGCTGGATCTCCACCCGGGCGGCGGACGGCACACTGAACCTGGCCCCCTACAGCTTCTTCAACGCGTTCAATTACGTGCCGCCCATCATTGGTTTCTCCAGTGTGGGCCGCAAGGACACGCTGAACAATATTGAAGCCACGGGTGAGTTCGTATGGAATCTGGCGACGGAAGATCTGGCCCAGCCCATGAACCAGAGCAGCGCCACGCTGGCATCCGACGTCGATGAATTCGCCATCGCCGGCCTCACGCCACTGGCGTCGGTGCAGGTGGCCCCGCCCCGGGTGCTGGAAAGCCCGGTCTCCATGGAGTGCAAGCTCACGCAAATCGTCCAACTGCAAGGCGCTGACGGCGCGCAGGTGCCGACCTGGCTCATCCTCGGCGAAGTGGTGATGGTGCATATCGACCATGCGCTGCTGGAAAACGGCATCTTCCAGACCGCACGCTCGCGCCCCTTGCTGCGCGCAGGCGGCGCTGGGGACTATTTCACCATCAACGCACAAGCGCATTTCGATATGCGCCGGCCCCGGTAATCCATGGACTGGTAACCCCCTGGATTCCTCCGACGCGATCGCACTGGGGGGCCCACAGCCCCACCAACCTCAGGCGGCGCATCCGCGAACACTCATGGCGCGCCCTCGCCCCCCTGCAGGAACTCCTGCGCCGCCTGCTTGAGCCAGGTGCGCAGAGCCTGCAGCGGCGGGTAGTCGGCGCGGCTGGTGGGCCAGGCCAGGTAGTAGCGCTCGGCGCTCTCCATATCGGGCAGTTGCGGCAAGGCCGGCACCAGGTCGCCCTGTTGCAATTCGCGCGCAATCAGAAAGCGCGGCAGCAGCGCCACGCCCACGCCGGCCATGGCGGCCTGGGCGGCCGTGGCGAACTGGTCCAGGACCATGCCCTGCACCTCCCCCACGGCAACATCGTGCCGTGCCATCCAGCGCTGCCAGGCATCGTGCCGCGAGGCCAGATGCAGCAGGGGCGCGCGCAGCAAGTCCCGCGGCTGGACAAAACCGTGCTGCGCCAGCAGGCCGGGGCTGCAGGCGGGCACCACGGCCTCGCCCATCAGCAATTCCAGTCCCGCCCCGGGCCAGTGCGGCAGGCCGAAGTGGATGGCCGCGTCCACGTTTTCGAGCTGGAAGTCGAACTGCGACAGCTGCGTGGTCAGGTGGATGGTGATGCCCGGATGGGCCGCCAGGAACTGCGGCAGGCGCGGCGCCAGCCAGCGGGTGCCGAACGTGGGCAGGATGGCCAGGTTCAGGCTGCCGCCCTGCGGGTTGGAATGAAAGCCCAGCGTGGCATTGGCGATGCGCACCAGCGCGCCGCGAATTTCCTGCACGTAGGTCTGCCCGGCCGGGCTCAGGCGCACGGTCTGGCGCTCGCGCACAAACAATTCCGCCCCCAGTCGCTCCTCCAGCGCGCGAATCTGTCGGCTGACGGCGCTTTGCGTCAGGTGCAGCTCGGCCGCGGCCGCGGTGAAGCTTTGGTGGCGCGCGGCCGCTTCAAACGCACACAGCAGGGACATGGGGGGCAGGAATCGGCGGGTCAGCATGGAAAGCTCCGTGGGCAAGGCATTGGTCATTCGATTTCGGAATGACCTATTGACGCAATTATCGTTTGACCCACCTCCTCGCGCACGCCTACCATGCGCAGCAAACCCGCCCGCAGGGGGCTCTACGTCTTCTCGACGACAGCGCCACCCCACGGTCCAGCCCCCACATTTCCCGCCCCACGCCCGCCTTTGTCATGAGCAATACGCACCACTCCTCCCACTTTGTCTCCTCCGACGAAATCCGCAGCCGCTTTTCGCGCGCCATGTCCACCATGTACCGCCAGGAAGTGCCGCAGTACGGCACGCTGGTCGAACTGGTGACCGACATCAATGCCCGCACGCTCCAGGCCCAGCCTGCGCTGCGCGCGCAGATGGAACGCACGGGCGAAGCCGCCCGTCTGGGTGTGGAACGCCACGGTGCGATCCGCGTGGGCACGGCCGCCGAGCTGGCCATGCTGCGCCGCCTGTTCGCCCTCATGGGCATGGAGCCCGTGGGCTATTACGACCTGTCGGTGGCTGGCGTGCCAGTGCATTCCACGGCTTTCCGCCCGGTCAGCGACAGCGCCTTGCTGGCCAATCCTTTCCGCGTGTTCACTTCCTTGCTGCGACTGGACCTGATCGCCGATCAAGCCCTGCGCGCCAAGGCCTCGGCCATCCTGGCCCAGCGCAACATCTTCACGCCGCGCGCGCTGGAGCTGATCGCCCACAGCGAAGCCGTCGGCGGACTGACCACCGCCGAAGCCGACGAATTCGTGCACGAAGCACTGGAAACCTTCCGCTGGCACCAGGAAGCCACCGTGGACGCGGCCACCCACGATGCCTTGCAAAAAGCCCACCGCCTGATCGCCGACGTGGTCTGCTTCAAGGGCCCGCACATCAACCACCTGACGCCACGCACGCTGGACATCGACGCGGCCCAGGCCGCCATGCCCGAGCGCGGCATGGATGCCAAGGACGTGGTGGAAGGCCCGCCCCGACGCGACTGCCCCATCCTGCTGCGCCAGACCAGCTTCAAGGCACTGAAAGAGGCCGTGCGCTTCACCGATGACGCGGCCGACAGCACGGGCGCGCACACCGCCCGCTTTGGCGAGATCGAGCAGCGCGGCGTGGCCCTGACCCGCAAGGGCCGGGCGCTGTACGACGAGTTGCTGGCCCAGGTCCGCGACATGGGCAACGCCGGCAACGCCGCGCCCGACTATGGCCTGCGCCTGGCGCAGGTGTTCGAGCAATTCCCCGAAACGCACGACGCGCTGCGCGCCCAGGACCTGGCCTTTTACCGCTACAGCCTCACGGCGCAAGGCGAAGCCGAGGCCGATGTCGCGCTGGCCCAGGCCGATCTGGCGACGCTGCTGGCGCAAGGCCTGGTGCAGGCCGAGCCCATTACCTACGAAGATTTTCTGCCCGTGAGCGCGGCCGGCATCTTCCAGTCCAACCTGGGCAGCGAGGAACAAAAGCAATACCAGGCCCAGGCCGCGCAGCAGGCTTTCGAAGCCGATCTGGGCGCGCCCGTGCACGACGAGATCGCCTTGTACGCCGCCGCGCAGCAGCGCTCCATCGACCAGTTGCGCGCGGCCTTGCGCGACCAGGCCGCCAAGGTGGCGGCATGAGCGGTTTGACTCCCGAAGCCATCATCCAGGCCCTGGGCGCGTTGGTGGGCGAGCGCGGTCTACTGGTGGGTGCCGACATGGCGGCCTACGAGCAGGGCGCACGCTATGGTGCGGGCCAGGCGCTGTGCGTGGTGCGTCCGGCCGACGTGCAGGAAGTGCAGGCAGTGGTGCGCTGGTGCGTGGAACATGGCGTGCATCTGGTGCCCCAGGGCGCGAATACCGGCCTGGTGGGCGCCAGCACGCCCGACGCCAGCGGCACCCAGATCGTGCTGTCCACCAGCCGCCTGCGCGGCCTGTGCGAAGTGGATGTGGCCAACCGCAGCGTGACGGTGGATGCCGGCGTGACGCTGCAGGAACTCAATGAGCAGCTGGAGCCGCACGGCCTGTGGTTTCCCATCGATCTGGGCGCCAATCCGACGGTGGGCGGCATGGTGGCCGCCAACACCGGCGGCACGCGCCTGATCCGCTACGGTGATGTGCGCCACAACCTGCTGGCCTTGCAGGCCGTGCTGCTGGAGCCCGCGGGCGAGCTGCTGGACATGGGCCGCGCGCTGCGCAAGGACAACACCGGACCGGACCTCAAGCAGCTGTTTGTCGGCACCTCGGGCGCCGGCGCCGTTCTGACCCGCGCCACGCTGGAAGTGCATGTGCGCCCCAGCCAGTCGGCCACGGCCCTGGTCGTACCCACCTCCGATGACGCGGTGCTGCAATTGCTGCAGGCGCTGGAGCGCGATCTGGGCGACTATCTGAGCGCCTTCGAAGGCCTGTCGGGCAACGCCATGCAGGCGGCCATCGACCATGTGCCCAATCTGCGCAACCCCTTCGCACCCGAGCCCGCACCGGACTTCGCCATCCTGATCGAGCTGGAAGCGGCCAGCAGCAAGGCCTACACCGGGCTGGATCTGCAGGAAGCGCTGAATGCTTTCCTGCAAGACCAGTTCGAGCAGACGATCGAGAACGCGGTGATCGGCAACGGCCACGAGCTCTGGCACCTGCGCCACAGCATCAGCG
Organism: Acidovorax bellezanensis; assembly: GCF_025421555.1. Lineage (NCBI taxonomy): Bacteria > Pseudomonadati > Pseudomonadota > Betaproteobacteria > Burkholderiales > Comamonadaceae > Acidovorax > Acidovorax bellezanensis. The sequence goes on from NZ_JAODYH010000003.1 coordinate 588,718, forward strand.
AAGGCGCGCGTGCGCTGGGCAAGCCGATTGCCTTCGACGTCTCGGTGCCGCGCTCGCAGATCATGGCGTTTTGCCGCGCGGCGCGCGCCGTGGTGGCCGCCGAGTTTCCGTTCCTGCATGTCGTGGACTTCGGCCACATCGCCGACGGCGGCGTGCACTTCAACGTCATCTGGCGCAACGACGCCAGCCAGCCCTATGACGCGGCGGCCGTGCAGGCGCTGCGCGACCGCATCTACGCCATGGTGGTGCAGCAATTCGCCGGCAGCTACAGCGCCGAGCACGGCGTGGGTCCGCACAACAGCGCCTACTACCACCGCTACACCACGCCGACGGCGCTCCAGCTGGCGCAAGGCCTGCGGCGCCTGGTGGACCCGCGGCAGCTGTGCGGCAGCGTGGATTTCGGCTCGGCGCCGCAGTCCTGAACAGGCCTGCACAACACTGTCCGCCATGGGGGATTTCAATGGCGGACAGTGCGCCTGTCCTCACAATGCAGGGTGAGAGTGCGGCGCCCGGGATGCGGCTGGCCTACGGCCCGCGCTCAGGCCCTGCGCCCACATACCCCGTTCCCTCACCCAGGAGACACGCATGCAATTCATCCCCTATCTGAACTTTGACGGCAACTGCGCCGAAGCCATGGCGTTTTACGCCAAGCTGTTTGGCGGGCAGGTCGCGCACCAGATGACTTTTGGCGAAATGCCGGCTGGCGAAAACATGCCCCCGCTGCCGGACTCCGCCAAGAGCCGCATCATGCACGCCCATTTGCAGATCGGCGAACAGGCGCTGATGGCTTCGGACGCCATGCCCTCGACGCCGGGAGCGGCTGAAAACTGCGGGGGCGGCTACGTCAAGCCGCAGGGCCTGTGGGTGTCGATCGGCGTCGAGTCGGCGGCCGAAGGCCAGCGCATTTTTGACGCCCTGGCACAGGGGGGAACAGTGGCCATGCCCTATGCCGCGACCTTCTGGTCACCGGGCTTTGGCATGGTGACCGACCGTTTCGGCACGCCCTGGATGCTCAACACACAGGAGTGAGCGCGCGCCCCTACGACACCGGCACGATGATGGCGACGCGCCGGTTTTCCTTGCGGCTGCCCTGAATGCTGCTGGGGGGCAGAGGCCGGCTGCGGCCATAGCCGTGCACGGCGATATGGGCCTGCGGAATGCCCGCCTCCGTCAGCACCTGGGCCACGGCCTGGGCGCGGCGCAGTGACAGGCGATCGTTGTAGGCATCGCCGCCAAGATCATCGGTATGCCCCTCGACGCGCAGGCGCTCGATGCCGACGCTGAACAGCGACCGGGCCATGCGCTCCACCGCGGCGCGCTGGTCGGCCGCGAGCTTGTCGGCGTTGAAGTCGAACAGCAGCTTGCCCGCCATCTGCAGCTCCCAGCCCTCATCGACCTGCTCGAAACCATATTCGCGCAGCACGGCCACCTGCTGCGGCGACAGCGACGACACGGCGGCCTGGGCCGGCCCCGCGGGCGGTGGCGACTGGCAGGCCCCCAAGGCCAGGGCCATCGCCAAGGGAGCGCAGCGCACGCATGAGGTCCATATCTTTTTCATATTTTTTTCAGCTTTCGCTCTCCGCTTCACCAAGCTCGGCCACATGCCACATGCCGCGTTCCGCGGCAGTGGGCTTTTGCACGATACATCGCCGCGTCGGCCGCACGCAACAGCGCCACCATGTCCTGCCCGTGGATCGGGTACACCGCCACGCCTATGCTGACCGAAGGCAGCAGTTGCAGGCCGCTGGCCAGCACCAGCGGCGACGCCATGGCGTGAATGATCTTGTCGGCAATGCGCGTGGCATCGTCGGCGCCGCGCACCGGCGCCAGCAGCACGGCAAACTCGTCGCCGCCCAGGCGTGCCACCAGGTCGGATTCGCGCAACTGGCTGCGAATGCGCTGGGCCACGGCCACCAGCAAGGCATCCCCTACCTCGTGGCCGTAGGTGTCGTTGACCTGCTTGAAATGGTCGTTGTCGAGAAAGAGCACGGCAAAAATGCCTGCCTCCAGCTGCGCCTTCTGCAATACGGCCTGCAGGCGCTGCTCAAAGAACGCCCGATTCGGCAGACCCGTCAGGCTGTCGTGGTTGGCCTGATGGGTCAGGGCCGTGTTCTGCAATTGCAGATGGGCCTGGCGCTGCTGCAGCTCGTCGAGCAGGGAGTTGACGTCATCCCCCAGGGCACGCAACTCGACGATGCGTGCGGGCGGCACGCGCAGCGTCAGATCGCGCTCATGGCGCGCAGCGCGGGCCACTTCGGCCAGCGACTGCAAAGGCGTCACGATGTCGCTGAGCATGCGCCGCGACAGCAGCACGCCGGCGGCGCCGCTGATGGCCATGCACACCAGCAGCACCGCCATCCCGGAGAGCAGGAATTCCAGCAGGCCCCGGCCATCGCCACTGAGCTCCACCCGGCCCGCAAGCTCTCCGTCGTTGCGAATCACACCCACCGCGGGGTCGGACAGCATGTGCCGCCCCAGCCACACCCCCACCTCCCCGGCCAGCCCCTGGTCGCCATGGCGCCACTGGGCGAGCACGTTGCCCCGGGAGTCGAGCACGCGCGCATGGGCCACGCCTTCGCCCGCCAGCATGGTGTCCAGCGTGTGGCGGATGTTCTCCCGGTCGCCGAACACCACGGCCGCCTCGACCGTGTAGGCCAGCGAGCGGGCCACCAGCCGCAGATTGTTGTCGATGTACACCCGCAGCGCGACCGCCCCGGCCAGCAGGACCAGCGTGCCGGCCACCGTCACCGAAACCCACGCCATGCGCCGGTATGCGCGGCGTACCACCCCACCCAGCGTGGACGGCGCCGTCGTATCGCGCATGCCTGTCATCCGCCTCCCTTGCGCCGCCCCAGGCGCAGCACGCGCGGATTGACCCGCACGCCGCTGCGCGCCACCGAATCCAGGTTCACTTCAAACGTTACTTGGGCCGGGCGTACATCCAGGCAGAACATGCCGCCGATCTGGCACAGCTCCTGGCGCTCACTGATCGACAGCAGAGGCTGCCCGACCAGGCGGCCCACCAGCAGCCGCCAGGCGCTGTCGGTCAGCAGACCCACATAGATGCCCTCGCATTCCGTGGTCAGCCCGGGATCATCGAGCCGGATGCGCCGCACGATGACCTTGCGCTCGCCCGGCAACTGGCCGCCCTTGAGCACTTCGTCGGCGTATTCGGTGGGGCCGACCACGCACAGGCGGATGGTGGCGGGCTCCACGGGCCAGCGCGTATAGCTCACGATGCCGAAGACGGCTTGCGCCACGCCCTGGGAGCGCTCGTCGGTCACGATGTCCTGGGCGCCCGCCTGGACACACAACACAAGGGACAGCATCGTCAGCCAGCGGGGCATGAGCGCACGCAGGCAATGAAGTGGCAGGTTCATCTGAACGTATTTCCAGTTTCCGCGGCAGCACGCGACGAAAGGCACTTTGCGCAAAGGAAAGGTGCAGGCACAGATCCTTCGACCGCATCCCCCGGATATTAAGCCGAGCCATTGGAGAAAGGGTGGCAGGCCCCGCAGATATCGGTCACCCCCGCCCGCATGAGTCAACCGCGCCACAAAAAATCACCGGCAAGGCTTGCAGGTGTGGCCGGCAAGCACCGGCGACGGGGCTGGAATGCGCGGTATGCTTTCGCCCAGGTGGAGGTTGGCCGCACCAGACCTCTGGGCAGGCGCCTGCGCATTACAAGAAATCCGTCAAGGAGTGCCCGGATGACAGTGGAAAGTGGTGGCGTCGATCTGGTGCCCGTGGTCCTGCTGCTGGGAGCAGCCGTGGTGGCAGTGCCGCTGTTCAAGCGCCTGGGTCTGGGCTCGGTTCTGGGTTATCTGGCGGCGGGCCTGGCCATAGGCCCGTTCGGGCTGGGCTGGTTCAATGACTCCGGGACCATCCTGCACATTGCCGAGCTCGGCGTGGTGATGTTCCTGTTCATCGTCGGCCTGGAGATGCGGCCCTCGCATCTGTGGAGCCTGCGCAAGGCCATCATAGGACTGGGCAGTCTGCAGGTCGTGGTCTGCGGGGCCCTGCTGACCTTGGTGGGAATCGCGTTCGGCTTCCCCTGGGCGGTGGCTTTCATCAGCGCCATGGGCTTCGTCTTGACCTCCACGGCCATCGTCATGCAATTGCTGGGCGAGCGCGGCGATGTGGGCGCTCCGCGCGGACAACGCATCGTCGCCATCCTGTTGTTCGAAGACCTGCTGATCGTGCCCCTGCTGGCCCTGGTCGCCGTGCTTGCGCCGCAGGCCGGCGGCCCCGCGGAACACGTCAACACGCGCTGGGCCGTGGTCGGGCTGGCCGCCGGCTCCCTGGGCCTGCTGGTCGCCGTAGGCCTGTGGCTGCTGAACCCGCTGTTCGGCGTGCTGGCGCGTGCCAAGGCGCGCGAAGTCATGACGGCCGCCGCCCTGCTGGTCGTGCTGGGCTCGGCCTTGCTGATGCAGATGGGCGGCCTGTCCATGGCGCTGGGCGCCTTCCTGGCCGGCGTGCTGCTGTCCGAGTCGACCTTCCGCCATCAGCTCGAAGCCGACATCGAGCCCTTCCGCGGACTGCTGCTGGGGCTGTTCTTTCTCAGCGTGGGCATGTCACTGGACCTGTCGGTGGTGTCGCACAACGCCTTGTTCATCATCGCCGGCGTGGTGTCGCTGATGCTCACCAAGGCCGTTTGCATCTACGGTGTTGCCCGGTTGGCGCGCAGCTCGCATGCCGAGGCCCTGGACCGGGCGGTCCTGATGGCCCAGGGCGGCGAGTTCGCCTTTGTGCTGTTTGCCGCCGCGCTGACGGCCGGCGTCATCGACGCGCGGGTCAACGCCCACATGACGGCCATCATCGTGCTGTCGATGGCGCTGACCCCGCTGCTCGTGCAGCTGCACAAGCGCCTGGCGCGCAAGAGCGACCAGGACATGAGCGGCGTGGAAGCGGTTGCCGACCAGCGGGCCAGCGTGCTCATCATCGGGTTCGGGCGCGTGGGCCAGATCGCCAGCCAGGGCGTGCTGGCCCGCGGGGCCTCGCTGACCATCATCGACAACGACACGCAGATGATCCGCGACGCCCAGGCCTACGGCTTCAAGGTCTACTACGGCGATGGCAGCCGGCCCGACGTGCTGCGTGCCGCCGGCGCCCACGAGGCCTGCACCGTGATGGTCTGCCTGAACGACAGGGCCGCGGCCACGCACATCGCCGAGATCGCCAAGGACGTCTGTCCCCAGGCCAAGCTGCTGGTGCGGGCCTTCGACCGCGAGCACGCGGTGGCCCTGGCCAAGGCCGGCGCCGACGTCTTTGTGCGCGAGACGTTCGAGTCGGCCATGCTGCTCGGCCGGGAGGCCGTGCTGGCCACCGGTGCCAGCGAGGAAGAAGCCGACGACATCATGGCCATGGTGCGACGGCGCGATGCCGAACGGCTGGACCTGGAAATGACCGGCGGCCCGTTCGCCGGCCGGGCGCTGCTGCTGGGCAACATGGCGCCGGCGGAACAGGCCCCGCCCAGCACGCCCTAGGCCACGCCCGCGGGGCGGTGGAACCAACGAGCAACAAAAAACCCTGCAAATCCATGACTTGCAGGGCTTCTTGGCAGCCCATGCAAATGCATGGGGCCGCGGTCCGGATCAGACGTTGAACAGGAAGTTCAGCACGTCGCCATCCTTGACCACGTATTCCTTGCCTTCGGCGCGCATCTTGCCCGCGTCCTTGGCGCCTTGCTCGCCCTTGTAGGCGATGAAGTCGTCAAAGGCAATGGTCTGGGCGCGGATGAAGCCGCGCTCGAAGTCGCCGTGGATCACGCCGGCCGCCTGGGGGGCGGTGGCACCGACGGGAACGGTCCAGGCGCGCACTTCCTTCACACCGGCGGTGAAGTAGGTCTGCAGGCCCAGCAGGCTGAAGCCGGCGCGGATCAGGCGGTTCAGGCCGGGCTCGTCCTGGCCCATTTCGGCCAGGAACATGTCGCGGTCTTCGTCGCTCATTTCCGACATCTCGGCTTCCATCTTGGCGCAGATGGCGACCACGGGCGCGCCCTGGGCAGCGGCGTATTCCTTCAGGCGATCGAGCAGCGGGTTGTTCTCGAAGCCGTCATCGCTGACGTTGCCGACGAACATCGCGGGCTTGGCGGTGATCAGGCAGAACTGCTTGAGCAGCGGCGCGTCTTCCTTGGACACGGGCACCACGCGCGCGGGCTTGCCTTCGTTCAAGGCCGCCAGAATGGGCGTGAGCAGCGACACCAGCTTGGCGGCGTCCTTGTCGTTGCCCGACTTGGCAGCCTTGCTGTGGCGGTTGAGCGCCTTTTCGACCGTGGCCATGTCGGCCAGGCACAGTTCGGTCTGGATGACTTCGATGTCCGAGATCGGGTCGACGCGGCCGGCAACGTGGATCACGTTGTCGTCCTCGAAGCAACGCACGACGTTGACGATGGCGTCGGTTTCGCGGATGTGGGCCAGGAACTGGTTGCCCAGGCCTTCACCCTTGCTCGCGCCCGCGACCAGGCCGGCGATGTCGACGAACTCGACGATGGCCGGAACAATGCGCTCGGGATGGATGATCTCGGCGAGCTGGTTCAGACGCGGATCGGGCACTTCCACCACGCCGGTATTCGGCTCGATGGTGCAGAAGGGGTAGTTTTCGGCCGCAATGCCGGCCTTGGTCAGTGCATTGAAGAGGGTGGACTTGCCCACATTGGGCAGGCCCACGATGCCGCATTTCAGGCTCATGGCAGGGCTTTCTGGAAATCTGGGGACAAACCCGGCATTTTAGGGCTTGGTGCATATCCTTGCCAGCCATGCCTGCTGGGCATCGCCCGCAACCGGGCCATCCACTCAGAATGCGTGCGACATTCCCACGCCGAAAGCCGTGCGCGACGCCACATGCGCATCGCGCTTGTTGCCCAGGCTGGCGTACAGCGTGGTGCGCTTGGACAGCGCGTAATCGGCGCCGACCGAGACAAAGCGGTTGGTATCCTGGTTCAGCCGCTGGTGGCCATAGCCGGCCTTGAGCGTGGTCGACCCCATCTGGTAAGTGCCGCCCAGCGTGGTGGCGCGGGACTCGCCGACATTGCCCGCGCTGCGGCTGAAGTCATGCGCCAGCATCACGGCCGCGCTGCCAAAGCGGTATTTGCCGGCGAGAAAGCTGTTCTTGTCGCCCAGGCTGTTGCGCTCCACGGCCGCCATCGCGGCCACCGCCTGCTGTTCATACTCGAGCACCGCGGAATACGGCCGGCCCGTGGCACCGAGCGCGGTCTGGCGTTCGGGCGAGGCGCTCAGGCGCAGCGTGAAACCGGCAATCCGGGGCGAGTCGTAGAAAACGCCGTTGTTCAGCCGGCCGTATTCGGCCCCGCCGTTGTTGCCGAAGGGATCGCTGGGCGTCAGCGCATGCCACTGGTACCAGGCCGGCGAGGCGATGCGGTTGAAATTGGCCCAGGGATCGAACTTCCAGTCCTGCGCCCACATCGCCGTCAACGCCCGCCCCACGCGCACCGTGCCCCAGCTGCCTTGCAGACCCACGGTGGATTCGTCATGCCAGAAGGGCTTGACGCCCGCGCCTTCGGTATCGCCGGCATCGAGTTCCAGGCGCGTGCTCAGGCGGAACACCGCCTTGAGGCCGCCGCCCAGGTCTTCAAATCCCGAAATCGCCACATGGCTGCGCTGGATGGTCCCCAGCTGATTGACGCCATCGAAGCCGCGATAAATGCCGGCGTCGAGCAGGCCGTTGATGGATACCGAGGATTGCGCCCAGGCGGGCACGGATGCCGCCAGGGTGCCAAGGACTGCACAGGCCAGAAGCCGGGGTGGGTTGCAGCGCATGATGATTTCTCCTTTGGTCTTTCGCTTGACGCGACGCCGTCCTGGCCCCTGTTGCAAAGGCGGAAGCTAGCGCTCCCCGGGACCGGGTCGGCGTGTGAAAGCGAATGGAATCGAGGCAGTTGCCTCGGTGATGGCCGGGCGCGCAGCGCCAGCCGGTAGAAAGCTGCCTTGCCTTTCACCCTGTCCAGGCCTTGCAAGAAGGGCATGACAGTGGCGAGCGCGGCAGCGTCGAGAGGGACATGGGAACAAAACCCATTCCAGGCCCCGTAAGCCCTGGTCAGACAGATGCCGGCCGCGAAGCGGTCGCCGTCTGCCAGCGGACATTCTATGCACAGCCTCACCGCCACCTAGATGAAAAACCCGCCAGGCCGTTCGCGCAGTTCAGGGGAACGTTCTGCGCTCAGGCCTGTCTATACCCAGCATGCAACTGCTTTTTCCAGGCATATGCCGCGCGCATTCTGCCGCGGCCGCCGAGGAATGCACAGCCTCCTACAATCCCCAACATGGCGCAAACCTTTGATATCTGTATTCGTGGGGCCGGCATCGTCGGCCGCACCCTGGCCCTGTTGCTGGCCCGTGAACGCCTGCGCGTCGCGCTGGTGGCAGCCCCGACTCCGCCCGCTGGCCACCATGACGTGCGGGCCTACGCCCTGAACGCGGCCTCGCGCCAACTGCTCGAATCCCTGCGCAGCTGGCCCGATGCCCAGCACGCCACGGCCGTGCGACAAATGCAGGTGCATGGCGACCTCGACGGCAGCGTGTATTTCGATGCCTCGGCCCAGCAAGTGGATGCACTGGCCTGGATTGTCGACGTGCCGGCGCTCGAAGCCCGCCTGGGTGAAGCCGTGCGCTACCAGCCGCTGGTGGAAGTGGTCGATGCGCCCGTGGACGCGCCGCTCACCGCCGTCTGCGAAGGCCGCGCCAGCCGCACGCGCGCCGAGTTCGGCGTGGAGTTTTCCATCACGCCTTACGGCCAGCATGCGATTGCCACCCGGCTGCGCTGCGAAAAGCCCCATGGCGAAGCCGCGCGCCAATGGCTGTCGCCCGAAGGCATTCTGGCCCTGCTGCCGCTGGACGGCCCCGAGGGCCACACCGTGGCCGTGGTCTGGTCCGTGGCCCAGGAAAACGCCAGCACCTGGATGAATACCAGCCCCGAAGCCTTTACCCAGCGCCTCGAAGACATCAGCCAGGGCACCTTGGGCCGGCTGGAACTGGCCAGCGAGCGCCTGTCCTGGCCGCTGCAGCAGGCCATGGCCGACCGCTGGTGCGGCACCCTCCCGGGCACCACGGCGCGCAGCTGGGCGCTGGTCGGCGACGCCGCCCACAACGTCCATCCCCTGGCCGGCCAGGGACTGAATCTGGGCCTGGGCGATGCGCAGGCCCTGGCGCGCGTGCTCCAGCAACGCGACGCCTGGCGCAGCACGGGCGACCGCCGGCTGCTGCGCAGCTACGAACGTGAACGCAAGGCCGCGCTGGCCCCGATGGGCCTGGCCATGGACGGGCTGCAGCAGCTCTTTACCCGCCGTGAAGCGCCTTTGCAGGCCTTGCGCAACTGGGGCATGAAAGGCTTCGAGCACAGCGGCCCGCTCAAGGACTGGATGGCCCGCCAGGCCATGGGACTGGACACTTGAATACGCCAGACGCGCCTGTGCCGCACCGCGGCCAGACACCTCAACGACAACGGAACCCTCTTGCCATGAAATTGTTTTTCCCTTTGCTGGCTGCAGCACTCTTCTCCTTCGGCGTGTCGGCCCAGGCACAAGATGCCAGCCTGCGCAAGAACCTGTCCGAACGCATTCCCCAGCTCGCCAAGATCGATGAAGTGCGGCCCACGCCCATGGCCGGCCTGTTTGAAGTGCGCATCGGCACCGACCTGTTCTACACCGATGCCAAGGGCAACTACCTGATCCAGGGCGAGCTCATCGACACCAAGGCCAGGCGCAACCTGACCGAAGACCGCATCAACCAGCTGACCTCGGTGGACTTCTCCGCCCTGCCGCTCAAGGACGCCATCACCATCGTGCACGGCAACGGCGCGCGCAAGATGGCCGTGTTCGAAGACCCGAACTGCGGCTATTGCAAGCGCTTCGAGCGCGACATGCAAAACGTCGACAACGTCACGGTCTACCTGTTCCTCTACCCCATCCTGAGCCCCGACTCGACCGAGAAATCGCGCAACATCTGGTGCGCCAAGGACAAGGCCCTGGCCTGGCATGACCTCATGCTGCGCGACAAGGCCGTGCCGCCCGCGAGCTGCGACACCGCCGCGCTGCAGCGCAACCTGGCGTTCGGGCGCAAGTACAAGATCACCGGCACGCCGACCCTGATCTTTGCCAACAACACCCGCGTTCCCGGCGCCATCAGCGCCGCCGACGTGGAAAAGCACCTCGCCACCGCCCGCTGACCCTGCGCGCGCCCAGCCCTGGGCGCGCACTCCTTTTCCCCGGCCTCTGGGCACGGCATTGCACGCGTCCAGGCCTCTTGCCTTGAGCGCCCATGCCTGCTTCCACCGTTTTTGACTCCCTGCCCGCCGACGCGGCCCACGTGCACTACCGCGTCAGCGCGCTGGACTTGCACGCCCATTTGTTCGAGATCGAGCTCAGCGTGCAAGCGCCGGCAGCGCAGCAGCAGCTCGCGCTGCCGGTCTGGATTCCGGGCAGCTATCTGGTGCGCGAATTCGCCAAGAACCTGCAAGGCCTGCAGGCCACGCAGGCCGGCCAGTCCGTAGGCCTGCGCCAGCTCGACAAGCACCGCTGGGAAGTCGACTGCACGGCCGGCCAGCCGCTGGCCCTGCGCTACCAGGTCTGCGCCTACGACAACTCGGTGCGCACGGCCTGGCTGGACGCGCAGCGCGGCTTCTTCAACGGCACCAGCCTGTGCCTGCGCGTGCTGGGCCAGGAAGACGCGCCCCACAGCCTGGAAGTCGCCGCCACGGCAGCCACCGCCGACTGGTCCATCGCCACCGGGCTGGAGCCGGTCCATGTCAACGACCAGGGTTTCGGCCTGTACCGCGCCGCCGATTACGACGAACTGGTCGACTGCCCGGTCGAGATGGGGCGCTTCTGGAGCGGCTTCTTCGACGCCGGCGGCGTGCGCCACCAGTTCGTCGTGGCCGGGGCGACTGAATCCTTCGACCACGCCCGGCTGCTGGAAGACAGCCGCAAGATCTGCGAAGCCGCCATCGGCTTCTGGCACGGCCACGACGCCAGCCTCCCGCCCCATGGCCGCTATGTATTCATGCTCAACGCGGTCCACGACAACTACGGCGGCCTGGAACACCGCAACTCCACGGCGCTGATCTGCGGCCGCCGCGATCTGCCCCGCCTGGGCGACAGCAAGACCAGCGACGGCTACACCACCTTGCTGGGCCTGATCAGCCATGAGTACTTCCACACCTGGAACGTCAAGCGCCTGCGGCCCGCGGCCTTTGCGCGCTACGACTACGACCAGGAAAACTACACCGAGCTGCTGTGGTTCTTCGAAGGCTTCACCAGCTACTACGACGACTTGCTGCTGCTGCGCGCCGGCCTGATCGACGAGGCCAGATACCTCAAGCTCATCACCAAGACCATCAACCAGGTGCTGCAGACGCCGGGCCGCGCCGTGCAAAGCGTGGCCCAGTCCAGCTTCGATGCCTGGGTCAAGTACTACCGCCAGGACGAGAACACCGCCAACAGCACCGTCAGCTACTACACCAAGGGCGCGCTGGTGGCCCTGAGCCTGGACCTGGCCCTGCGCCGCGACAGCGCGGCTTCGCTGGACGCCGTGATGCGCGCGCTGTGGCAGCGCTGCGCCGCCGGCCCCATGACCGAGGAGGATGTGCTGGCCGTGCTGCATACGCTTTCGGGCCGCAGCTTTGCCACGGAGCTGGCCCAGTGGGTGCACGGCACGCAGGACCTGCCGCTGGCCGAGCTGCTGGCCGCCCACGGCGTGCGCCTGCAGGCCGAGCCGCCCCAGCCCGCGCAGCGCCTGGGCCTGCGCGTGCAGGAGAACCACAGCGTGCAGATCAAGTCCGTGCTGCGCGGCGGCCTGGCCGAGCGCGCGGGCCTGATGGCCGGCGACGAATGGCTGGGCATTGAACTGGCCAGCGGCGCCGCCTGGCGCCTGACCAAGCTCGACGACCTGGCCTTGTACGCCGGCCAGGCCGAGCAGCTCACGGCCCTGATCGCACGCGACCAGCAGTTGCTGCGCCTGCCGCTGGCCCTGAAAACACCCGACACCGACGCCCCGGCCAATATCGGCCTGGCCATCACCGACGCCGCCGCCGCGCGGCGCTGGCTGGACAGCGCGACGGCCGAAGCCACGGCGGCACCGGCTGCCGCGGCCAACGCCGCGTCAGCTTCGGTATAGTTCCACAGGCATCTACAACAACGACCGGAGATATCCCCTTGGCCTACGAAACGCTGGAAGTTCGCACCGAAGCAGACAAAGTCGGTGTCATCACCCTCAACCGCCCCAAGCAACTCAATGCCTTGAACGAACAGCTCATGACCGAGCTGGGCACGGTGTTGAAAGCCTTCGACGCGGACGAGAAGATCGGCTGCATCATCATCACCGGCAGCGAAAAATCCTTTGCCGCGGGCGCGGACATCGGTGCCATGGCGAACTACAGCTTTGTGGACGCCTACAAGGGCGACTACATCACGCGCAACTGGGAAACCATTCGCAGCATCCGCAAACCCGTGATCGCGGCCGTGGCCGGCTTCGCGCTGGGCGGCGGCTGTGAGCTGGCCATGATGTGCGACTTCATCATTGCCGCCGACAACGCCCGCTTCGGCCAGCCCGAAATCAAGCTGGGCGTGATCCCCGGCGCCGGCGGCACCCAGCGCCTGCCGCGCGCCGTCGGCAAGGCCAAGGCCATGGACATGGCCCTCACCGGCCGCATGATGGACGCCACCGAAGCCGAACGCTCCGGTCTGGTCAGCCGCGTCGTGCCCCTGGACAAGCTCATGGACGAAACCCTGGGCGCGGCCTTGATGATCAGCGACTTCTCGCAGATCGCCGTGATGGCCGCCAAGGAATCGGTCAACCGCGCTTTCGAAAGCAGTCTCAGCGACGGCGTGATGTTCGAGCGCCGGCTGTTCCACGCGCTGTTCGCCACCCAGGACCAGAAGGAAGGCATGGATGCGTTCGTGAACAAGCGCCGCGCCAACTTCACGCACCAGTGAAGCAGAAGATTTTTTGCAAGAAATTCCTTGAACAGTGTGAAGCCGCGATTTTTTGCATATAATAGCTGGCTTCGGTCGTATAGCTCAGTTGGTTAGAGCGCAGCATTCATAATGCTGATGTCGCAGGTTCGAGTCCCGCTACGACCACCAAACAGGAAACCGCAGTGCTTGTAAAAGCACTGCGGTTTTTTCTTTGTCGCAGCGAAATTTTCAAGCGCCGCTTAGGCTTGCGGACAAAAATTCCCACCTTGGCTGCCGAGGCAATTTCTTCCTATACAATATCTGGCTATCGGTCGTGTAGCTCAGTCGGTTAGAGCGCAGCATTCATAATGCTGATGTCGCAGGTTCGAGTCCCGCCACGACCACCAAATTCAAGCCCCAAGCGCGCAAGCTCTTGGGGCTTTTGCTTTTTCCGCGCCCGCTTTCGCTGACAACCTGCGCCAGCCAGGGCCCGGCCCCCACCCACCTTTCCCGCTGGCCTGCATCTGCAGGCCCCCCCTGGCTGCGCCGATTGACCCAAATAATCGATGAATTGATCGATTTATTGCGATTTACAGATAGGTATTGCCGGTCCAAACTCGTTCGCATTGCACGTATTGCAGCTTTGAACGCCATGAACCAATCCCACGCTTTTTCCGCCCCGGCCCATTTCTTCCGTCCCAGCCAATCACGGGCCGTCGTCGTCGGTGGCGGCACCATGGGCGCCGATGTCGCCGTCGTCCTGGCCCGCGCGGGCTGCCAGACCACGGTGGTGGAAACTTCCGGCGCGCGCCACGACGCCCTGCGCCAGCAGGTTGAAAAAGGCCTGCGCCAGCTGAACGCCGCAGAACAGTCGCGCCACCTGGTCATCGCCAGCAGCCTGGAAGCCGTGGATTGGACGCACGTCGACGTGGTCATCGAATGCATTCCCGAGCGCCTGGACTGGAAGCAGGCGCTGTTTGCGCAACTGGCCCAGTGCGCGCGCGCCGACGCCCTGCTGTGCAGCAACAGCTCGAGCTTTCCGATTTCCGCCATCGCCCAGGGGCTGCCCAGCCAGGAACGCATGGTGGGCCTGCACTTCTTCATGCCCGCCCACCTGACGCCGCTGGTCGAAGTCGTCTCGGGCGCCGGCACCGCGCAGGAAGCGGCGGACAACCTCTACAGCTTCATGCGCCAATGCGGCATGGTGCCGGTGCGGGTCAAAAAGGATTTGCCCGGTTTTCTGGCCAACCGGCTGCAGCATGCGTTGGCACGCGAAGCTTTCGCCCTGATCGATGCCGGCATCGCCACGCCCGAGGATGTGGATGCGGCCGTGCGCTTTGGCTTCGGCTTCCGCTTCCTGGCCGCCGGCCCGGTGCTGCAACGGGACCATGCCGGCCTGGAAGTCCACTGCGCGGCAGGCGCCACCATGTACCCATCCCTGGCCGCCAACAAGGAGCCGGCGCAATGCCTGTCCGATCTGGTGGCCCAAGGCAAGTTCGGCATGAAGAGCGGCGAAGGTTTCTTCCAGTGGACGCCAGAGTCCATGGCCAGCGAAAAGACGCGCTACCAGAACATGCTGCTGGCCGGCTTGACGCTGCTGGCGTCCGAGCTGCCCCCCGTGCAAGACGCTGCCCTCTCCTGAAAACCGGACGCCTTATGCCCATGGATACCCCCCTGATCGTGACCGTGGCCCCCAATGGGGCCTACAAATTGCCCGCCCAGCACCCGGCCCTGCCGATCACGGCCGACACGCTGGCCGACACCGCCAAGGCCTGCCTGGATGCGGGCGCCGCCATGCTGCACATGCATGTGCGCCACCCGGACGGCCGCCACCTGCTCGACGCACACGCCTACCAGCAAGCCACCGCAGCCGTGCGCCGCGCCGTGGGCCGGCAGCTGGTGGTGCAGATCACGACCGAAGCGGCCCAGGTCTACCAACCACCGCACCAGATGGCCGTGGTGCGCGAAGCGCGCCCCGAAGCCGTGTCGGTGGGTCTGCGCGAATTGCTGCAGCCCGGCGTGTCCGAGCAGGAGCTGCACGGCTTTTTCCAATGGCTGGTGGACAACGATGTGATGACCCAGGTCATCCTCTACGACACGGTGGACGTCGCGCATTGGCAGCGGCTGCGCGCCAGCGGCGTGATTCCCGAGGCCCCATGGTTTGTGCTGTTTGTCCTGGGACGCTACTCCGCCGGACAGACTTCCAGCCCCAATGATCTGCTGCCTTTCCTGGCCGCCGATGACGGCGCCTACCCCTGGGCCATGTGTGCTTTCGGCCCCCAGGAAAACGCCTGCGCCATCGCCGCGGCCGCGCTGGGCGGCCATGTGCGGGTGGGCTTCGAAAACAACCTGTATCTCAAGGACGGCCAGGTGGCCGCTGACAACGCGGCCCTGGTCCACCAGGTGGCACAAGGCGCGCAGGTGCTAGGACAGCGCCTGGCCAGCGCCGACGACATCCGCGCACGCTTCCTCTGAGTCGCGCAGCGCTGCAGGAATGGCATGCCCATGCGCGCGCAAGTAGGCATTGCGCGAGGGCAGCAAGTGCTGGCGACACAGCTGCACCAACTGCTGCCGCTCGCCCGCCTCCACGGCCTGGATCATGGCGTGGTGCTCGGCGCGCGAACGCTCTCTTTGCTCCGCCGTGGACAGTGCGCCAAAACGGATGGCATGGGTGCGCCGCGCGTATTCGCCAATCGCCTGGACCAGCACCGCGCTACCGCACAGGCCAAAGAACGCTTCATGAAACGCCTTGTTGCTGTGAAAAACGCTGCGCACGTCCTCGGCCTGCACCGCCTTGTCGTGCTCCTTCTGCAGGGATCGCAGCAGCTGCACGGCTTTCCGGCCCGCGGGCAAGGGCATGCGCCGGGCCGCTGCCGCTTCCAGCAGGATGCGCAGTTCGTAGAGTTCCACGACTTCCTGGGCGCTGAAATGGCGCACCAGGGCGCCGACATTGCGCTTGCGCTCCACCAGACCCATGCGCTCCAGCAGGGCCAGGGCGTCGCGCACGGCATGGCGTTTCGCCGCAAAGCGCTCCATCAATTCGTCTTCCACCAGCCGCTGGCAGGGGTGCAAGCCCCCCAGGACGATGTCTTCTTCCAGCACATGGGCAATATGCTCGGCGACCGCCGCCACAGGGGCGGTCGCACCAGCCTTCTTGTCAGGCATCACTATTCAACTCCGTGGCACGCTGCCCTTGTTTTCAACGGCAGCCAGAAAATCAAAGTCCGCCCCCTTGTCCGCCTGGGTCACGGTTTTCAGAAACAGGTGCTGGTAGCCGCGCGCGGCCGTGGGCGCTTGCACGGGTCGGGCTTCGCGGCGTGCCTGCAGCTCCTGCGGGGACACCAACCATTCGATGCTGCGCTCGCGCACCGACAGGCGGATCCGGTCACCGTTCTGCACCCAGGCCAGCGGGCCGCCCACGGCGGCTTCGGGCGTGACATGCAGCACGATGGTGCCAAAGGCCGTGCCGCTCATGCGGCCGTCGGAAATGCGCACCATGTCCTTGACGCCTTGCGCCGCCAGTTTCTTCGGAATGGGAAGATAACCGGCTTCGGGCATGGCCGCGCCTTTGGGGCCAATGTTTTTGAGCACCAGGATGTCGTCGGCCTGCACATCCAGGTCGGGCGCATCGATGCGGTCGGCCAGATCCTGGGCGTTCTCGAACACCACGGCCCGGCCTTCGTGTTCCATCAAGCGCTGGTCCGCCGCCGATTGCTTGATGATGGCGCCTTCAGGGGCCAGGTTGCCGTACAGCACGGCGATGCCGCCCTGCGGAAAAATCGGGTTGTCGCGGCTGCGCACCACATGCTGCGCAAAGCCCGGACCGGCCGCTTCCAATTCTTCGCCCAGGGTGCGCCCGGTGACCGTGAGTGCGTCCAGGTGCAGCAAGGGCTTGAGTTCGCGCAACAAGGTGGCCATGCCGCCCGCGGCGTGGAAATCTTCCATGTAGTGGTCGCCCGAAGGCTTGAGGTCCAGCAGCACCGGCGTGTCGCGGCTCATGGCATCCAGTGCTTTCAGATCCAGCGTGTAGCCCAGGCGACCGGCAATGGCCGCCAGGTGCACGATGGCATTGGTCGAGCCGCCCATGGCCAGCAGCACCCGCACCGCGTTCTCGAAAGCTTCGGGCGTCAGGATCTTGTCTATGGTCAGACCGGTGCGGGCCATTTGCACCGCCACCGTGCCGGTGCGCTCGGCCACGCGGATGCGGTCCGCGGTCACGGCCGGCGGCGACGCGCCGCCGGGCACGCTCATGCCCAGCGCCTCGGCAATGCAGGCCATGGTGCTGGCCGTACCGGCAACCGAGCAGGTGCCCACGCTGGCCACCAGCTGGGTGTTCACGTCCGCGACTTCCTCGGCGCCGATCTCGTCGGCCCGGAATTTCCCCCAGTAGCGGCGGCAATCGGTGCAGGCACCCACGCGCTCGCCGCGGTGCGAGCCGGTCAGCATGGAGCCGGTCACCAGTTGCACCGCGGGCAGGCCGGCCGACGCCGCACCCATGAGCTGGGCCGGCACGGTCTTGTCGCAGCCGCCGATCAGCACCACGGCATCCATGGGCTGGGCCCTGAGCATCTCCTCGGTGTCCATGGACATGAGGTTGCGCAAATACATGCTGGTGGGCTGGGAAAAGCTTTCGTGCAGGGAGATGGTCGGAAAGTCCATGGGCAGGCCGCCGGCCATCAGCACGCCGCGCTTCACGGCTTCAAGCAGCCGGGGCATGTTGCCGTGGCAGGGGTTGTAGGCACTGCCGGTGCTGGCGATGCCGATCACGGGCCGCTCCAGGGCCTGGTCGGTGTAGCCCGCGCCCTTGATGAAGGCTTTGCGCAAGAACAGGGAAAAGCCCCGATCGCCGTAATTGGTCAGGCCTTTGGAGATGCCGCTGTGTGCGGCTTCGGGGTTGATGGCGTGGGCGTCCGGTTGCGAGCGTTCGGGGTTAACCATGATCAGTCCTTCAGATTATTAATAATATTATCAACATAAGAAGAGCTTCAACGGCCATTGATTTGCAAGAACTCAGTAAAAACCACTAGGAGACAAGCATGAAAAAAACCACAACTTCCCCATCACGCACACGCCGCACCAGCCTGGGCCTGGCCTTGGCGGCTGCCGGCATCGCCCTGGCCCCGGTCTGGGCACAGGCCCAGACGGCCTACCCCAACAAGCCGGTCAAGCTGGTCGTGCCCTATGCGCCCGGCGGCGCCACCGACGTCATCGGCCGGGTCCTGGCCAAGCACCTGTCGGACGCCCTGGGCCAGCAGTTTGTCGTCGACAACCGCGCCGGCGCGGGCGGCAGCCTGGGCGCCGGACAGGTCGCCAAATCGCCCGCTGACGGCTACACCCTGCTGCTGGGCGCATTCACCAGCCACACCATCAGCGCTGCGCTGATGCCCAAGGTCGTGCCTTTCGACATCGGCAAGAGCTTTGCCCACATCTCCATCGTCGGCACCGTGCCCCTGGTGTTCGTGGTCAACCCCAACGTGCCGGCACGGGATCTCAAGGAATTGATCGCCCTGGCCAAAAGCCAGCCGGGCAAATTGAGCTTTGCTTCGGCGGGCAACGGTTCGCCCCAGCATCTGGCCACCGAGATGTTCCAACGGCAAGCCCAGGTCGAAGTCATGCACGTGCCCTACAAGGGCAGCGGCCCGGCCATCTCCGATCTGCTCGGCGGGCAGGTGACGGCCATGATCGATACCGTGCCGGCCGCCCAGGCGCAGATCAAGGCGGGCAAATTGCGCGCCCTGGCAACGACCACGGCCCAACGTGTGCCGTCGCTGCCTGACACGCCCACCGCGGCCGAAGCCGGACTGCCCGACTTCCAGGTGAGCTCCATGTTCGGCCTGGCAGCACCGGCCGGCACGCCGCCAGAGGTCATCAAGAAGCTCAACACCGCGCTGAAGGAAATTCTGCTCAAGCCGGAAGTCAGGGAATCGATGCTGGCCCAAGGTGCGATCGCCACCTATACCTCGCCCGCCAATGCCTCCAAGGCTGTCGCCCAGGAGTACAGCAAGTGGGCCAAGGTGATCCAGGAAGGCAACATCCAGGTCGAATGATGCGCTGAGAGGCTGCCGCTCGGCGGCGATCGGCCTCCTATACTCGGGCCGGTGGAACCCAACCTTTCAACCAAAGACCTCCGGGCCTTTCTGGCCTTGAGCCAGACGCGCAATTTCGGCCAGACCGCGCTGCAGCTCCACACTTCGCAGTCGGCCCTGTCGGCGCTGATTGCCCGGCTGGAAGAACAGCTGGGCGCACGGCTGTTCGACCGCACCACCCGCTCGGTGTCCCTGACGGACACCGGCCAGGCGTTTGCCGTCCATGCGGCCTCCTTGCTGCGCCAGACACAGGAGGCCGTCCAGGCCATCCAGGACACCATGGCGCTGCGCCAGGGCAAGGTCTCGGTGGCCGCCCTGCCCTCCCTGGCCGCGTCGCTGGTGCCCGCGCTGCTGGCCCGATTCCATGCCGCGCACCCGCAGGTCCGGCTGGCCCTCATCGACACCTTGTCCGCCCATGCTTTTGCCCTGGTGCGCGATGGCAAGGTCGACTTCGCCCTCACCGCCGCCGACCCCCAGCAGGAAGACCTGGTCTACGAGCCTTTGACCCAGGACCACTTTGTGCTGCTGTGCGCGCCCGACCATCCTTTGGCGCGGGAGAGCGGCCCCATCGCGCTGGAAGCCACCCTGGGCTACCCGCATATTTCCATGTCGCCCACGGCCAGCGTGCGCCAATACGTCGACCAGGCCCTGGGGCGCCAGGATCTGCGCTTTTGCCCGGCTTTCGAGGTGGACCACATTGCCACCATCGGCGCCTTGCTGTCGGCCGGGCTAGGCGTGGGCGTTCTGCCGGAAATCGCCTACCAGCTGATTGCCCACCGGGGCCTGGCCATGCGGCCTCTGAGCGCGCCCGGCATACAGCGGCCGCTGGGCCTGGTGCGCCGCAAATCCCCGCAGTTGAGCCCCGCGGCGCAGGCCTTCCGGACCCTGCTGGTCGAGCACTTTGGCGCGCCGGCAAGCCATGGCACTGTTTAAATAGCCGCCCGTTTCACTGTGCGCGATCCAGCCAGGGCCGCAGCCACCCCAGCCCCGCGCTCGTGGCCTGAGCCGCCGCGCCACGTGCCGGCCGGTACTCGCAGCCTATCCAGCCGCCATAGCCCAGTTGGTCGATCAGCGTGAACAGATAGGGGTAGTGGATTTCGCCCATGTCGGGCTCGTGCCGCCCGGGCACGCCGGCGATCTGCATATGCCCGACCCGGCCGCCGTCCAGGTACTGGCGCAGCTTCATGGCCAGGTCGCCTTCGCTGATCTGGCAGTGGTAGAGGTCCATCTGCACCTGGACATTGGCCGCGCCGATGGCATCGAGCAGCGCATGGGCCTGGTCCTGGCGCTGCAGGAAATAGCCGGGCATGTCGCGGCCGTTGATGGGCTCGATCTGCAGCTGTATGCCCAGCGGCGCGGCCAGCGCGGCGGCCGCGCGCAGGTTGGCGACATAGGTGGCGTGGGCGTTCGCTGGTGACACTTGTGCCGGTACGCGACCGGCCATCACATGGATGCGCGGACAGTCGAGCTGCTGCGCGTAATGCAGCGCGCGCTCCATGCCGGCATGAAACTCCGCTTCGCGCCCCGGAATGCAGGCCAGTCCGCGTTCGCCCGCGTCCCAATCGCCGGGGGGCGCGTTGAACAGCACCTGCTGCAGGCCGTGCTGGCGCAGCAGCGCGGCCAGTTGTTCGGGCGCATGCTCGTAAGGAAACAGGAATTCGACGGCATCGAAACCATCGGCGGCGGCCGCAGCAAAGCGCTCGAGAAAATCGACTTCGCAGTACAGCATGGACAGGTTGGCGGCAAAGCGGGGCATGGCTCTTTCTCGGCGTTGCGAAACAGGGACGAGCCGATTATGACGACCGCGCGCAGCGGGCATACGCGCACTGGCGCACCCGATTTTTCCTTTGCCGCTACAATGCGACCAGCTCTTCAGCGAGCGCTCTTGCGCGCTCCGCGTCACGTCCAAAGCCCTGCAAATTGCCCATTTGCCGGGCTTTCGCTTTTATCAGAAGCCCTCGTATCCGCGACCGGCCTGAATCCCCCGTTTTTTGCCTCCCCCATGCCCCCGGGCGCAGCCGCGCCTGGAGACTGCTGCCCTGCAGCGGGCGCAGCTGCGGCCCCTTGGTGGCGCAGCGCGCCGGGGCCTTTTGTTTGACCAAGGAATCGACGTGTCCTCCATCCCTCACATCCCAGGCGCCGCAGCCGCGACTGCTGCGCCCGACGAGATCAATGGCTACAGCTGGAAAGCCCTGATGGGCTCGGCCGTGGGCTATGCCATGGACGGCTTTGACCTGCTGATCCTGGGCTTCATGCTGTCGGCGATTTCCGCCGACCTGAACCTCACGCCCGGCCAGGCCGGCTCGCTGGTGACCTGGACGCTGATCGGCGCCGTCATCGGCGGCTTCTTCTTCGGCGCCATGAGCGACCGCTACGGCCGCATCCGCGTGCTGACCTGGACCATCGTGCTGTTCGCGGTCTTCACCGGCCTGTGCGCGTTCGCGCAGGGCTACTGGGATCTGCTGGTCTACCGCACGATTGCCGGCATCGGCCTGGGCGGCGAGTTCGGCATCGGCATGGCCCTGGCCGCCGAAGCCTGGCCCGCGCGCCACCGCGCACGCGTGTCCTCGTATGTGGCCTTGGGCTGGCAGGTCGGCGTGCTGGCCGCGGCCCTGCTGACGCCGCTGCTGCTGCCCATGATCGGCTGGCGCGGCATGTTCCTGGTGGGCGTGATTCCGGCCCTGGTCGCCTGGGTGATCCGCAACAAGCTGCACGAGCCCGAAGTGTTCGTGCGCAAGCAGAAGGTGAAGGCGCCGCGCTTTCATGCGCTCAAGCTGTTGATGCGCGACAAGGCCACGACGCGCGTCAGCATCGGCATGATCGTGCTGACCTCGGTGCAGAACTTCGGCTACTACGGCATCATGATCTGGATGCCCAGCTTCCTGTCCAAACAGCTGGGCTTCAACCTCACCAAGTCCTCGCTGTGGACCGCCGTGACGGTGCTGGGCATGATGGCCGGCATCTGGGTCTTCGGCCAGCTCGCCGACCGCATAGGCCGCAAGCCCAGCTTCATCCTCTTCCAAGTAGGCGCGGTGGTCATGCTGCTGACCTATTCGCAGCTGAGCGACCCCACGGCCATGCTCTGGGCCGGCGCGCTGCTGGGCCTGTTCGTCAACGGCATGATGGGCGGCTACGGCGCGGTGATGAGCGAGGCCTATCCCACCGAAGCCCGCGCCACCGCGCAGAACGTACTGTTCAACATCGGCCGCGCCATCGGCGGCCTGGGCCCCATCGTGGTCGGCGCCGTGGCCATGGCCTACTCCTTCCAGGTGGCGATTGCGCTGCTCGCAGCCATCTACATCCTGGACATGATCGCCACCGCCTGGCTGATTCCCGAGCTCAAGGGCAAGGAACTCGAATAAGTCGCGAGGCTTGAAACTGGCGCGCCCCAACAAGGGGGCACCGAGCAAGGGCCGCCCCGCAGCGATGGTGCCGTCCCCCTCCACCGAAGGTTGAGAGGGGGAAGCCGCGAAGCGGCTCAGGGGGTGCTTTCAATGCACCACAGCCAGCGCCAGCGCCGATTCGGGCAGGCTCAGCTGCACCTGAGAGCGCACGCGCAGCCCGCTGGCCGCCGCGGCAAAACCCACCATGTGCACGCCGGCGTCGAGCTGCGCCGCGATCTCGTCGCCGGCCTCGCCACGGGCCACGCGCGTCACGCGCGCGGGCCAGCAGTTCTCGCCCTGGATGGCGCCGGGCCGCTGCACCTGCACCGCCGTGGCCTTGGCCAGCGCCAGCACCGGCAGTCCCGGCACCAATCCCAGCAGTTCAGCGCTTTCACGCGTGATGCGAGAAGCCAGGCGCAGCGTCTGGGCCGAAGCGTCGGCGCCGCGCAGCAGTACCCGCACCAGCGGCCCCTGGACCTGCAGCGCCTCGACCACGCAAGGCCATTGATTGCGCATGCTGGTGCGCAGCGCGAGCCGGGCCGCGGCCGGGGCCTGGCCGCTGAGGCGGGCCAGCACTTCGGCGCGCGCAGCGTCCATGGCCTGGGCCGCATCGAGCAGCGCCTGGCCGGCGGGCGTGAGCATGGCACCGCCACCGCCCGTGCCGCCGACCACACGCTCGACCAGCGGCACGCCGGCCAGATTGGTCAAGGTATCCAGCGCCTGCCAGGCGGCCTTGTAGCTCACGCCCACGGCACGCGCGGCCTGCGAAATGGAGCCGCCGGCGCCGATCTGGCGCAGGATGGCGATACGTTTGTCGGCCGGGCCATGGTCCAGCGCGGCGGCCACGGACAAAGAGGAAGACGGGTCTTGCATGCCGCCATCATGCCTTGGACGGAGCATGGCCCGACGCAAAATTCGCCAGACAGCGGCCTGCGCGTTACACTTCGTTATTCATCAAAGGAATAGCGATCCCATGACTACCTTGCACATTGCCCGTCCCGTTCTGCGTCTCGCTGTATTGGCTGGCGCCTGCCTTGCCGCATGGCTGCCGGCCCAGGCGGGGGAAGTCGCCGTGGCCGTGGCCTCGAACTTCACGGCGCCCATGAAGCAGATTGCCCAGGACTTCGCCAAGGACACCGGCCACACGGCCCAGCTGTCGTTCGGCGCCACGGGCAAGTTCTACGCGCAAATCATCAACGGCGGACCGTTCGAAGTGCTGCTCGCGGCCGATGACACCACGCCCGAGAAGCTGGTGGGCGAAGGCCAGGCCGTGGCCGCCTCGCGCTTCACCTACGCCATCGGCCAGTTGGTGCTGTGGAGCCCCCAGGTCGGCTATGTGGACGACAAGGGCGCCGTGCTCAAGACCGGTGACTTCAAGCACATTTCCATCGCCAACCCCAAGCTCGCGCCCTACGGCCTGGCGGCCATGCAGACGCTGGACAAGATGAACCTGATGGCCCGCGTGGTGCCGCGCATGGTCACGGGCGAGAACATCGCCCAGACCTACCAGTTCATCGCCAGCGGCAATGCCCAGCTCGGTTTCGTGGCGCTGTCCCAGGTGCTGGAAAACGGCAAGCTGCGCGCCGGCTCGGCCTGGCAGGTGCCGGCCAGCATGCACGACCCCATCCGCCAGGATGCGGTGGTGCTCAACAAGGGCAAGGACAATGCCGCGGCCGCGGCCTTGATGCAATACCTCAAGGGCGACAAGGCGCGGGCCGTGATGACCTCCTTCGGCTACAGTTTCTAAGCCTCCCGTCACCCCCAGGGCCTGGCTGCACTCCCTGCACCCAGGCCCGTTCCACGTTTCTGCCCTGCCCATGCCGCTTTCTTCCGAAGACCTGGCCGCCATCGTCCTGACGCTGGAGCTGGCCGCCACGACCACCGTGCTGCTGATGCTGCTGGGCACGCCGCTGGCCTGGTGGCTGGCCCATACCCATTCGCGCTGGCGCGGCGCCGTGGGCGCGCTGGTGGCGCTGCCGCTGGTGCTGCCGCCCACGGTGATCGGTTTCTACCTGCTGATCACCATGGGCCCGCACGGCGCCGTGGGCCAGTTCGTGCGCTGGCTGGGCCTGCCCCAGCTGCCGTTCAGCTTTCCCGGCCTGGTGATCGGCTCGCTGGTCTACTCCCTGCCCTTTACCGTGCAGCCGCTGCAGCGCGCGTTCGAGAACCTGGGGCGCCGGCCCATGGAAGCCGCGGCCACGCTGGGCGCGGGCCCGCTGGACCGCTTCCTCACCGTGGCCCTGCCGCTGGCGCGCCCGGGCTTCATCACCGCTGCCGTGCTGACCTTTGCCCACACCGTGGGTGAGTTCGGCGTGGTGCTGATGCTGGGCGGCAATATTCCCGGCGTGACGCGCGTGGTCTCGGTGCAGATTTACGACCATGTCGAAGCCATGGAGTACACCCAGGCCCACTGGTTGGCCGGCGGCATGGTGATCTTTTCCTTCCTGGTGCTGATGGCACTGAACCTGCTGCAGCCCAAGGAGCGCCACGCATGAACTCCAGCCCTTCCGCCGAACCGCGCATCCTGGCCCAGCTGCGATGGCAGCGCCAGGCCTTTACCCTGGATGTGGACCTGGACCTGCCGGGCCGCGGCGTGACCGCGCTGTTCGGGCCTTCGGGCTGCGGCAAGACCAGTTGCCTGCGTGCCATCGCCGGGCTGGAGCGGGCCCAGGGCCGGGTCGCCGTCAACGGCCAGCTCTGGCAGGACGACTCCCACGGCCACTGGCTGCCCACCCACCGCCGCACGCTGGGCTATGTATTCCAGGAAGCCAGCCTGTTCAGCCACCTCACGGTGCAGGCCAACATCGCCTATGGCGCCAAGCGCCAGGACGCCCAGCGCGTGGCCATTCCCCAGGCCGTGGAACTGCTGGGCATAGGCCCGCTGATGCAGCGCATGCCGTCGGGCCTGTCGGGCGGCGAGCGCCAGCGCGTGGCCATCGCGCGCGCGCTGGCATCCAGCCCCCAGTTGCTGCTGATGGACGAGCCCCTGGCGGCTCTGGATGCGCAGCGCAAGGCCGAAGTCCTGCCTTATCTGGACCGGCTGCAGCGCGCGCTGGACCTGCCCATTCTCTACGTCAGCCATGCGCTGGACGAAGTCGCCCAACTGGCCGACCATCTGGTGCTGCTGCAGGACGGCCGGGTGCGCGCCGAAGGGCCCACCGACATCCTGCTGTCGCGCCTGGACCTGCCGCTGAGCCATGGCGAGGCAGCGGCGGCCGTGGTCTCGGGCACCGTGGCCAGCCATGACGCGGACGACCACCTGAGCACGGTGCTGTTCTCCGGCGGACAGCTGCAGCTGGTCACGACCCGGCCCCGCCCCGTGGGCACCGACGTGCGGCTGCGCGTGCCGGCCAGCGGCGTGAGCCTGGCGCTGGCCGCGCCTGCCGACAGCAGCATTCTCAACAGCCTGCCCGCGCGCGTGATCGGCCTGCGCGAAGACGGCCCGGGCCTGGTCATGGTGGCGCTGCAGGCCGGCGAGACACCGCTGCTGGCACGCATTACCCAGCGCTCGGCACGCCACCTGGACCTGGTCCCGGGCAGCGAAGTCTTCGCCCAGGTCAAAGGCGTGGCGCTGCTCGATTGACCCTCTGGCGCGCGTCTGCGAAAGTCCGCCATGCTGCGCAGCTCCTTGGTGCAGGGAGCGAAGCGCAGGCCCTGGCGATCTTTATTGAAAATTCACGCCAGGCCGCGCACACTTCAGGCACTACATCCGCAGGGGTCCTATGCTTGTTCTCTACTTTCGCAGTGGCACCCTATGAATTTTCAAGCCCGTCTAACCCTCGCCACCGCGCTCCTGGCAGCCCTTCCCCTGCTGGCCCAGGCACAGCTCAGCAGCAACATCAGTCTGACCAGCAACTACAAAGTCCGGGGGCAGGACCAGGACAGCAGCAAGACCCGGGCGCTCAAACCCGCCCTCCAAGGGGGCTTTGACTACAACTTCGGCAACACCGGTTTCTACCTCAGCAACTGGAACTCCAGCGTGGACTGGCTGTCCCACAACTCCCTGGAAATCGATCTGTCGGGCGGCTACCAATTCAAGGCCGGCGGCGTCGATCTGGACATGGGAGCCATCACCTATCTCTACCCCGGCAACAGCGCTGGCCACACCACGGAGGTCTATGGCGCGGCCAGCTACGGCCCCTTCCGCGCCAAGTACTCCCACACCCTGTCCAGGGACTATTTCGACTTTGCCGGCGCCACATCGGGCTCCGGCCGGACGGGCCGCAACACGGGCTATCTGAACATCGGCTTCGCACGGAAAGTGGCGCCCAGCGTCTCCGTGGAGGCATCGCTGGGCTTCACCCGCTTCAGCAGCGACATCAGGAACGCGGGAACGCCCAACTTCATGGACTACAGCGTGGGCGGCGTCTATCACTTGGCTCACGGCCTGTCGCTGAGCGCGGCCCTGGTGGGCGCCAACAAGCAGGCGTTCTTCGGCCCGGTCAACAAATCCCGCATCGTCGTCACGCTCACCAGGAATCAGTAAACCCCACGGACGCCGCCAGCTTCGCGCTGCACAGGGCTGCCGCGCCAACGCCTGGCAGCAGGGATAAGGGCTGCGCCACCCACGCGACCGATAATGCCCCCATGTCTTGCGCCGCCACCCCCACCGCCCTGCCCCACATCGATGCCCTGAGCCAGCACGCGGTCGCGCTGCACCGCCTGACCGGGGATAACCCCGCCGTGCAGGTGCAAGCGCAGGAACGCACGCTGGCCAGCGAAGTACCCATCGCCCTGGTCTTCAACGGCATCTCGCATGCGGTGATGCTGGCCACGCCCCAGGACCTCGAAGACTTTGCCCTGGGCTTTGCGCTCAGCGAAGGCCTGATCGACAGCGCGGCCGACTGCTTTGGCATGGAAGTGGCGCCGGTCGCGGCCAGTGCCGCGGGCCTGCCCGCAGGCATGGACGGCATGGAAGTGCAGATCGAGATCTCCTCGCGCTGCTTTGCGCGCCTCAAGGACCACCGGCGCAGCATGAGCGGGCGCACCGGCTGCGGCGTCTGCGGCGTCGAGAGCTTTGCGGCGCTGGATCTGTCGTTCGCGCCCCTGCCCGCGCGCGACTGGGTCGGCGCCATCGGACTGCCGCAGGTGCTGCGCGCGATGGATGCGCTGCGCGACAAGCAACTGCTCAATGCCGAAGCCGGTGCGATCCACGCGGCCGGCTGGGCGCTGGCCGACGGCGCGCTGCAGGATGTGGTCGAAGACGTAGGCCGACACAATGCGCTGGACAAGCTGCTGGGCCGGCTGGCGCGCACCGGCCGGCTGGGCGAGCCCGGTTTTGTCGTGCTGTCCAGCCGCGGCAGCCATGAGCTGGTGCGCAAATGCGCCAAGCTGGGCATAGGCGCGCTCGCGACGATTTCCGCGCCCACGGCCATGGGCGTGCGCATGGCCGAACTCACGGGCCTGCGCTTCTGGGGCTTGTGCCGCGCGCCCAGCGCCGTGCTCTACGCGCCCGGCGTGGCGACGCCCGGCGTGGCGCCGCCCGACGTAGCGACGCCCGACGTGTAGACGCCCCGCTGCGGCGAAGGCCCCATGCGGGCATGCTGGGTCATCCATAGACGGCAATTTTTAACAAATTGCTATGGAACATTTTGACAAAATAGTGTTTCTCAATCTAACGAGCTTTGCATGCCATCGCCGGCGCGCAGGGCTGGATGGAGCAAGGAACTGCGCCCACACCGGCCGGATCTCTTAGATTGAAACCCATTGAGCAGCATCAAAATGGCCACCTACCGCAACGCAGACCAACCCGGCGCAATGGAATACCGCTCATATTCATCGGTGGAATATGCAAGCATCACGGCTTCCGGCCATGTCGCCGGAACCTATGAAGCAGCTGCCAACATATCGGCACTCATCGCCAGCAGCACGGCAAGAGGCGCGCTATCAGGTGCAATTTCCGGCATATTCGCAAACCTGCATGCAAATGCCAATTTTTATAGCGTCCTATACCACACAGTCCCTGGCGCAATCAAAGGCATGCACTCCGGAATTTTCAAAGCCATTCTTCCATCCGTTTTCGGAAAAGAATTCAGCGACGAGTTCAAGCTAGGGAACATGGTTGAATCCGTATTCACCAACGAATTCCCAACAGTCGCACTGAGGGCGGACAACAAGATCGTCGAACATGTACTGTTCTCTCCAACAGTAGACAAGGCCGTACATCTTCTTTACCAGATCAAATATTATTTGAACCCGGAAATTCGTCTTGCGCCGCCAGCCTCCGCCGACCAAGCAGACGAATCAAGTTCGAATAACCATACGCCATCTGATTATCAAGAGAAAAACTGCGGCCACATCTGCACCATCACAAGATTCAGCATTTTTGGTGCAATGTCGATGTATGGCGCAAAAATGATCAATGCACTGCCCCAGGAATCCCTATTCAAAATATTACCTTCATACATGGTTCGCGGGGCATTTGATCACATATACGACCTCACTATCAACAAGCTGATTTCCTCAAAAATCGACAAGGAATTGGACCTCCGTCTTTTTCCTGCACATGGGCCGGAAGACCATGAGCTTCTCAACCCACTGACAAAAGCTGGCGCCAATCCGAATGCCGTCGACACACATGGCAACGCCCCTTTGGCTGGCGCGCACGTCGAGCTTCTCGGACAGTGCGACCACATGGGCACCGAGACAAGTCTCGTTTTTTGAAAAGCAACGCCCGAAAAATGGCGGGTTGACGGGCACGCCCGCAGGAAAATCCGCGACGCCATGGCACGGCGGGAGCGCGCATCCTGGCCAGACATGCCCCAGCGCGCCACTGTGCGGCTGGCAAGTCCGAAGAATCGCGGCCTCCGCCACTGGACCTGACCAAACATGCCCCAGCGCGCCACTGTGCGGCCGGCAAGTCCGTAGAATCGCGGCCTCAGCCACTGGATATACACCATGCACCGCTGCCTCCGTTTTTCCTCTTTCCGCACCCTGGCCGCTGCCTTGGCCCTGCTGACCGGCGCTGCCTGGCTGCCGGCCCAGGCGCAACCGACGGCCGCCGTCACCACAGCCGCCGCTGCCGGCACGCGCAATTTCCCGCCTGCCGCCCTGCGCGGCACGCTGGTGATAGGCAACATGCCCGACGTCCAGCTCAACGGCAAGCCCCTGCGCACCACGCCGGGCTTTCGGCTGTTCAGCGCCGACGGGCGGCTGCTCATGGGTCACACCCTGGCCGGCCAGAAGCTGCTGGTCAACTATGTGATCGAGCCCAGCACCCAATGGCTGCACACAGCCTGGGTGCTGACGCCAGAAGAAGCCGCGCTCAAGCGCCCCTGAATACCCCGGGCCGTGCGCCCGCACTGCCAGCTTGCTGCAGCCTCATGCAGCGGCACAACGCTTTCCGAGAATTCCACGATGTCCAAAAAAGTATTTATCAAGACCTTCGGCTGCCAGATGAACGAGTACGACTCGGACAAGATGGCCGACGTACTCAACGCCGCCCAAGGCTACGAGCCCACACAGGATGTGGATGAAGCCGATCTGATCCTGTTCAACACCTGCTCGGTGCGCGAAAAAGCCCAGGAAAAAGTCTTCAGCGACCTGGGTCGCATCAAGCACCTGAAGAAAAAAGGCGTGCTGATCGGCGTGGGCGGCTGCGTGGCCAGCCAGGAAGGCGCGGAAATCATCAAGCGCGCGCCTTACGTGGACGTGGTCTTCGGCCCCCAGACCCTGCACCGCCTGCCCGACCTGCTCAATGCCCGCGCCACCCTGGCCAAGCCCCAGGTCGACATCAGCTTTCCCGAAATCGAGAAGTTCGACCACCTGCCGCCAGCGCGCGTGGATGGCGCCTCGGCCTTCGTGTCCATCATGGAAGGCTGCTCCAAGTACTGCAGCTATTGCGTCGTGCCCTATACGCGCGGCGAGGAAGTCAGCCGCCCGTTTGACGATGTGCTGGTCGAAGTCGCGGGCCTGGCCGACCAGGGCGTGAAGGAAGTCACGCTGCTGGGCCAGAACGTCAACGCCTACCTGGGCAAGATGGGCGACACCCAGGAAATCGCCGACTTCGCGCTGCTGCTCGAATACGTGAGCGACATCCCCGGCATCGAACGCATCCGCTACACCACCAGCCACCCCAACGAGTTCACGCCGCGCCTGATCGAGGCCTATGCCAAGCTGCCCAAGCTGGTCAGCCACCTGCACCTGCCGGTGCAGCACGGCTCGGACCGGATTCTGATGGCCATGAAGCGCGGCTACACCGCTATGGAATACAAGAGCACCGTGCGCAAGCTGCGCGCGATCCGCCCGGATCTGGCCATGAGCAGCGACTTCATCGTCGGCTTCCCCGGCGAGACCGAGGAAGACTTCCAGAAGATGATGAAGCTCATCGATGACGTGCGCTTCGACAACTCCTTCAGCTTCATCTTCAGCCCCCGCCCCGGCACGCCCGCGGCCAACCTGCCCGACGACACGCCGCACGACGTCAAGCTGCGCCGCCTGCAGGAGCTGCAGGCCGTGATCAACCGCAACATCAAGGACATCAGCGAAGAGCGCGTGGGCACGGTGCAGCGCCTGCTGGTCGAAGGCCTGAGCAAGCGCGACGGCAGCGAACTCATGGGCCGCACGGAGTGCAACCGCGTGGTCAACTTCCCCGCGCACGGCCAGCAGGAACGCCTGGTCGGCCAGATGGTGGACGTGACGATCACCGAAGCCAAGGCCTATACGCTGCGCGGCGAAGTGCGCATCAAGGACTGAGCCAGGCAGGCTGGGCGTGGCACACCCTCCTTGACGGTGTGTGCCGGCCTGGGCATTGCCGCGCCCTGTCGAATGCAACAAAAAGTGACAACTGCTGGTTGAAGTAAAAATGCGCCGTTCAGCGGCTAGGATTGGGGATCGCTTGCCTCGGATTTCCCTGATCTGAACACCATGAATTCACCCCGCAGCACGGCTTCCCTTCAGGGCGATGCCCTTCACGCCTTTCTAGAGCAGGCCCACGACCTGCTCAACGACGACCAGGACGACACGGACTCGTCCATCAGCCGCGAAGACCGCATGGCGGCCGTCATCGAGCTGATGGAGCAGCAGACATTTGCCCCCGCCAATGTCACCGACCTCGAGCGCTTGCACGATTTCTGGCTGTTTCTGGACCGCCCTGAAACGGCCAACGACTTGTTGCAGACCCATCGCCAAGCCGCACTGCAAGCCGGCGACCGCCACCCCGATGACGCACGGGCGCGCCTTGCGCTCAGCGACATTCAAAGCCGCCTCGAATTCGACAAGCCATCGGCCATTCCCTTGCTACTGCCCGCGGCACAGGCCATTGCCAGCCTGCCCGAGAACATCGATGCCACGCGCTACTGGCATGGCTGGGAATGGATGGCCAATCAGGCCCAGGCCTGGGAAATTGCCGAAACCGGCGTGGACCTGCGCCGGGCGCGGGAGCGCCACGCCGACGAAGACCATGCTGCCCGTAACGACGCCATGGCCCTGGCGCGCAAAGCCGAGCTGGCGCACCAGCGCGCCGATGCGGGCGCGGCGGCCCGCCATGTGCAGGCCGCCATCGATACGCTGCACGATGCAGCGCCGGAGCAGGAGGTGGATTTCGACCAGTGGATGGACCTGGCGGACCGCGCCCTGCCCGTGGCCACCGCCAGCCTGCCCGCGCTGCTCATGGCCTGCGAGCGGCAGTTGGCGCGCACGGAAAACCCGCCGCCCTCACCAGCCGTCCAAGCCCACCGCCAGGTCAGGATCATGCGTCTGCAAGCCCATGCCTGCGCTCTGGCCGGTCAGCTGGAAGCCGCCCTGCAGCTTGCGCCCCAGGGGCGTCTGGGCCTCACGGATGACGAAGGCGACCCGTTTTCCGCGCTGGTGATGCAGTGGCTGGTGCAGGCCGATCGCCTGCCCGAGGCCGCGACCCTGGCGCTGGAGAGCGTGCTCCACGCCCGCCCGGTCTCGTCGACCCAGGGCTACCACCTGGCACGCGAGCGCTTCGGCAATGACGCCCAGCACGCCGTCACCTGGGCCTTGATCCTGGCCATGGCCCAGACCGATCCCGACATGCGCCAGTTGCTCGCGCAGGAAAGCCGGCCGGACCAGCCCGCCGACTTCTACCTGGATTTTGTCCGCGCAATCGCTCCGCACCACCCGGTGCTGGCCCTCACCCTGGGCATGCGCCATGCCGCCAAGCGCCAGATGGACCAGGCCCTGCCCTTGCTGGAGCAATCCGTGGGCCTGCATCCCCATATGGCCGACGGCGAAAAGCTGGCCGCCCTGTGGGCCGCGCGCTTTGCGGCGCTGCCGCTCGAGGAAGCCCTGGCCCGCCCCTTTGTCCTGGCCCATGGCGCTCACTGGTGCTATGCGGTGGGCGTGGTGCTGGACGACGAGGATGACCTGGGGCCCCTCATGGGCGGCAAGAAGAACATACCTTCCGCCGAAGTACGCGCCCCGCTGGTGCTGCGCTACTACGAAGAAGGCCTGGCGCGCTTCGAGCAATTCTGGGCCACGGGCCAGGGCGCGTTCAAGGATGCCGACCTGCATGTCTACTCCATGCTGTGCAACAACCTGGCCATCAAATACCGCTTTCTGAACCGCTACGACGAGGCCGTCGCGCTGCACCACAAGGGACTGGCCAGCAGTCCATTTGGCGAACACCTGAACGGTCTGATGTGGAGCGCCATCGGCAAGGATGATGACGACGCCACGGTGGCCGCGGCCGAGCGCCTGTGGCACTTCGCGCAGGACCACTCCTATGGCCGCCATGATCCCACGCGCTACTTTTCCACCGTTGCCCTATCGCTCTTCAAGCTCGACCGGGACGATGAGATCAGCATCTGGCTGGAGCGCCTGGATCAGTGGTACGAGGATCTGGACGCCGCCGATCAGCGGTCCGAGCGCCGCGACTATCTGGCCTCGCTGATGTCCATGCTGGACTTTTTCTCGAGCACTCGTCCGGAGCTGGTGCTGCCGCGTCTGCGCGCCCATCAGGACGAAGTGCGCGCGCTCAAGGAAAGCTACACCTTGCGCCGTCTGGGCTGCGCACTGGAAGCCTATCCCGAGCTGCTGGAAGAGTCCGTGGCCATGCACAAGGAGTCCGCCGGCTACCTGGGCAAGAACGATGACGACGATGAACGCAACATGTCGCGTACCGGCATAGCGCGCGCCGAGCGCAAGCTGGCCGAGCGCGATCAGCCGGACCAGGCCGACGACCGCCGCAAGCCATGGTGGAAATTCTGGTGACCCCGCCGGCCCCTGCGACGGCATCCGCCGCGCCCGCCGCGCCCAGCGCCTACAAGGCGCGCGACGTGGTCAACGCCCCCGCCATCAAGCAGCGCATACGCGAGCGCAGCGAACAGCGCGGCGATGCGCCCGAGGTCTCCGCCTGGCTGCTCAACCACTTTTGCCGCCATGTGATCGGCAACGTGGCCTGCGCCCCGCAGAACGACCCGCCAACCACGGCAGCGCCTGTGCAGCGCCTTGCCGACAGCAACGCCCTGCAGGAGCGCCTGGGTCGCAAGGAGGCGCCCGCCTGGGCGCTGGAGCGACTGCGCAAAAAAGCGGCAGGGGTCGATCTGCCGGATTTGTGGTGGGTGGAGCCCGACTCGCCCGCCGTGCTGGCGCTGGAGACGCGGCTGGTGGAGTTTCTCTCCACCCGCAAGGGCACGTCGCTGGAGGGCAAGCTGCAGCGCGTGAACTGCCCGCAGGCCCTGGCGCGCTGGACGCTGGAGCACCTGGCCTTCGAGAAGAAGCAAAGCAACGGCTGGGTGGAACACTCCAAGGATGCGGTGCACGGCATCGTGCGCGGCCAGCTGGGCAGCTTTGTGGAGTTTGACGCCAGCAGCCCGCGGCTGCGCCAGGAGATGGCTTACGAGAGCCAGATGATGGGCCACTGCGTTGGCCAGTTCTCCGACCGCAAGCGCTTCAGCGGAGGTTATGGCGAGCACTATGCCGCCGGCTGCGAAAGCGGCAGGATGCGCCTGTTCAGCTACCGCACGGGCTCGGCCCAGCCGCGCATCACCATCAACGCGGTGCTGCAAAAAGATGGCAGCCTGCAGATAGAGCAGATCAAGGGCAAGCAGAACCGCCCGCCGATCGCACGCTACGTGCCCGATGTGGCGGCCTTGCTCAACCACCTGCCCCTCAATGACGAAGTGCCCGCGGACGCGCTTGCCATGGGTCTGGTGCGCCGCCCTGCCGAAGTGCTGGCCGCCAACCCTGCGCTCGCCCCCTGGTGCGCCGTGGCCGAGCTGAGCACCGAGACGGAGCAGCTGTGGCTGCTGCGCCAGCATCCGCAACTGCTGGCCCAGCTGGATCTGCGCTCGCCGCTGATGCAGTGGATGGTGGCCGCGCGCAAGGACTCCATTGATCCGGAAATCGTGGAGCGCATGCCCCAATCCCCGGCCCTGCGGCAGACGCTGCAGCTGGCACGGATGCGCGTGTCCCGCGCCAGCCAGACAGGGGGCCGGACATGACGGGCTGGGTGATTTTCCTGCTCCTGCTGGCCTTTGTTTTCTGGCTGCTGCAAGGCGGTTTCCAGAACCTGAAAGAGGCCAAGAAGCGCGGCGACATGGTCAGCTACGAAGCCGGCAGCCCCGAGCGCAACTGGGCGCTGGCCCTGGCCCACCCCATGGCCTACCACGCCATGCAGGGCGGCTTTGCCTGCGAGCTGCATGGGGCCGATGAGGCGCTGGCCAGGCAGCTGCGCCCCATGGTGCTGCACCACCTGGGCCTGCGCACCGATCTGAGCGATGCGCAGGTGCGCCAGCAACTGCCCGACGCCCTGCGCCAGCGCTGGTTCATGCTCGATCTGCAGCGCCTGCAACGCGGCGATGATCCGCGCGCGGCCATGGCGTTTGCCTGCGCCCGCGTGACGTTCTTCGTGCGCAGCGCGCGCTTGCTGGACTGGGTGGAGGAAGAGCCGCAGTGGGACCTCCTGATGCTCAATGCCCAGCGGGCCCAGCAGTGCTTCGACAGCTGGCGCAGCTTTGGCCAGGCCTATGCGCAAGGACGTGCCCAGTGGCTGGCACAGGGCCGCGCCGATCTGCTGGGCAAGACGGTGACGACCGAGGAAGTCGACCAATGGGTGAGCGAAGCAAAGCACCCCTGGCATGCCATGGACTGGGGCCTGCCGCTGAGCGCGCGGCCCACCGCCTGAGGGCTTGACCGGCTGGATCAGCCCGCGAACACCGTGCGGGCTTCGGTGAAGCGCTTGCGGAAATAGGGGTTGTCCATGGCCGCCACGCGCACGATGCCGCCACTCGAAGGCGCATGCACGAAGCGCTCGCCGCCGACATAAATGCCCATGTGCGAATAGCGCCCGCCCGAAGTATTGAAGAACACAAAGTCGCCGCGCTGCAGGTCACCGCGGTCGATGGTGCTGCTCACCGTGGCCCACTGGCTGGTGCTGCGCGGCAGGCGCTGCTCGGTGATGCCCTGCAGCGCGTACTGCACCAGCCCGCTGCAATCGAAACCGCCTTCCGGCGTGTTGCCGCCATAGGTATAAGGTGTATTGACCACCAGCATGGTGCGCGCGTAGAGCGCATCGCGCAGGCCGCCATCGATCGCCAGGGAGGGTGTGCCGCACGGGCCGGCGCTGCGCCTGGCGGGCGCGGAGCTGCACCCCGCGAGTGTGGCTGCCGCGGCCAGCGCCGCGGACAGAAGAAGCCGGCGCGACGGCGCGGCGGTGGGCTCAGGCATCGTTTGCATGCGGCCATTATCGGCAAGCAAAGCGCGTGCGCCAAATCGCAGCCCGTGAAGCCCCGCCGAAAGGGTTTTTCGCGGTGCTTCCGGGCGCAAAAAAACCGGCCTGCGCATCGCGCAAGGCCGGCTGCATGGACAGAACCGCCTGGGCTCAGAACGGCATCTTGGGCATGCCGCCACCGCCGCCCATCATGCCCTTCATGGCTTTCATGCCGCCCATGCGCTTCATCATCTTCATCAGGCCGCCGCCCTTCATCTTCTTCATCATGTCCTGCATCTGCTCGAACTCCTTGAGCAGGCGGTTGACTTCCTGCACCTGCACGCCGGCACCCATGGCGATGCGCTTCTTGCGCGTGGCCTTGATGAGTTCGGGCTTGGTGCGCTCGCGGGCCGTCATCGAGCAGATGATGCCTTCCTTGCGGCGCATTTCGCGCTCGGCCTTGTCCATGTCGACCTGACCGGCCTTGGCCGAGAGCTGGCTGGGCAGCTTGTCCATCAGGCTGGACAGCCCGCCCATCTGCTTCATCTGCCGGATCTGGCCCAGGAAGTCGTTGAGATCGAAGCCGTCACCGCTCTTGACCTTGGCAGCCAGGCGCTGCGCTGCTTCCATGTCGACACCGGCCGTGACCTGCTCGACCAGGGCCACGATGTCGCCCATGCCCAGCACACGGCCTGCATGGCGCTGTGCGTCGAACACTTCCAGGCCGTCGATCTTTTCCGACACACCGGCGAACTTGATG
The DNA here is from genome assembly GCF_025421555.1 of Acidovorax bellezanensis. Taxonomy (NCBI): domain Bacteria; kingdom Pseudomonadati; phylum Pseudomonadota; class Betaproteobacteria; order Burkholderiales; family Comamonadaceae; genus Acidovorax; species Acidovorax bellezanensis. The sequence goes on from NZ_JAODYH010000003.1 coordinate 625,469, forward strand.
GGCGCGCCCGTGATCTGGCGCACCGACAGGGCCGCGCCACCGCGCGAATCGCCGTCGAGCTTGGTCAGCACGATACCGGTCAGCGGCAGCGCTTCCTTGAAGGCCTTGGCGGTGTTGATCGCATCCTGGCCCTGCATGGCATCGACCACGAACAGGGTTTCGACGGGCTTGAGCGCCGCGTGCAGCTCCTGGATTTCGCGCATCAGCACTTCATCGATGGCCAGGCGGCCCGCGGTGTCGACCAGCAGCACGTCAAAGAAATGGCGCTTGGCGTAGTCCAGGGCGGCGCGCGCGATGTCCAGCGGTTTTTGATCGGGTGTGCTCGGGAACCATTCGGCGCCGGCCTGGGCCGTGACGGTCTTGAGCTGCTCGATGGCCGCGGGGCGGTAGACGTCGCCCGACACGGTCAGCACTTTCTTCTTGCGCTTTTCGATCAGGTGCTTGGCCAGCTTGGCCGTGGTGGTGGTCTTGCCCGCGCCTTGCAGGCCGGCCATCAGAATCACCGCCGGCGGCTGGGCGTTGAGGTTCAGGTCGCTGACACCTTCGCCCATGGTCGCGGCGAGTTCGGTGTTGACGATGGACACCAGCACCTGGCCAGGCTGCAGCGAGGACAGGACTTCCTGGCCCAGCGCTTTTTCCTTGACGCGCGCAATGAAGTCGCGCACCACGGGCAGGGCCACGTCGGCTTCCAGCAAGGCCATGCGCACTTCACGCAGCATGTCCTGCACATTGGATTCGGTGATGCGGGCCTGGCCACGCATCTCCTTGACGAGGCGTGAGAGTTTTTCGGTAAGTGCGGAGGCCATAAGCAGGAAATTCCGGTAGGTGGTGCGCTGGGGCTGTCGCCCGCCGGCAGCGGTCCGCGGGGCCGGACAAGGCCGCCACCGTGGGTCGGACCGGCCCTGGCGGCGCCAAGCGGCGGCAGCGTGCAAGAGTGAATGGCGCAATTTTACCCGCTGGGGCGCTTTACGGTAGCGGCCCATGCCCCCTTCGGGCGTCAGCACGCCGCTACATCATCCTGCCGGGGATGCGTGTACGATTTGATACAGCCAGCCGCCGCGCTGTGCATTCCGGCTTTGCGCGCCTGAACCTGCTATCGGGAACCACCATGTCCGACATGCCTTACCGCCAGTACCTGGACCAGATTGCCGACGATTTCATACTGCACGATGCGCAGGGCCGGATTCTCGACGCCAGTGCCCAGTCCTGCGCCAGCCTCGGCCACAGCCGCGAGGCGCTGCTGCGGATGAACGTCAGCGACCTGTCCGTGGCCTACGACACCAGCGCGCTGACGCAGCTATGGGACAGCATAGAGCCTGGCAATGCCACCATCTGCGTCGACCAGCACCGCTGCCGCGATGGCCGCATCATCCCGGTGGAAGTGCAGATTTCCTGTCTGCTGGTGGGCGGGGAAAAATGGTTTTTCACGCTGTCGCACGACATCAGCGAGCGGCTCAAGCGCGAAGCCCAGATCCGTTCGCTCCATACCCAGCTCGAACGCCAGGTGCAGGAAAGCACCCGCCAGTGGAAAGACACGGCGCGCCTGCTCGACGCCGTGCTGCGCGACACGCCGGACATCGTCTACCTCAAGGACGTGAAAGGCCGCTACCTGTTCTGCAACGACGCCGCGTTTCGCTTTTTCGCCCACCCTCCGGAACAGATTCTGGGCTACACCGACGCCGATTTCTTTCCCGAAGGCGCGGCCGAATGCGAAGCCAGCGACCAGCAGGTGCTCACGTCCAACCACGCGACCACCTCGGAGCAGCACATTCCCCACCAGGGCCAGATGCGCGTATTCCAGACCATCAAGAGCCCGTTTCGCGACGACAAAGGCCAGCTCACGGGATTGCTGGGCATCTCCCGCGATGTGACCGACGTGCGCCTGGCGGAAGAAAAGCTGCAGCGCAGCTACGACTCGCTGCAACGCGCGGAACGGCTGTCGCGCATGGGCAGCTGGACGCTGGACCTGTCCACCCAGGCGTTCAGCGCCTCCGAGATGCTCTACGAGATGAGCGGCGCCGACCCGAACGGCCCGCCGCTGACGGTGCATGACCTGCAGCCCATGCTGCGCCCGCGGGACTACGCCGCGGTGGCGCAGGCCATGGCCGCCTGCGCACGGGACGGCCGCCCCTATGACATCGATGTGCGCCACCAGCACCCGGGCGGCGGCGGCAGCTTTCCGGCCCGCATCCTGGGCCAGGCCTTGCGCGACAGCGAAGGCACCATCGTCGCCCTCAGCGGCACGGTGCAGGACTTGTCGGAAAGCGAGAATGCCAGGGAGCGGCTCGAAGCCCTGGCCGACAACCTGCCCAGCGGCGCCATCTACCGCACGGAAGAACAGCAGGGCCGCTACCGGCTGACCTATCTCAGCGCCGGCATCGAAGCGCTGGTCGGCATGTCGGCGCGGGCCATACTCGCCAACAGCGACATCTACCTGAACGCCATCCACGCCGAGGACCGCGAGCGCCACGAAACCCAGCTGCTGCAATGCTATGCCAGCGGCCGCCCTTTCGACTGCAGCTTCCGCATCCTGCGGCCCGACGGCAGCCAGCGCTGGCTGCGCAGCCGCGCGGCGCTGCACCCCATCGACGGCACGCCGGTCTGGGACGGCGTCATGCTGGACATCACCCACGAGCGCGAAGCCGCGGATGCACTGCAACAGGCCAAGGCAGCGGCCGAAGCGGCGGAACGCGCCAAATCGGAGTTTCTGGCCACCATGAGCCATGAAATCCGCACGCCCATGAACACCGTCATAGGCATGACCCGATTGCTGCAGCAAACGCCCTTGCAGCCCAAGCAGCGCAACTACCTCGACAAGGTTGAAGTGTCGGCCAAGGCGCTGCTGGCCATCATCAACGACATCCTCGACTTCTCCAAGATCGAGGCCGGCATGCTGCACCTGGAAGACGTCGATTTCGATCTGGACACCATCCTCGAGACCGTCTCGGCCATCAGCACGCTGCGCGCCGAGGAAAAGAACGTGGAAATCGCCTACCGCATCGCACCCGACGTACCTCGACGCCTGCGCGGCGACCCCTTGCGCCTGAGCCAGGTGCTCACCAACCTGGTCAGCAATGCCGTCAAGTTCACCGATGCCGGAGAAATCGTCGTCGCTGTACGCCGCGCCCGCGGCGACGCCTCCGCCGAATCCCTGCCGCTGGAATTTGAAGTCAACGACACCGGCATAGGCATGACTCCGGCCCAGATGAAGATACTTTTTCGGCCGTTCACCCAGGCCGACGCGCAGACCACGCGCCGCTATGGCGGCACCGGGCTGGGGTTGGCCATCTGCCAGCAACTGGTCGCGCTCATGAGCGGCAGCATCAGCGTGGAAAGCAAGCTGGGCCAAGGCAGCAGCTTCCGGTTTTCGGCCCGGCTGTCGTCGGCCCGCACGCCCCAGCCATCGCCGCGACCGTCGCTTCAATCAGCCCACCGCGCGAACACCTGCGAGCGCACGCTGATCGTCGACGACAACGCCAGCGCACGCGCCATCCTGGCCGACATGCTCAGCGGCTTCGGCATGCCGTCCGACGCCGTCGCTTCGGGCGAAGCCGCCTTGCAGGCACTGCAGCAGGCCTGCGCCATCGGCCGGCCCTACCAGTTGGTGCTGCTGGATTGGCGCATGCCGGGCATGGACGGACTGGAAGTGACGCGCCGCATCCGCGCGCAGGACGCCCTGACCGCGACGCCCGCCGTGCTCATGGTCACCGCCTATGCGCGCGAAGAAGTCTTGCACCACGCCGAGCAGTTGGGCGTGCAAGGCCTGTTGATCAAGCCCGTGACCGAATCCGTGCTGTTCAACACCATCCAGGACATTTTCCGGCCCCCGTCCTTGGCCGGGGCCAGCGCCCACGCCACGCTGGCCACGTCGCTGCGTGCATCCGATGTCGCCGCGCGCCTGGCCGGCAAGAAGGTGCTGGTGGTCGACGACAACGCCCTCAACCGCGAAGTGGCCGAAGATTTTCTGCGGCTGGTGGGCATGCAGGTCGTCACCGCCCACCATGGCCGGCATGCACTCGAGCGCCTGCAAACCGAAACCGTTGACGCCGTGCTGATGGACGTACACATGCCCGACATGGACGGCCTCACGGCCACGCGCGCGATCCGTGAGCACCCGGCCTGGAAGAACCTGCCCGTCATTGCCCTCACGGCGCAGGCGAGCGAGGAAGACCGCCGACATATTCACGCGGCCGGCATGGATGCCCATCTGAGCAAGCCGATTGACGAGCAGCGCCTGTACGCCACGCTGGACCGGCTGCTGCACCCTCAGGCACAGGCCGTGACCGGCGAACCACCCGCGGCGACGCCGTCCGGCGCGGCGCCGGCCGATGTGCCGCTGATCGACTGGCCGGCCGTGCAGGCCCGCTTTGCCGGCAGTGCGCAGCGCATCCAGCGCCTGCTGCAAGGCTTTATGCGCGACTTCACCACGGCGCCGGACGCGCTCGTGCAGGGCGCGCAGCATCCCGACTGCGCGGGCGTGGCCATACTGGCCCACAACCTCAAGGGCGCGCTGGGCTATCTGGGCTCGCCGGCACTGGCCAAGCAGGCCGACCAGCTCGAACGCCTGGCCACCGCCGGGCAGCAGGACGCTGTGCAGCAGGCCCTGGTGCCATTCACTGCCACTCTGCGCCTTCTGCTGGTTGAGGTTGCCCAGGCCGCGGCCCGCGGCGAGGCCACGGCGCCCAGCGCCAGCGCGCAAGACATCGCCCACTGCATGGCAGACCTGCGCCGCTTGATTGCCACGGGCGACTATGCGGCCACCGGCGAGCTCGAGCGTCTGGCGCAGATGCTGGACGCCGCCCATCTGGCGCTGCTGGAGCCCGTGCGCGGCCATGTGGATGACCTGGAACCCGCGCTGGCCCTGGCCGCTCTGGAGGCACTGGCCCAACAACTGACCGCCCCTGACAGGAGCACCACCCCATGACAACGCCTGCGGACGAACACCCGACCATTCTGGTGGTCGACGACGAACGGCTCAACCGCGCTGCCCTGGCCGAGCTGCTGGGCCAGGAGTACCGCGTGCTGCTGGCCAAGGACGGCCCAAGTGCGCTGGCCCATGCGCAGCGTGAAGCCCAGCAACTGCTGCTGATCCTGCTGGATGTCAGCATGCCGGGCATGAGCGGCTACGAAGTCCTCCGCGCCTTGCGCGCCGACGAGCGCACGGCCGGCATTGCGGTGATCTTCATCACCGGCCAGAGCGACGATGCGGCCGAGGAATACGGCCTGAGCCTGGGCGCGGCCGACTATGTCTCCAAGCCCGTACGCCCGGCCATCGTGCGCGTGCGCGTGCGCAACCAGATCCATCTGGCGCAGCAAAAGCGCACCCTGGAGCGCCTGGCCCAGATCGACGGCCTGACGGGCCTGGCCAACCGCCGCCATTTCGACGACATGCTCGATCGCGCGCACCGCCGCAGCCGCCGCACCGGCAGCCCGCTGGGCCTGGCCCTTATCGACATAGACCACTTCAAGCAGTACAACGACCGTTACGGCCACATCCAGGGCGACGAAGCCCTCAAGGCCGTGGCCCGCACGCTGCAAGCCCATGCCCGCAGGCCGGACGACCTGGCGGCGCGTTTCGGCGGTGAGGAATTTGCCTTGCTGGTGCCGGGCGACGAAGGGCTGCTGCAGCGCATGGAAGACTTTCGCCTGGCGGTGCTCGCGCAGGCCATAGAGCATGCCGACTCCTCCACGGGACCGGCCCTCACCGTGAGCTGCGGCCTGGTCGTGGCCCAGCATCTCGAACACCTGAACACCACCGACTTGCTGCAAAAAGCCGACTCGCTGCTCTACACCGCAAAATCCCAGGGTCGCAACCGCACCAGCGTGTGGCTGCAGAGCTGATTCCCCGCCCCTCGGCGGTCTATCATTGAACGATGGTTTCTTTTGCCTACATGCACTCTTCCACTTCGGTTCTGACCTGGTCCCTGGCCTTGGCCGCGGCCTGCGCCTATGCCATTCCCGCCGCCCGCATCGGTGAAACCGCCGCGCGCACCTCCCTGGGCATTGCCTGGGCGCTGCACGCCGCATTTCTTGCCTGGGGCCTGCTGGGTGAGGCCCCCCACTTCGGCTTTGCCTCGGCGCTGTCCATCACCGCCTGGCTGATGCTCACCGTCTACGGCGTCGAGCAGCAGCTGTTCCCGCAGCTGCGCACCCGCGCGCTGCTGGGACTGCTGGGTGCGGCCACCGTGGTACTCGCCGCCCTGTTCCCCGGCATGCCGCTGCAGGTCAACGCTTCGGCCTGGCTGCCGCTGCACCTGGCCCTGGGCATTGCCTCGTACGGACTGTTCGCCGCCGCCGTCGTGCATGCGGCCTTGATGAACCATGCCGAAAAACGCATCCGCCTCGCGGCCGACCAGGACAGCGGCATTCCCCTGCTCACGCTGGAGCGGCTCACGTTCCGCTTTGTTTCCGGAGGCTTCTGGCTGCTCACCGCGACCTTGCTGGCCGGCTGGCTGTTCGGCGAAACCCTGTACGGCCGCCACTGGCACTGGGACCACAAGGCCATTTTCTCGGTGCTGTCCTGGCTGACTTTCGCCACGCTGCTGATCGGGCGCGCGCGCTTTGGCTGGCGCGGCCGACATGCCGTGCACATGCTGTACGCTGGCGCCCTGTTGCTGTTGCTGGCCTATGCGGGCTCGCGCTTTGTGATGGAAGTACTGCTGGAACGTCTGGGATGAAATATCTTTTGGTTTTGCTGGTGATCGTGGTCGCCGTAGGTGTCTGGCGCAGCCGCCGCCGGGCGGAGAATCTGGACGCACAGCGTCCGGCCCGGAATGCGGGCAGCCGCTTGCAGCCGCCCCAGGACATGGTGGCCTGCGCCCATTGCGGACTGCACCTGCCGCGCAGCGATGCACTGGCACAGGGCGCCGACGCCCAGCTGCGCTATTACTGCAGCGCTCAGCACCGCGCCCAGGGCCCGGCCTGAGCGGCCATGTCCGCCAGCCGCCTGAGCGCCCCACCGCTGCCGGCCGAGCCGCAGGTCATGCGCCTGTGGCACGGCTTTCTCAACGGCCGCATCCTGGTCGCCAGCGTCCTGCTCATCTTTCAGGGACTGGGCACGGTCCAGAGTCATGCCAACCCATGGCTCTGGGCCATCTGCGCCATCTACCTGGGGCTCACGGTGCTCACGCGCATCGTCGGGCGCAACGCCCCGCCTCCGCCCCAGACCGGCCTGCACTGGCTGCCGCTGATCGGCGTCGACATCGCCGTGGTCTGCCTGCTGCAGCTGTGGCAGGCCGGCCCGCTGAACTACACACCACTGCTGGCCCTGCCCATTCTGATGGCCTCGGCACTGGGCACCTTGCTGCTGGCCTTCGCCACCACCGCCGGCGTCACCCTGCTGATGCTGGGCTGGACCACTTGGCAAAGCCTGTATGGCCCGTCTGATCTCACCCAGCAGTACTTCCAGACAGCGCTGACCTGCGCCGGCTATTTCCTGATGGCCTATCTGACCCATCAGCTGGCCCAGCGCCTGCAGCGTGAGCAGCAGCTGTCCCTGCAAAGCCGGCTGGCAGCCCATCTGCAGGAGCAGGTCAATCACCTCATCATCCACCACCTGAACGACGGCGTGCTGGCCATGGACCAGCAGGGCCTGGTGCACACCGCCAACCCCGCCGCCCTGCAGTTGCTGGGCTGTGCCCCGGGCCTGCCCTTGCCGTTCGCGCTGGCCGCGCATGCCGGCAACGCGCCGCTGTCGGCGCTGGTCGCCCAGACCTTTATCAACGGTGCGCCGCTGGCCGCGGACATGGACCTGGTGCATGCCGGCCAGAACCCGCTGGGCCTGCATGCGCGCACCTGGCTCACGCTCCCCTTGGCAGGCAACGCCCTGCAAGCGACCGAGCCCCTGCCCGCGCAATGGTGCGTGGTGTTTCTGCACGACCTGCGCGAAATGCAGGCCCGGCTGCGCACCGAAAAACTGGCCGCGATGGGCCGCATGTCGGCCGCCGTGGCGCATGAAATCCGCAATCCGCTGGCCGCCATCACCCAGGCCAACGCCCTGCTGGCCGAAGACCTGACCGATCCCGGCCAGCAACGCCTGAGCCAGATGGTCACGCACAACGCCCAGCGCCTGGCGCGCATTGCCGAAGAGGTGCTGGACATTGCCCGCGTGCAGCAGCAAATCCATGCGGCCGAAGCCAGCGCCCTGCCCCTGGACGCGCAAGTCGCGGCCGTCTGGGAAGAATGGCGCGCGCAGGCACCGGCCGGCGCCCAGGACACGGCTTGCCCGCGCCAGGCCCTGGTACAGCTCGAGGCCGCGACGGCACTGGTGGCCTTCGATGCCGAGCACCTGCGGCGCGTGCTGGTCAACCTGCTCGACAATGCCCAACGCTATCGCAGCAGCGCCGCCGACGGCCTGCAGCTGTTGACCGGCCACAACAGCGCCTCCCATCCGCTTGATCCCGCGCCCGCCCAGGGCGCCCAGGTCTGGCTGCAGGTGTGGAGCGATGGCGCGCCGCTCGAGGCTTCGGTGCAGCGCCACCTGTTCGAGCCTTTTTTCTCGTCGCAAAGCCGCTCCAGCGGTCTGGGCCTGTATATCTGCCGCGAACTGTGCGAGCGCTACGGCGCCCGCCTGGGCTACCAGCGCCTGGTGCGCAACACCGCGCGCGGCCCCGTCGAAGGCAATGCCTTCACCCTGGTGTTCTACCCCGCCGCCGCCCTGGGCACGCCCTCTTACAGCTTTGACACAATCGTGGTCTGATGCATCCACCCTCCATGCCTGACATTGCTGCTTCCATCCTGGTCGTCGATGACGAACCCGACCTGCGCACGCTCTACGAGCTGACCCTGCTGCGCGAGGGCTACCGTGTCGAGACCGCGGACAGCGTGCAGCAGGCGCGCGCGCGGCTGCAGGCCCAGCGCTTCGACGCCGTGCTCACCGACATGCGCCTGCCCGATGGTCTGGGGCTGGAATTGCTGCATGACCTGCGCGCGCAGCAGCGCCCCGAGCGCTGCGTGGTCATCACCGCCCACAGCTCGGCCGACAACGTGGTCGAAGCCTTGCGGGCCGGCGCCTTCGACTACCTGAGCAAGCCCGTGGACCTCAAGCAGTTTCGCGCCGTCGTGGCCTCGGCCGTGCACCGTGCGGCCGAAGGCGGCGGTGCGCCGCGCCGCGCGCGCAACGCCGGCCCCACGGCCGACATGGCCGACTCCGAGACCGCACTGGCGCAGCTGGTGGGCGAATCGCCGGCCATGCGCGCCGTCAAGCAGAACATCCTCAAGGTCGCAAAAGGCATGGCTCCGGTGCTGGTGCAGGGCGAGTCCGGCACCGGCAAGGAGCTGGTCGCGCGCGCGCTGCACGCCTGCAGCCACCGCGCCGACGGCCCCTGGGTGGCGGTGAACTGTGGCGCCATTCCCGACAACCTGCTGGAAGCCGAATTCTTCGGCGCCCGCAAAGGTTCGTACACCGGCGCCACCCAGGACCGCGGCGGCTACTTCCAGGCCGCGCGCGGCGGCACGCTGTTTCTGGACGAGATCGGCGACCTGCCGCTGGCCATGCAGGCCAAGCTGCTGCGCGCCATCCAGGAGCGGCGCGTGCGCCCTCTGGGCTCGACCCAGGAAGAGCCGGTGGACGTGCGCATCGTCAGCGCCAGCCACCGCGACCTGGCCGAAGAAGTGCCCGCCGGGCGCTTTCGCCAGGACCTGTATTACCGGCTCAACGTCATAGAAATCCATTTGCCGCCGCTGCGCGAACGCCGCGAAGACCTGCCGGCCCTGTGCGAGGTCCTGCTGGCGCGCATCGCGGCCGACACCGGCTGCGCCGTCCCCGTGCTGTCGCCCCAGGTGCTGGAGCAGCTGGCCCAGTTGCCGCTCACCGGCAATGTGCGCGAACTGGAAAACCAGCTGCACCGCGCGCTCACGCTCAGCGAAGGTCAGGTGCTGTCGCTCAAGGGCAGCCCCTCCGACGCCGGCGCGGCGTGCCTGGCTGCGGCGCCGGCCAGCCCCGACAACCCGGCCGCGCCCGCCCCCCTGCCCCACGACCTGCAAGCCTGGCTGGACCAGCAGGAGCGCGACATCCTGGTGCGCGCCCTGCACGAGCTGGGCTTCAACCGCACCGCCACGGCCGCACGGCTGGGCATCAGCCTGCGCCAGATCCGCTACCGCATCGCGCGCCTGAACATCACCGCACCCCATGACAGCGACCTTTCCGACAGCTCCGACACCTCCGACCCCGCCGCCGGCTGATTCCGCCACGCCCACCGACAGCGGCTGGGATGGCGGCTGGTACCGGGCCGCCCAGGCCCTGGCCTCGCCCAACTGCGGCCCCCGGCCCGAGGGCGCGCAGATCGACCTGGTGGTACTGCATTCCATCAGCCTGCCGCCGGGCGAATACGGCACAGGGGCCGTGCAGCAGCTGTTCACCAACCAGCTCGACTGGGACGCCCACCCTTATTACCAGGGCATACGCGGCCTGCAGGTCTCGGCGCATTTCTTCATCACCCGCGAAGGCCGGATCTGGCAGTTCGTCGACTGCGATCAACGCGCCTGGCATGCGGGCGCGTCCTGCTGGCGCGGGCGCGACAACTGCAACGACGACTCCATCGGCATAGAACTCGAAGGCCTCGAAGGCCTGAGCTTCGAATCGGCGCAATACGCGGCGCTGGCCCAGCTGTGCGCCGACCTCGCCGCCCACTACCCCATACGCCATGTGGCCGGCCACGAGCACATTGCCCCGGGCCGCAAGCTCGATCCCGGACCCGGCTTCGACTGGCCACGGCTGCGCGGCGCGCTGTCGGGCGCCGCGCTGGACTGGCCGCCGGGCACTTAAGCCGTTTTTCCGGCAACGTCAATCGGAGTCTGCGTGGGGTCCTGCTTTTTCACCACGCCGGCAAAAAAAATTTGCCGCGCTCGCAGACGCCGCGCTTCGCCGCGAGCCCGCGCGGACACTGGCACTGCCACCGCGCAGGCCCGTATCAGCGCCTCGAAAGGGCCCCGCATTCCTCCTCATCGCCAAGGGTTTCGAGCCAGTTTTGCCCATTCGGCCGAGCCTCCGCGCTACACTAGCACCCGAACCAAAGACACTACCTGTAGTGGTCGAAGCCATCCACAAACACTACATTTAGTGTTAAAAAGTTGTGCACAGCATGTGCACGGCTTGTGGACAAGCTACCTCCGTGCTGACGGCCCTCCACCGCTACAGCGCCATCACTTAAACGCCCAAGAGGAATCCATGCAAGAAGCGTTGAACCCCGTCTCCACTGCGTCCGCCGATGCAGCGACCGCCTCGGCTTCCGAGCAGTACCACGTCATGCGCCGCAACGGCGATGTCGTGGACTTCACGCCGCAAAAAATCTCCGTCGCCGTGACCAAGGCCTTCCTGGCCGTGCGCGGTGCCCAGGGTGCGGCCTCGTCCAGCGTGCGCGAAATGGTGGACGAGCTCACGCAAGGCGTGGTGCGCGCACTGGTGCGCTCGCGTCCAGGCGGCGGCACGTTCCACATCGAAGACATCCAGGACCAGGTCGAACTGGGCCTGATGCGCGGCGGCCACCATGAAGTCGCCCGTGCCTACGTGCTGTACCGCGAGCGCCGCAACCAGGAGCGCGCCGAGCAGAAGAAGGCCAGCCAGCCCGCTGCCGCTGCCGCGCCCGTGCTGCATGTCACCGACAACGGCCAGCGCGTGCCGCTGGACCAGGCTCGCCTGCTGACGCTGATCGAAGCCGCCTGCAAGGGCCTGAACGCCGACATCCAGCCCGATCCCATCGTGCAGGAAACCCAGCGCAACCTGTACGACGGCATGCCGATCGACGAAGTGTTCAAGGCCGCCATCCTGGCCGCGCGCACGCTGATCGAAAAAGACCCCGACTACACCTACGCCACCGCGCGTCTGCTGCTGCACACCATCGTGCGTGAAGTCATGGGCCGCGATGTCGCGCCCGCCGACATGGGCCAGGCCTATGTCGACTACTTCCCCGGCTTTGTGCAAAACGGTGTCGACAACGAACTGCTCAACCCCGAGCTGCTCAACTACGACCTGCCCCGCCTGGCCCAAGCCCTCAAGGCCGAACGCGACCAGCAGTTCGACTACCTGGGTCTGCAGACGCTGTATGACCGCTACTTCCAGCACGTCCACAAGAAGCGCATCGAGCTGCCCCAGTCCTTCTTCATGCGCGTGGCCATGGGCCTGGCGCTGGGCGAAACCGACCGCAATGCGCGCGCCATCGAGTTCTACGAGCTGCTGAGCTCCTTCGACTTCATGAGCAGCACGCCCACGCTGTTCAACAGCGGCACGCTGCGTTCGCAGCTGTCGAGCTGCTACCTGACCACGGTCCCTGACCACCTCGAAGGCATCTACGACGCCATCAAGGAAAACGCGCTGCTGTCCAAGTTTGCCGGCGGCCTGGGCAACGACTGGACCCGCGTGCGCGCACTGGGTTCGCGCATCAAGGGCACGAACGGCGAATCGCAAGGCGTCGTGCCTTTCCTCAAGGTCGTCAACGACACGGCCGTGGCCGTGAACCAGGGCGGCAAGCGCAAGGGCGCTGTCTGCACCTACCTGGAAAGCTGGCACCTGGACATCGAAGAGTTCCTGGAACTGCGCAAGAACACCGGCGACGACCGCCGCCGCACGCACGACATGAACACGGCCAACTGGATTCCCGACCTGTTCATGCGCCGCGTGATCGAAAAGGGTTCCTGGACCCTGTTCTCGCCCGCCGACGTGCCCGATCTGCACGACCTGTACGGCATCGAATTCGAGAAGGCCTACACGGCCTACGAAGCCAAGGCCGCCAGCGGTGAAATCCGCCTGCACAAGACCCTGCCCGCCACCGACATGTGGCGCAAGATGCTGTCCATGCTGTTCGAGACCGGCCACCCATGGATCACCTTCAAGGATCCGTGCAACATCCGCTCGCCCCAGCAGCATGTAGGCGTGGTGCACTCGTCCAACCTGTGCACCGAAATCACGCTCAACACCAGCGACACCGAGACGGCTGTCTGCAACCTGGGTTCCGTGAACCTGGTGCGCCACATCAAGAACGGCAAGCTCGACCACGACAAGCTGCGCAAGACCATCACCACGGCCATGCGCATGCTCGACAACGTGATCGACATCAACTACTACGCGGTGCAAAAGGCCAAGGACTCGAACCTGCGCCATCGCCCCGTGGGCCTGGGCCTGATGGGCTTCCAGGACGCGCTGTACGAAATGCGCATGCCCTACGCCTCGATGCAGGCCGTGGAGTTCGCCGACCAGTCGATGGAAGCCATCTGCTACTACGCTTACTGGGCTTCGACCGAGCTGTCCAAGGAACGCGGCAGCTACTCGACCTTCAAGGGCTCGCTGTGGGACCAGGGCATCCTGCCGCTGGACACGCTGAACCTGCTGGAAAAGGCACGTGGCGGCTACGTCGAAGTCGACCGCTCCATGCGCCTGGACTGGGACGGCCTGCGCAACAAGATCGCGGCCGACGGCATGCGCAACTCCAATTGCGTGGCCATCGCCCCCACGGCAACCATCTCCAACATCGTTGGCGTGGACGCCTCGATCGAGCCTTCGTTCGGCAACCTGTCGGTCAAGTCCAATCTGTCGGGTGAATTCACCATCATCAACAACTACCTGGTGCGTGACCTCAAGCGCCTGGGTCTGTGGGATGACGTGATGGTCATGGACCTGAAGCATTTCGACGGCTCGCTGCGCCCCATCGACCGCGTGCCCCAGGAAATCAAGGACCAGTACGCCACGGCGTTCGAAGTCTCGCCCGAATGGCTGGTCGAAGCCGCCTCGCGCCGCCAGAAGTGGATCGACCAGGCCCAGAGCCTGAACATCTACATGGCCGGTGCATCGGGCAAGAAGCTCGACGACACCTACAAGCTGGCCTGGCTGCGCGGTCTCAAGACCACCTACTACCTGCGCACCAGCAGCGCCACCCAGGCCGAGAAGTCGACGGTGCAACGCAGCACGCACAACGCCGTGTCCTCGGCCGCTCCGGCTGCGCCCAGCGCGCTGGAAAAGGCAGCCGCTGCCGCCCTGGCCATGTCGCCTGCGACGGACGTCAAGTTCTGCGCGATCGACGACCCAGGTTGCGAGGCCTGCCAGTAAGCAGCTGAGCTCCGCCCTGTCCGGCCTCCAGCCGGGCAGGGTCGCAGAAACGGTGAGGCGCGGGCCATTCACCTTTCTGCAAAAATATATGTTCTCGGGAAGCCTGCCTCAGGCTGCGCTGTCCCCAGGGCCTTGGGCCTGCAACGTTGCACCGGCTGCGGTGGTGCGAATCGCATCGCAAATGTCTTGCCTGCCACGCCCCTCCGCCACGGCCACCCGGCCCCATCGCCGTGCCGACAACGCCCACTGCACGCCATCTACAGGAATACACCATGCTGACCTTTGACGACGACAACACTTCCTCCAACACGCCAGCCGACGCCGCCCCGGCACCTGGCGCCTTCAAGCGCGTGAATGCCGCCGACAAGCGCATCATCAACGCCAAGACCGACGTCAACCAGCTGGTGCCGTTCAAGTACAAGTGGGCCTGGGAAAAGTACCTGGCCACCTGTGCCAACCACTGGATGCCGCAGGAAGTGAACATGACGCGCGACATCGCGTTGTGGAAAGACCCGAACGGCCTGACCGAAGACGAGCGCCGCATCGTCAAGCGCAACCTGGGCTTCTTCGTCACGGCCGACTCGCTGGCCGCGAACAACATCGTGCTCGGCACCTACCGCCACATCACGGCGCCCGAATGCCGCCAGTTCCTGCTGCGCCAGGCCTTCGAGGAAGCCATCCACACCCACGCCTACCAGTACATCGTCGAATCGCTGGGCCTGGACGAAGGCGAGATCTTCAACGCCTACAACGAAGTCAAGTCGATCCGCGACAAGGACGAGTTCCTGATCCCCTACATCGAGGCGATCATGGACCCCAACTTCCACACCGGCACGCCCGAAAACGACCAGACGCTGCTCAAGTCGCTGATCGTTTTCGCCTGCCTGATGGAAGGCCTGTTCTTCTACGTCGGCTTCACGCAGATCCTGGCCCTGGGCCGGCAAAACAAGATGACCGGTGCCGCCGAGCAGTACCAGTACATCCTGCGCGACGAGTCCATGCACTGCAACTTCGGCATTGACCTGATCAATCAGCTCAAGCTGGAAAACCCCCACCTCTGGACCAGCGAGTTCAAGGAAGAGATCAAGGCCCTGTTCGCCAAGGCCGTCGAACTCGAATACGCCTATGCCGAAGACACCATGCCGCGCGGCGTGCTGGGCATGAACGCATCGATGTTCAAGGGCTACCTGCGCTACATCGCCAATCGCCGGGCCACGCAAATTGGTCTGGAAGAGCTGTTCCCCGGCGAAGAAAATCCGTTCCCATGGATGAGCGAAATGATCGATTTGAAGAAGGAACGTAACTTCTTTGAGACACGCGTCATCGAGTATCAGTCCGGAGGCGCACTTTCCTGGGATTAATCGCTTGCCAGCAGGCACAATGGCACACATAAACCGCCCTTTGCACACCACCTTGATTTCAGGTGCTGCGCGGGGCGATTCCGTGTTCATTGCGATGCGTCACTCCACATCGCTATGAATCGCTTCCTGCCCATGTGCAGTCGAAGTGTTTTGTAAAAATCGACTAAGGAGAAGATGATGGCAACTGCGAAAAAAACGGCCGACAAAAAGGCCTCGACTGCAACCCCGGCAGAGTCCGTGAAAAAAGCGGCTACTCCCGCCACCAAGGCGGCGGCCAAGGCCCCGACCGTGACCAAGGCTGCGGCACCCAAGAAAGCTGCTGCGCCCAAGGCCGCAGCAACGCCCGCACCTGCCACCAAGAAGCCCGTGAGCGCCAAGCCCGCCGCTGCGGCAAAGAAAGCCGCAGCCCCCAAGGCTGCAGCTGCCGCCAAGCCAGCTGCAACCTCTACCAAAGCCGCGGTGACCAAGAAGTCCACGGTTTCGGCCAAGGCTGCCGCTCCTGCCAAGAAGGCTGCTGCGCCTAAGACTGCCGCTCCCGCCAAGAAGGCTGCTGCGCCTAAGGCTGCCGCTCCCGCCAAGAAGGCTACTGCGCCTAAGGCTGCCGCTCCCGCCAAGAAGGCTGCTGCTCCTGCCAAGGCTGCCGCACCTGCGAAGAAGGCTGCTGCTCCGGCAAAGGCTGCTGCTCCTGCCAAGGCTGCCGCACCTGCGAAGAAGGCTGCTGCTCCTGCCAAGGCTGCCGCACCTGCGAAGAAGGCTGCTGCTCCTGCCAAGGCTGCCGCACCCGCCAAGAAGGCTGCTGCTCCTGCCAAGGCTGCCGCACCTGCGAAGAAGGCTGCTGCTCCCGCCAAGGCTGCCGCACCTGCCAAGAAGGCTGCTGCTCCCGCAAAGGCCGCCGCACCTGCGAAGAAGGCTGCTGCTCCGGCAAAGGCTGCCGCACCTGCGAAGAAGGCTGCAGCTCCTGCAAAGGCCGCCTCTGCCAAGGCTGCTGCACCCGCCAAGAAGGCTGCTGCTCCCGTGAAGGCTGCTGCACCTGCGAAGAAGGCTGCTGCTCCTGCCAAGGCCGCCGCACCTGCCAAGAAGGCTGCTGCACCTGCCAAGGCTGCCGCTCCGGCAAAGGCCGCACCTGCCAAGAAGGCTGCTGCACCCGCAAAGAAAGCTGCCGCGAAGAAGGCTGCCAAGGCCCCTGCTGCTCCGGCCACCGCCGCTGCACCCATTGCACAAACTGCACTGAACCCGCAAGCCGCCTGGCCCTTCCCCACAGGCACCAAGCCCTGAGGCATGAGCCCCCCAGCAAAAAGCCCGGAACCGCAAGGTTTCGGGCTTTTTTTATGGGACGGGCGCGGCGCCCGGAATCACACCGGCCGGCCCCAGATGCGCCGCCACAGTGCCTGCAGGCCCTGCTTGACCGGCATGGTCATGGACTGCTTTTGCACGCGATACAGCCCCGAGGCCAGCTCGGCCGGACTGCCCAGCAGAAAGTGGAAGTTGTAGCTGCCTTCCTGCCCCATGCGCAGGTCGGTCAGGTACAGCGCATCGCCGTTCTGCTCCATGCGCACATAGCCCTGGGCAAAACGCGCCAGCTGCTGCACCGGCTGGTCGGGCTGCGGGTATTGCGCCTGCAACGCCAGCCCCCGGTCATGGCGACTCCAGGCCATGTCGCGGTCCGCATCCAGCAGCGAATAGAAGCCTTCCCAATAATGCGCGCCGTCCAGGGCTACCACGCGCCACAGCACGGTATTGAAAGGCGTGGCCGTCACCAGCAACTGCTCGGCAGCTATGTCCTGGGCGGCATTCCGCTGGGCGGCACTCCGCTGGGCCTTGAGCGAAGCCTGGGCCACATCGCTCACATGCTGCTGGGCCAGCGCGCTCCAGGCCAGGTACAGGCTGCTGAGCAGCAGGCCGATCTGGTTGGCGCGCAAGCCGGCAAAAAACTTGCGCCGCAGCGCCAGCAGCACGCCGACCAGCAGCGGCAAGGTATAGAGAGGATCGATGACAAACACGCTGCCCAGGCCGTAGGCCTGGGTGGAGAAAGGCCGCAGCAGCTGCGTGCCGTACACCGTGAACCAGTCGAGTATCGGGTGCGTGAGCAGGACCAGCGCCATGGCCAGCCACCAGCGCATCCATTGGCGGCTTTCACCGTGCAGCCTGGCAATGCCCCAACCCAGGCCCACGGAAAATACCAGCAGGTACAAGAGGGAGTGGCTGTTGCCGCGGTGGTTGACCATGTTGGCCAGGGCATTGCCATAGTCGATGAACACATCCAGGTCCGGCAATGTGCCCGCCACCGCGCCCCACAGGGCGGCTTTCCACACCGCGGTGCGGCGCCCCATGGTGGCAATGGCCACGGCCGAGCCCAGGGCGATTTGCGAAACGGAATCCATGGCAACCCTGGATGAGAATCAAAAAAAGGCCGCCTCTGCAAAGGCGGCTGGTGATCAATTCGGAGTGAAATCCAGGCGGTAGTTCTGCGGGCCCTTGCTCGCGATCTTCAGCGCGCCGACGCGGTTGCCCAGCTCGGCGCAGCGCACCAGCGACCAGCCTTTTTCCAGACCGAACAACAGCGCGCCGCGCCATGCATCGCCACAGCCCGTGGGGTCCACGACCTGCTTGGGTGCGACGGGGGCGACCAGCGTCTTGACGCCCTGCTCCCAGACTTCACAGCCCTCGGCACCCAGCGTCACGACCAGGCCCCGGACTTCCCGCGACAGCGCCGCCAGGTCCATGCCGGTGCGCTCGCTGAGCACCTTGGCTTCATAGTCGTTGACGGCAATCCAGCTGGCCTGGGCGATGAAAGTCTTGAGCTCCTCGCCATTGAACATCGGCAGGCCCTGGCCTGGATCGAAGACAAAAGGAATGCCCGCGGCGCTGAACTGGGCAGCATGTTCGATCATGGCCTGGCGTCCGTCGGGAGCGACGATGCCCACCGCTGCCGGCGTCTCGGCCGTGATCTGCAGCAGGTGCGCATGCGACATCGCGCCGGGGTGGAAAGCCGTGATCTGGTTGTTGTCGAGGTCCGTCATGATCATCGCCTGCGCGGTGTAGATCTCGGTGCTCTCGCCCACATGGCGGGTCGAGATGTCGCATTCGCGCAGGTGCTCCAGGTAGCTGCCGCCATCGCTGCCCAGCATGCCCATGGGCAGGGGCTCGCCGCCCAGCAGCTTCAAGCTGTAGGCGATGTTGCCCGCGCAGCCGCCGAAATCACGGCGCAGCGTAGGCACGAGGAACGAGACATTGAGAATGTGCAGTTGATCGGGCAGGATCTGGTCGGCAAACCGGCCCTCGAAAGTCATGATGGTGTCGAACGCGAACGATCCGCAAATGATGGCAGCCATGGGAGTGGGTTTCCAGAAATCAGGGGTAGAAGACAAGGGCGCGATAGCCCGCAATACGTGCATCGGTTTCGGTGACGGCCACCGGAATGCTCACGCTCCATTCGGCCTGGGCCTCCAGCGTGGACGGAGCGGAAAGCTGCGCCGGCAGCAAGACCCGCCGCAACACGGGCCGGTCCTGCACATCGGTCAAGGTCAGCTCCACCGCCGGCATGGCCAGCGGCGTGCTGGCCTGGTTCTCTATGGTCAGCGCCAGCAGGTAGCCGTCTGCGCGCGCCGTGCGCGTGAACGCGGAGCTGGCAATCACCATCTGCCCTATGTCCTGGCGGGCGGCCAGCGTGCAGCCCGCCACACCGCACAGGCTTTGCAGCGCCGGACGCAGGGACGGCTGCCAGGCGGCCAGCGCATTGCGTTCCTGCAGCGCGACCTGGGCAGCCAGGCCCAGCACCAGGACGCCGCTGCCCATGCCCAGCGCTGCGCGCACGCCCGTGCGCTGCCAGAAAGCTTTTCGCCGCGCGGCGCGCACAAAACCCGGCTCGACGGCGGGCTCCGCCAGGTCCAGAGGCTCGGGCTCGGGCTCGGGTTCTGCTTCGGGCTCGGGTTCTGCTTCGGGCTCGGGTTCTGCTTCGGGCTCGGGTTCTGCTTCGGGCTCGGGTTCTGCTTCGGGCTCGGGTTCTGCTTCGGGTTCGGGCTCAGCCTGGACTTCGGGCTCGGACACTGCCACGGATTCAGTTTCTGGCGCGGCCGCGGGCTGCGATGCATCGGATGCGCTATCCGCTGGCGGCAAAGCCTCATCCTCATCCTCAGCCGCCGCAGGCAATTCATAACCCGCAGCGGCGACCGGCGCGCCCTGCTCTACAGGCGCGGGCGGCTGTGCCGCCGCAGCCAGTGCGCTGGCAAACTCCGTATCGCTGTCGGGCGTGCGCCAGACCGCCGGTGGGACAGGCTCGGCGAAAGGTTCGCCATCGGCCGGCAGCATGGACTGCGTGGCGTCAAACACTTCCTGGCATTGGCCGCAGCGCACCCAGCCTTCGGAAATACGCAACTGGTCGGCCACCACCTTGAACATCGTTCCACAAGAAGGGCAGCGCGTGATCTGGCTCATCGGCAGTTCCTGGCAAAAAGTGGGGTGGCCGTATGCGTAAAAGTATCGTTCAGCGCGAAGCCGTCATCAGTATCCAGCCGTCTTCGCTGTCCGCCACTTCCAGCGCGATCCAGGGCGCATAGGCCTCTTTGAGCTCGTCGGCCTGGCGCTCCAGGATACCGGACAGTACCAGACGGCCGCCGGCGGCCACATGGGCGCACAGCAAAGGCGCGAGCATCTTCAATGGCGACGCCAGGATATTGGCCAGCACCGTGCCGTATTCGCCACGCGCCTGGTCCGGCAGACCGGCCGACAATTGCACCTCGTTGGCCTGGGCGTTGAGCAGCGTCGAATCCACGGCCGCGGTGTCGATGTCCACGGCGTCGATGTCCACCGCGCCAAACTTGGCAGCGCCTATGGCCAGGATGCCCGAGCCGCAGCCGTAGTCCAGCACCCGACCCAGCGAGCCCTCGGGCTGGCGGGCGATCCAGCGCAGGCACATGCGCGTCGTGGGATGGGTGCCAGTGCCAAAGGCCAGTCCGGGGTCGAGGCGAATGCTGACCTTGGCCTGGGCTGGCAGCTCGTGCCAGGTCGGCACGATCCAGAATTCGGGGGTGATGTCCACGGGCGTGAACTGGGACTGCGTCAGACGCACCCAGTCCTGCTCGGGCACGTTGTTCACGCCCAGCACCGTGCAGCCTTCGAAGAAGTCCTGCAGGCTCAGCAGCTGGCGCGCTTCCTGTGCGAGTTCCTCGGTGGGAAACAGCGCGACCACGCGGCTGCGCTGCCAGCCATCCTTGGGCGGTGGCATGCCAGGCTCGCCGAACAGGGCTTGTTCCGCCTCGGTCTGTGCGTCGGCGTCTTCGACCGACACGCTCAATGCGTCCAGCGCATCGAAGGCATCGCTGATGGTTTCAACCCGGTCTTCCGGGCACAACAGGCTCAGTTCAAACATGACGCCGTTCCTTTCCTGAAAAATGAAAATGCTGGCCTCCGTCGCCAGAGGCCAGCATGTGAGGTCACAGCCAGATGGCTCGACTCATCGTTTGGGGTTGCGCAGCGCCAGCCACTCTTCCAGATAGTGGATGTTCGTGCCGCCTTCCATGAACTTCGCATCCACCATCAAATCCTTGTGCAGGGGAATGTTGGTGTTGATGCCTTCGACCACGGTTTCCAGCAGCGCCGTGCGCATGCGGGCCAGGGCCTGCTCGCGGGTGTCGCCGTGCACGATCAGCTTGCCGATCATCGAGTCGTAGTTCGGGGGAACGAAGTAGTTCGTGTAGATATGCGAGTCCACACGCACGCCCGGGCCGCCCGGCGCATGCCAGGTCGTGATACGGCCTGGCGACGGCGTGAACTTGTACGCATCTTCGGCGTTGATACGGCACTCGATGGCGTGGCCGCGCAGCTCGATCTGGCGCTGGGTGAACGGCAGCTTCTCGCCGGCCGCGACCATGATCTGCGTCTTGACGATGTCCACGCCCGAAATCATTTCGGTCACGGGATGCTCGACCTGAACGCGGGTGTTCATTTCAATGAAGTAGAACTCGCCGTTTTCGAACAGGAACTCGAACGTGCCCGCACCGCGGTAGCCGATCTTCTTGCAGGCCGCGACGCAGCGCTCGCCGATGCGTTCGATCAGCTTGCGTGGAATGCCGGGCGCGGGCGCCTCTTCGATCACCTTCTGGTGGCGGCGCTGCATGGAGCAGTCGCGCTCGCCCAGGTAGACGGCGTTCTTGAACTTGTCGGCCAGGATCTGGATTTCAATGTGGCGCGGGTTCTGCAGGTACTTTTCCATGTACACCGCAGGATTGCCGAACGCCGCGGCGGCTTCAGCCTTGGTCATCTGCACAGCATTGACCAACGCGGCTTCGGTATGCACCACGCGCATGCCACGGCCACCGCCGCCGCCTGCGGCCTTGATGATCACGGGATAGCCCACGGCCTTGGCGATGCGACGCAGCTGCACCGGATCGTCGGGCAGTTCGCCGTCGGAGCCGGGAACGCAGGGCACGCCCGCCTTGATCATGGCCTGCTTGGCCGAGACCTTGTCGCCCATGATGCGGATCGACTCAGGCGTCGGTCCGATGAACTGGAAGCCGCTTTTCTCCACGCGCTCGGCGAAGTCGGCGTTTTCGCTCAGGAAACCGTAACCGGGGTGAATGGCTTCGGCGTCGGTCACCTCGGCAGCTGAAATGATGGCCGGCATGCTGAGGTAACTCAGCGGCGAAGGCGCGGGGCCTATGCATACGGCTTCGTCGGCGAGCTTGACGTACTTGGCGTCACGGTCGGCTTCGGAATAGACCATCACGGCCTTGACACCCAATTCGCGGCAGGCGCGCTGGATGCGCAGGGCAATTTCGCCCCGGTTGGCCACCAAAATTTTCTTAAACATGGAAGTCCTCGCAGCGCAGTGCCTGCGTATTGGCGCACGCCACTGTCATTGGCTCAGCCGAGCGACAAGCGCGGCTGCTACTTTTTGCTTCACGCAGCATCACAGACTCGCGGATCACTCGATCACGAACAGCGGTTGTCCGTACTCGACAGCTTGGCCGTTTTCACCCAGGATGCGGGTGACCTTGCCAGACTTGTCGGCTTCGATCTCGTTGAGGATCTTCATCGCTTCGATGATGCAGATGGTTTCGCCTTCCTTGACTTCGGTGCCAATGTCGACAAACGGCTTGGCGCCTGGGCTGGAAGAACGGTAGAACGTGCCCACCATGGGCGACTTCACCACGTGGCCAGTCATCTCGGCCACTGGGGCGGGCAACTCTGCGGCGGGGGCGACAGGTGCGGCGGCAGGCGCGGGCATGGGCGCGGCCACGTACTGCTGCACGATCTTGCCTTCGCTCTTGACGATACGCACTTTGCCTTCGGCCTCGGTAATTTCCAGCTCTGACACATTCGATTCAGAGACCAGATCGATCAAGGTCTTGAGTTTTCGCAAATCCATGGGAGCTCCAGCGACTAAAACTTAATAAGGGCGCGAATTTACTCCAATTTCGCCCTACTGATCGCTTCGCGGCACATTTTTCACCAACATCGCTAGGGAGATTCGGGTTTACAAGGGGAAAATCTCATGCCGAAGGCAGGCTTTTTACCCACTGCGCAAGGTCTTGCGCCGTCAACTCGCCTATTTTACGTTGCAGCAGCCGGCCATCGCGGCCCAGAAAGACCGTAAACGGCAAGCCGCCGTTGAGATTGCCCAGCTGGCGGGCCAGCCCGGTGCCGTCGGCGGCCATGCCCACCGGAAAGCTCAAGGGCTGGCGCTGCAGGAATTTCTGCACCGCCGGCACCTTGTCGACCGCCAAGCCTACCACCTGAACACCGTGCTGCGCCTGCCGGCCGGCGAATTCACTGAGCATGGGCAGTTCGCGCACGCAGGGCGGACACCAGGTGGCCCAGAAGTTCACCAGCAGCGGGCGACCACGCCAGGCGGCCATGGGCAGCGGCGCGCCTTCGGGCGTAGCGAAAGTCTGCATCCACAACGCCTCTTCGATACCGGCCTCGGCCGCACCCGGCGTCAACCGCCACCAGGCCAGACCCGCGCCGGCCACCGCCGCCGTGCCGGCCACCCCCGCAAACAGCCAGCGGCGACGCGCCCGCGAAGGCAAGGCGGCATCGGCCGCGGCGGAATTCGGGGAAAGCTTCAGGCGTTGGGTCATGGATTCAGGCTTGTTTATCTTGTAATAGCAGCCGCAGGGCCGCGGCATCGCCGCGCGGACTGCGCCCGCGGGTATCGGGC
This sequence comes from Acidovorax bellezanensis, assembly GCF_025421555.1. Lineage (NCBI taxonomy): Bacteria > Pseudomonadati > Pseudomonadota > Betaproteobacteria > Burkholderiales > Comamonadaceae > Acidovorax > Acidovorax bellezanensis. Next base: position 649,026 of record NZ_JAODYH010000003.1, read on the forward strand.
TTGAGCGCACCGCGCAAATCGTCCAGGTCATGCACCAGCAAATGCACGCCCACGACGACATCCAGCTCACGGCACATCACGCCCAGGCTCAGCGCTTCGACAGGCTCGCCGTGAAAACCGGTGACCGTGCTCGGGTCGTACTCTACATGGTGGTTGATCAGCGCGATTTCCGCCGATTTGCAGTCATCGCAAAACAACTGCAGATAGACGTCGGACAGGCGCGTGGCCGTGCCGCGCCAGACCGCGCCGCCCAGGTGCGGGCGAAACTCCGCCATGCGCTCCATCCACTCCAGTGCCAGGCAGCGCAGCGCGCGCAACTCGGCCGGCTGGGTGTCGGCGCAAAACAGCGAAATGTACTCGCGCACGGCGTCTTCGACGCGCTCGTTGTCCGGCAAGGCGGTGCGCACCGGCAGGCCCAGATCGCGCAAGGCACGCCGCTTGGCGGCGCCCCAATCGAGGCCTTCCTCAACCACCAGGCGCGCAGCGGAGTGGGCGATTTCATCCAGGAAAGAGTCTTGCTGCATACGGCCCCCCAAAAAAAACGCCTATCCGGCACAAAATCCCGCGGCACTGGCTCAGTGATACCCCCACAGAATAGCGGCTTGCCATCGCCCCAGCACGCCAGCGGTGATTCACCCCCGGCGTGGACGCGCGTAACCCGCCGCCGCCGGGCCGCCCCAAGGTGGAGGATGGCTCCCAGGCAAGATACATTTGGGGGGCTCCGCCCCCAGCGCGGCTGCGCGAAGTGAGCAAGCGTGGGGGCCCCATTTTGCAAAGCCTTGTCACCGCGGTGCGGCGTAGCGCCCGGCCGGCCCGCGCCAAACGTAGAATCCCCGGCCATGCACATACATATATTGGGGATTTGCGGCACCTTCATGGGCGGACTGGCCGCGCTGGCACGCGAAGCGGGTCACCGCGTCACTGGCTGCGATGCCGGCGTCTACCCACCCATGAGCGACCAGTTGCGCTCCCTGGGAATTGAGCTGATCGAAGGCTATGACGCCGACCAGATCGGCCTCAAGCCCGATCTGTTCGTGGTCGGCAATGTCGTCAGCCGCGCCCGCCTGCCTGACGGGCGCGCCAAGTTCCCGTTGATGGAAGCGATTCTGGACACGGGCGCGCCCTATACCAGCGGTCCCCAGTGGCTCAGCGAGCATGTGCTGCGCGGCCGCCATGTGCTGGCCGTGGCCGGCACGCACGGCAAGACCACGACCACGTCGATGCTGGCCTGGATTCTGGAATGCGCGGGCCTGCAGCCCGGCTTTCTGGTCGGCGGCGTGCCCCTGGACTTTGGCGTTTCGGCCCGGCTCGGCGCCGCCACGCGCCCCGTCGCAGGCCCGGGCCCGACGGGCCAGCAACCACTGTTCGTGATCGAAGCCGACGAGTACGACACGGCGTTCTTCGACAAGCGCAGCAAGTTCGTCCACTACCGCCCGCGTACGGCCATCCTGAACAACCTGGAATTCGATCACGCCGACATCTTTGACGATCTGGCCGCCATCGAGCGCCAGTTCAACCACCTGGTGCGCACGGTGCCGTCCTCGGGACGTATCGTGGTCAACGCACTGGAAGAAAGCCTGACCCGGGTGCTGCACCAGGGCTGCTGGAGCGATGTCTGCGACTTTGGCTCCGTGGTCAGCGACTTCAGCGCCCAGGGCGAGCCCCACGCTTTCGATGTGCTGCGCCGCGGCAAGACCGTCGCGCGGCTGGAATGGTCGCTGTCGGGCGTGCACAACCAGCTCAATGCGCTGGCGGCGATCGCCGCCGCCGAGCATGTGGGCGTGACGCCCGCCCAGGCCTGCGCGGCCCTGGAGCGCTTTCAGAACGTCAAGCGCCGCATGGAACTGCGCGGCACGGTGCGCGGCATCCAGGTATTCGACGATTTCGCCCATCACCCCACGGCGATCCGCACCACGCTCGACGGCCTGCACCGCGGCGCGACCAAAGGCCATCGCATCCTGGCGGTATTCGAGCCACGCAGCAACACCATGAAGCTCGGCGCGATGAAAGCGCTGCTGCCCTGGTCGCTGGAAAACGCCGACCTGGTGTTCTGCCACACGGCCGGTCTCGACTGGGATGCGGCAGCGGCCCTCGCGCCCCTGGGCGTGGGCCCGGGCAAGCGCGCGCAGACTGCCGCCGACATCGACACCCTGGTCGCGCAGGTGGTGGCTGCCGCACGCCCTGGCGACAGCGTGGTCTGCATGAGCAATGGCGGCTTTGGCGGCGTGCATGACAAGCTGCTGGTGAAATTGGCCACCCCCTGAGCGACTTCGTCGCTTCCCCCTCTCATCCTGCGGTGGAGGGGGACGGCAGCCTCGCTGCGCGGCGGCGCTTGCTCGCTGCCCCCTTGCTGGAGCACGCCAGTTGCGTGGGGCTGTCGGTACTGCCCCTGGGCTTCAATACCCTACGGTCATTGCCGGCACGTTGATGCGTATCACCGGCCGCGCCATCACGCCGGTCGCGGCCCGGGCAAAGGCTTGCAGCCAGTCGGGGTTGCCCAGCCGGGCGGCACCGGCGGCGTGCGCCACCGTGAGCAGCTTGTCGGCCAGCAGCACCTTGCCGCTGGGGCGCAAGGGCTCGCAATCGAGGGTCGTGAATTGCTCGTCCAGCCAGCGGCGCGCGGCTTCGTGGGCCATGGGCTCCACTCCACGCAAGTCGGCACGGAATTCTTGTTCAGGGGACAGGATCACGGTCACTTCGCTGTGCATGGAGGCCTTTCTGCGGATGGAGGGAACAAAAACTGAGGCCAGCTTAAACCCAATCCCTGCGCGGACGCCAGCGGGACTGCGAGCAGTTTCGGCCAGGGCTGGCTAAAATCACCCTCCCCCCTTTTCCTCGACACACAGGCGACACCATGTCTCTTACTGCTCAGCACCATGAACTCCTGGAGCGGCTCCAGGCGCTGGAAGCGGAGATGCGCGCCCTGGACCTGTGGTCCACCGTACCGCCCAGTGCCGAAGCCATGGCCTCGACCATGCCTTTCATGTACGACACGCTGGAATTCCACCAGTGGCTGCAATGGGTGTTCGTGCCGCGCCTGAACGCCTTGATCGACGCCCACAGCCCGCTGCCAGGCAATTGCAACACCCACGCCCTGGGCGAGCACGAGTTCGGACGGCTTGCCCCCCTGGACTGCAGCCGACTGCTGGCCAGCCTGCAGCAAATAGACCGGGTGCTCAACACCGGTCACGTCCCCGACGCCTGAACAAAGCGCCGGGCACTGAGCCCGGCACATGAAACTGACGCAGCCCAGCAAGGAGACAGCGAGCAAGCGCCGTCGCGCAGCGAGGCTGTCGCCCCCCTCCACCGAAGGTTGAGAGGGGGGAGCGGCAAAGCCGCTCAGGGGGTGCCTACATTCACGCCAGCGCAGCCTCAGCCGGAGCCGCCTGGTGCACGCGGCGGGCCTGCACGGCCTGCGACAGCTCGGCCAGGCTTTGCAGCGAGTCTTCCCAGCTCAGGCAGGCATCGGTAATGCTCTGACCGTACTTGAGCGTCGCCACATCGTCCTTGCCGGGCGTGAACTTCTGCGCGCCGGCGTTGATGTTGCTTTCTATCATCAGGCCGAACACCGAGTCCGAGCCACCCGCCACCTGGCCGGCGATGTCGCGGGCCACGTCTTTCTGGCGCTCATGCTGCTTGGAGCTGTTGGCGTGGCTGCAGTCCACCATCAAGGTGTCGGGCAGGCCGGCGGCGCGCAGGTCCGCGCAGGCCGCTGCCACGTTGGCCGCGTCATAGTTGGGCGTCTTGCCGCCGCGCAGAATCACGTGGCAGTCCTGGTTGCCCGTGGTGTTGACGACGGCCACCTGGCCGTTCTTGTGCACCGACAGGAAGTGGTGGCCGCGGCCGGCCGACTGGATGGCGTCGGTGGCGATGCGGATATTGCCGTCCGTGCCGTTCTTGAAGCCGATGGGCGCCGAGATGCCCGAAGCCAGTTCGCGGTGCACCTGGCTTTCGGTGGTGCGCGCGCCGATGGCGCCCCAGCTGATCAGGTCGGCAATGTACTGGGGCGAGATCACGTCCAGGAACTCGCTGGCCGCTGGCACGCCCAGGCGGTTGATGTCGATCAGCAGCTGGCGTGCAATGCGCAGGCCTTCGTCGATGCGGTAGCTCTGGTCGAGGTAGGGGTCGTTGATCAGGCCCTTCCAGCCCACGGTGGTGCGTGGCTTCTCGAAGTACACCCGCATCACGATCTCCAGCGTGTCCTTGTACTGCTCGCGCACCACGGCCAGACGACGGGCGTAATCGATGGCCGCCGCGGGGTCATGGATGGAGCAGGGGCCGATGATGACCAGCAGACGGTCGTCCTCACGCGCCATGATGCGGTGAATGTTCAGCCGCGTATTGCTGATCAGGCTTTCCACTGGTGTCCCGCAGATGGGGAAGAAGCGGATGAGATGCTCTGGTGGGGGTAACACAGTGATGTCCTTGATACGTTCGTCGTCAGTCTGGCCAGTTTTCTGCACAGAGCTGCGATACCAGGAATCGCTGGCGGAAGCGGTAGGAGCGTTCATCGATTGCTTTCGTGGAAGACGAGGAATCAGGGCCAAAAAAAAACCGCCGAGCTTTTCAGCTTCGGCGGTTTTTTAGAGAGTTCTTTCGGGTGCTTGTGCGCTCGCCTCTCATCCGCCTGGGACAGAGAACCAAAAATAGGAAAAGTAAGCGCGCGCTGCATTCATAGGTTGAAAATGTATCACAGACCGATCCCGCCGGGGCATGCAACCGCGTTGCCTCAAGGCAACACATCACTCAACAAACCTGCGTTTAGCCTTCCATACAGCAATCAAACGCAAGAAAACTGCGCAGAGAGCGGTTACGGCAATTGAATTCAGCGGAAATTCCAGAAATTAAATATCGCCTTTTTCATCGAAGACCATGCCCGCGGCACGCATGATCAGCGCCTGAAAAGGCGCAAAAAAAGAGGGCTGAACAGCCCTCTTTGCTTGGTGTGCTTGCTGCCGGGCCAGTCTCAGGCGGTTCCGCCCACCGTGAGACCGTCGATGCGCAGCGTAGGCTGGCCCACGCCCACGGGCACGCTCTGGCCTTCCTTGCCACAGGTGCCGACGCCGGGGTCCAGGCGCATGTCGTTGCCTATCATGCTGATCTTCTTGAGCGACTCAGGGCCGCTGCCGACGATGGTGGCGCCCTTGACGGGGTACTGGATCTTGCCGTTTTCCACCCAGTAGGCTTCGCTGGCCGAGAACACGAACTTGCCGCTGGTGATGTCGACCTGACCGCCGCCGAAGTTGGTCGCGTACAAGCCCTTCTTGATGCTGGCCACGATTTCCTCGGGCTCGCGGTCACCGCCGGTCATGTAGGTGTTGGTCATGCGCGGCATGGGAATGTGCGCATAGCTTTCACGCCGGCCGTTGCCCGTGGGCGCCACGCCCATCAGGCGGGCATTCATCGAGTCCTGGATGTAACCCTTGAGAATGCCGTCCTCGATCAGCACATTGCGCTGGGAGGCACAGCCTTCGTCGTCCACATTGAGCGAACCGCGGCGATCGGGGATGGTGCCGTCGTCGAGCACGTTGACGCCCTTGGCCGCCACGCGCTGACCGATGCGGCCGCTGAACGCGCTCGAACCCTTGCGGTTGAAGTCGCCTTCCAGGCCGTGGCCCACGGCTTCGTGGAACAGGATGCCAGGCCAGCCCGAGCCCAGCACCACGGTCATTTCACCGGCCGGCGCGGGACGCGACTCGAGGTTGACCAGGGCCGCATGCACAGCCTCATCCACATACTGACTGATCTGCTCTTCGCTGAAATAGGCCAGGCCGAAGCGGCCACCGCCGCCGGCCGAGCCGACTTCGCGCCGGCCCTTGTGTTCGGCGATCACCGTCACCGACAGGCGCACCAGCGGGCGCACATCGGCCGCCAGCGTGCCGTCGGCACGCGCGATCAGCACCACGTCGTATTCACTGGCCAGTCCCGCCATGACCTGCACCACGCGCGGGTCCTTGGCGCGGCCGAGTTTTTCCACCCGGCCCAGCAGTTCCACCTTGGCCGTGCTGTCGAGCGTGGCAATGGGATCGATGCCGGGGTACAGCGAGCGGCTGCCCACAATCTTGGGGCGCACCACCTTGGCGCGCTGGCTTTGGGCGCAACTGGAAATGCTGCGCACCGTGCGCGCGGCGTCGAGCAAGGACGCTTCGGAAATGTCGTCGGAATAGGCAAACGCCGTTTTCTCGCCGCTCACGGCGCGCACGCCCACACCCTGGTCAATGCTGAAGGAGCCGGTCTTGACGATGCCCTCTTCCAGGCTCCAGCCTTCGGCACGGGTGTATTGAAAATACAGGTCAGCGTCGTCGACTTGGTGCGAGCGGATCTCGGCCAGGGCGCGTGCCAGGTGGGATTCATCCAGGCCAAAGGGCTCGAGCAACAAGCTGCGGGCAGTGGCCAGGCGTTCGATAGTGGGTTCGCGGGAGATCATTACGCCATTGTAGGCACCACCCCATTCCCTCGGCGCATGCAGCCGTTCAAAGGCTGTTTCTTTTCACGACTCGCACCGCCCACGCCCTCGGAAACTGGCGCGAACCAGCAAGGAGACACCGAGCAAGGGCCGCCCCGCAGCGATGGTGTCGCCCCCCTCCACCGCAGGATGAGAGGGGGACCCGCGAAGCGGCTCAGGGGGTGTCCTAAGTCTGATCGTCCAGCACCGCGACCGGCGCGTTGCTCTTCACCGATTCAATGCCGGCGTCGCGCGACTGGGCACTGGAATACATCTGGCTTTGGCCGATGATCTGGCCATTGGTCGCCTTGAGCGTGAAATAGGGCGAGCCATCCTTGGCGTTGAGCGAGTCGTAGCGCTTGTCATCGACGGCATTCTTGCGCACCGACTCGATGCCGTTGAGCGCGCTGGCCTTGGCCTCATACATCTCGCTGGAAAGGATGATCTGGCCATTGCGAGCCAGCAGGTTGAAGAGGAACTTGTCGTTCCGTGACTTTTTGAGTTCGAATTTGGCGGTCATGGAAGTTCTCCTGCAGGACTGACATTTGCCGCAGGTCACAGCACTGTCGCTGCGCCCGGCTGCGCATTTGTAACATTTAGCATCACTTACCGCAATGAAAGAAGCTCCGCGCGAAAAATCAAAAACAATAGCTACAGACCCATGTGCACACTGGAATAACCTGCTTGAACTCTGTGAAAAACAGTAGGGATCACCAGCGTTTGCTCACATTTTTTAACATTTGCACCACGGAACAGCCAGCGCTCAACGGGCCAGCGCCACGTCCTGGGGCAGTTGGCGCTGTGAACGCGCCACCGACATCAGCACGCCCAACGCCAATCCCAGCGTCACCATGGCCGTGCCGCCATAGCTGACGAAAGGCAAAGGCACGCCCACCACCGGCAAGATTCCACTGACCATGCCCATGTTGACAAAGGCATAGGTGAAGAAAATCATGGCCACCGCCGCCGCCATCAGCCGCGCGAACAGCTGCTGGGCGCGCGAGGCGATGACCAGGCCGCGCCACACCAGCAGCAGAAAGCCGACGATCAGCAACAGATTGCCCAACAGGCCGAACTCTTCGGAAAAGGCGGCGAAGATGAAATCGGTGGTGCGCTCGGGAATGAATTCCAGATGGGTTTGCGTGCCCGCCATGAAGCCCTTGCCCCAGATGCCGCCCGAGCCGATGGCAATCATTCCCTGGATGATGTGAAACCCTTTGCCCAGCGGATCGCGCGTGGGATCGAGCAGGGTGCAGATGCGCGTCTGCTGGTATTCATGCAGCACCGGCCAGCGCACGCCGTCGGCGCACAGCTGGGGTTCGAACCAGACGATGAGCCCGATGCCTATCAATCCCAGCACGACCGGTGGCAGCACCAGCTTCCAGGACAGGCCAGCAAAGAAGATCACCGACAGGCCGGCGGCCATCACCAGCAGCGACGTGCCCAGGTCGGGCTGCTTCATGATCAGCCCCACGGGCACCATCAGCAGCAGCAGGGCCAGCGCAAAATCCGCCGAGCGCAACTGCCCTTCACGCCGCTGGAACCACCAGGCCAGCATCAGCGGCGTGGCAATCTTGAGCAATTCGCTGGGCTGGATGACCACGCCCACATTCACCCAGCGCTGGGCGCCTTTCTTGGTGATGCCGAACATCGCCACCGCCACCAGCAGCGCCACGCCCAGCAGGTACAGCGGCACGGCCACTTTCATCATGTGCTGGGGAGGCACCTGGGCCACCAGGAACAGCAAGCCCACGGCAATCAGCATGTTGCGGCCATGATCGGCAAAGCGGCTGCCGTGGTCATAGCCCGAGGAGTACATCGCCGTCAGGCCGATGGAGGTGAGCAGCAGCACCAACAGCACCAAAGGGCCGTCAAAACCGCGAAACAGCGGCGCTATGCGTTGAAGGGCCGAGGGCTTATCGAATTCTGCTGCAGACATATGGCCGCGATTATCCGTTGCCGGGCAAATCCGTCGACGGCCACGGGGCAGCAGGCCACAATGGCGGTGTCGCACTGCTTCTGATCGCCATGCCCACCACCCATCTGCTCTATCTGCACGGTTTTCGCTCTTCCCCCCAATCGTTCAAGGCGCAGCAGATGGCGGACTACGTCGCGGCCCACCACCCGAGCGTGCACTGGTGGTGCCCGCAGTTGCCGCCTTCGCCGCGCGAAGCCGCGCAGTTGCTGCTGGCGGGCACGGCCGACTGGCCGCGCGCCACGACGGCGGTGATGGGCTCGTCGCTCGGCGGCTTCTACGCCAGCTGGTTCGCCCAGCAGCGCCGCTGCCCCAGCGTGCTGCTCAATCCGGCGGTGTTCCCCGCGCGCGACCTGGCGCGCTACATCGGCGAGCAAACCGCCTGGCACGACCCCGCGGAGCATTTTTTCTTCCAGCCCGAATTCATTGACGAATTGCAGGCCCTGGACACGCACGGCCTGCCCGCAGCCGCGCCCGAGCTGGCCTTCATCGCCAAGGGCGACGAAGTGCTGGACTGGCGGGAAATGGTGGCCCGTTATCCCACGGCGCAGATCGCCCTGCAGGAGGGCGGCGAGCACGCGCTCAGCGACTTCGCCCGCCATATCCCCCGCATCAGCGCCTTCCTGGCGCTGCCCTGAGACCCACGCAGCCCGGCACCGCGCAAGGAAAAAGCCCTGCAGCCACCCCGGACCTCATGGGACAATTGCAAGCATGCACGCATTGTTTGAAGACGCCGGCAAGTTCCTGGCCGGTCGCATCCTGTCTGAAACCGACACCTCCGCCCAGATCGAACTCGATACCGGCAAACGGGTCAAGGTCAAGGCCGCCCATATTCTGATCAAGTTCGACAAGCCGACCCCGGCCGAACTGATGGCCCAGGCGCAGGCCCAGGCCGACGGCATGGAGCTGGACCTGGCCTGGGAATTCGCCCCCGAAGACGAGTTCGGCTTCGCCGAGCTCGCACGCGACTATTTCTCGGAAAACGCCACCCTGGCCCAGCAGGCCGGAACGCTGCTCGCGCTGTTTGACGCGCCGCACTACTTCCGCCGCGCCGGCAAGGGGCGTTTTCGCAAGGCTTCGGCCGAAATCCTGCAGCAGGCGCTGGCCGCCATCGAAAAGAAAAAGCAGATCCTGGCGCAGATCGAGGAATGGGCCGCGCAACTGGGCCGCGGCGAATGCCCGGCACCCGTGCGCGAGCAGCTCTACAAGATCCTGTTCCGCCCCGACAAGAACGCGCCCGAATACAAGGCCGTGGTCGAAGCCAGCCGCGCCACCCATCTCGCGCCGCTGGACCTGTTGCAACGCGCCGGTGCCATCGACTCGGCCTACGAATTCCACTGGAAGCGCTTCCTGCTGGACAACTTCCCCAAGGGCACGGCCTTCCCGCCGCTGACCGCGCCCCAGCCGCCGCAGGACCTGCCGCTGGCAGCCGTGCAGGCCTACTCCATCGACGATTCGGCCACCACCGAAATCGACGATGCGCTGTCCATCCAGGGCCTGGGTACCGGGACCGTGACGCTGGGCGTGCACATCGCCGCGCCCGGCCTGGCCATCGTGCCCGGCACGCCGCTGGACCAGCTCGGCCGCAACCGCCTGTCCACGGTCTACATGCCGGGCTACAAGGTCACCATGCTGCCCGACGAGGTGGTGCAGGTCTATACGCTGGACGAAGGCCGCGCCAACCCGGCCGTGTCGCTGTATGTGACCATCAACGAAGAAACGCTGGAGTTCGTCGCCACCGAAACGCGCCTGGAGCGCGTGCCGGTGCAGACCAACTTCCGCCATGACAAGCTCGATCACATCGTGACCGAGGAATGGCTGAACGACCCATCGCTCGAAGTCGAAGGCACGCCCGCGGCGCTGCAGGAAAAGCGCAGCGAGTTCACTTTCCTGCACCGCCTGGCCAAGCACCTCAAGGCCCAACGTGAAGTCGTGCGCGGCAAGCCCGAGACCTTCAACCGTCCGGACTACAACTTCCGCCTCGAAGGCGGCACCGGCGGCGAGCCCTCGGGCAATGAACGTGTGCAGATCACGACCCGCAAGCGCGGCGCGCCTCTGGACCTGATCGTCGCCGAAGCCGCCATCGTGGCCAACAGCACCTGGGGCAATCTGCTGGCCGACCACGGCGTGCCCGGCATCTACCGCAGCCAGGCCAGCCTGCAGCCCGGCGTCAAGGTGCGCATGGGCACCAAGGCCTTGCCGCACGCCGGCATCGGCGTCAAAAGCTACGCCTGGGCGACTTCGCCGCTGCGCCGCTACGTCGACCTGGTCAACCAGTGGCAAATCATTGCCTGCGTGCGCAACGGCAAGACCGCGGCCCTGGCCGCGCCGTTCAAGCCCAAGGACGCGGACCTGTACGCCATCATCAGCAGCTTCGACACCGCCTACAGCGCCTACAACGGCTACCAGTCCGGCATGGAACGCTTCTGGACGCTCAAGTACCTGGAGCAGAACGGCATCACCGAGATCGAAGCCAGCGTCATCAAGGAAGGCCCTGGCGGCAGCTTCCTGGCGCGGGCCGAGCATCTGCCGCTGGTCCTGCCCGTGCTCGGCGCCCAGGGCCTGCCGCGCGGCGCGCGCATCAAGGTGCGCCTGGGCGAGATCGACGAGATCATGCTGGACGTGAACGGCACGCTGATCGAACGCCTGGACAGCCCTGAAGCCCAGGCCACGGGAGCGCAAGAGGACGTGGCCGAGGAAGATGACGACGCCGTCGCCGGCCCCATCGCCATCGCCGTGGACATGGACGAAACCGACAGCGCCAGCGCTCCTGCTCCCGCACCGTGAAACGACCCGCCGTGCTTCGCTCCTTGAGCACCCTGCAGCTTGCGCTCGGTATCTCGATAGCGCTGCACGTGGTCGTGCTGTCGGTGCGCTTTGTGCACCCCCAGGCTTTCGAGCGCGTGTTCCAGGACACGCCGCTGGAAGTCATCCTGGTCAACGCCAAGTCCCAGGAACGGCCGGAGAAAGCCCAGGCGATTGCCCAGGCCTCGCTGGCCGGCGGTGGCGAAGCCGCCAAGGGGCGCGCCACCAGCCCCCTGCCCTATTCGGCACTGACTGCCGTGGGCGATGATTTCGAAGAGGCCCAGCGCAAGCTCGATGCCATGCAGGAGCAGCAAGCCGTGCTGCTGACCCAGCTGCGCCAGCGGGTGGCGACCATGGCGCCGCTCGATCCGCGCGAGGCCGCACCGTCCCAGGACAAGCTCAGCCAGCAGGAGAAGCGCCAGCAACTGGTCAAGCTGCTGGCCGAAATCGAAAAGCGCATCAACGAAGAGAACGCCCGGCCCAAGAAGCGCTACATCAGCCCCGCCACGCGCGAAGAGGTGTACGCGATCTACTACGATGCCTTGCGCCGCAAGGTCGAGGACAAGGGCACGGAAAACTTCCCCGAGCAGGCCGGCAAGAAACTCTACGGCGAGCTCACCATGATCGTCACCGTCAACCACGACGGCCAGGTGCTGGCCACGGAAATCGTGCAAAGCTCGGGCAACCGTCTGCTCGACAGCCGCGCCGAGGCCATTGCCCGCAGCGCCGGCCCGTTCAGCCGCTTCGGCACGGCCATGCGCGCCAAGGCCGACCAGATCGCCGTGGTCTCGCGCTTCAAGTTCACCCGCGAGCAAACGCTGGAAACCAGCGTGCGCTAGTCCTCGCGCGCTGCGCGGCCTGTTTTTTTGCTGTCGTTCCTTCACATTGCCATGCCATCCACCGTCGATCTTTACTGCGTCATGGGCCACCCCGTCGAGCACAGCCGCTCGCCCTGGATCCATGCGCGCTTTGCCGCACTGACAGGGCAAAGCCTGCACTACACGCGTGAGCTGGTCGCGCTCGACGGCTTCACCGCCGCCGTCCAGGCCTTCGCCGCCGCCGGCGGGCGCGGCTGCAATGTCACCGTGCCGTTCAAGCTCGAAGCCGCGCAGCTCGCCGACAGCTGCAGCGAGCGCGTGCAACTCGCCGGCGCGGCCAATACGCTGGTGCTGGCCGACGGCCGCATCCATGCCGACAACACCGACGGCCTGGGCCTGGTGGCCGACATCACCGTGAACGCCGGCCAGGCCATCGCCGGGCGCGATCTGCTGCTGATCGGCGCGGGCGGCGCGGCAGCCGGCGCCCTGGGTCCGCTGCTGGCCCAGAAGCCACGCCGCATCGTCATCGTCAACCGCACCGTGGAAAAAGCACAGGCACTGGTGGAACGCCACGCGGCGCTGGCCGCACGCCATGGCGTAGCCCTGCAGGCCCAGGGCCTGGACTTCGCGCAAGACTTCGATCTGGTGATCAATGCCTCGGCCAGCAGCCTCGGCGGCGCGGCTGTTCCCGTGCCCGCGAGCGTGCTGCGCCCGGGCTGCCTGGCCTACGACATGATGTACGGCCCCGCCGCGCAAGGCTTTCTGGACTGGGCCGCGCAGCACGGTGCGCTCGGCCGCGACGGCCTGGGCATGCTGGTCGAACAGGCCGCCGAAGCGTTTGCGCTGTGGCGCGGCGTGCGTCCCGCGGGCGCGCCGGTGCTGGCCGAACTGCGCGCGCTGCTGGAGGCATGATGCGTGTCCAGCCTGTCTGGCGCTGGCTGGCCCTGCTGCTGTGCGGCGCGCTGGTGCTGGAGCTGTTCTTTGTGCTGCGCATCGCCACCATGGTCGTGGTCGATCCGGCCTCGACCAGCTTCCAGCGCTCCGAAGCCTGGCAATTGCTGAACGCCGGCAAGCTCGGCCAATGGCACCAGCAATGGGTGCCCTATGCGCAGATTTCCGACCACCTCAAGCGCGCCGTGGTGGCGGCCGAGGACGACGGCTTTGTCGACCATGACGGCGTGGAGTGGGATGCGATCGAGAAAGCCTGGGAGCGCAACCAGCGCGCCGAGGAAAAAGCCGGCGTCGCGGGCCGCAAGCCGGTGAAGATCTATGGCGGCTCGACCATCACCCAGCAGCTGGCCAAGAACCTGCTGCTGTCGGGCGAACGCCACTTTGCGCGCAAGGGCCAGGAGCTGGTGCTGGCCAAGCTGCTGGAGCTGTTTCTCACCAAGCAGCGCATCCTCGAGATCTATCTCAACCATGTGGAATGGGGCCCGGGCATTTTTGGCGCCGAAGCCGCCGCCCAGCAATACTTCCGCAAACCCGCCTCCCGGCTCAGCGCCGCCGAAGCCGCGCGCCTGGCCGTGATGCTGCCCCAGCCCAAGCGCTTCGCGCTGCAACCCCAATCCAGCTACCTGGCCCAGCGCGCGCGCATAGTGATGCGCCGCATGGGGCACACGGCATTACCATGACGGCCCTGAGAAAGAATTTTTTGCATGCGTATTCTTGGCATTGACCCCGGCCTGCAGACCACCGGCTTCGGCGTGGTGGATGTGGACGGCCCGCGCCTGAGCTATGTGGCCAGCGGCACCATCCGCACCACGGCGCTGGACCGGGGCGATCTGCCGGGCCGGCTCAAGCTGCTGTTCGACGGCATCACCGAAGTCGCCAAGCGCTACCAGCCCGATGCGTCGGCCGTGGAAATCGTGTTCGTCAACGTCAACCCCCAGTCCACGCTGCTGCTGGGCCAGGCGCGTGGCGCGGCGCTGGCGGCGCTGGTCACCAGCCTGCTGCCCGTGGCCGAATACACGGCTTTGCAGATGAAAAAAGCCGTGGCCGGCCACGGCCGTGCCGGCAAGGACCAGATCCAGGAAATGGTCAAACGGCTGCTGCAACTGCCCGGCCTGCCAGGCCCCGACGCCGCCGATGCGCTGGGCATTGCCATCACCCATGCCCATGCGGGCGCGGCCATGGCCCGTCTGGCCGAAGTCTCCCCGCTGCAGCGCCGCCAGCACGCCATGTACAAGGGCGGGCGGTCTTACTGAATTTTCCGACTGTCCCACAACGCAAAAACCCGCCGAGCGAACGCCAGGCGGGTTTTTTCGTACCGGCGGTGACCGGTGCGGGCCTCAATTGGCCAGGATCAGCTGCGCAATCAAGCCCGTGGCAACCGCCACCAGCAGGTAGTCGCTGCCGTATTGCACCCAGTGGTAGCCGCGCGGCGGAGGCGACAGGCGGTGACCGCGCCAGTCATTGACCACATAGCTGTAGCCGCGGTACTGGGGCGGCAGGCGCGAGCCACGCACCCAGTTGTGCTGCGGGCCGGCGCCATGGTAGTGACCATGCATCCGCGGCGGGCCCGGCGGGCGGTGCATGCCCGGGCCGTAGCCTGGGCGCCCATGGTCGGGCCGCATATTGTTGCCGTGGCCTGGGCGGCCATGGTCGGGACGGCCATGGTCCGGACGACCATGGTCAGGGCGGCCATGGTCGGGCCGCCCATTGCCGTGACCGCCGCCTTGCGAGTGGCCTTGGCCGCCGCCGTGGCGTTGATCAGGTTGGGCCTGGGCCATCGTGGCCGTCAGGCCCATGGTGAGTGCGACGGCCGTGGCCAGTACAGAAGTAGTCCAGCGTGTCATGACGATTCCTTTCAAAGGTGGGAGGAACGCGGGCGGCAGTGCCGTCCAGCGCAAGACCCGCTCAGCGCAGAACGATTTGCGCAATCAGGCCGCTGGCGATGCTCACCAGCAGGTAGTCGGACCCGGCCTGCACCCAGCGATGACCGCGTGCCGGACGGCTCAACCCATGGCCGCGCCAATCATCCACGACATAGTGCTTGCTGCGCCAGGCCGGTGGCAATTTGCCGCCGCGGTACAGGTTGTGGTTCGGGCCGGCGCCGCGCCCAGGAGCTTGCGCGTGGCCTGGCTTGCGGCCAGGCATGGTCGCGCCAGGATGGTATGGCGACGGCGCATTGTGCGCCTGCGGGGCGCCGCGGTAGTCATTCCCATGACCGTTGGGCTGGGCCGAAGCCTGCGGCGCAAAGACGGTCAAGGCCAGGCCGGCTGCAGCAGCCCAGGTACCTGTGCGCAGAACGCTGTGAAGTGTCATATTGCCCCCTTGTCGGTTTGCTTGATGTGTCTGCATGATCCCCCATCCACCCGGATTTGCGGGCTTTTGCAGGTGCGCTTTACACAAGGTTTGCCTTAGCTCCGCTTGTATTCACAGAGGAAGCCGATCGACACAAATACAGGGGGCTAGTTTGTTTAAAAAGTGAAACACTTGCGCCGCCCGGACGCAGATTTTGAGAGCGGGTCAGTGATTCCTGGCGCGGCGCAGGCCGTGTTTCTGCTCAGCCTAGGACACGTTCCAGCAGCAGCACGCCAAAAAATGCCAGGGCCGCGATCACCGTCCACTTGAGCACCAGCAAGCCCCAGCGCTTGTAGCCGGGCTGGCCCGTGCCCACATAGAACGCAAAGCACAGCAGCGAAGCCAGCAGCAGAAAACCCACCAGGGCGCGGAAAATCAGCATGGCATTTCCTGGGCCGCGCCGCTCACCAGGCGCGCACCGGTTCGGCAAAGCCCTTGGGGGCCAGGCGTTCGTTGTCGAAAGTGACGATTTCCCAGGCATCGGGCTGGTCCAGCAAGGCACGCAGCAGCTGGTTGTTCATGCCGTGGCCCGAACGGAAAGCGCTGTAGGCCGCAAGCAGGGGCTTGCCGATCATGAACAGGTCGCCGATGGCGTCGAGGATCTTGTGCTTGGCGAACTCGTCGTCGTAGCGCAGGCCGTCGCTGTTGAGCACCTTGTAGTCGTCCATGACGATGGCGTTGTCCAGGCCTCCGCCCAGCGCCAGACCATGGGTGCGCAGCATTTCCACGTCCTTGGTGAAGCCGAACGTGCGCGCACGCGCGATGTCGCGCACATAGTTGTCCTCGCCCAGATCGAACTCCACGCACTGGCCGGTGGAATCGACCGCCGGGTGGGCGAAATCGATTTCGAAGCGCAGCTTGAAGCCGTGATAGGGGTCGAAGCGCGCCCACTTGAGGTTCTTGCCTTCGCCTTCACGCACTTCCACCGGCCGGATGACACGGATGAAGCGCTTGGGTGCGTCCTGCAACTCCACGCCCGCGCTTTGCAGCAGGAACACGAAGGACGAGGACGAGCCGTCAAGAATGGGGACTTCCTCGGCCGTGATGTCGATGTACAGATTGTCCAGCCCCAGGCCGGCAACGGCCGACATCAGGTGCTCCACGGTGTGTACCTTGGCCCCGCCCTCGCCAATCGTCGACGCCATGCGGGTGTCCGTCACCGCATGCGCGGAGATCGGAATATCGACAGGTTCGGGCAGATCAACGCGCCGAAACACAATGCCCGTATCGGGGGGAGCGGGACGCAGGGTCAGCTCGACGCGCTGGCCGCTGTGCAGGCCCACGCCCACAGCACGGGTAATGGTCTTGAGGGTGCGTTGCTTCAACATATGACCATTTTAAGTTCGCCAGCCATGTCCCGGCCATGGCCGGGACACCGTCTTGGCTATGACCGCGATGAATTTCGCAAGAGAGTGCTTCTCAGCGCTCGCACCACCAAAGACCCACGCAACTGGCGTGCCCTAGCATGGGGGCAGCGAGCAAGCGCCGTCGCGCAGCGAGGCTGCCGCCCCCCTCCACCGAAGGATGAGAGGGGGGAGACGCGAAGCGGATCAGGGGGTGCTTTGGCTCAATCTGCCTGCTTGCGCAGGAAGGCCGGGATTTCCAGGTCTTCCATGCCGCCCGAAGCCAGTGCGTCGACCCGGGCCGCGGCCTGGGTGCGGTTGGTGCGCCAGACGCTGGGCACGGACATGTTGCCCATGTTGCCGAAGTCCGTGCTGTGGCCCGTGCCGCCCAGACCGCCCGCGCCCTGGGCGCTGCCCATGTTGGCCGTGGGCATCTGGTAGCTCAGGTTGTCGGTGCCGGTGCGCAGACCGCCTTGCAGCACGGCCATGTTCTGGCGGCGTGCATTGGGACGGGCCAGGCCGGTGGCGACCACCGTGACGCGGATTTCTTCGCCCAGGCTGTCGTCATAGGCAGCGCCGAAGATCACGTGCGCGTCGGGCGAAGCGTAGGCATTGATGGTGTTCATGGCCAGACGCGACTCGGACAGCTTGAGGCTGCCCTTGGACGCCGTGACCAGCACCAGCACGCCCTTGGCGCCCGACAGGTCGATGCCTTCGAGCAGCGGGCAGGCAATGGCTTGCTCCGCGGCGATGCGCGCGCGGTCAGGGCCGGCGGCCGTGGCCGTGCCCATCATGGCCTTGCCGGGCTCGCCCATCACGGTGCGCACGTCTTCGAAGTCGACGTTCACCTGGCCGTATTCGTTGATGATTTCAGCGATACCGCCGACGGCGTTCTTCAGCACGTCGTTGGCATGGGCGAAAGCTTCGTCCTGGGTGATGTCGTCACCCAGCACGTCCAGCAGCTTTTCGTTGAGCACCACGATCAGCGAGTCGACATTGGCTTCGAGTTCGTTGAGGCCGTTGTCGGCATTGGTCATGCGGCGGCCGCCTTCCCAGTCGAAAGGCTTGGTCACCACACCGACGGTGAGAATGCCCATTTCCTTGGCCACGCGCGCGATCACGGGCGCTGCGCCCGTGCCCGTGCCGCCGCCCATGCCGGCGGTGATGAACAGCATGTGCGCGCCGTCGATGGCCGCGCGGATGTCGTCCACTGCGGCTTCGGCGGCTTCACGGCCCTTTTCCGGCTTGCTGCCAGCGCCCAGGCCGCTTTGGCCGAGCTGGATGGTGCGGTGCGCGGCGCTGCGGATCAATGCTTGCGCATCGGTGTTGGCGCAGACGAACTCCACGCCCTGCACATTGCGGGCAATCATGTGCTCGACGGCATTGCTGCCGCCACCGCCCACTCCGATCACCTTGATCTGTGTGCCCTGGTTGAACTCTTCGGCTTCGATCATTTCGATGGTCATGTTGCTGCTCCTGAAACTTTAATATTGGGGGTCACGGCCGTTTGATTGGAAATCCTGGAATCACTTGGTATTCGGACATCCGTGGGCGGGCCGGTAATGCGCAATCGAATGGCATTCATGGCTAGAAGTTTCCCACAATGAAGTCTTTGAAACGGCCAAAAGCGGTCTTCATCGACCCACTCTTTTGTGCCACCTTGAAACCACGCATGCGCGCCAGCCGGGCTTCGTCCAGCAGGCCCATCACCGTCGCCGACCGGGGCTGGGCCACCATGTCGGCCAGGGCGCTCGAATACTTGGGGATGCCGCGGCGCACGGGCTTGAGGAAGATGTCCTCGGCCAGCTCCACCATGCCGGGCATGACCGAGCTGCCGCCGGTGAGCACGATGCCCGACGACAGCACTTCTTCGTAGCCCGATTCACGGATCACCTGCTGCACCAGCGAGAAGATTTCCTCGACGCGCGGCTCGATCACGCCGGCCAGCGCCTGCTTGCTGATCATGCGCGGGCTGCGGTCGCCCAGGCCGGGCACTTCCACCTGGCTGTCCGGGTCGGCCAGCAGTTGCTTGGCGTAACCGCTTTCGACCTTGATGTCTTCCGCGTCCTTGGTCGGCGTACGCAGCGCCATGGCGATGTCGCTGGTGATCAGGTCGCCGGCAATCGGGATCACGGCCGTGTGGCGGATCGCGCCGCCGGTGAAGATCGCCACGTCGGTCGTGCCCGCGCCGATGTCGACCACGGCCACGCCCAGTTCACGCTCGTCGTCGGTCAGCACCGCCTGGCTCGAGGCCAGCGGATTGAGCAGCAGCTGTTCGACTTCCAGGCCGCAGCGGCGCACGCACTTGATGATGTTCTCGGCCGCGCTTTGCGCGCCAGTGACGATATGGATCTTGGCTTCGAGGCGGATGCCGCTCATGCCGATAGGCTCCTTCACGTCCTGGCCGTCGATCACGAACTCCTGTGGTTCGACCAGCAGCAGGCGCTGGTCCGAGGAGATGTTGATCGCCTTGGCGGTCTCCACCACCCGGGCCACGTCGGCGGGCGTGACTTCCTTGTCCTTCACGGCCACCATGCCGCTGGAGTTGAGCCCGCGGATATGGCTGCCGGTGATGCCCGTGCAGACCCGCTGGATCTTGCAGTCGGCCATCAGCTCGGCCTCCTTGAGCGCCAGCTGGATGCTTTGCACCGTCGCGTCGATGTTCACCACCACGCCGCGCTTGAGCCCGTTGCTCGGCGCAACGCCCAGCCCGGCGAGCTTGAGCTCACCGTTGGGCAGCACTTCAGCCACCACGGCCATGACCTTGGCTGTGCCAATGTCCAGGCCAACGACCACATCTTTGTATTCTCTTGCCATATCAGAGTCCGCCCTCAGTTGGTCCCGTCTTGTCGTTCTTTTGCATGCGCTTCACCTCTTCTTCAGCGCCGGGCCGCAGCCGGCTTGGGCTGGGGTTTGGGTCTGTTGGGGGGCAAGGCCTTGCCCTGTACTGTGCTCACGCCCTGCAGCCGCAGCGCATAGCCGTCTTCGTAACGCAAATCCACCGATTGCAGCGCGTCGGCGCGGCGCTGGTACTGCGCCGTGACCGCGCCCAGCGTGCGCGCAAAGCGCTGCACGCGCTGCAGCACCTGCTCCACCGTGCCGCCGCCGAGCTCGACCTGGGCGTCATTCGCCAGGCGCGCTTTCCAGCTGCCGCGGTCGTTGAGCACCAGCTCGTCGATCTCCAGATTCAGCGGCGCCAGCGCGGGCGCGAGCATGCGGTAGACCTGCAGCACCTGCTGCGAGGTGCCTTCCGGCCCCTGCAGGCGCGGAATGCCGTCGCGTTCGAGTTCGCCGATGTTGGCCTCGAACACTTCACCGAAGCTGTTGACCATCTCGGCACCCGTGTCCGGGCCCCAGAAAGCTTCGGCCACATGCTCGTGCAACTCCACCCGCAGGCTGTTCGGGTATTCGCGCCGCACCTTGGCTTCGCGCACCCAGGGCACCTGCTCGAACGTCTCGCGCGCCGCGCGCAGATCGATGGTGAAGAAGTTGCCCGTGAGGCTGGGCGCGACATTCGCGCGCAGCGTCACTGCGTTGTTGTGCAGCATCTCGCCCTCGACGATGATGCGGCCGATGGAAAACGCCGGGTGTCGCACCACCCACCAGCTCACGGCCGCCAACACCAACGCCGCGCAGCCCAGCAACAGGACCGAAGCGGTCACGTTCATGAGCTTGACGTCGATGGGGGCGGGCAGCGAGCGTTTCATGGCCTTGCAGCGCCTCCGTCGAGCGATGCACTGGCCAGGATGCGCAGGCACAGGTCTTCGTAGCTGATGCCCGAAGCGCGTGCCGCCATGGGCACCAGCGAGTGGCTGGTCATGCCTGGCGAAGTGTTGATTTCCAGCAGGAAAGGCGCACGGTCGCTGGCGCGGATCATGATGTCCGCGCGCGCCCAGCCGCGGCAGCCCAGCGTGCGAAAGGCTTTTTCGACGATGCGCTGTATCGCCTGCTCTTCCGCCAGCGGCAGGCCGCTGGGGCAGTGGTACTGCGTGGTGTCGGTGAAATACTTGTTCTGGTAGTCGTAGTTGCCTTCGGGCGCCACGATGCGGATCACCGGCAGCGCCTTGACCACGCCTGCTTCTTCGAGCAGCGGGCAGGTGGTCTCGTCGCCTTCGATGAACTGTTCGCACAGCACTTCGGGGTCGTATTGCGAGGCCAGTTGGTAGGCCTTGGCGCATTCCTCGGCGGTGCTGACCTTGGTCAGGCCGATGGTCGAGCCTTCGCGCGCGGGCTTGACGATCATCGGCGCGCCCAGCGCAGCCAGGGCCTCGCGGGTTTCCTCGGCGCTGGCCACCAGGCGCCAGTCCGGCGTCGGCAGGCCTTCAAAGCGCCAGATGCGCTTGGTCATGATCTTGTCCATGGCGATGCTCGAAGCCATCACGCCAGGGCCGGTGTAGGGAATGTCCAGCAGCTCCAGCGCGCCTTGTACCGTGCCGTCTTCGCCGTAGCGGCCGTGCAGGGCGATGAAGCAGCGCGCAAAACCTTCGGCCTTGAGTGCCGACAGATCGCGCTCGGCGGGATCAAAGGCATGCGCGTCCACGCCGCGCGCCAGCAGCGCGGCCAGCACGCCGCCGCCCGACATCAGCGAGACTTCGCGCTCGGACGAACGCCCACCCATCAGCACGGCGACCTTGCCCAGTGCCTGCACATCGATATTCATATTCGCCTTGGCGTCCAAACCGCTCATACCCCTGCTCCGTCCTGCGTTGACAGTCCGCTGTTGTCCAGCATTTCCGCCACTTTTCCTGGCACGGCCCCGATGGAGCCCGCCCCCATGCACAGCACGACGTCCCCGGCGCGGGCATTTTCCGCGATGGCCTGGGGCAGATCGGCCACGTTTTCCACAAACACCGGCTCGACGCGCCCGGCCACGCGCAGGGCGCGGCTCAGTGAGCGGCCGTCGGCGGCCACAATGGGCGCCTCGCCAGCGGCATAGACTTCGGTCAGCAGCACCACATCGGCGCCGCCAATGACCTTGACGAAATCCTCGAAGCAGTCGCGCGTGCGGCTGTAGCGGTGGGGCTGGAAGGCCAGCACCAGCCGCTGACCGGGAAAGGCGCCGCGCGCCGCGGCCAGCGTGGCCGCCATTTCCACCGGGTGGTGGCCGTAGTCGTCGATGAGGCTGAAACGGCCGCCGTCGCTGCTGGGCAGCTCGCCGTAGCTCTGGAAGCGCCGGCCCACACCCTTGAAATTGAGCAGCGCGCGCAGCAGCGCGGCATCGTCGATCTCGAGTTCCATGGCCACGGCCACGGCCGCCAGGGCGTTGAGCACGTTGTGCTCGCCCGGCAGGCTCAGCACCACGTCCAGATCGGGATAGCCGCCATTGCCCGGCTGGCCTTCGCGGCGCACGGTGAAGTGCATCTCACCGCCGCGCGCCTGCACGTTGACGGCCCGCACCTGGGCACCCTCGGCAAAGCCGTAGGTGGTGACCGGACGCGCCACGTTCGGCAGGATGTCGCGCACCGCGGGACTGTCCACGCACAGCACGGCGCGGCCATAGAACGGCATGCGGTGCAGGAAATCGACGAACGCGCTCTTGAGCTTGCCGAAGTCGTGACCGTAGGTTTCCATGTGGTCGGCATCGATGTTCGTGACCACGGCCATCACCGGCAGCAGGTTCAGGAACGATGCATCCGACTCGTCGGCCTCGACCACGATGTAGTCGCCCTGGCCCAGCTTGGCATTGGCGCCGGCGCTGTTGAGCTTGCCGCCAATGACGAAGGTCGGATCGAGTCCGGCCTCGGCCAGCACGCTGGTCACCAGGCTGGTGGTGGTGGTCTTGCCATGGGCGCCGGCAATCGCGATGCCCTGCTTGAAGCGCATCAGCTCGGCCAGCATCAGCGCGCGCGGCACCACGGGAATCTTCTTCTCGCGGGCGGCCAGCACTTCGGGGTTGTCGGCCTTCACGGCGGTGGACGTCACCACGGCATCGGCGCCTTCGATGTGCGCCGCCGCATGACCGACGTGGGTGGTGATGCCCAGGGCCTGCAGACGACGCAGGCTGGGGCTGTCGACCAGGTCGGAGCCGGAAATCTGGTAGCCCAGGTTGTTCAGCACTTCGGCAATGCCGCTCATGCCCGAACCGCCCAGACCGACGAAATGGATGTGGTGGATGGCGTGTTTCATGACGCCAATTCCTCGCACGCGCGCACCACCGCGGTGGTCGCCTCAATCTTTTGCATGTTTTTAGCTTGTTCTGCGCGCTCCAAAAGCGAGGAGCGCTGCATATTTTGTAGCATATTGGACAACATTTCAGCGTTCATTTCACGCTGTGGCAGCAACCATCCACCGCCGGTGTCAACAATGAAGCGGGCATTGCTGGTTTGGTGGTCGTCCACGGCCGAAGGAAACGGCACGTAGACCGCGGCTGCGCCCACGGCGGCGATCTCGGTCACGGTGCTGGCGCCCGCGCGGCAGACGATCACATCGGCATCGGCAAAGGCCTGGGCCGTGTCATCGATGAAGGGCGTAAGTGTTGCTTCCACGCCAGCAGCGGCGTAGTTGGCCCGCAAGGCGTCGATCTGCGCGGCGCCGCTTTGGTGCAGCACCTGCGGACGCTGGTCGGCAGGAATCAGGGCCAAGGCCTGGGGCACGATGTCGTTGAGTGCCCGGGCGCCGAGGCTGCCGCCCACCACCAGCAGGCGCAGCGGCCCGCTGCGGCCGGCAAAGCGCTCGGCCGGCGCTGGCTGGCTGGTGAAGGCCGTGCGCAGCGGATTGCCGACCCACTGGCCTTTGGCGAACACCTTGGGAAAGGCCGTGAACACCCGGTCGGCCACGCTGGCCAGCACCTTGTTGGCCATGCCGGCCACCGAATTTTGTTCGTGCAGCACCAGCGGCTTGCCGGCCAGCACGGCCATCATGCCGCCGGGGAAGCTGATGTAGCCGCCCAGGCCGATGACCACGTCGGGCTTGACGCGCCGCACCACGGCCAGCGCCTGCCAGAAGGCCTTGAGCAGGCGCAGCGGCAGCAGGGCCAGCGTCACCAGCCCCTTGCCGCGCACGCCGGAGAAATCAATGGTTTCCAGCGCAAAACCCTGGGGCGGCACGAGCCGCGCTTCCATGCTGTTCGGCGCGCCCAGCCAATGCACCTGCCAGCCGCGCTCGCGCAAGGCATGGGCCACGGCCAGTCCCGGGAAAATATGGCCGCCGGTACCGCCGGCCATGATCAATGCGGTCTTGCTCATGCGTGACCTCCGCGCATGAGTTCCTTGTTTTCATAGTCCACGCGCAACACCACGGCTAACGCCACCAGATTCATCAAAATCGCCGATCCCCCAAAGCTCATGAAAGGCAAGGTCAGCCCCTTGGTAGGCAGGGCTCCGAGGTTCACCCCCATGTTGATGAAGCACTGGAAGCCCACCCAGATGGCCACGCCCTGGGCGACCAGACCGGCAAACACCCGGTCCAGGGCCACGGCGCGGCGGCCGATGTGCATGATGCGGCGCGTGATCCAGAGGAACATGACGATCAGCGTCAGCACGCCTATCAGTCCGAACTCCTCGCCGATCACGGCCAGCAGAAAGTCGGTATGCGCTTCGGGCAGCCAGTGCAGCTTTTCCACGCTGCGTCCCAGGCCGACGCCGAAAATCTCGCCGCGACCGATGGCAATCAGCGCATGCGACAACTGGTAGCCCTTGCCCAGGGCGTGCTTTTCGTCCCAGGGGTTGAGGTAGGCAAAGATCCGCTCGCGCCGCCAGTCGGACAAGGCAATCATGATGACGAAGGCCATCACCACCAGGAAGGCGATCAGGAAGAACATGCGTGCGTTCACGCCGCCGAGGAACAGGATGCCCATGGCGATCACCACGATCACCATGAATGCGCCCATGTCGGGCTCGGCCAGCAGCAGCACGCCGACCACCACCACGGCCGCGCCCATGGGCAGCACGGCGCGGAAGAACCGCTCCTTCACCGCCATCTTGCGCACCATGTAGTCGGCCGCATAGATCAGCACCGCGAATTTGGCCAGCTCCGAAGGCTGGAAATTCATGATGCCCAGCGACAGCCAGCGCCGCGCGCCGTTCACAACCGTTCCCACATGGGGGATCAGCACGGCCACCAGCAGAATCAGCGAAAAAATGAACAGCTTGCGCGCCATGCGCTCCCAGGTGGCCATCGACACCTGGAAGGCCAGCAGCGCGCCGACAAACGCCATGGCGATCGACATGGTGTGGCGCACCAGGAAATGGGTGGGCGCAATCTTGCCGAAGCGCGGGTTGTCGGGCATCGCGATCGACGCCGAATACACCATCACGATGCTCCAGGCCAGCAGCCCGATGACCATCCAGATCAGCGCCTGATCCAGCCCCAGCACGCTGGCTGGCGTGACCGTGGGGCGCCGGTACTGCGGCCCGCCCACGCGCACCGGCAGCACATCGACGGCCTTTTCCGACAGGCCGCCGAACCAGTCGGTCAGGCGTTGCGTGAAGGCGGAAACGGCGCTCACACCCAGCCCTCCAAGTCATGGCCGGCGTCCTGCGCCAGGCCTTGCACGGCCTGCACGAACTGGTGCGCGCGGTCTTCGTAGTCCTTGAACATGTCGAAACTCGCGCAGGCCGGCGACATCAGCACGGCATCGCCGGGCCGGGCCTGGGACTGGGCGACCGCCACGGCCTGGACCATGGAGTCGGCCGCGAGCAGCGCCACGCCGCTGGCTTCGAGGGCCGCGCGGATCAGCGGCGCATCGCGCCCGATCAGCACCACGGCGCGCGCATAGCGCGCCACGGGCGCGGCCAGCGGCGAGAAATCCTGGTCCTTGCCTTGGCCGCCCATGATGACCACCAGGCGTCTATCGGCCCCCAGGCCGGTCAGGGCGGCCACGGTGGCACCCACGTTCGTGCCCTTGCTGTCATCGAAGTACTCGACTTCGCCGACCACGCCCACAGGCTCGACACGGTGCGGCTCGCCGCGGTATTCGCGCAGACCGAACAGCATGGGCGCGAGCGCGCCGCCCGCGGCCGTGGCCAGGGCCAGCGCCGACAAGGCGTTGATGGCGTTGTGCCGTCCGCGAATGCGCAGCGCATCGGCGGGCATCAGGCGCTGGATGTGCAAGTCGTCCTGCGGCGCACGTGCGCGCTTGCCGGCCTCGTCGGCTTCGAGCGCGCGCACCAGCCAGGCCATGCCGGCCACGACTTCGATGCCGAAGTCGCCCGGACGGCGCGGCATGTCGCCGCCGAAAGTCACATGGGCGCGCTCCTGCGGACGCTGCAGCTTGACGCGTGTGGGCGCCGGCAGCATCTGCATGACGGCCTCGTCTTCGCGGTTGAGCACCATCAGGCCTTGGGTGCCGAAGATCCGGGCCTTGGCCGCGGCATAGGCCGCGAGGCTGCCATGCCAGTCCAGATGGTCCTGGCTGATATTGAGCACGGCCGCCGCCGTGGGCTCGAAGCCCGTGGCCGCATCGAGCTGGAAGCTCGACAGCTCCAGCACCCAGGCCTGGGGCAGATTGCCGGCATCGATATGGCCGGCCAGCGTGTCCAGCAGGGTCGGGCCGATATTGCCGGCCACGGCCACGCTCAGGCCCGCATGCTCCAGCAGCTGGCCCGTGAGCGAAGTGACCGTGGTCTTGCCGTTGGTGCCGGTGATCGCCAGCACCGCCGGCTGGTAGCCGTGGCCCGCGGCCAAGGCCTGCAAGGCCAGGGAAAACAGATCGAGCTCACCGCCCAGGCGCATGCCAAGGGCCAGGGCCGCATCCAGCACGGGCGCAACCTGCGCCGGGCTCAGGCCGGGAGAGCGGTAGACCGCGGCGAAATTCTGGCCGTCGAGCAGGGCCGCGTCGAAGGCTCCAGCGACAAAGCGCACCTGGGGCAGCTCCTGCGCCAGCACCGCCAGCTGCGGCGGCGCTTCACGCGTATCGGCCACGGTCACCTGCGCACCCAGGCGGGTACACCAGCGGGCCATGGCCAGGCCCGAAGCGCCCAGGCCCAGCACCAGCAGTTGCTGGCCTTGCAGCGGCAGCGCGTCCGCCTGCGGCCAGCCCGCGGGCACGGGCGGCAGCGCAGGCTCGGCTTCAGGCGCCGCCAGGGCCGCATCGGCGCCTGGTTCGGGGGCCGCGTCGGGCGCGGCCACCTGGGCAAAAATCTGGGCCACGAAGGCCGCGGCATCTTCGGCCGCACGCAGGCTGCTCAATGGCGGCACGGGCTGTGCCGGCGCGGGGACATCGAGCGGCAGCACTGCCGCCGTTTCGGACACTGCTTCCGCCTGAGCGTCGTCCGCCACGGGCAAGGCCGTGGGCAAGGCCGCGGCGTCCGTCGCCTCGGGCACGGACGCCAGCTCGTGCGGCAGCAGGCCGTCGGTGGGCAGTGGAGTGGAAGCGGTATTCATCGCAGTTTCAGCGTCGACAGGCCGATCAGGCACAGCAGCATGGTGATGATCCAGAAACGGGTCACGACCTGCGTTTCCTTCCAGCCGCTTTTCTCGAAATGGTGGTGCAGCGGCGCCATCTTCAGCAGACGACGGCCCTGGCCGTAGCGCTTCTTGGTGTACTTGAACCAGACCACCTGCAGCATCACCGACACGGCTTCGGCGACAAAGATGCCGCCCATGATGGCCAGCACGATTTCCTGGCGCACGATCACGGCGATCGTGCCCAGCGCCGCGCCCAGGGCCAGCGCGCCGACGTCGCCCATGAAGACCTGGGCCGGGTGGGCGTTGAACCACAGGAAAGCCAGACCCGCGCCCGCCATGGCGGCGCAGAAGATCAGCAGCTCACCGGAGCCGGGAATGTGCGGGAACAGCAGGTACTTGGCGAAGTTGACGCTGCCCGTCACATAGGCGAACACGCCCAGCGCCGAGCCGACCATGATCACCGGCATGATGGCCAGGCCGTCGAGGCCGTCGGTCAGGTTGACGGCGTTGCTCGATCCCACGATCACCAGATAGGTCAGGATGACAAAACCCAGCACGCCCAGCGGATAGCTGACTTCCTTGAAGAAAGGCACGAGCAGGCCGGCCTTGGGCGGCAAGTCCATGGAGAAGCCCGACTGCACCCAGCGGATGAACAGTTCGAACACCTGGACGTTGTTGTTCTCGGAAATGCTGAACACCAGGTAGAGCGCGGCCAGCAGGCCGATCACCGACTGCCAGAAGTACTTTTCCCCCGAACGCATGCCTTCGGGGTCCTTGTTGACCACCTTGCGCCAGTCATCGACCCAGCCGATGGCACCAAAACCCAGCGTCACCAGCAGCACGATCCAGACAAAGCGGTTCGACAGGTCGAACCACAGCAGCGTGGAAATGGCGATGGACAACAGGATCAGCACGCCGCCCATGGTGGGCGTGCCGCTCTTGACCAGATGGGTTTCCATGCCGTAGCCGCGCACCGGCTGGCCGATCTTCAGCGAAGTCAACAGGCGGATCACGCGCGGGCCGGCCGCGAGGCCGATCACCAGGGCGGTGAGCGCGGCCATCACGGCGCGCAGCGTCAGGTACTGGAAGACCCGCAGAAAGCCGAATTCCGGCGACAAGCCTTGCAGCCATTGGAAGAGTATCAGCAGCATGTGGACTCCGATGCTGCACGGGGGCTTGTGTCTGCGCTGGCCTGAACGGCCTGCACTACCTGTTCCATCTTCATGAACCGAGATCCCTTGATCAATAGGCTGCCCACCGCGGGCAGCCCTTCCCGCACCGCTGCCAGCAGCGATGCCATGTCTTCAAAATGTTGGGCCGCCGCGCCACAGGCCGCGACAGCGTGCGTGCTTTGCGCTCCGAGCGCCAGCAGCCGTTCGATGCCTTTTTCCCGCGCATAGGCACCGGCCTCGGCGTGGAACTGCGGCCCCTGGTCGCCGACTTCGCCCATGTCGCCCATCACCAGCCAGCGCGGCGCGGGCAGTTCGGCCAGCACGTCGATCGCCGCCCGCATGGAATCGGGGTTGGCGTTGTAGCTGTCATCGACCACCGTGATGCCGCGGCCCTGGATCGCCACGCTCAAGGCGCGCGAACGTCCGGTCACCGGCTGGAAGGCGCTCAGGCCCGCGGCAATCGCCGCCAGCGGCACGCCCGCGGCCAGCGCGCAGGCGGTCGCGGCCAGCGCATTGCGCACGTTGTGGCGGCCGGCAATCTGCAGGCGCGCCTCGAATTCGCCCTGGGGCGTGGCAATGCGCACCTGCCAGGCGCCCTGCTGCCAGGTGGCCGCCAGCGCATGCACCGGTGCGCCGGCCGCCGGAGCGCCTGCCGCCGGAACGCCGGCCGCCTGCTCGCCAAACTGCAGGCAGGTGCGGTCTTGCGCCAGGCCTTGCCACAGCGCCGTAAATTCCTCGCCCGCGGGGAACACCGCCACGCCATCGGCGGGCAGCGCGGCCAGCACGGCGCCGTTTTCCTCGGCCACGGCCTGCACGGTGTGCATGAACTCCAGGTGCTCGCGCTGGGCGTTGTTGACCAGCGCCACCGTGGGCTGGGCCATGCGCGCCAGCTGGGCGATCTCGCCCGGGTGGTTCATGCCCAGCTCGACCACCGCCAGGCGGTGGGCGGCCGTCAGGCGCAGCAGCGTCAGCGGCACGCCGATGTCGTTGTTGAAGTTGCCGCGCGTGGCCAGGGCGGCCTCGCCGGCCTGGGCCGACAGAATGGCGGCAATCATCTGCGTGACCGTGGTCTTGCCGTTGCTGCCGGTGACGGCGATCAGCGGCAGGGAAAACTGGGCGCGCCAGGCAGCGCCCAGGGCGCCGAGCGCGGCCAGGCTGTCATCGACTTCGATGCCGGACAGTCCGGCTTCGGCCAGGCGGCCGCAATGGCCGATGGCCGCGGCCGCGCCGCTGGCCTTGGCCTGGGCCAGGAAATCGTTGGCGTCGAAACGCTCGCCCTTGAGGGCCACGAACAAATCGCCGGCCTGCAGGCTGCGCGTGTCGGTGTGCACGCGCGTGACCAGGGTCTGGCCGTCGCCGACCAGACGGGCATGGGGGATGTGGGGCTGGATCAGGGCCAGCGCTTGGTTCAAGGTCATCATGACCGGTGCATTCCTTCGCGGGCCGCCAGCGCCTTGCGCGCCTGGGCCATGTCGGAAAACGGGCGCTTGACGCCCCCGCTCTCCTGGTATTCCTCGTGTCCCTTGCCGGCGATCAGCACCACGTCCTTGGGACCGGCTTCGGCCAGTGCCTGGGCAATGGCCGCCGCGCGGTCCACTTCCGAATGCAGCACTTTGGACGGCGACATGCCGCCCAGGATCTGGGCCATGATGGCGTCCGGATCTTCATTGCGCGGGTTGTCGCTGGTCACCACCACGCAGTCGGCGTGGCGCTGGGCCATCTCGCCCATCAGCGGGCGCTTGCTCGCATCGCGGTTGCCGCCGCAGCCGAACACGCACCACAGGCGACCGCCGCGCTGGCGGGCCGCGGGCCGCAAGGCCTTGAGCGCCTGCTCCAGTGCATCCGGCGTGTGCGCGTAATCAATGGCCACCAGCGGTTGGCCGGGCTGGACGATCTGCTCCATGCGCCCGGGCACGGGTTCGAGCTGGTCGCAGGCCGCCACGGCCTGGTCCAGGCTCAGGCCCAGCGCGCGCAGCGAGGCCAGCACGCCCAGCAGATTCGTCACGTTGTACTGTCCGACCAGGCGGGTCTGCAGCACATGGCTGTGCGCTTCTTCGATGACGGTGAACTGCAGGCCTTCGCGGCCCAGGCTGATGTCCTTGGCCTGCAAGCGCGCCGGCCCCTGGGTGGACACGCTCCAGACATCGAGATCGCGCGCCTGCAGGCTGGCCCACAGGCGGGCGCCATGGGCGTCGTCCACATTGATCACTGCCGCCTGCAGGCCTGGCCAATCGAACAAGGCCTTCTTGGCCTGCCAATAGGCGTCCATGTTCAGGTGGTAGTCGAGGTGGTCCTGGGTGAAATTGGTGAAGATCGCCACGCGTATGCGTGTGCCCGCCAGGCGGTGCTCGGCCAGGCCGATGGACGAAGCTTCCATGGCGCAGGCGGCAACGCCCGCGTCCACGTACTCGCGCAGCGCGCGCTGCAGGCGCACCGGGTCGGGCGTGGTCATGCCCGTGTCTTCCAGCCGCGGCGGAACGCCCACGCCCAGCGTGCCCACCAGGGCACAGCCCTGCTTGCCGTCCAGCGCGCGCTGGGCCAGCGCATGGGCCAGCCACCAGGCGGTGGTGGTCTTGCCGTTGGTGCCCGTGACGGCCAGCACCTGCAGCTGTTCGCTGGGCCGGTCGAACCACAGTGCGGCAATCTCGCCGCTGGCAGCCTTGAGGCCTGGCAGCGCGGCGATGCGCGCATCGTCAAAATGGAAAGCTTCCACGCCTTCGGCCTCGACCAGGCAGGCCACGGCGCCACGCGCCAGGGCCATGGCCACATGGGCGCGGCCATCGGTGGCGGCACCCGGCCAGGCAATGAAGGCATCGCCGGGCGCGACCTGGCGGCTGTCGGTCTGCAGGCCGCCCTTGACCCGGCTGCGCAGCCATTCATAGGCCTGCGGCGTGGAAGTCAGTTGAAAAATGCTCACAGGGACTCCTCCACCGGGTTGGCGACGATTTGCGGCACCACGGCCATGTCGGGTTGCACGCCCATCAGCCGCAGCGTCTGCTGGACCACTTCGCTGAACACGGGCGCCGCGACCGTGCCGCCGTAGACGCTGCCCTGGGTGGGCTCGTCGACCATCACGGCGACGATCACGCGCGGCTTTTCAATCGGTGCGAGACCGGTGAACCAGGCGCGGTACTTGCCCGCGGCATAGTTCTTGCCGACCTGCTTGCGCGCCGTGCCCGACTTGCCGCCCACCGAGTAGCCCACGGTCTGGGCCTTCTGGCCGGTGCCGCCCGGGCCCGCCGCCAGGGCCAGCATGTGGCGCACCTGGTTGGCCGTGCGCTCGGAAAAGATAGGCACGCCCACGGGCGGCTCGTCACGCTTGAGCATGGTCGCGGGAATCACCCGGCCGTCGTTGGCGAACACCGTGTACGAGCGCGTCATCTGCAGCAGGCTGGCCGACAGGCCGTAGCCGTAGGACATGGTGGCCTGCTCGACGGGCCGCCAGGTCTTGTAAGGGCGCAGGCGGCCGCTGGCCGCGCCAGGGAAGGCAATCTGCGGTTTCTGGCCAAAACCCACGGCCGAGAAACCTTCCCACATCTGCTGGGCGGTGAGTTGCTGGGAAATCTTGGTCGTGCCGACGTTGCTCGACTTCTGGATCACACCGGCCACCGTCAGCAGGCCGTAGTTGTGGGTGTCGGAAATGGTCGAGCCGGTCACATTGATGCGCCCGGGCGAAGTGTCGATCGGCGTCTCGGGCTTGAACTTGCCGGTTTCCAGCGCAATCCCGATGGTGATGGGCTTCATCGTCGAGCCGGGCTCGAACACGTCGGTGATCGCGCGGTTGCGCAGCTGCTCGCCCGTCAGGTGCTGGCGCTTGTCCGGCACATAGCTGGGATAGTTGGCCAGGGCCAGCAGTTCTCCGGTGCGCGCATCCATGACGACCACGCTGCCGGCCTTGGCCTTGAACTTCTCCACCTGGTCACGCAGCTTCTGGTAGGCAAAGTACTGCACCTTGCTGTCGATCGACAGCTGGATGTCCTGCCCGTCCATGGGCGGCACCTCTTCGCCCACGCCTTCGACCACCCGGCCCAGCCGGTCCTTGATCACGCGCCGGGACCCGGCCTTGCCGCCCAGCTCCTTGTTGAATGCCAGCTCCATGCCTTCCTGGCCCTGGTCCTCGACGTTGGTGAAGCCGACCACGTGGGCCGCGGGCTCGCCTTCGGGGTACTGGCGCTTGTATTCCTTGCGCTGGTAGATGCCCTTGATACCCAGGGCCTTGATCTTCTCGCCGATGTCCCAGTCCTGCTGGCGCTTGATCCAGACAAAGGTCTTGTCTTCGTCGGCCAGCTTGGCGTCGAGACTGGCCGGCGTCATTTCCAGCAGCTTGGCCAGCTGGCGCAGCTTGGCCTGGACTTCCGGGTCTTCCTTTTCCACGTCTTCGGGAATGGCCCAGATGCTGGCCGCGGGCACGCTCGATGCCAGGATCAGGCCGTTGCGGTCCAGAATCCGGCCGCGGTTGGCCGGCAGCTCCAGCGTGCGCGCGAAACGCACTGCACCCTGGCGCTGGAAGAAATCATTGCCAAACACCTGCACATAGGCCGCACGTGCGCCCAGGCCCACAAAACCCAGGGCCAGCATGGCCACAATCATCTTGCTGCGCCACAGGGGCGTCTTGCTCGCGAGCAAGGGGCTGGAGGTGTAGAGCACGCTGCGTGTCATGGCGCGGCTCCCGTGCCGGCGTTGTCGCCGACATACTGGGTGATGGCCGGGGTCGCGGAATGCATTTTCAGCTGATCGCGGGCCAGGCCTTCAATCCGGTTGGGCGTGGCCTGGGCGCGCTTTTCCACTTCCAGGCGCTGGTTGTCCGTGGCCAGCCGGCGCGACTCGTTGATCGAGCGGTCGAGCTCGGTGAACAGGCGCCGCGACTCGTACTGCGAGTGCACCAGAAACAGGGCACTCGCCATGAGCGCCGCCAGCAGCATGAGGTTCAGGCGCAGCACGGCAGGCCTTTCCGCATGTCAGCTATCCATAGCACCTGAAACTGGCGTGCCCCGGAAAGGGGACGCCGAGCAAGGGCAGCCCCGCAGCGACGGTGTCGTCCCCCTCCACCGAAGGATGAGAGGGGGAAGCGGCCTAGGCCGCTCAGGGGGTGGTGCATTTTCATGCGGGCACCTCGGTGCGCTGGGCGACGCGCATCACCGCCGAGCGCGAGCGCGGATTGGCCGCCACTTCGGCGGCGCTGGGCTTGATGCGGTCGAGCGCCACCAGGCGCATGGGCGTCGGCGGCGCAAAAGGCATCCGGCGGTCGTAGACCTCTTTCGAATGCTTGGCGATGAACTGCTTGACGATGCGGTCTTCCAGCGAATGGAAGCTGATCACCACCAGCCGGCCGCCCGGTGCCAGCACGCGCAGGCTGGCTTCTAGCGCTTGTTCAAGCTCCTGCAATTCGGCATTGATGAAAATCCGAAGAGCCTGAAATGTCCGGGTGGCGGGGTTTTGCCCCGCCTCGCGGGTCCGGACCTGGCCAGCCACGAGCTCGGTGAGCTCGCTGGTGGTTGTGAGAGGGCCCTTTTCCTGGCGCCGCGCAACAATCGCCTTTGCAATAGGCCCAGCAAACCGTTCTTCGCCATAGTCACGTATCACCTCCGCAATCTGCTGCACGTCCGCATCGGCCAGCCACTCGGCCACGCTCTGGCCACGCGTGGTGTCCATGCGCATGTCCAGGGGAGCGTCGAAGCGGAAGCTGAATCCGCGCTCGGGGGTGTCGATCTGGGGCGAGCTCACTCCCAGGTCCATCAGCACGCCCTGCACGCTGCCTTCGGGCAGATCGGCCAGATTGCTAAAGCCCTCGTGCCGAATGGAAAAACGCGCATCGGTGATGCGCGCAGCTTCTTGGATGGCTTCCGGGTCCTTGTCAAAGGCCGTCAGCCGGCCATCAGGCCCCAATCGCTGCAGAATGCGCCGGGAGTGACCCCCTCGGCCGAAAGTGCCGTCTATCCACTGGCCGGAAGGGGTCGGTCCTGCTGCGCCGAGCAGTGCATCCACGGCTTCGTCGAGCAGAACGGTAATGTGTTGGAGGGGCTGGTTCAAACGCGCGCCCTTTATTAGAAAGCGAAATCCTGGAAAACGTCTGGCATCTGGGCCTGCATGGCCTGTGCCTCCTGGGCGTCATAAGTGGCTTTGTCCCATAGCTCGAAGTGGTTGCCCATGCCGAGCAACACCGCTTCCTTGCTCAGGCCCACGGCCTGGCGCAGTTCGGGCGAGATCAGCACGCGACCGGTCCCATCCATGTCCACGTCCATGGCGTTGCCCAGGAAAATCCGTTTCCACCATTGCGCGGACATGGGCAGCTGCGCGATGCGTTCGCGAAACTGCAGCCACTCGGGCCGGGGGAAAAGCATGAGACAACCATGGGGGTGTTTGGTGATGGTGACCTGACCTTGGGCCATTTCATTCAAGGCGTCACGGTGCCGGGTCGGCACTGACAGCCGACCCTTCGCATCCAGACTGAGCGAAGAAGCCCCTTGAAACATTGAATTGCCCTCGGACTGACGACTGCCGCTCTCCGCCTCAAAATGGGCGAAAAAGGCAGGTTTCACCACTTAATTGCACTTTTTTGCACTGTAGCAGCAATTCGTTGAGCTGCCACAAGGGGTGTGACAATTATTTGCAATGAAATCAAGGACTTAGCACGCAAAGAGAATGGGTGTTTGGGCAAAAAGTCCTTGCCCCATAAGCACTTACTCAATTCAGTGCAAGTGAACTCTCAGCCGCGCACCAGCTGCAGATGCATACATCAGGCGCGGCCAAGCGGGCGCAACAGGGAAAGACTTCCCTGCTTTTGCGCGCCAAGTGTCACAAAATGAAACGGGAAAGGTCTTCGTCCTGGCTCAGGGTCTGCAGACGCGCGTCGACATAGGCGGCGTCGATGGTGATGGTCTGGCCCGTCAGGGAGGCCGCATCGAAGCTGATTTCGTCCAGCAAGCGCTCCATCACCGTGGACAAGCGGCGGGCGCCGATGTTTTCGGTGCGCTCGTTGACCAGAAAGGCCGTGTGCGCCAGACGGGTGATGCCGTCGGGAGTGAACGTCAGCAGCACACCTTCGGTGGCCAGCAGCGCCTGGTACTGCTTGACCAGCGACGCATGGGTTTGCGTCAGGATGGCTTCGAAG
Source organism: Acidovorax bellezanensis (assembly GCF_025421555.1). Lineage (NCBI taxonomy): Bacteria > Pseudomonadati > Pseudomonadota > Betaproteobacteria > Burkholderiales > Comamonadaceae > Acidovorax > Acidovorax bellezanensis. The sequence continues at coordinate 684,345 of NZ_JAODYH010000003.1, forward strand.
TCCTGCACCGACAGCGATTCGAGTTCGACGCGGATGGGGAATCGCCCCTGCAGCTCGGGAATCAGGTCGCTGGGCTTGGACAGGTGGAACGCGCCCGACGCGATGAACAGGATGTGGTCGGTCTTGACCATGCCGTACTTGGTCGACACGGTCGTGCCTTCGACCAGCGGCAGCAGATCGCGCTGCACGCCCTGGCGCGACACGTCCGAGCCGCTGGTTTCCTGGCGGGTCGCGACCTTGTCGATCTCGTCGATGAAGACGATGCCGTTCTGCTCGGCATTGGCGATCGCGCGGACCTTGATCTCTTCCTCGTTGACCAGCTTGCCGGCTTCCTCGTCGGTCAGCAGCTTGAGCGCCTCGGCGATCTTGAGCTTGCGCGTGTGGCGCCGCTCCTGCCCCATCTGGCTGAACATGCCGCGCAACTGCTCGGCCATCTCTTCCATGCCCTGGGGGCCCATGATTTCGAGCGGCTGGCGCGCTTCGGCCAGGTCGATCTCGATTTCCTTGTCATCGAGCTGCCCTTCGCGCAGCTTCTTGCGAAACACCTGGCGCGCCGTGCTGTCGACCGGGGTGTCAGTGGTGCGCGCCTGGGGCACGAGCACATCGAGGATGCGGTCTTCGGCCGCATCCACGGCGCGCACGCGCATCTTGCGCACTTCCCAGTCACGCGTCTGCTTGACGGCGATCTCGGCCAGGTCGCGGATGATGGCATCCACGTCCTTGCCCACATAGCCGACTTCGGTGAACTTGGTGGCTTCGACCTTGATGAAAGGCGCATCGGCCAGCCGCGCCAGACGGCGCGCGATTTCTGTCTTGCCCACGCCGGTGGGACCGATCATCAGAATATTCTTGGGGGTGATTTCCTGGCGCAAGCCATCCTCGACCTGCTGGCGGCGCCAGCGGTTGCGCAGCGCAATCGCCACGGCGCGCTTGGCGCCCTGCTGGCCCACGATGTGGTGGTCGAGTTCGGAAACGATTTCCTGGGGGGTCATGGAAGACATGTCATTAATCCAATGGGCCCACAGCACGGCAAAGGCCAGGGCTGCAAGCCAGCAAACAAGGGGCAGGCCAGCTCAGAGGGTCTCTATCGTGTGGTGCATGTTGGTGTAGATGCACAGCTCGCCCGCGATTTCCAGCGACTTCTTGACGATCTCGGCGGCGCCCAGATCGGTATTGGTCAGCAAGGCCTTGGCGGCCGAATGCGCATAGGCTCCGCCCGATCCGATGGCCACGATGCCCTGTTCAGGCTCGAGCACATCGCCGTTGCCGGTGATGATCAGCGACGCCGTCTTGTCGGCCACGGCCAGCATGGCTTCGAGGCGACGCAGCACGCGGTCGGTGCGCCAGTCCTTGGTCAGCTCGATGGCGGCACGCGTCAGATGACCCTGGTGCTTTTCCAGCTTGGCCTCGAAACGCTCGAACAGCGTGAAAGCATCGGCTGTGGCCCCGGCAAAGCCGGCCAGCACGGTGCCGTGATAGAGGCGGCGCACTTTGCGCGCAGTCCCCTTGACCACGATATTGCCCAGAGTGACCTGGCCGTCGCCGCCAATGGCGACTTGAATGCCGTCTGCCGTCTGGCGGCGGACGCTGATGATGGTGGTGCCGTGATACTGTTCCATAGCCTTGCTATCTGGGGGCGAATCGCCGGGTTGCAAGCGGCCCTGGTCATTTTTTCAGTCACTGCGCGGCACCAGCCGGGCGTGCTCGCTGATGCCGATCATGCCGAAGAACACGGCGGCCAGTTGGTGCAGGCGGTCGAAGCACAGATCATGGCCCCGGGCCTGCATGTGCGCCGACCAGTTGAGCACCGAGCCCGCGGCCGCGAAGTCCAGGCGAATCAGCTGAGAGCAATCCACCACCAGCGGCACGCCGGCTTGGGCCTGGGCTTCCAGCGCCAGCAGCCAGGGCGTGGCATCGCTGGCGATGCAGCCGGCCAGACAAGCCCTCTTGCGGTTGCTGGTCGGCGCGGCCTCCGCGGTGTCGACCGCCTCAGCAGCAGCAGCCTCCGGCACCGCGCCCGCCACGGCATCGGCCACTGCGGCACCGGCCGCCGCGGTATCGACCGTCGAACCGTCGACGTAGCTGCTCAGGGGCTGCGTCCATGAGGGCGGCGACACTTCGTAAGTCACGCAGTAATCCAGCGCCGCCAGCTCGAAGCTGTCGTGCTGCTCCATCAGCCGCAGCACGGCCATGCGCAGGCGCCAGCCATCGACGCTGGCCTCGCGGTTGCCGGAAACCGTCTGCGCCTGCAGATACTGGACCAGTACCTGCGCGTCCAGGAACTGGATCTGTCCCGGCGTCTGCGCCCACTCGGTCACCACACGCTCGAACAGCGGTACGGCGTCGGCCTCGATGCGCTCCAGCGCCGTCCAGATCAGGGTCCAGGGGGTGGTCGCTCGCCCCTTGGCAGCCTGCAACGCGGCCACCGATTGCCGCGTCATCACCGCCGGGGCCGTCCAGCGCCAGGCATGGGCGCCCTCCGGCTCTTGCGCCGGCGTCTGCGCGGCGTGACCCGCCAAACCCAGCTGCGCCGGCAGCGAAAACCACAGTGGCGCCGAGCGCCCGACCTGGTCGGCGAAATCGATGGCCAGCACGTCGAAGCGCTCGGCCAGACCCGCGGCGCGGTACAGATCGAACAAGGCCAGCCACACCGATTGCTGGTGGTCGGGCTGAGCGGCACGCAGCGCCAGCAGCTCCAGCAGCGCGGCTTCGGCGCCCACGACGTCGCCATTGGCGAACGCGATGGCCGCTTCTTCAAAATCCGGGTCGTGCACAAACGTGGGTGCGGGCAAGGGGGCTGCGCCGGCCAGGGCCGATGGCGCAATCGCGTCCCAGGCCGGAGGGTCGCGCAGCTGGGTTGCCGCAAAAGTCGTCGCCAGGGCCACCCGCTCTTCGCCTTGCAAGAGCCGCTGTGACGCCGGCCATGCGGGCGCAGGCTCCCCGCCCCAGGTCAAGGGCACGGTGGGCGCAAAACCCAGGGGCAGGGACGCCGGGCCAGAGCCCGGGGCCGCGGCCACGCGCACCGAATCCAGCGGGGGCAAGGCCGACACCAGTTCCATGGGCAGCGTAGAAGCGTCTGCCGGCTGTTTGTTGCGCCACCACTGCTGCGACATCTGCTCTTCGATGGCGTCGATTTTTTGCACGGTGACGGCGCGTGCGTCGGCCGAAGTCAGGCTGCTGTGAAAGCCCGACGGCAGGCTGGCAGGCTCCGCCGGCACGTCAGCCGCGCCTGCAGACAAGGCCTCTTTCTGGCGCAGTTTGCGCAGCTGATCGAATTCACGCTGGCGCACAAAATCGTTGCGGCGCTTGCGCTCGAGCATTTGTCGCAAGGCCTGCTTGTCGGGCGCAGCCGACAGGTCGTCTGCCAGCGCATCCAGCTCCGACCAGTTGACCGTGGGATGGCGCACAAAGCGCACCACCTTGGAAAAAAGGCCACCGGCCTTGCTGTCATCCTTGGTCATAGAAGGTCAGCGTAGCGCAAGTGGCCTGTGCATGGGCTTGATTCAGCTCAATCGCCGAACATTTTCTGCTTCAGCTCGCGGCGTTGCTGGGCTTCCAGCGACAGCGTGGCTGTAGGCCGGGCCAGCAGACGACCGACGCCGATGGGCTCGCCGGTTTCGTCGCAGTAGCCGTAGTCACCTGCGTCGATGCGGGCAATCGACTGCTCGATCTTCTTGAGCAGCTTGCGTTCGCGGTCACGCGTGCGCAACTCCAGCGCGTGCTCTTCCTCGATGGTCGCACGGTCGGCGGGATCAGGCACCACCACGGTGTCTTCGCGCAGGTTTTCCGCGGTCTCACCGGCGTTGTTGTGCATGTCCTGTTTGAGCAAGACCAGCTTATGGCGGAAAAACGCCATCTGCTTGTCGTTCATGTACTCATCTTCAGGCATGGCCATGACTTCAGCGTCGGTCAGCTCTTCAGCAGTTTTGGTCTTCCAGTTGTTTGCCAACTTGGGGTCTTTCTTTGCAGCAATCAACGAAGGCGCTTGCATGGTTGTAGGCATGGTATTTATGTAGCTGGCTTTGGCCGCATCGAAGGCGGCGGCCGGGGCCATGGAGGGTACGGTCAATTGGGCCAACCGAGCGGAGGGGCGGGTGCTGCGAGCCAGGCCGCCGGCGCCCCCACCCGTTGTGGCTGGCGCCACCGGCGGGGATACAGGCTGGGCCACGGCTTTGGGCGCAAGCTTCTTCGCGACCTGGGTAGCGGTCTTGGCAGACGCGTTCACAACAGCTTTTTTGGCTGCGGGTGATTTGGCAGCTGCTTTCACTTTGCTGGATTCGGCATTCACTTCCTGTCTCCTCACAGTACTACCGGCCCCGGGTAGGGGAACAAGTCCGAGAGGGTCTTGTCTTCCGGGTTCTCTTTAGGGGCGCGATTGTATCGACCACAGGCAAGGCCCAACAAAACGTTGCGGATACCCAACATACGGGTATTCCACAGGACGCGAGAATTTGCACTCAATTTACGTTAAAAATTAACATCTGCATACAAATAACCCCTTCTCCCGAAGCGGAAGTTCGGGCATTTTGTCAGCCGACCGCTTGTCAAACGGCCGGCCGACCGGCCGCTGTTACGCCAGACACTGGTCCAGGCCTGAGCGGAAAATGTCCTGCGGCAAATCGATGCCGATGAACACCATCTTGCTCTGGCGCTGCTCACCAGCCTCCCAGGCCGGCCCCAGGTCGCTGCCCATCAACTGGTGCACGCCCTGGAAAATCACTTTGCGCTCCGTGCCCTGCATGTTGAGCACACCCTTATAGCGCAGCATCTTGGGGCCGTAAATATTGACGATGGCGCCCAGGAAGTCCTCCAGACGCGCCGGATCGAACGCACGGTCGGCACGGTAGACAAAGCTCTTCACATCGTCATCGTGGTGGTGGTGGTGGTGCGGGTGGTTGCAGGCCTCGCCCGGCGCATGGTCGTGGCCGGCATGGGCGTCGTGACCATGCTCCTCGTGCGCGCAGTGGCCGTGGTCGTGATCGCAGTCGCCATGGTCGTGGCCGTGGTCATGACCATGGTCATGCGCGTCCTCTTCCTTGAGAAAGTCGGGATCGATGTCGAGCTTGGCGTTGAGGTTGAAGCCACGCAGGTCCAGCACTTCTGCCAGCGGCACTTCGCCAAAATGCACGGCCTTGATGGGCGCGCGCGGGTTCATGTGCTTGAGGCGGTGGATCAGCGCCTGCTGCTCCTCGTCGCTGACCAGGTCGGTCTTGGACAGGAAGATCTGGTCGGCAAAGCCCACCTGGCGGCGCGCTTCCTGGCGGTCGTCGAGCTGCTGGCCGGCGTGCTTGGCATCGACCAGGGTGATGATGGAGTCGATCAGGTAGGACTCGGCCACCTCGTCGTCCATGAAGAAGGTCTGCGCCACCGGGCCTGGATCGGCCAGCCCCGTGGTTTCAATGATGATGCGCTCAAACTCGACCAGGCCCTGGCGGCGCTTGGCGGCCAGCAGCTGCAGCGTCTCGCGCAGGTCTTCGCGGATGGTGCAGCAAATGCAGCCATTGCTCATCTGCACGATCTGCTCCTTGGACTGGGTCTTCAGGATGTCGGCATCGATGTTTTCCTCACCGAACTCGTTTTCGATCACGGCGATCTTCTGGCCATGGGCTTCGCCGAGCACGCGCTTGAGCAATGTGGTCTTGCCGGAGCCCAAAAAGCCCGTGAGGATGGTGACAGGAATGAGAGACATGGAATGGCCTAGAAAGTAATTGCGCGCAAAGCGCAGGCGCCCGCGCCCCTTTGGCGCGCGCAGGCCCTGCCTGAAACAACGAATATGGGGAGTTTACCGGCGGATTCAAGGCCTCTTCATGCCCGGGATGGCTTGGCTGCGTGCCGGAGGATGCCGCATGGGCCACAGGATGCTGGCAACCGCGACAGAGCGCCTGAAAAGCCCCTCGGCGGCCCCCAAGGCGGCAGACGGCCCCAAGGCCAAATGCATTTGGGGGGCTATTTCTTTTTCGCTCGGGGATGGGCCATTTCGTAAGCCTGTGCCAGGTGCTGGAAATCCAGCCGCGTATAGATTTGCGTGGTGGCGATGCTCGCATGGCCCAGCAGCTCCTGCACGGCACGCAAATCACCGCTGGACTGCAGCAGATGGCTGGCAAACGAGTGGCGCAGCACATGCGGGTGCACCGACGTCGTCAAGCCGGCTTGGCGCGCGCGCTCGCGCAGCCGCACCCAGACCGATTGGGCCGTGAGCCGCGCCCCGCGCCGGCCGATGAACAGCGCCGGCTCCAACCCCTGCGCGAACGGCTGGGCCCGGCACGCCAGCCAGGACTGCAGCGCACGCAGCGCCGCGCCGCCCACGGGAACGATGCGGCGCTTGCTGCCCTTGCCCAGCACATGGGCCTCGCCGGCCGCGAAATCGATCCAGCCGCGCGCCAGGCGCTCGGTGTCAGGCCCGGGAGCCACGTCCAGTCCCACCAGCTCGCCCACGCGCAGGCCGCTGCTGTAGAGCAGCTCGGTGATAGCCGCGTCGCGGGCTTCGAGCCAGGGGTCGGCTTCAGCATTAGCGTGGTCGGCCAGTTGCAGCGCATCTTCGACGGCCAGCGCCTTGGGCAGCGGCTTGGGCGCGCGCGGTCCGCGCACGCCTTCCACCGGATTGAGCGGCACCAGCGCCTGGCGCGCCGCCCATTGGAAAAATCCGCGCCAGCCCGAAAGAATCAGCGCAATGCCGCGCGCGCTGCGGCCGCTGCTGTGCATCTGGGCCGCGAAGCGGCGGATGTGCGCGGGCTGCAGCGCCAGCAAGGGCGTCTGGGCCGCCTGGGCGAACTCCAGCAACTTGCACAGATCCAGGGTGTAGAGCGTGTGCGTGCGCTCGGCCAGGCGCTTTTCCACCCGCACGTAGTCCAGATAGGCCTGCACCGCGGCCGGCAGCTCGGGCGCGGCACCGCCCTCCATGGTCAGACCGAAGTCAGTTGGCGCGCGCCCGCCACCGGGCGCATGCGCGCCAGCGCCGCGCTGGCCTGCTCGGCGATGCGCGTCAGAAACTCGGTGCCCATGGTGGCATCGAAGCGCAGCGGATCGGGCGAGCCCAGCACCAGCATGCCGAACGCCGGCGACGGGCTGCTCAAGGGCCCGTCACGCAGCGGCAGCAAGGCCAGGGATTGCACGTCGTCCACGCGTTGCAGCCAGGCCGTGGGTTCGAACCCCAGGTTGGGACCGCAGAACGGCATGGTCAGGGAGGAGGCAAAGGCTTTCACATCCGCACTCACGCCCATGGTGAACAGCGAGCCGGCAAACGGCGGCGCCACATCCCAGACGCGGATCGCGGCCTGCGGCACGTCGAACACGGCGCGCAGCCCCTCAGTGACCGCATGGGGCAGTCCGCGCGCATCGCCGATGCTGGCCAGGTCGCAATTCCAGCGGTGGATCTTCTGGGTGATGGCGGCGTTTTCGCTGCTGTTGCGCACCATCTCCATGATGCGCTGCTCCAGGCCCTTGATCTTGTCGCGCAGCATTTCCGCCTGGCGCTCCTGCAGGCTCACCGCGCGGTGGCCATGCACGCTGGGCAGGCGCACGCCGGCCAGCAAGTCGGCATGGCGTTCAAAAAACTCGGGGACCTGGCCCAGGTAGGCGGCAATGCTTTCTTCGCTGGGGATCAAGGCGTGGGCGCTGCGAGTGCTGTCGTTCATGGTACTTCCGGAAGTTCGATCTGACCGTCAAAAACAAAAGTGGCAGGGCCGGTCATGAAGACGGCGTCGTCATCTGCCCCGGCCCAGGCAATGCTCAGCAGGCCGCCGCGTGTGTGTACCTGCACCTGCGAATCCAGCAGGCCCAGGCGAATGCCGGCCACCACGGCCGCGCAGGCGCCCGTGCCGCAGGCCAAGGTTTCGCCCGCGCCCCGCTCATAGACGCGCAGGCGCACTTCGCCGCGGCTGACGATTTGCAGGAAGCCCGCATTCACGCGCTGGGGGAAACGCGGGTGCTGTTCGATCTGCGGCCCCCATGTGGCCACGGGCGCGGTATCGACATCGGCGACCAGCAGCACGGCGTGGGGGTTGCCCATGGAGACGGGCGTGATCCAGGGGCCGGAGGCATCGAGTGCCAGCGACCAGGTCTGGGCCTGGCCCTGGCGCCGGGGCTCCAGCCCGCTGGCGTCGAAAGGCACGCGTTCGGCCTGCAGCTCGGGCCGGCCCATGTCCACCCGGACCCGGCCGTCGGCGGCCAGCTCGGGGGCGATCACGCCGGCCAGGGTCTGCACACGGATGGTCGTCTTGGAGGTCAGGCCCTTGTCGTGCACATAACGCGCAAAGCAGCGCGCGCCATTGCCGCACTGCTCGACTTCGCCGCCATCGGCGTTGTGGATCACATATTCGAAATCAATACCCTCGGCCGGTGCCGGGCGCACGCTGAGGATTTGGTCGGCGCCTACGCCAAAGTGGCGATCGGCCAAAAAACGGTATTGGGCAGGCGACAGGCCCAGGCGGCCCTGCGTTTCGTCGAGCACGACAAAATCATTGCCTGCGCCTTGCATCTTGGTGAAGCGGATATGCATGGGTGCCGATTATCCGCTCTGTCGCCGACCATCGGCCGACAAGCCACCATCGCCCCTGGCCAGCGGGTCGGCACCGGCCCCGCCGGCATCCGCCCGCGCCAGTCCGCGCTACAGAGCGATCTTGGTGATCTTCGAGCCTTGCAGCGACACTCCGGCTTCGAGGCCGGCATTGGTCATCACAAAGGCCGCCACAGGCGCCTGGGCCGTCTGCGTGTCTATCATGCCGTTGGCGCCGACCTTGCCCACGGCCACGGTGGCATCCACGCCCGCCGACCAGCCGTTGCCGTTCACGAACTTGTCCAGCGCATCCTGGGTGTTGAAGACATAGATCACCGCCTTGGACTGGCCGCCGGCCTGCCAGCCGATCGAGGCACCCGTGGTGCTGTAATAGCCCAGCGTGCGCTGGCCTGAACGCAGCACGCCGCGGCCATGCTCGACCCCGACCACAAAGCTGCCGCCGATCACCGCCGGGAAGACCAGCACGCCCTTGGCGCGGCTGATGAGCTCGCGCGAACCAGGCGCCGTGTCGTACAGACGCGACAGGGTCGCGTTGGTCTGGGCTTCCAGCGCGCTGCGGTCGGCACGGGGCGAACCCTGGGAATCCGGTGGGGTGGTGGTGCATCCCACCATGGCCACTCCGCTCACGGCAACCGCCGCGGCAACCAACAAGGAACGAACAAAAATGGGCGCCATGGAAATCTCCTCCGTACGTTGAGAGGGCTTGCGGGCACCGGCGGCGCTGCAAGCGGTTCATACCGGCCGATCCAAGCCCGGCCTTCAACCATGCTAGTGGTGTTCGCGGCATTTGTCTCATCGCCGCTGCAGCTCAGCCTGTGCGCCTACAGGCAGGACCGCAAATACTCACCACCGTCACAGGTGCCCGGCCGGCACAGCACGCCAGCGCCCCGTGCATGCCGACATTGGCGCGCATGCAACAGTCCCGCCGACCTTCTTGTGGCACAACTGCGAAGATCGGGCCTTTGCCCCATCGATCCGCCTTTCATCCTTTCCCAGGAGACAACATGAATTTTTGGAACCACCTGCACCACCCCCGCGCCGCCATGGTGGTGCTGCGCATCACGCTGGCCCTGCTGCTGCTGTTTCACGGCTGGTCCAAGATCACGGGCGGCATCGGTGGCATCGAAAAAATGGTCGCCAGCCATGGCCTGCCCCACTGGCTCGCCTATGCGGTCTATCTGGGCGAAGTCGTGGCCCCCCTGCTGCTGCTGATCGGCGTGTGGGTGGTGCCGGCGGCGCTGGTGGTCGTAGTCAACATGCTGGTGGCCCTGGTGCTGGTCCATTCCGGGCATTTCCTGTCTATCGGCAGCTCGGGTGGCTGGGCGCTGGAATTGCAGGCCTTCTTTCTCGTCACGGCCCTGGTCGTCGCCATGGGTTACTCGAAAGGCAAGTGAGCCACCGACCGGCCCGCCAGGACCGCTTTCCCGATCTTCTTCGCTATGCATCCCATGACCCGTCCCAGCCAGCTCCTGCGCTCGCAGCGCCCCCCAGCTTCCCCCCGGCCCGCCGCCACCGTCCTGTTGCTGCGTGACAGAGCCGACGGCGCGGGCTTTGAAGTGCTCATGACGCGCCGCTCGCCCACGGCCAGCTTTCTGCCCGGAGCCCATGTCTTCCCCGGCGGCGGCATCGACGCCCTGGACGCGCAATCGCATGGCTTTGCCACGCGCCGGCCCCGGCAAAGCGACGAGCACCTGACCCAGTCCATTGCAGCCATCCGCGAAAGCTTTGAAGAGCTGGGCGTGCTGCTCGCTCGCCATGCCGACGGCCGCATGGCCGATGCCGACGACATTGCCGCGCTCGACCGCTCGGCGCCGTTCGTCGCCCAATGCCAGGCGCGGGGACTGACGCTGGCGGCCGACGCCCTGCATGTGCTCGCGCACTGGACGGGCGACCGCACCCAGCCCAAGCGCTTTGCCACTCAGTTTCTGGTGGCGCGCATGCCCGAAGGCCAGACGCCCGTGGCCGACGAGACCGAGCAGTTCGAGCCCCAGTGGGTTTCGCCCGCCGAAGCGCTGCAACGCTACGCGGATGGCGAGTTCCTGATCATTTTCCCGACCATCCGCACGCTGGAAAGACTGGCCGAATTTGCCTCGACCGAGGCCGTTTTCGCGGCGCTGGCGAACGAGCAGGCGCTGTGGCAATGCTGCCCGCGCACGGGCCTGCTGGACGGCAAGGAGCGGCGCCACATGGAGCACGAGTCGGCCTATGGCGAGCTGGAAATGGTCAGCCCCGACGGGCAGATCTTCCATCCGCTGGACTGGCAAAGCGCGCAGCCCGTGGCGCTGCGGCGCAATCTGCTGCGCCTGACGGCGCCCAACCCCAGCATGATGACCGGGCCCGGCACCAACAGCTACCTGGTGGGCGACGCCGCGACCGGCTTCGCGGTCATCGATCCCGGACCGCGCGACCCGCAGCATGTGCAGCGGCTGTTCGATGCCGCGGGCGGCGACATCCGCCACATCCTGTGCACCCATTCGCACGCCGACCATTCACCGGGCGCCGCGCTGCTGCAGGCGCTGCTGGTTGACGCCGGCCGCCCGCGCGCCGCCATCCGCGGCCTGGCCTCGGCACCGACGGCGCGCGCCAACAGCCGCTTCACGCCCGACCAGCCGCTGGTCGACGGCGATCGCATCGTGCTCAGCGCCACCGGCCCCGAAGGCCTTGTCACCCACAGCCTGCAAGCCGTGTTCACGCCCGGCCATGCGGCCAACCATGTCTGCTTCTTGCTGGAAGAAGATGCGCTGCTGTTCAGCGGCGACCACATCCTCAATGGCAGCACCACGGTGATCGACCCGCCCGACGGCAACATGGCCGACTACCTCGATTCGCTGACCCGGCTCGACACGCTTTGCGCGCTGCACGGCGTGGAATTCATCTTGCCGGCCCATGGCTACGTGCTGGGCCAGGCGCGCCGCGTCATCGCCCATCTGCAGGCCCACCGGCTGGCGCGCGAGGCCAAAATCCTGCGCGCCATGCAGGCCGCGCCCGACGGATCGCCCCTGGATTGGGTGCGCCTGGCCTATGCCGACACCCCCCCTGCCCTCTGGCCGATTGCAGAAAGATCCCTTTTGGCCCATGTGGAGCGCATTCGTGCTTTAGGCTTGGCGCATGTCTCAAACTGAATCCGTTCGCCTGTCCAAGCGCCTGGCGGAACAACAAAGCTGCTCGCGCCGCGAAGCCGAGCTGTACATCGAAGCCGGCCACGTGCAGGTCGACGGCAAGGTCGTGCTCGTGCCCGGCACCCATATCGGCCCGGACCAGGAGGTCCGGCTCGCTCCCGGCGCCAAGGCCGAAGCCATCCCTCCCGTGACCCTGCTGCTGCACAAGCCCGCGGGCTACACCCAGGGCGAAGCCTATGGCCGCGTGCCCAGCGCGCACAGCCTGCTGACCGAAGCCAACCTGGCCGAGTACGACACACCGGCACCGGTGCGCGTGCTCTCGCGCCACTTTGACGACCAGGTGGCCTTCCTGCCCATTCCCGTGCCGGGCAGCGGCCTGGTGATCTACACGCAGGATCCGCGCATTGCGCGCAAGCTGCAGGAAGACGCCTATGCGCTGGAGCAGGAATGCGTGGTCGGGGTCAAGGGCCAGATCGTCGAAGGCGGCCTGCAGCGCCTGTGCAAGGGCGGCATCATCATGGACCGCCACCAGCCCCTGCCGCCGGCCAAGGTCAGCTGGCAGAACGAAACCCATCTGCGCTTCGCCATCAAGGGCTTCTGGCCCGACAAGATCGCGGACATGTGCGCCGAAGTGGGCCTGGAAGTGGTGAGCCTGCGGCGCCTGCGCGTGGGCCGCGTGTCCATGGCCAAGCTGCCTGAAGGGCAGTGGCGCTATCTGCTGCCCTGGGAAAAATTTTAGCCCCCCTGAGGCGCTGCGCGCCTTCCCCCCAGGGGGAGGGGCGGCCCTTGCTCGCTGCCCCTGAGATGGGCCGCGCCAGTTTCACAGGCTGTGCGCTGCATCGGAATCCCCAAAGAAAAAGCGCCTGAAGCCCATTCCTGGGTTTCAAGCGCTTTTTGCGTGAAAAGTGTGAAGTCCACCGATAAGCCGGATTCTGTGCACGGCCGACATTCTTGCGAACGCCGGTCGCGTGACCGTCATTACTCTGGGCTGGTGGTCGCCCAACCAGCTCGATGCTACCTACCCGCACACTCCGGGGGCCCCGTCAACGTGTGCCTACTTGGTATTGCTGCGCGTAGAGATTGCCCGTTTCACCCGCACTAAAGCGGCTCGTCTCTGTTGCTCTGATCCTCACCTCGCGGTGGACAGCCGTTAGCTGCTACGCTGCCCTATGCAGTCCGGACGTTCCTCCAGTGCGGTCTTTCGACACTAGCACCAGCGACGGTCTGGCGAACTTCACCCCCGGATTATCACCCAGGCGCAATGCCCTGCGCCCGGCGCCTGCCTTCAGGGCCTGGCCACGGCATAAGAATATGCCCAGAACGCAGATCAACTGCGCCAGAATGTGCGATCTACCCCCGCCATCCCCAAGGAGACGCCATGAAAGTTGACAGCATTCTGCAGACCATAGGAAACACCCCCCATGTGCGCGTGAACCGCCTGTTTGGCCCGGGCGCCCAGGTGTGGATCAAGTCCGAGCGCGCCAACCCCGGCGGCTCCATCAAGGACCGCATCGCGCTGTCCATGGTCGAGGACGCGGAAAAGACCGGACGCCTGCAGCCCGGCGGCACCATCATCGAGCCCACCAGCGGCAACACCGGCGTGGGCCTGGCCCTGGTCGCGGCGGTCAAAGGCTACAAGCTGGTGCTGGTCATGCCCGACAGCATGTCCATAGAGCGCCGGCGCCTGATGCTGGCCTATGGCGCCAGCTTCGACCTGACGCCCAAGGAAAAAGGCATGAAGGGCGCGATCGCCCGCGCCGAGGAACTGGCCGCGCAAACGCCCGGCGCGTGGATTCCCCAGCAGTTCGAGAACCCCGCCAACGTGGAAGTGCATGAACGCACCACGGCCCAGGAAATCCTGGCCGACTTTCCCGACGGCCTGGATGTGCTGATCACCGGAGTCGGCACCGGCGGCCACCTGACGGGCGTGGCGCGCGTGCTCAAGGCCAAATTCCCCCAGCTCAAGGTGTATGCGGTTGAACCCGCGGCTTCGCCCGTGATTTCGGGCGGCGCGCCCGCACCCCACCCCATCCAGGGCATTGGCGCGGGCTTTATCCCCAAGAACCTCGACACCAGCCTGCTCGACGGCGTGATCCAGGTCGAAGCCGAGCCGGCGCGTGAATACGCCCGCCGCGCCGCGCGCGAGGAAGGCACGCTGGTCGGCATTTCGTCGGGAGCGACCCTGGCCGCCATCGCCCAGAAGCTGCCCGAACTGCCGGCCGGCAGCCGGGTGCTGGGCTTTTCCTACGACACCGGCGAGCGCTATTTGTCGGTGGAAGGCTTTTTGCCGTAAAAAAGGGGGCACCCCCTGAGCCGCTGCGCGGCTTCCCCCTCTCAACCTGCGGTGGAGGGGGACGGCAGCCTCGCAGCGGGGCGGCCCTTGCTCGCTGCCCCCTTGCTAGGGCGCGCCAGTTTCATAGGCAGGATGCTTTGCGAGCGCAGAGGATAACGGCCTCCTGTGCAACTGGTCGGCCTGCACCGTGCCTGCTTTTTCCGGCCCTTGCCCGCGCCGCGGGCCAACGCCTTGGTGGCGCAGGGCAATAGCGGGGCAGCGCCACAAGATCGGTCCAAGGTTCTACTATCTATCCGTTCACAAAGGATAGATCTTGTACGGCTATTTCGAAAAACGCATCCCTCCCTACCCGGCAGCCGAGCCCACGGGCCTGCCCCGGGGCTTCGTGGCTTTTGTCTGGGCCTGCACCCAGGGTCTGCGCGGCCATGTGCTGGCCATGGCGCTGCTGGCGGCCGTCACGGCGGCCTATGAGGCCTGGCTGTTCGCGGTCATGGGACGGGTGGTGGACTGGTTGACCCGCGTCGAGCCGGCCCAGTTGCTGACCGAGCACCGTGGCGCGCTGTGGGGGCTGGTGGCCGTCATGCTGCTGAGCATTGGCCTGGTGGCGCTGCAGACCCTGGTCAAGCACCAGGTGCTGGCGATCAACTTTCCGCTGCGCCTGCGCTGGAACTTCCACCGGCTGATGCTGGGCCAGAGCATGGCCTTCTACGCCGACGAATTCGCCGGCCGCATCACCACCAAGATCATGCAGACCGCGCTCGCCGTGCGAGACATGATTTTCACCACCACCGACATCGTGGTCGGCATGACGGTCTACCTGATCACCATGATGGTGCTGGCCGCGTCCTTCGACACCTGGCTGCTGCTGCCGCTGCTGCTGTGGACCGCGGCCTATATCGCCGCCTGCTGCTGGTTCGTGCCCCGGCTCGGCGCCGTGGGCAAGGCCCAGGCCGACGCGCGCTCGCTGATGACCGGACGCATCACCGACGCCTATACCAACATCGCCACCGTCAAGCTGTTCGCCCACACGCGCCGCGAAGCCGATTACGCGCGCTCGGCGATGGAAGCTTTCCGCGCCACCGGCAATGCCCAGATGCGGCTGGTGAGCCAGTTTGAAATCGTCAACCATGTGCTGATCGTGCTGCTGATTCTGGGCAGCAGCGGGCTGGCGCTGTGGCTGTGGACCCAGGGCCAGGTCGGCGCGGGCGCGGTGGCGGCCGTCACGGCCATGGCGCTGCGCATTTCGGGCCATGCGCGCTGGGTGATGTGGGAAATGACCAGCCTGTTCGAAAGCGTGGGCACCATCCAGGACGGCATCAACACCTTGACCCACCCGCCCACGGTGCGCGATGCGCCCGACGCCCAGCCACTGCGCGTGACGCGCGGCGAAGTGGTGTTCGACGACGTGTCTTTCGGCTACCGCGACGGCAAGCCCGTGATGGAGCATCTGAACCTGACCATTCGCCCCGGCGAGCGCATAGGCCTGATCGGCCGCTCGGGTGCGGGCAAGTCCACGCTGGTCAACCTGCTGCTGCGCTTTCACGACCTGCACCACGGCCGCATCCTGATCGACGGCCAGGACATTGCCAAGGTAACGCAGGACAGCCTGCGCCAGGCGATCGGCATGGTCACGCAGGACACTTCACTGCTGCACCGCTCCATGCGCGACAACATCCTCTACGGCCGACCCGACGCCAGCGAAGCCGAACTGCAGGCTGCGATCCAGCGCGCCGAAGCGGCCGACTTCATCCAGCACCTCAACGACCGCCACGGCAACCAGGGTCTGGACGCCCAGGTCGGCGAGCGCGGCGTCAAGCTCTCGGGCGGCCAGCGCCAGCGCGTGGCGATTGCGCGCGTGATGCTCAAGAACGCGCCCATTTTGCTGCTCGACGAAGCCACCAGCGCCCTGGACTCGGAAGTCGAAGCCGCGATCCAGCAAAGCCTTTACAAGGTGATGGAAGGCAAGACCGTGATCGCCATCGCCCACCGGCTGTCGACGATTGCGGCCATGGACCGGCTGATCGTCATGGACCAGGGGCGTATCGTGGAAGAAGGCTCGCACCAGCAGTTGCTGCAGCTGGGCGGCGTCTATGCGCGCCTGTGGGCCCACCAAAGCGGCGGTTTCCTGGGCGAGCCTATCGACGGGCCGCTGTAACACGGCCCTCTTGCACCACAGACCGCCCCAAGGCGGTGGAAGCCCCTCTGGGGGGCAGCGAGCCACACGCAGTGGGCGAGCGTGGGGGTGCTATGTCCTAGCGGTTCTCTGCCAGGCGATGGTGGTGCGACTCCGGGTCCGCCCCATAAGGTGCGTGTCCCTGTATCCCTCCCGGGCCCAGGGCCTGCGAGGCCATATCCGCGCTGCCCTGTGCGCCCCCTTGGGTTGGCGGCGCCATGCAGGCAGTCAGTACGAAAACGGCGATGGCGCCTACCGCAGCCATGCCATAGATGTTGCGCTTCATATATGCCTTTCAAAGTTCCGGCAAGCCACCGGAACCACTCAGCATGCGCCGGATCATGGCTGCGCGCACAAGGTCACATTGGTAAGTGACGTAAGTTTGAAGAACGAAATACTTTATTCTTGAAACAAATGTAAGTTCAACGCCGTCTTACCCGGGCAGGGTGCGCACCTCCACGCCCAGGTCCATCCAGTCCTCGGGATGGCAGGTGAACAGCAGCAACTGGTGGCGCTGGGCCGCGTCATAGAGCACGCGTTTCATCTGCGCCAGGCGCAAGGCGTCGCTGTGCACAAGGGTGTCGTCGAGCATCAGCAGCGTAGGCTGTCCCGCGGCCTGCAGCAGGTCGGCATAGGCCAGGCGGCTGATTACACCCAGTTGCTCACGCGCGCCAAAACTCAGTGTAGTGATCGCTCCGACCTGGGGCACGGCCTCCAGGCTGGTGCGCGTGAGACTGGCCGGGGCCAGGTCCTCCCCCACTTCCAGCCGTGCGCCGGGCATCAGCAGCCCCAGGTAATGCTGCAAGCGCTGCTGCAGCGGTGCCTGCAAGCGCTGCAAGGCCGCCTGGCGCTTGGCTGCCAGCCGCGTCACCAGCAGCTCCAGCGCCTGGGCGCGGCGCTCGAATTCACTGCGGCGCAGCGCCAGCCGCGCCTGCTCGCCCGCCAGTTGCGCGCGCTGCTCTTCCAGCCCCTGGGCACTGGCCGCCTGCAGCTCGGTGCCCAGCACCAGCAGCCGGTTGCTGCGCAGCTGCTGGCGCTGCGCCAACTGGCGCAGGCTGTCTTCGTAGCGGCGCATGTCCTGCTCGACAAAGGCCAGCGGCGTCTGCGCCAAGGCCTCGCGGCTGCGCTGCACGCGCTGGGCCAGCGCCGCCTGCTCGGCGCGACAGCCGACCAGTTGCTCCTGGGCTTCACTCTCGCGCACGCGTTGGGCCGGGTCCTGGCTGGCCGCCTGGGCTGCGCCATGCTCGCGCGCCGCCTGGGCGCTGTGGCTCTGGGCCAGGGCCTGGGCCTGCTCGGCCAGCACCAGCGCCTGCTGCGCCCGCGACAAATCCTTTTGCGCCGTCTCGGCCGCGGCCTGGGCGCCTGTCCAGTCCGGGGCCTCGCCGGCCGGCTCCGGGTGCTGGGCCAGGGCCTGCTGGGCCTGGGCAGCGCGTGCACGGGCCTGGTCGCGCTGGGACTGCAAGGCCTCGACGCCCTGCGGCGCCAGCGCCGTCAGCGCGTTCTGCAGCGGGGCGAGTTGGCCTTGCAGCGCGCTGCGGCGCGCCCATTGCGCTTCGGCTTCGGCCAGATCGGCCACGCCCAGGCGCGCCAAGGCCTGGGCCAGGGCGGACTGCGCCTGCGCGCAGGCCCGCGCCACGTCGGCCACTCCCGCGCCGCCCGGCGTGATGGTCAAGCGGCCCAGGCCGGGCCAGTCCAGCGTCGTGGCCTGGTCCAGCCACTGGGCGCCGCCGCCATCCAGGCGACCTTCACGGCCGGCCGCATCACGCCAGGCCAGGGTCTGACCGGGCTCCAGCGCGAACTCCAAACGGGTGGCCGCGGCATCGCGCCGCATCTCGGCTTTCTGCCACTCCTTTTCGCTGCGGCGCAAGGCCTCGATATCGGCCTGCTCCAGGCCCAGGCCCGAGAGTTGCTGCCGCAGCTGCTGCATTTGCGCCAGCAGCAGCTCGGCCTGGGCTGCGGCGTCCTGCCAATGCTGCTGCGCCGCCAGCGCTTCCTGCCCGCGGCTGTGCGCTTCGCGCCAGGCCTGGGCCTGCTGCGCCCTGTCCCAGTGCTCGCGGGCTGCGTCGTTGCGTGCGCGGGCTGCTTCGAGCTGCTGCGCTGCCGCCTGTTGTTTCTGCTGTGCCACGGCCAGCGCCTGCTCGGCCTCGTTCCGGGCCTGGGCGCGTTGCGCCAGCGCCTGCGCCTGCTGCTGGAAGTGCAGCAGTTGCTGGCCCAGCACATCCAGGGTCCGCTGCAATTGCTGCGCCCGCTCCTCGTCGGCACGCGCTTGCTGCGCCTGCTGCTGCAGCTGCGCCAGTTGCACGCGCGCCTGCTCCAGGGCCGCGCGCAAGGCCGTTTCGGGCGGCTGCAAGCGTTCGGCTTCGGCCTCGGCCTGCAGCCGGCCCAACTCGTCGACCTGGCTGCGGTAGGCGGCAATGCGTGCATCCAGCGCCTGCAGTTCCAGCGCGCCGGCCTCGCCCTGCTCCACGGCCTGGGCATATTCGCCGCGCGGCTTGCTGGCCTTGGTCAACAGGGAGTCGCGTTCATCCTGCAGGCGCGCCAACAGGCTGTCGCCCACCGACGCAGCGAGGCCGCCGGCCAGCGGCGCCACATCCGGCGCATCGGCGGCCTGGGCACCCAGGGCCGAGCGCAGGTAGTCGCGCGCATGTTCCACGGGCAGATCCTGGCCAGTGCCCTGCTCTATCCACAGCAGCCCTGGAATCCCCCAGTGCTCGGCCTTGGCTTGACCCCGACTGGCCATGGCAAAGCCCAGGCGCTGGGCCAGATGGTCTTCAGCCTCCTTGCCCGACAGCGCCTGCGTGCCCATTTGCAGATCGCAGCGCGCGCGGCTCAGAAAGCTTTTGCGCAATTGGTGGGCCACGCCGTCGAGCTGAAAATCCAGCACCACCGTCGGCGAAGCCGCGCTGTGGCCCGTGGGCCGCAGGTCTTCCACGGCCGCGCTGGAGCTGTAGCGCTCCAGGAAAGCCGCGCGAATGGCGCGCACCAGCGTGCTTTTGCCGGCCTCATTGGGGCCGGCGACGATGTTCAGGCCGGGCGTCAGGCCGGCCAGCTCCAGCAGGGAAAACTTGCGCAGCTGCTCCACGCGCAGCCCTGTCAAATGCATGCTCATGCGCGTTCTCCCACGGGCATCAAGGCCGCGGCCAGCAGGGCCAGGGCCGCGGCCGCCGGGCTGTCGGCACCGCCGGCCGCGCTTTCGGCACGCAGCTCGGCCAGCAGCTCACCGACATAGCCATCGGCCTGCAGCTGGGCCAGGTCTTCATCCGTGGGCACCAGCGCCAGCGCCGTGCGCTCGCACTGTAGGCTGCGCACCCGGGCATCGGCACGCGCCACGGCAGCGTCCAGGCGCTGCTGGCCGGCCAGATCCACCTGGCCCGCCAGTTGCAGGCGCACCACGTCGCTCGCGCCCAGCGCATCCAGCGCCTGCTCCACGGCGTCTACATCGCTGGCCACGCGCAGGCTGTGGACCAGCTCTTTCCAGACATAGGCCCCGGTCGCGATCTTCTCCACGCGCGGCACGGCGCCGGGCGCGTCAATCGCCACCAGCAGGGCATTGCCCGCATCGTTGTTATGGAAGCGGTCGGCCTCGGGCGTGCCGCTGTAGGCCATGCGTTCATGGATGGACTTGGTGCCGTGCCAGTCA
This sequence comes from Acidovorax bellezanensis, assembly GCF_025421555.1. Lineage (NCBI taxonomy): Bacteria > Pseudomonadati > Pseudomonadota > Betaproteobacteria > Burkholderiales > Comamonadaceae > Acidovorax > Acidovorax bellezanensis. Next base: position 704,085 of record NZ_JAODYH010000003.1, read on the forward strand.
CCCAGCGCCAGCCAGTCCAGCCGCGCCGTCTCGCAGCGCGTGGGCGCTATCGGGTTGGTGGAATCTATGCCTTCGTGCAGGATGCCTTGCACGCTGCCGTGCGCCAGGCCTATGCGCAGCAGGCCTTCGGGCGTCTGTGCATCGTCCATCCAGGCGCTCAGGTCGCTGTAGCTGTGGCGCTGGGTCAGCGGCGCGGGCAGCACGGCAAAGCCCTGGGCGGCAAACAGCGTCACTTCGGGCTTGAGCAGCAGGTGCACGTTGGCCGGCACCACGCCCATGCGCTGCGCCTGGGTCCAGACGCTTTCGGCCAGCGCCGCATCGTGGTTGCCCGGAATCAGCAGCCAAGGGCCGCGAAAGCCTTCCATGGCATGGAACAGCCGGCGTATCGTGCGGTCGGAAACGGTTTGCGCGTCCAGCACGTCACCCGCGACCAGCACGGCGTCGACCTGGCGCTCGGTAGCGATCCGGGCCAGCCGCTGCACGACCGCGAAACGCGCTTCGGCCAGGTGAGGGGCAGCTTCGGCGTCGAAGCTGCTGAACTGGCGGCCGATCTGCCAGTCAGCCGTATGCAGGAACAGGGGCATGGGGTGTCTAGAACTCTCTCGTGTCGCGCGCAGGTGCGCTGGGGAAATCATACTGGCCCTTATCTGATCGACGATCAAGGTTGCCTCAGGCCAAGGCGCAGAAAAAACCGCATTTGCCTTACCATCGCCGCCTTGCTTGATAAGTACGAGCCGTCCCATGATCCGCATCACTGAACTCAAACTCCCCCTGTCGGCGATCACTTTCGATCCCGAAAACCACACCGAATTCCATCCCGAAGCCCAGCTGCGCAGGCTTGCCGCCCAGTTGCTGGAGCTCGCGCCGGCCGATCTGGGCCGGCTGCAGGTCTTCAAACGCAGCTTCGACGCGCGCAAGGCCGATCTGCAGGCGGTCTACATCGTCGACCTGGAGCTGGCCGACCCCAGCCAGGAAGCGGCGCTGCTCGAAGACTTCGAGACCCACCCCCATGTGAATCCCACGCCCGACATGGCCTGGAAGCCCGTGGGCCAGGCCCCGGCCGACCTGGACCAGCGCCCGGTCGTCGTGGGCTTCGGCCCCTGCGGCATCTTCGCGGCCCTGGCCCTGGCGCAAATGGGCTTCAAGCCCATCGTGCTCGAGCGCGGCAAGAACGTGCGCGAACGCACCCAGGACACCTGGGGCCTGTGGCGCAAGCGTGAGCTCACGCCCGAGTCGAACGTGCAGTTCGGCGAAGGCGGCGCCGGCACCTTCTCGGACGGCAAGCTCTACAGCCAGATCAAGGACCCGCGCCACCTGGGCCGCAAGGTCATGCAGGAATTCGTCGACGCCGGGGCGCCGCCCGAAATCCTCTACGCCGCCCACCCCCACATCGGCACGTTCAAGCTGGTCAAGGTGGTGGAAAACATCCGCGCGCAAATCACGGCCCTGGGCGGTGAAGTGCGTTTCAGCCAGCGCGTGAACGACGTGCTGGTCGACGCCGCCGACGCCGACGGCATGCGCCGTCTGCGCGGCCTGGTGGTCGAAGACCTGGCCACGGGCGTCACGTCGGAACTCGCGGCCTCGCAGGTGGTCATCGCCCTGGGCCACAGCGCGCGCGACACCTTCGCCAAGCTATATGAGCGCGGCGTGAGCATGGAAGCCAAGCCGTTTTCCATCGGCTTTCGCATCGAGCACCCACAAAGCGTGATCGACCGCGCACGCTGGGGCCGCCACGCCGGCCACCCGCTGCTGGGCGCGGCCGACTACAAGCTGGTCCACCACGCCGCCAACGGCCGTGCGGTCTACAGCTTCTGCATGTGCCCCGGCGGCACCGTCGTCGCCGCCACCAGCGAGCCCGGCCGCGTGGTGACCAATGGCATGAGCCAGTACTCGCGCAACGAGCGCAACGCCAACGCCGGCATGGTGGTGGCCATCGATCCGCCCGACTTCCCGCGCACGGCCCAGGCTTTCGCCGCGGCCTTCGACGGCCAGACCCATGGCGTCGAAAACCTCGCGGACGGTGAATTCCACCCGCTGTCGGGCATCGTCCTGCAGCGCGAGCTCGAATCCCGCGCCTATGTGCTGGGCGGCAGCAACTACGACGCCCCGGCCCAGTTGGTCGGCGACTTTCTCGCCGGCCAGCCGTCGACGGCGCTGGGCGAAGTCGAGCCTTCGTACAAGCCCGGCGTGAGCCTGGGCGATCTGCACCAGGCCCTGCCGGCCTATGCCATCGAAGCCATGCGCGAAGCCCTGCCGGCGTTCGGCAAGAAGATCCGCGGCTACGACATGCCCGATGCGCTGCTCACGGGCGTGGAAACGCGCACGTCGTCGCCGCTCAAGATCGGCCGTGACGACAGCTACCAAAGCCTCAACACGCGCGGCCTCTACCCGGCCGGCGAAGGCGCGAGCTATGCGGGCGGCATTCTGTCGGCCGGCGTCGACGGCATCCGCGTGGCCGAAGCCCTGGCGCGTGACATCCTGGGTCTACCAGTTCCTCCCAGCCGCCGCTGAAATGGAATACACCCCCTGAGCGGCTACGCCGGATGGCCGGCCCCNNCTCTCAACCTTCGGTGGAGGGGGACGACGGCGCTTGCTCGGTGCCCCCTTGCTGGGCCGCGCCAGTTGCATGGGCCATGGATAACTGAAATGACGTACAGAAACACTTTCACGCCCCCCTCCCGGCGGGAGCTGCTGCTGGCCGCGCTGGCCATGGCGGTCGTGGTGCTCGCCTCCAACATCCTGGTGCAGTACGCCATCAACGACTGGCTGACCTGGGGCGCGATCACCTATCCGTTTGCCTTTCTGGTCAGCGAGCTGGCCAACCGCGCCCACGGCCCTGCGCATGCGCGGCGCATCGCCTATGTGGGCTTTGCGGTGGCGGTCGCGGCCTCGCTGCTGCTGGCGCCGCTGCGCATTGCGCTCGCCTCGGGCCTGGCCTTTGCCTGCTCGCAGCTGCTGGACATCCATGTCTTCGACCGCCTGCGCAGCGGCCGCTGGTGGCGTGCGCCGCTGGTCGCCACGCTGCTGGCCGCCATGCTCGACACGGCCGTGTTCTGGAGCATAGGTTTTGCGGGTGAAGACCTGCCCTGGGTCACCTGGGCCATTGGCGATCTGGGCGTCAAGCTGGCCATGGGCGTGGGCTTGCTGCTGCCTTTCCGGCTCTGGATTGGCCGCAACGCCTAACCCTGCGACAGCCAACGAAAATGCCCCCGCCTTTCGGACGGGGGCATTTTCGTTGGCGGGACTACGCACCGGCAAAATGAAGTGCGCGGCTCGCAAAGCCGACTGCCTGTGCAACTGGCGTGTCCCAGCTCAGGGACACCGAGCAAGGGCCGCCCCGCAGCGATGGTGTCGTCCCTGGCCGGGCGCCCCCTCCACCGCAGGTTGAGAGGGGGGAGCGGGGGCCGGCCATCCGGCGTCAGCCGCTCAGGGGGTGCTTTAGCCCTTTTGCAAAGCGGCGATGCGCTCTTCCATCGGAGGATGGGTAGAGAACAGCTTGCCGATATTGCCGGTGATGCCCATCGCGGCCACGCTCTTGGGCAGCTCGCCCGGATGCATGCCGCCCAGACGCGCCAGGGCGTTGATCATCGGCTGCTTGCGGCCCATCAGCTGAGCGGCACCCGCGTCGGCGCGGAATTCGCGCTGGCGGCTGAACCAGGCGACGATCATGGCCGCGACAAAGCCCAGCAGGATGTCAAGCACGATGGTGGTCACGTAGTAGCCAATGCCCGGGCCCGAGCTTTCGGAATCGTTCTTGCGCAGAAAGCTGTCGACCGCATAGCCGATCACGCGCGACAGGAAGACCACGAAAGTGTTCATCACGCCCTGGATCAGCGTCATGGTCACCATGTCGCCATTGGCGATGTGGGCCACTTCATGGCCGATCACGGCTTCGACTTCTTCGCGCGTCATGCCCGACAGCAGGCCCGTGGACACCGCCACCAGGGCCGAGTTCTTGAAAGCGCCGGTGGCGAACGCATTGGGTTCGCCTTCGTAGATGCCGACTTCGGGCATGCCGATACCGGCCTTGTCGGCAAAACCGCGCACGGTGTTGACGATCCAGGCTTCATCGGCATTGCGCGGCTCGTTGATCACGTGCACGCCCGAGGTCCACTTGGCCATGGGCTTGCTGATCAGCAGCGAAATGATGGCGCCGCCAAAGCCCATGATGAAGGCAAAGCCCAGCAAAGCGCCGAGGTTCAGGCCGTTGGCCGTGAGAAAGCGGTTGACGCCCAGCAGGCTGGCGACGATGCCCAACACCGCCACGACGGCAATATTGGTCAACAGAAAAAGGGCAATTCGTTTCATTGGGAATGGTTCTCCACAAAGGGGGAAAGGTGGGCTCCCACCGTATGCCCAGATCTGGGGGCGGCGGGGGCAAAGTTCAAGCTGCGCAGCGTACGTTCTGTCTGTTGTGTTGGCTTATCAGGCCGGGCGCTGCGAAACACAAAAGGATCATCATAAAAGCAAACCTCCTCATTGCCCGCCCACCAGCCCGGCACGCCCAGCACCGGCAGGGGACTGAAAGGCTTTTGCGCCAGCCAGTCGGCGCTGCATTGCAAGGCCAGCGCGTCGTCGACATCGGCCGCGGGCGTCTCGCCGGCCAGGCACAGCACATGGGCGCAGATGGATTTGCGCGGCTGCACCAGCTTTTCCAGCAGCGCATGGCCTATGGGCAGCAGCCGGGCCTGCTGCCACAGGCTGCGCTGGCCCACGCCCAGCTGCATCCAGTCGCGCGACCGCAAGGCCTGCTGTAGCGCAGGCGGCGCCAGCAGCAGCGCGCCGTTTTCGTCGAGCAGCGTGGCCGCATCGCGCAACGCGCCGCGCACGGCCCCGACGCCGGCCTGGCCGATCTGCTGCGCCTGCAGCACATTGAGCTGGCGCTTGAGCCGCGGGTAATGCAGCCACACCATGGCATTGAAGAAATCGTGCAGATTGCAGCGCGTGGGAACGGCCTGGTGGCGGTAAATGAAAGCTTCGTAGGCCATGCCCGGCGGCAACTGCGCCTGCGGCACGAAACGCCAGCCGGCGAGCAGCGCCAGCCGGCCTTGGGCCTGCAGCGCGGCCAGGCCGGCGTTCACGGCGTCGGCGACGGTCTCTCCGGCGGCAATGCGCGCGTATAGCGGCTGGGCGACGGCACGCAGGCTCGCAAACCAGGGCGCCGACCAGTCGAGCGCGGGCCAGGTCGTGGCCGCCATCACTTCCTTCACGGCGCGCGGCCCTGCCGTTTGTCGCGCACGGCCACGCGCGAAGTGCCTTCGTCGCGCATCTCGAAAGCCTGGGTCGCGGCCAGCAGCTTGGTCAGCGTGGCATAGCCGTAGTTGCGCGCATCGAACGAGGCCTTGTTGCCGATCTGCGTGCCCACGGCGCCGACACGCGCCCAGCCGTCCTCGTCCTGGGTGGCATTGACCGCGTCACGCAGCAGGTTGAGCAGTTGGCTGTCCTGGCGCAACTGCTGCGTGGGCACGCGCAGGCTGGCCGCTCGGACGACAGGTACCGGCGGCGCCTCCACACGCTCGGCGGACGGCTGCGCCGCCACTTCGCTGACCTCTTCCGCGGCGAGCGTGCCATCGGCATGGCCCGAGCCCAGGGCCTCGAGATAAAGAAAGCGTGAGCAGGCGTTGACGAAGGGCATGGGCGTCTGCTTGGCACCAAAGCCATAGACGGCCGCGCCCTTGGCCCGCAGGTGCATGACCAGGGGCGTGAAATCCGCATCCGACGAGACAATGCCGAAAGCGTCGGGCCGCTCGGTGTAGAGCAGCTCCATGGCGTCCACGGTCATCGCCATGTCGGTCGCATTCTTGCGCTTGGAATAGTCGAACTGCTGCATGGGGCGCAGCGCGAACTCCAGCAGCCGGGCCTGCCAGCCCTGCAAGCCGGCCTTGGTCCAGTTGCCGTAGGCACGGCGGATGTTGATCACGCCCAGCGTCGACAGCTCGGTCAGGATTTCATCGAGCTTGTCTGCGGGCGCGTTGTCCGCATCGATCAGCAATGCAATGCGCAGGGGGGACTCAGCGAGCATGGGCAATCCTCGGTGGGGTACACAGGAGTGCAGCGTACACCATCGCCTTCGGGGTGCAATGGGTTGGCAGCCCATGCAACTGGCGCGGCCCAGCAAGGGGATACCGAGCAAGGGCCGCCCCGCAGCGATGGTGTCGCCCCCCTCCACCGAAGGATGAGAGGGGGAAGCCGGGGCCGGCCATCCGGCGTCAGCCGCTCAGGGGGTGACCATTCTCCAGGGCAGCGCATCGCCCGAGCGCAAGGGCTTGAGCTGGGCTTCGCCGAACGCAAAGCTTTCGGGCGGCATCCACGACTCGCGGCGCAGCGTGATGGTGCCGGTGTTGCGCGGCAGCTGGTAGAAGTCCGGGCCGTTGAAGCTGGCAAAGGCTTCGAGCTTGTCGAGCGCACCCGCGTTGTCGAAAGCTTCGGCGTACATCTCGATGGCCGCGTGCGCGCTGTAGCAGCCGGCGCAGCCCGAAGCGTGCTCCTTGAGGTGGGCAGCGTGTGGCGCGCTGTCCGTGCCCAGGAAGAACTTGGCGTTGCCGCTGGTGGCGGCTTCCACCAGGGCCAGGCGGTGGGTTTCGCGCTTGAGCACGGGCAGGCAGTAGTAATGCGGGCGAATGCCGCCGGTGAAGATGGCGTTGCGGTTGAACAGCAGGTGCTGGGGCGTGATGGTCGCGCCGACGAAACGATCAGACTCGGTCACGTATTGCGCGGCTTCACGCGTGGTGATGTGCTCGAACACGATCTTCAGCTCGGGGAAATCGCGGCGCAGCGGAATCAGCTGCTGGTCGATGAAAGCCGCTTCGCGGTCGAACAGGTCGACATCGCTGCCCGTGACTTCACCGTGCACCAGCAGCAGCAGGCCTTCGCGCTGCATGGCTTCGAGCGTAGCGTAGGTCTTGCGCATGTCGCTCACACCCGCATCGCTGTTGGTCGTGGCGCCCGCCGGATACAGCTTGAGTGCCACCACACCGGCGGCCTTGGCGCGCGCGATCTCGTCGGCCGGGGTGTTGTCCGTGAGATACAGCGTCATCAGCGGCTCGAAGGCCACACCCGGCGGCACGGCCGCGAGAATGCGCTCGCGGTAGGCCATGGCCTGCTCGGCCGTCGTCACCGGCGGCTTGAGGTTGGGCATGATGATGGCACGCGCGAACTGGGCGGCGGTGTGCGGCACCACGGTGCGAAGGGCTTCGCCGTCGCGCACATGCAGGTGCCAGTCGTCGGGGCGGGTGATGGTGAGGGTGTCGATGGGGGCGGTCATGGGCCGCTATTGTCCACGCCCACCCCCCTATCCACAACATCTAACCTTAGGCTCCGGGTTATTCATCGCGGCTCGCAGCGCTTGAAACTGGCGTGCTCCAGCAAGGGGCAGCGAGCAAGGGCCGCCCCGCAGCGAGGCTGCCGCCCCCCTCCACCGAAGGATGAGAGGGGGGAGCGGCGTCAGCCGCTCAGGGGGTGCCTCAATGCTGCAGGATCTTGTTGAGAAAGTCCTTGGTGCGCGGCTGACGGGCTTCGGGGTGGTTGAAGAAGTCGTCGCTCGTGCAGTCCTCGAGGATCTTGCCGCCCACGTCCATGAAGATCACGCGGCTGGCCACCTTGCGCGCAAAGCCCATTTCATGGGTCACGCACATCATGGTCATGCCTTCGTGGGCCAGGCCCACCATCACGTCCAGCACTTCGCCGACCATTTCCGGATCCAGCGCCGAAGTCGGTTCGTCGAACAGCATCACGATGGGGTCCATGGACAGCGCGCGGGCGATGGCCACGCGCTGCTGCTGGCCACCCGACAGCTGGCCCGGAAACTTGTCCTTGTGCGCCGTCAGGCCCACGCGGTCGAGCATCTTGAGGCCGCGCTTGCGGGCTTCGTCGGGGCTGCGGCCCAGCACCTTGATCTGGGCAATGGTCAGGTTTTCCGTCACCGACAGGTGCGGAAACAGCTCGAAGTGCTGGAACACCATGCCGACCCGGCTGCGCAGCTTGGGCAGGTTGGTCTTGGGGTCGTGCACGGCCGTGCCATCCACGTAGATCTCGCCCTTCTGGAAAGGCTCGAGCGCGTTGATGGTCTTGATCAGCGTGGACTTGCCCGAGCCCGAAGGCCCGCAAACCACCACCACTTCGCCCTTTTTGATCTCGGTCGAGCAGTCGGTCAGCACCTGAAAGCTGCCGTACCACTTGGAGACGTTCTTCATTTCAATCATTTGCTTGCTCTCCATATCCGTATTCAGTGATCCATCCCTGTACAGCCACTGGCGCTCCCCAACTCAGGGACACCGAGCAAGGGCCGCCCCGCAGCGATGGTGTCGCCCCCCTCCACCGAAGGATGAGAGGGGGGAGCGGCGCAGCCGCTCAGGGGGTGCTACCTAATAATTGCGATTTTCTTGTGCAGGCGCTTGACCATCCAGGACAGCGCATAGCACAGCACGAAATAGGCGACGGCAGCGGCCAGGTAGGCCTCGATCGGCCGGCCGTAGTTCTTGCCCGCGACTTCAAAGCCCTTGAGCATGTCGTAGGCGCCGATGGCATAGACCAGCGATGTGTCCTGAAACAGGATGATGGTCTGCGTCAGCAGCACCGGCAGCATGTTGCGAAACGCCTGCGGCAGTATCACCAGACGCATGTTCTGGCCGTAGCTCATGCCCAGCGCCTGGCCCGCATTCACCTGACCGCGTGAGATCGACTGGATGCCGGCGCGCATGATCTCGCTGAAATAGGCGGCCTCGAAGGCAATGAAGGTGATGTAGGCCGACAGTTCGGCGCCAATGGGCTTGCCGATCAGCGCGGGCATCAGCAGGAAGAACCACAGGATCACCATGACCAGCGGAATCGAGCGCATGCCGTTGACGTAGATCGTCGCCGGCACCACGAGCCACTTCTTGCCCGACAGACGCATCAGCGCCAGCACCGTGCCGAACAGCACGCCGCCCAAGGTGGCGACGGCCGTCAGCATCAGGCTGAAGTACACACCCTTGAGCACGAAGTTGCTCAGCAGGTCCCAGTTGTAGAAACCAAAGTCGATTTGGAGGTTCATGCTCAATGCCCTCCTGCATTCGAGACGGCAATCATGCCGGGCACCTGGGTGCGTTTTTCAATCCAGGCCATGATGCGGTTGATCGCAAACGCCGAAATCACGTACAGGCCCGTGACGGCCATGTAGACCTCGACGCCGCGGCCGGTTTCTTCCTGGGCCTGCATGGCGAACATGGTCAGCTCCGTCACCGACACGGCAAAGGCCACCGACGAGTTCTTGAAGATGTTCATCGTCTCGCTGGTCAGCGGCGGAATGATGATGCGCAGCGCCATCGGCAGCAGCACATAGCGGTAGGTCTGCCAGGTCGTGAAGCCCACGGCCATGCCCGCATAGCGCTGGCCCCGCGGCAGGGCCTGCAGTCCCGAACGCACCTGCTCGGCGATCCGTGACGAAGTGAAAATACCCAAGGCCAGCACCACCAGCACAAAGCCCGGAACGGACTTCATCGCCGGCACGAAGGCGGGCACCACGTGGTACCAGAGAAAAATCTGGACCAGCAGGGGAATATTGCGAAACAGCTCCACCCAGGCGTTGCCGAAACGCACCAGCCAGGGGCTGTTGGGCAACGTCCTGATCACACCAATGACACCGCCCACCACCAGCGCTATCAGCAGCGCCAGCAGCGACACCGACACCGTCCACCCCCAGGCCGACAACATCCAGTCCATATAGGTGATGTCGCCGCCCTTGCCGAAGCACCCTTGCACCGCCACGCGGTCCAGCGTGTCCTCGCAGAACACCTGCCAATCCCAACTCATAGGATTTCCTTTATTTGATCCCATTGCGAAGGGCCGCGGCCCTTTACACAAAAACCCCCTTCAGGCTCAGCCAGAAGAGGGTTTTCCTTAGGCACGCCAGCCGTGCTTACTTGTTGAAAGCTTCCTTTGGCTTGTTGTTGGGATGCATCCAGGCGTTCTTGGTGGCTTCGGACAAAGGCAGGCCCACCTTCTGGTTGGCAGGAGGGATGGGCTGCATGAACCACTTGTCATAGCTCTTTTCCAGGGTGCCATCGGCCACCTGGCGCTGAATGCTGGCGTCCACGGCCTTCAGGAAGGCTGGATCGTTCTTGCGCACCATGCAGGCGATGGGTTCCACCGACAGCACTTCGCCGACGATCTTGAAGTCCTTGGGGTTCTTGGACTTGGAGATATTGCCCGCCAGGATGGAGCCGTCCATCACGAAGGCGTCGGCACGGCCCGACTCGAGCAGCAGGAAGCTGTCGGCGTGGTCCTTGCCCATGACTTCCTTGAAGTCGATGCCTTGCGCGCGCTCGTTCTTGCGCAGGATCTGCACCGAAGTGGTGCCCGTGGTGGTGGCCACCGACTTGCCGTTCAAGTCCTTGATGCCGTTGATGCCCGAATTGGCCTTCACCGCAATGCGCACTTCTTCCATGTACGTGGTCATGGCGAAGTCCACGTCCTTCTGGCGGTTGGTGTCGTTGGTGGTCGAGCCGCACTCCAGATCAACGGTGCCATTGGTCACCAGGGGAATGCGGTTTTGCGAGGTCACGGGCTGGTAGCGCACTTCCAGCTTGGTCAGGCCCAGTTGGCGCTGCAGATCGCGTGTCACGCGCTCGGCCATTTCGGTATGAAAGCCCACATACTTGCCGTCGCCCAGCGTATAGGCCAGGGCGCCCGAAGATTCGCGCACACCCAGCGTGATGGTGCCTGACGACTTGATCTTGGCCAACGTGTCATTGGTTTGCGCCCACACATTGCCTGCGAGCAAACCCATGACTGCGACTGCCAATAAATGTTTCTTCATACCGATCTCCTCTGGATGACTGCTGATAAATAAGCGGAGCGGGAACACGCTGTGGACCGCTTGCATTACTCGACGGTTGCGACATTCTGCTACTGACCGTCCCGCCAGATGGTGAAAACCATGGCGATTCAGGCAAAACAGGGCGCGCCCTCAGGGCAAACACCTAGCAAGAAGCAGGCCCGATCCGCTGAAACCATCCACGCCGGCAGGGTCGGACGGGCGCGCAGCGACGCAAGCCAGGCAGTTTGTCGCCCCCTAGATGCTAGCGGCGATATGCCCCCGCCACGACCCGGCTTACCCTAGGCCACACTTCGTGTGGCTCGCGGCGAGCCTAGGGCTGGCCCATCTCCAGCGTATTGCCGTGTTCCTGCAGAAAGGTCCAGAGGTTTTGCGCCACGCCCTTGGGCGCGTCCTTGGCCGTGGGCTTTTCGCGGTAGGCGCGCACATCCATGTGCATGCGAAACGATTCCACGCCTTGCGGCACGGCGCTCACCAGCCGGCCGGATTTCAGCTCGTTGCGCACGGCGCTGTAGGGCAGAAAGGCCACGCCATGGCCTTCGAGGGCCATGGCCTTGAGGCCTTCGGCCATGTCGGTTTCGTAGACCCGCTCCAGATGGATGGCTTCGCCAGCCTCTTTCAGGATCAGCTCCGTCACCTGGCCCAGGTAAGCGCCTGCGGCATAGCCCAGATAGGGCAGCGGCTGGGCCTGGGTGCCCGGCAGCAGGTGCATGGGCTGGCCCTGGGCATCGGGCTTCACATAGGGGGCCAGGACTTCGCGGCCCAGGCTGACCATTTCATAGCGGTCGGGGTCGAGCTGGAACGGCTGCGAAGGGTGGTGATAAGCGATCAGCAGGTCGCAGCCTCCTTCGACCAGGCGCATCACGGCATCATGCACGTTCAGCGCGAACAGCCGGCTGCGAAACGGCCCGAACAGACCGTGCAGGTTCGACACCCAGGCCGGGAAAAACGTGAACGCCAGCGTATGCGGCACCGCAAAACCGATCATGCCCTTGCCGGCGCTGACGTGCGCACGCAACATGCTGCGCGTGCTTTGCAGCGATTGCAGCATCTCGATCGCCTGGTCGTACATGGTTTTGCCTGCCGGCGTGAGGCGGGTCGGGTAGGAGCTGCGGTCGACCAGATCGGTCCCGGCCCAGGCTTCCAGCGCCTGGATGCGGCGGGAAAATGCGGGCTGGGTCACGTGTCGCAATTGCGCCGAGCGACTGAAACTGCGGGTTTCAGCCAAGCTCACAAAATCTTCAAGCCATTTGGTTTCCATGCGCGCATTATCCGCGCGACAGGCTCTTATGCCCGGGCCAACCCGCATGTTCAGACGCGTTACAGGGTCAGATAATGATTTGCCCCCACCTATCCGGCGGGGCTGCGTCACGTCCCTCCGGTACACAACACCACAGGGCAAGGCGAAGTCTTTTCTCCGTTGTTACGCGTTTTTCTGACTGCCTGCCTTCATGCCTCTTCCACCTTCAGCACCCGAGCGCGATGACGCCTCGGCCCCTCCCCGCTCCCTGCGCATCGAAGACTGGCTCACCGTGATCATCATGGGCGCCCTGGCCTTGATCACGTTTGCCAACGTGCTGGTGCGCTACTTCACCAACTCCTCTTTTGCCTGGACCGAAGAAATTTCGGTCTTTCTGATGATCGTGCTGGCCCTGGTCGCCGGTTCGGCCGCCGTGGCCCGCGACCAGCACATCCGCATCGAATACTTTGCCCACAGCGGCTCGGTCCAGCGCCGCCGGCGTCTGGCACGCCTGGGCTCCCTGCTGGTCGCGCTGCTGTTCGGCCTGATCGCCGTGCTGAGCGTGCGCGTGGTCTGGGACGACTTTCGCTTCGATGAAACCTCTCCGGGCATCGGCGTGCCGCAGTGGTGGTACTCGGTCTGGCTGCCGGTGTTCTCCACGGTGATCATGCTGCGCGCCCTGGGACTGTTCAAGCGCCAGGGCCTGCCTGGCGCCTTCACCGAAGACGACGCTGAGTCCAGCCTGCCCCAAGGACCGCAACTATGATCGCCACGCTGTTGTTTGTGGCCTTTGTGGCGCTGATGTGCGCTGGTGTCCCCATCGGTGCGGCCCTGGGCCTGGCGGGCGCGGCCTGCATTGCGCTGGCCAACGCCGACGCCCAATGGTTCGGCCTGCTGGCCGTGCCGCAGAACTTCTACGCCGGCCTGGGCAAGTACCCGCTGCTGGCGATTCCCATGTTCGTGCTGGTGGGCTCCATCTTCGACCGTTCGGGCGTGGCCCTGCGGCTGGTGAATTTCGCCATCGCCATCGTCGGCCGCGGCCCGGGCATGCTGCCGCTGGTGGCGATTGCCGTGGCCATGTTCCTGGGCGGCATTTCGGGCTCGGGGCCGGCCAATGCGGCGGCCGTGGGCGGCGTGATGATCGCGGCCATGAGCCGCGCCGGCTACCCCGGCTCGTTCTCGGCCAGCGTGGTCGGCGCCGCCGCCGCCACCGACATCCTGATTCCGCCTTCGGTGGCCTTCATCATCTACTCGGTGCTCGTGCCCGGCGCCTCGGTGCCGGCACTGTTTGCCGCGGGCATGATTCCCGGCGTGCTGGCCGGCATTGCGCTGATCGTGCCGGCCGTCTGGCTGTCGCGCCGCCACAAGATGGGCGCGCTCGAAGCCACCTTGCCCCGCCCCGAGTTCTGGAAAAGCCTGCGCGACGCCGCCTGGGGCCTGGCCGCACCGGTGCTGATTCTGGGCGGCATGCGCGCCGGCTGGTTCACCCCCACCGAAGCCGCCGTGGTCGCCGTGTTCTACGGACTGTTCGTGGGCATGGTGATCCACCGCACCATCGGCGTGCGCGACCTGTTCCCCATCCTGCGCGAAGCCGGCGAACTGTCGGCCGTGATCCTGCTGGTGGTCTCGCTGGCCGGCATCTTCGCGTTCTCGCTGTCCACGCTGGGCGTGATCGATCCGGTGGCCAAGGCCATCGTCAACTCCGGCCTGGGTGAATACGGCGTGCTGGCATTGCTGATCCTGCTGCTCATCACCGTCGGCATGTTCCTCGACGGCATTTCCGTGTTCCTGATCTTCGTGCCGCTGCTGCTGCCCATCATGCAGCACTACCACTGGGACCCGGTCTGGTTTGGCGTGATCCTGACGCTCAAGGTCGCACTGGGCCAGTTCACTCCGCCGCTGGCCGTGAACCTGATGGTTTCCTGCCGCATCGCCGGCGTGCGCATGGAGTCCACCGTGCGCTGGGTCGGCCCCATGCTGCTGGCCATGTTCATGGTGATGCTGCTGGTGATCGCCTTCCCGCAGCTCGCGCTGTGGCTGCCCCACCGGCTGGGATATTGAAATGACACCCCCTGAGCCGCTACGCGTCTTCCCCCTCTCATCCTTCGGTGGAGGGGGACGGCAGCCTCGCTGCGCGGCGGCGCTTGCTCGCTGCCCCCTTGCTGGGACACGCCAGTTGCATGGACTGCGCCTTGAATCACGAATTTGAATAACCAACAGAGGAGACAACACATGAAACTGCGCAGCTTTCTGACCACCGCGGTCGCCGCGGCCGCGGCCCTGGCCTTCACCGCTCCGGCGGCACTGGCCCAGAACTACAAGAGCGAGTACCGCATGTCGCTGGTGCTGGGCCCACCATCGCCCTGGGGCCAGGCCGGCGAGATCTGGGCCAAGCTGGTCAAGGAGCGCACCCAGGGACGCATCAACGTCAAGCTCTATCCCGGCGTCTCGCTGATCCAGGGCGACCAGACGCGCGAGTTCAGCGCGCTGCGCCAGGGCGTGATCGACATGGCCGTGGGCTCGACCATCAACTGGTCGCCCCAGGTCAAGTCGCTGAACCTGTTCTCCCTGCCCTTTCTCACGCCCGACTACGCGGCCGTGGACGCGCTGACCCAGGGCGAAGTCGGCAAGGACATCTTCAAGAACCTGGAAAAGGCCGGCGTCGTGCCGCTGGCCTGGGGCGAGAACGGCTACCGTGAAATCAGCAATTCCAAGCGCGCCATCCGCAAGCCCGATGACCTCAAGGGCCTGAAGATCCGCGTTGTCGGCTCACCCATCTTCTCCGACATGTTCAGCACCCTGGGCGCCAACCCCACGCAGATGAGCTGGGCCGATGCCCAGCCGGCGCTGGCCAGCGGCGCCGTGGACGGCCAGGAAAATCCCCTGTTCATGTTCACCGTGCTGAAAATGCACACCGTGGGCCAGAAATACGTCACCACCTGGGGCTACATGGCCGATCCGCTGGTGTTCGTGGTCAACAAGGAAATCTGGGCCTCGTGGACTCCGGCCGACCAGGCCATCGTGCGCCAGGCCGCGCTCGATGCCGGCAAGCAGGAAATCGCCATTGCCCGCAAGGGACTGATCGAAGCCGACAAGCCCGTGCTCAAGGAAATCGCCGGCATGGGCGTGACCGTGACCCAGCTGAGCCCCGCCGAGCGCGAAGCTTTCGTCAAGACCACGCGTCCGGTCTACGACAAGTGGAAGGGCCAGATCGGCACCGACCTGGTCGCCAAGGCAGAAAAGGCGATTGCCGAGCGCAAGCAGTAAACCTGCCCTCCACTGACAAAAAGCCCCGCAGAGCGGGGCTTTTTTTCTACCTACAGATTACACCGGAGAAATCAGCGGCCGGCCTTCCAGGTGGCAGCGCACATTGGCCACGAAGCGGTCCACCGAAGCCTGCACGGCTTCGGGCGACCAGCCGCCTACGTGGGGCGTGAGCACCACGGCGTCGAGGTCCAGCAGCTCGGCCGGCGGCAGGGGCTCGCTTTCATAGACATCCAGCCCCGCGCCCGCCAGCCGGCCGCCTCTGATCGCCGCAGCCAGCGCGGCCGTATCGACCACACTGCCGCGCGCGATGTTCACCAGATGGCCGTTGGCGCCCAAGGCCTCCAGGACTTCGGCATTCACCAGGTGGCGCGTGTCCGCGCCGCCCGGCGTGGCCACCAGCAACACATCGGCCCAGGTCGCGAGTGCCAGCAGATCGTCGAAGTAGCGATAGGCCAGGCCTTCGCGCGGGCGGCGGTTGTGATAGCCGACTTCCATCTCGAAGCCCAGGGCGCGCTGCGCAATCCGCGCGCCAATGGTGCCCAGGCCGACGATGCCCAGACGCTTGTGCGAGACATGGGGCGGCAAGGGCAAGGCCGTGCGCCACACACCGGCGCGCGTGAGGCGGTCCAGCCGCACGATGCCGCGCAGCGAGGCCAGCAACAGGCCCATCGCATGGTCGGCCACGCACTCGTCGTTGGTGCCCGCGCCATTGGCGACCTGAATGCCATGCGCCCTGGCATGGGCCAGATCGATGTTTTCGTAGCCCGCGCCCAAGGCACTGACCAGTTTCAAACCGGGCATGGCCTGCATCTGCGCCGCGCTCAGGCCCGTCGAGCCAATGGTCAACACCACTTGCACACGCGGGCCGAACGTGGCGATGGCCTCGGCCCACCGCGTGGTGTCGGGCTCATAGGCCAGCTCCAGCGTGGGGAAGGCGCGGGCCAGCTGGGCCAGGTGCCCGGGGGAAAGAAAGTTCAGCGCAAGCAGTACAGGTTTCATGGCAGACAGTCCAACAACAAAAGAATCGGCGACATCAGGCCAGGGCTTCGTCGCCCACGGCCTGGCTTTGCTGCAGCGACCACATCTCGGCGTAGCGCCCGCCCAGGGCCAGCAACTGCGCATGGGTGCCGCGCTCCAGGATCTGGCCGGCGTCCAGCACCAGGATTTCATGTGCATCGACCACGGTGGACAGGCGGTGGGCGATCAGCAGCGTGGTCTTGTTGCGCGCCGCGCTTTGCAGTTCGGCCTGGATGGCGCGCTCGTTGGCCGAATCCAGCGCCGAAGTCGCCTCGTCGAAAATCAGAATCGGCGGGTTCTTCAGCAAGGTACGCGCAATCGCCACGCGCTGCTTTTCCCCGCCCGACAGCTTGAGCCCGCGCTCGCCGACCCGCGTGGCATAGCCCTGGGGCGTGCCGGCGATGAAGTCATGGATGCGCGCGGCCTGGGCCGCGGCCACCACCTCGTCGTGGCTGGCGCCCGCGCGGCCGTAGGCGATGTTGTATTCCACCGTGTCGTTGAACAGCACCGTGTCCTGGGGCACGATGCCTATGGCCTGGCGCAGGCTGGCCTGGGTCAGGCTGCGGATGTCCTGGCCGGCAATCGCGATGCGGCCCTGCTGCACGTCGTAGAAGCGGAACAGCAGCCGCGCCAGCGTGGACTTGCCGGAGCCCGAAGGGCCGACCACGGCCACGGTCTTGCCCGCCGGGATCTCGAAGCTCACACCACGCAGAATGGGCCGCGCCGGGTCGTAGGCAAAGTGCACGTCTTCGAAGCGCACGGCCGGGCATGTCGCCAGCTGCAATGGCACGGCATCGGGCGCATCGTCCACCTCGCGCTCACGGTCCATGAACACGAACATGCGGTCCAGATCGGCCAGGCTTTGCTTGATTTCGCGGTAGATCACGCCCAGGAAGTTCAGCGGGATGTACAGCTGGATCATGAAGGCATTGACCATGACCAGATCGCCCAGCGTCATGCGTCCGTCGACCACGCCCTGCGTGGCACGCCACAGAATGCCCACCAGCGCCGCGGCAATGATGAGTTGCTGACCGGTGTTCAGCAGGCTCAGCGTGACCTGGCTCTTGAGGCGCACGCGGCGCAGCTCTTCCAGGTTCTCGTCGTAGCGCCTGGCCTCGAACGCTTCGTTGTTGAAGTACTTGACGGTCTCGTAGTTCAGCAGCGAATCCACGGCCTTGGTATGGGCCGCCGATTCCTGGGCGTTGGCCTCACGGCGAAAACGGGTGCGCCAGCTCGTCACCTTGACCGTGAACACGATGTAGCCCACCAGCGCGGCCAAGGTGATGACGGCAAACCAGACGTCAAAGCGTATGGCCAGGATGGACAGCACCAGCAGCATTTCAATCAGCGTCGGCAGAATGCTGTAGAGCGAATACGAAATCAGCGATTCGGTGCTGCGCACGCCGCGCTCGATGTCACGCGTCATGCCGCCGGTCTGGCGCTCGAGGTGAAACCGCAGGCTCAGCGCATGCAAATGCTCGAAGGTGGACAGCGCAATGCTGCGCGCCGCGCCCTGCGTGGCCTTGGCGAACACCAGATCGCGCAGCTCGGTGAACAGCGAGGTCGAAAAGCGCAGCGCCCCATAGGCCAGCAGCATGGCCGCGGGCACGATCAGCACCGCCGCCGGGTCACCCGGCTTCAAGGTCAGGGCGTCGACCAGCTCCTTGAGCAGCACGGGCACGCCGACATTCGCCACCTTGGCCACCACCATGAACAGCAAGGCCGCCAGCACGCGCCACTTGTATTCCCACAGATAGGGCAGCAGGCGCTTGAGCGCCGCCCATTCCGCGCGGGAAGCTGTGGATGCTGATACGGGTAAATCCTGAGGAGACTCGGCAGAACGGCGCATCGGGGACAATTCCTGTTGTTATATCCTCCGATTGTGCCCATGCCACCGCGTCCAGACCTTCCTCCTCACCCATTGCCCGTAGACAAGGATCTCGTGCTCAAGGTGATTCCCATGCCAGCCGATGTCAACGCCAATGGCGACATCTTCGGCGGCTGGGTCATGGCACAGGTCGACTTGGCCGGATCGGTCCTGCCGTCCCGCCTGGGACCGCGCATGGTCACGGTGGCCGTCAACGAATTCATTTTCAAGCAGCCGGTGCGCGTGGGCGACATCCTGTCGTTCTATTCCAGCGTGCAGCGCGTGGGCCGTACTTCGGTCACGGTGGACGTGGAAGTCTATGCCGAGCGCTTTGCCAACCAGGGCCGCTTTGTCAAAGTGACCGAAGCACTGCTGACCTATGTGGCCATTGACGCCCAGGGCGCGCCCCAGGCCTTGCCAGAAAACGCACAGACCGCCGCCTGGCGCCAGACGGCGCAGCGCAATGCCGAGCTGAAGGCCCAAGCCGGCAATTGAACGCAAAAATGGCCAGGCCCTGCTGCCAGGGGCTGGCCATGTCACGGCGGTAAAAGAATCAGGCCGGAACGCTGCCCAGTACGTTGCGCACCGGGTTGATGCTGGACTGGCTGGCGGAAGAAGTGCTGGTGGCGCTGGACGTCGCCGCGCTGGCAGCGGAAGCGACCGGGCTCTGTGCTGCGCTGTTGCCCAGTGCCAGGGCCGCGGTCGCCGCCACTGGCGAGCCTGCCTCGATCTGGCCCGTGAGCTCACCGCCCTCTTCGATCACCACCCGGCCGTAGCGGATCTTGCCGCTGACCTTGCCCGTGCTGTAGATCACCAGTTTTTCGCGCACGATCAGCGTGCCGTTGAACACGCCGCGGATTTCCGCCACATCGATTTCAGCCGTGCCGTGGAAAGCGCCTTGCTCGGCGATTTCGATGACGCGCGAATCCATGGTCGCTTCCACCGTGCCTTCGACAACCAGCGTGTCGCAGTCGGTGATTTCCACGCCCTTGAGCTTGATGTTGGGACCAACGATGAGGCGGCTGCCGCCTTGGCTCTGCGCTGGTGCGGCGGCTGCGGAAACCGTGCTGGCGCTCTGGCCTGCGGGCTGCACGCCAGCCTGGCTGCTACCGAAGCTGCTGCCAGTCGACGCCATGCCGGTGGCGGAGTTGCGGGGGGTGAATGCGTCGGTATCACGCTTGCCAAAAAACGGGTTCTGCACAGCCATGGTCTCTCCTTGGAAAAGGACCATGCTAGTCGTCATCCTGGCAACAATTCCCTCCATCTCGCAATAAAAGTAACCAACCCGCTCGATTGATTCAAATGCTTGCAATCTTTGCCTGATCACACAGTGTTTCGGCTGGGCTGCGTCGTCACACAGCCCAGCGACACCTCAGACTTTGCTGAAATCGGGGCGACGCTTTTCCACAAACGCCGACACCGCTTCACGCGCCGCCGGCTCGTGCAGCATGCGGCCGAAGCTCTGGCCTTCCTCGAGCATTTGCTTGCGCACCAGCGTCGCCTGGCCCATCTTCATCAGGCGCTTGGATTCGATCAGCGCCGACAGCGGCTTGGCGGCCAGCTTGCGGGCCTGGCGCTGGGCCAGGGCATTGCATTCGTTGGGGGGCACCACGCGATTGACCAGGCCGACTTCCAGCGCCGCTTCGGCCAGGAAAGGCTCGCCCAGCAGCAAGGCTTCGGCCGCGCGGTGGTGGCCCATCATCTGGGGCAGCAGCAGGCTGGAGCTGAACTCGGGGCACAGGCCCAGGTTCACGAAAGGCAGGGAGAAGGCCGCGTTGTCGCCGGCATAGACCAGATCGCAGTGCAGCAGCATGGTGGTGCCGATGCCCACGGCCGGGCCGCAGACGGCAGCGATCACCGGCTTGGGGAAATCCGCGAGCTCGCCCATGAAACGTAGCGTGGGAGTCTCCTCGCCCAGGCTTCGGGGTGGCGCGTTCAGGAAATCGCCCAGGTCGTTGCCGGCGCTGAAGATCGCCAGATCGCCCTGGAACACCACGACGCGCACTGCGGCGTCCTGGCGGGCCGCGGCCAAGGCCTCGGCCATGGCGCCATACATGGCCTGGGTGATGGAGTTCTTCTTGGCAACCCGGTTGAACGTGAGCGTGCACACGCCGTCTTCGGTGTGCACAAGAATGTCTTGGGAGAGGGTGTCAGTCATGTCGGTATTTTCCTTTGCGCGCAACGCGGCTCATTCCTTGAAATAAACAATCTGGTGGCTGGTGGCGAGCAAATAGCCGGCCTCGTTCCACAAACGGGCTGTCTGGTCGAAAAATCCGTTGCGAAACTCCTGGCCCCGGGCCTGGCCCAGCACATAGCCCGTGCCCGTGGTCTGCAGCTGGTCCTGGCTGGCGTGGAAGTAGACGGTGATGGACACCGTGCCGGCCGGCACCTGGCGCGCGCGGCGCAGCCAGACGCGGGGGAAAAAGACATCGGCCAACGCGGCCAGCGCGGGGAAATCGAGCGGACGCGGTGGGTTGTCGCGCATCCACAGCTGCGACAGGCTGGGGCTGGTCGAGCCGTCCCAGTCCTTGGGCACGCCGCCCTGCACCTGGCGCATTTCGTAACGCTGCAGCCACTCCACGCCAAAGCCCGGTTCTATGCGCGGTAAATCGCCAGGCGCGGCGACTTCGGGCATGGGCTCATCGGAGACGCTCCAGGTCTCGCGGCGCACGGCCGTCACCACGGTCGCCGTCGTCGTCACCACCAGATTGCCTTCACCATCGGTCTGCAACACCGACAGCGTCCAGTGCTGGGTCGAGCGATTGGTACGCACCGGCGTGACCTGCAAGGTGTAGGGGCCGGCCGTGAGCGCGCCCGCATAGTTCACCGTGAGCGACAGTGGCTCGCCCAGCCGGTCCGGATGGTCCATCACGGCCTTGACGAGCACGGCCGCGGTGATGCCGCCAAACGGCCCCACCATGTTCCAGTAGCCGGGGCTGGTGTGTCCTTCGTACTGGCCGCTGGACGTCGATTGCAATTGCAAGGCCAAATCAAGAGGATGTGTCATGGTCATAGAGCCAAGTGTGCGCTGAAGAAGTGCCGGTGGCCGTCGTCTTGGCGACGGCCACCCAGCGATGCGAAAGCCATCTCAGCATACAGCGCCAGCACCGCTGCGCAACACGGTTCAAACAGATTCAAAAATTCCGGCAGCGCCCTGCCCCATGCCCACGCACATGGTCACCATGCCGTACTTCAGCTTGTTGCGGCGCAGCGCATGCACCACCGTCGCCGCGCGGATCGCGCCCGTCGCGCCCAGCGGATGGCCCAGGGCAATCGCGCCGCCCATGGGATTGACCTTGGACGGGTCCAGGCCCAGGGTGTTGATCACGGCCAGCGACTGGGCAGCAAACGCTTCGTTGAGCTCGTACCAGTCGATGTCCTGCTGGCGCAGGCCGGCGTAGCGCAGCGCCGCGGGAATGGCCTCGATGGGGCCTATGCCCATGATGGCCGGCGGCACGCCCTTGCTGGCAAAGCTCACGAAACGCGCCAGCGGCGTCAGGCCGTAGCGCTGGATGGCCGACTCGCTGGCCAGAATCAATGCGCCCGCGCCGTCGCTGGTCTGCGAGCTGTTGCCGGCCGTGACCGAGCCGCGCGCGGCGAACACCGTGCGCAGCTTGGCCAGGCCTTCGAGGCTGGTGTCGGGGCGCGCGCCCTCGTCCAGCGACACCATGCGCGTATTGAGCGCGATTTCGCCCGTCGCGAGGTTCAGCGCGCGGTCCGTGACTTCGATGGGCGTGATCTCGTCGGCAAACGCACCCGCGGCCTGGGCGGCCAGTGCCTTCTGGTGCGAGGCCAGCGCGAACGCGTCCTGGGCTTCGCGGCTGACCTTCCATTGCTGGGCCACCTTCTCGGCGGTCAGGCCCATGCCGTAGGCAATGCCCACGTCGCCATCGCGCGCGAAGATGCTGGGCGACAGGCTGGGCGCATTGCCCATCATCGGCACCATGCTCATGCTTTCCACGCCCGCGGCAATCATCACGTCGGCTTCGCCCACGCGGATACGGTCGGCGGCCATTTGCACGGCCGACAGGCCCGAAGCGCAAAAGCGGTTGACGGTGATGCCGCCCACGCTGGTCGGCAGGCCCGCGAGCACGGCCGCGATGCGCGCCACGTTCAGCCCCTGCTGGGCTTCGGGAATAGCGCAGCCGCAGATGATGTCCTCGATGCTGGCCGGGTCCAGCCCCGGCACCTGGGCCAGCGCATTCTTGAGCGTCTGGGCCAGCAGGTCGTCGGGGCGGTAGTTGCGGAAAAAGCCTTTGTGCGAGCGGCCGATGGGCGTGCGCGTGGCGGCAACGATGTAGGCGTCCTGGATCTGTTTCATGTTCTATTCCTTCAGTTCCGCAAAGGTTTGCCGGTCGACAGCATCCCGAGGATGCGCTCCTGGCTCTTGGGATGGGCAATCAGGCCGCAAAACGCCTTGCGCTCGAGCTGCATCAAATACTCCTCGCTGACCAGCGTGCCCGCGTCGACATCGCCGCCGCAGACCACTTGCGCGATCAGCGTCGCGATGTATTGGTCGTGGTCGCTGATGAAGCCGCCGTCGCGCATATTGACCAGCGAGCCGCGGATGGTCGCGATGCCGCTGCGCCCGGCGACCGGGAACAGCCGCTTGTGCGGCGCACGCCAGCCGCCCGCGGCCAGGGCCCGGGCTTCGTTGAGCGCGACGAACAGCACTTCGTCCTTGTGCGCGACAACCAGGTCGCTTTCCAGCAGATAGCCCAACTGGCGCGATTCCAGCGCGCTGGTGCCGACCTTGGCCATGGCCGCGGCCGTGAAGCCTTCGGTCAGGAAGGGCAGCAAGTCCTTGCCCGTGGATTTGGCGGCGTTTTCAGCCGCGCGGCGCGCGATATAGGTCAGGCCGCCCGCGCCCGGCACCAGGCCCACGCCGACTTCGACCAGGCCCATATAGCTTTCCATGTGCGCCACGCGGCGCGCGCAGTGCACGGCCAGCTCGCAGCCGCCGCCCAGCGCCATGCCGTGGATGCCCGCAACCACGGGCACCTGGGCATAGCGCAGGCGCAGCATCAGCTGCTGCAGCTCCTGCTCAATGCTTTCCACCGCGTCCGCGCCGCCAACCACAAAGGCCGGCATGGTGGCCTGCAGGTCGGCGCCCACGCTGAATGGCGCATCGCCCGACCAGATCACCATGGCCGCATATTCGGACTCGGCGAGCTCCAGCGCTTCCATCAGCCCTTCCATCACGGCCGGGCTGATGGCGTGCATCTTGTTCTTGATGCTGGCAATCAGCACGCGGCCTTCGCCTTCGGCCGCGCCTGGGCCGGCCGCACCTGGGCCGGCCGCATCCAAAGTCCAGACGCGCAGCGCATCGGTCTCGCTGATCGTCGTGCCCGCGGTTTCGAAGCCCTCTCCGGCCTCGCCCAGAAGGCGCTCGGGAAAGATCTGGCGCGCATAGACCGGCAAGCTGCGGCGCGGCACGAACTGCTGCTTTGCCGGGCTCCACGACCCCTGGGCCTGGTGCACGCCGCCCGCCTCGGCCACCGGACCGGCGAAGACCCAGGCCGGCAGCGGCGCGCGGCTCAATGCCTTGCCTGCATCGATGTCTTCCTGGACCATCTTGGCCACTTCCAGCCAGCCCGCTTCCTGCCACAGCTCGAACGGACCCTGGCGCATGCCAAAGCCCCAGCGCATGGCCTGGTCGACGTCGCGCGCGCTCTCGGCAATGCTTTCCAGGTGCACGGCCGCGTAGTGGAAGCTGTTGCGCAAGATAGCCCAGAGGAACTGGCCAGCCGCGCCTTCGGCGTTGCGCAAGAGCTTCAGGCGCTCGACCGCCGGTTTCTTCAGCATGCGCGCATAGACCTCGTCGGCCTTCTGCCCGCCGGGTACATAGTCTTCGCTTTCCAGCTCGAAACGCAGAATGTCGCGACCGACTTTCTTGTAGAAGCCGGCTCCGGTCTTTTGCCCCAGATTGCCCAGCGCCAGCAGCTTTTGCAGCACGGGCGGCGTGGCAAAGCTGTCGTAGAACGGGTCGGTCTCGGCAGTCAGGTTGTCCTGCAGCGTCTTGATCACATGGGCCATGGTGTCCAGGCCCACCACGTCGGCGGTGCGGAAGGTGCCGCTCGATGCGCGGCCCAGCTTCTTGCCCGTGAGGTCGTCGACCACGTCGTAGCTCAGGCCGAATTTCTCCACCTCCTTCATCGTCGCCAGCATGCCGGCGATGCCGATGCGGTTGGCGATGAAGTTGGGCGTGTCCTTGGCGCGCACCACGCCCTTGCCCAGCACGCTGGTGACAAAAGCTTCGAGCTGGTCGACCACATGGGCGTCGGTGCCCGGCGTGGCGATCAGTTCCACCAGCTGCATATAGCGCGGCGGGTTGAAGAAATGGATGCCGCAAAAGCGCGCGCGCATGGCTTCGGGCAGGGCTTCACTGAGCTGGGTGATGGACAGGCCCGACGTGTTGCTGGCCAGGATGGCGTGCTTGGCGACGAAGGGCGCGATCTTGTGATACAGGTCGGTCTTCCAGTCCATGCGCTCGGCAATGGCCTCGATCACCAGATCGCAGCCTTTGAGCAGCTTCATGTGCTCTTCGTAGTTCGCGGGCTGAATCAGTTCGGCGTCATCCGCCAGACCCAGGGGCGAAGGCTTGAGCTTCTTCAGATTGGCGATCGCTTTTTCGGCGATGGCGCTCTTGGATCCTTCCTTGGCCGGCAGGTCGAACAGAATGACCTGCACCTTGACATTGACCAGATGGGCGGCGATCTGCGCGCCCATCACACCAGCGCCGAGCACGGCGACTTTCTTCACAGGAAATCGTGACATCTTGGGTTCCATGTAATGCACCCGCCTGCAGCGCAGGCGGATCTGAAGCAAGGGGACTTATTGAACGCGGACCCAGGTCTGGGTGCGCCCGAACGGCCCGAAGGAGCCGCGCACGTCGAGCTTGCTGCCGCCGTCGATAGGCGTCATGCGCAGGGTGTAGGACTTGCCGCTTTCAGGATCGAGAATCTTGCCGTCTTCCCAGACGTCCTTGCCTTCGGCCTTTTTTGCGCCGCGGATGATTTCCAGTCCGACCATGGGCTGGTCCTTGCGCTCGTCGGTGCAGGCCGTGCACAGCGCCGCCGGGTCGGCCCCCTTGCGCAGCAGCCGCTCTATGCGCCCGCTGAGCCCTCCGCCCTGCTCGCTGATGCGGATCTCGGACTTGGGCTCATGGGTCTTTTCGTCTACCGATTTCCACAGGCCCACGGGCGACATCTGCGCCCAGGCGGGCGCGGTGATGGCCATGCAGACCAACGTGGCAAAAGCTTTGAACATACGGCACCTCCTGGAAAGAACAGGCAAAAGTTCGTCGAGTGGCGGCGGCCTCAGGCCAGGGCCGCGTCGCTGTCCATCAGCACCCGGCTGCCCGCGCGCGCCGTACGCATCAGCGTCGCGGTCTCAGGGAACAGCTTGGCGAAGTAGAAACGCGCGGTCTGCAGCTTGGCCAGGTAGAA
The DNA here is from genome assembly GCF_025421555.1 of Acidovorax bellezanensis. Lineage (NCBI taxonomy): Bacteria > Pseudomonadati > Pseudomonadota > Betaproteobacteria > Burkholderiales > Comamonadaceae > Acidovorax > Acidovorax bellezanensis. The sequence goes on from NZ_JAODYH010000003.1 coordinate 729,737, forward strand.
CGGGTCGGCGTTGCCGGCCGCGATTTCACGCAGCGCCACCTGGGCCATGCGCGCAAACAGATAGCCGAACACCAGATGGCCGGCCACGCGCAGGTAGTCGACCGAAGCCGCGCCGACTTCGTCGGGGTTTTGCATGCCCTTGAAGCCGATTTCGGTGGTGAACTTGGTCATCTGCTCGCCCAGCATGGCGATGGGATTGATGAACTCGGCCATCTTCTCGTTGACGCCTTCTTCTTCCACCAGCTGGCCCACCAGCTTGCCGAATTTCTTCAAGCTCGCACCCTGATTGCCCAGCACCTTGCGGCCCAGCAGGTCCAGCGCCTGGATGCCGTTCGTGCCTTCGTAAATCATGTTGATGCGCGCGTCGCGCACAAACTGCTCCATGCCCCATTCCTTGATGAAGCCGTGGCCGCCATAGACCTGCTGGCTCATGGTGGTCGCGGTCCAGCCGTTGTCGGTCAGGAAGGCCTTGACGATGGGGGTCAGCAGCGCGACCAGTTCGGCGCTGTTCTGGCGCACCTTCTCGTCAGGGTGGTGCAGCTCCTTGTCGATCAGCACCGAGCAGAACGTCGACAGCGCGCGCCCGCCTTCGGCATAGGCCTTGGCCGTGAGCAGCATGCGGCGCACGTCGGGATGGACGATGATGGGGTCGGCCGGCTTGTCCTTGGCCTTGGTGCCCGACAGGCTGCGCATTTGCAGGCGGTCCTTGGCATAGGCCAGCGCGTTCTGGAACGCCACTTCGGTCAGGCCCAGCGACTGGTTGCCCACGCCCAGGCGCGCGGCATTCATCATCACGAACATCGCGGCCAGGCCCTTGTTGGGCTGGCCCACCAGCGTGCCCACGGCGCCGTCGAGGTTGAGCTGGGCCGTGGCATTGCCATGGATGCCCATCTTGTGCTCCAGGCCGCCGCAGAAAATCGGGTTGCGCTCGCCCAGGCTGCCATCGGCATTCACCAGGAACTTGGGCACGACAAACAGGCTGATGCCCTTGGAGCCCACTGGCGCATCGGGCAGGCGGGCCAGCACCAGGTGCACGATGTTGCTCGTGAAGTCATGCTCGCCGGCGCTGATGAAGATCTTGTTGCCCGTGAGCTTGTAGCTGCCGTCGGGCAGCGGCTCGGCCTTGGTGCGCAACAGGCCCAGATCGGTGCCGCAATGCGACTCGGTCAGGCACATGGAGCCGGTCCACTCGCCGCTGGTCAGCTTGGGCAGGTACAGCTGCTTTTGCGCGTCGGTACCGTAGGCGTGCAAGGCCTCGTAGGCGCCATGCGACAGACCCGGGTACATGGTCCAGGCCTGGTTGGCGCTGTTGAGCATTTCATACAGGCACTGGTTGACCACAAACGGCAGGCCCTGGCCGCCGTAGGCAGGATCGCAGCTCAGCGCCGCCCAGCCGCCTTCGACAAACTGGGCATAGGCCTGCTTGAAGCCCTTGGGCGTGGTCACCGCATGGGTCGTCTTGTCCAGCGTGCAACCCTCTTCGTCACCGCTGATGTTCAGCGGAAACGTCACATTGACCGCGAACTTGCCCGCCTCTTCGAGCACGGCATTGATGGTGTCGGCATCGACCTCGGCATGCCTGGGCATGGCCTTGAACTCATTCGTGACCTGGAACACCTCGTGCAACAAAAACTGCATGTCACGCAAGGGCGGGTTATAGCTGGGCATGTGTCGTCTCCTATCGATGGTGGTTTGTATTCATTCGTCCGGTCGCCGCAGTGTCAGCGGCCGGACTCCAGGGCTGGTGCGATGCTGTAGCGCGTCAAAACGTTCTCGAAGCCTTGCCGCGCCAGTTGCAGCGCGCCGTCGACGCGCAGAAAACGGGCTTCGTAATGCAAGGCCAGAATGAGCCCATGGACCTCAAAAAGCAATTGGGCTTCATCCGCATCCGCGCGTAAGTCACCACGCTCCCGGCATTGCACAATGGTGCGTCGCATGGCCGCATGCCAGACCATGACCGAGTCGGCCAGCGCATCGCGCACCGGCCCGCTGCGGTCGTCGAACTCGACCGCGCCGCTGATGTAGATGCAGCCCGAATCCAGCTCGACCGAAGTGCGCTTCATCCACAGGTCGAACAGCGCGCGCAGGCGCGGCAGACCGCGTGGCGCCTGCATGGCCGGGAAGAACACTTCCTGCTCGAAGCGCTGGTGGTACTCGCGGATGACGGAAATCTGCAGCTCTTCGCGCGAGCCGAAATGGGCAAAGACGCCGGACTTGCTCATGCCCGTGGCCGCGGCCAGCGCGCCTATGGACAGGCCTTCGAGGCCCGCCTGCGACGCCAGGTGCAGGGCCGCATCCAGGATATGGGCCTTGGTTTGCTGCCCCTTGTGCAGCCCCCGACCAATACTGCGAGCGGAGGGCTGGCTGTCCAGCGGGGCGAAAGAAGAAGACATGGCAATCAAATAAAACGAACGTTCGTTCTATTTTGCGTCAAAACTCCGCGACCTCAATCCACCACACGGGAAAACACCTAGTTCGGCGCCTGCCGCCAGCAGATGCCGACCGCAGCGGCAGGGGCAAAAGCCTGCGCCCATCCAGGAGCATGCTGAAATATTTTTGCCCCGCTGCTATGGGCATGAAAGGAATGACCATGACACGACCTCTTCATTGGGTGACCGCTTCCTTGGCGCTGTGGCTGTCTGCCAGCGCCTGGGGCCAATGGAGCACCGACCCGCAGAAAAACAACGCCATCGCCAACGTCCCCGGTGCCGCGCAGGTGCAGCCGCTGCTTGCCGCCGCCGCCGACGGCCATTGGTGGCTCAGCTGGTTCGGCCTCCACCCGCAACGCGCCGCGCCCCACGGCTATGACGTCTACCTGCAGCGCCTGGGCCCGGATGGCAGGGAACAGTTTGCGCACCAGGGCGTCCAGGTGGCCAAACTCGGCGTCGGTTGGACCGAAGACTACGGCCTGGCGAGCGACGCACAAGGCCATGCCCTGCTGAGCTTCCAGGACGACAGCACCAGCGCACCGGCGCGCGCCATTGCCGCCACCAAGATCAGTACCAGCGGCAAGCCGCTGTGGAAAACCTTCACGGCCCCCTCAGGCCATGCGCCGCATGTGGCCCTGCTGCCCGATGGGCATGCGGTCGTCGGCTGGAGTACGGATACGGAAAACACCGTGCGCCTGCGCAAGCTCGACCCCCAGGGCCAACCCGTGTGGAAAACGACCTCGGGCGCCGCGCTGGATTTTTTGCTCATCGAGCCCAATTACGCCTACACCCTGGCCGACCTGCAGGCCACCGATGACGGCAGCGTCATCGTGTCCTTCGTGCGCAGCCGTGGGTTCTCAGGCGCGAAGCACCTCTACGCCAACAAGATCTCCGCCAGCGGGCAGTTGCTGTGGGGCCCGAACCATGTCAAGGTCTTCGATGGCGGCTCCCTGCAACAAGGCAATTTCCCACGCTTCGTACTGGACGGCCGCGGCGGCGCGGTATTCGCCTGGTACAGCATCGCGCCGAAAATGCAGGTCTACGCCCAGCACATCCAGGCCAATGGCAGCCAGGCCTTTGCGCACAACGGCGTGGCCGTATCCACCCACCCGCAACAGGCACGCATGGAGCCGTCGCTCTCCTATCAGCCCGGCACGGGCGAAATCACGCTGCTGTGGACCGAGCTCGACAGCGCCGAGAAGCAGTTCCAGCGCGGCGTGTATGCGCAAAAGCTCGATGCCCGTGGCGCGCGCCAATGGGGAGAAACAGGCCTGCCCATTCTTGCTCTGGGGGAACAGCAGCCCTCCAACGTACGCAGCGTCGCCGTCGCGGATGGCACGCTGGCCTTCTGGGTCCAGGTCGAGGCCACAGGCCAGGACAGCATCCAGGCCGTGAAGCTCGACGCCACGGGCGCCGCGCTGTGCCCGCAGTTTGCCGTCTCCACGCGGCCTTCGGACAAGTCACGCCTGAGCATCAGGACCTCGCCCTCGGGCCAGACCCTGCTGACCTGGGAAGACAAAGGCAAGAACCAGGGCTCCGACATCTACCTGCAAAGCGTGCGCGCCAACTGCACGCTGGGCTGACCGCGCAACAACCCAATGCCGACGAAACTGGCGCGGCCCAGCAAGAGGGCAGCGGCGCAAGCCGCTCAGGGCGGCGCTTTTTTACAGCATCAGCGCCAGGCTCTCTTCCAGGTACTCGGTCGGCAGGCGGCGAAAGCCCGAGCGGCAAAACCGCTGCAGCCGTCCCTGCGCAAACGACGTCAGCACGCTGGCTGCGACCTGCGCATCGACCGACGGCGTGACCGAGCCGCGCGCATCGGCAGCCGGGCGCAGGCATTGGCGCAGCGTGGACTCAATGCGTTCGAAGAACTGGTTCATGCGCTGCTGCAGGCGTTCGTGCTCGAACACCAGAGCGTCGCCCACCATCACCCGCGCCATGCCCGGGTTGCGTTCGCCAAACTGCAGCACCAAGGCAATCACCCGCGCGGCCTGGCGTGCACCATCGGCCGGCGGCTGGTCCGGATCGGGAATCTCCCGGCCGACGATTTGCTGCACCAGCGTGAAGACCGACTGCTCGACAAAGTCGATCAGGCCTTCGAACATTTGCGCCTTGCTGGCGAAGTGGCGGTACAGCGCAGCCTCGCTCACCTGCAGGTGCGCGGCCAGAGAGGCGGTGGTGATGCGTTCGGCCCCCGGCTTCTCCAGCATGGCGGCCAGCGCTTGCAGAATCTGCTCGCGCCGCTCGCCCGGCTTGGGGCGTTTACGGGCCACAGGCGCGGCTGCAGCGAAGGAAACATCGCTGGCGCCGACGCCGTCAGCAGATACGGAAGGGGGGGACAAGACTTCAGACTCGGACATAGGCAATCAGGAATTTGTAAATAATTCTCTCACAGCCACCTGCCATCCTGTCCTACTGTTTTCCCCCTGGAGGTTATTTACACTTTCTGCCCCGCAGGAACGGTCGGTTCGGGCGGAAACGACAGCACCACCCGCAGGCCCGCGCCACCGCTGCCTTCGCCCAGCACCAGCCGTGCCTGGTGCAACTGGGCAATCTCATCGGCAATCGACAAACCCAGGCCCGAGCCTTCGCCGCTGGCTCCGGGCACGCGGTAAAACCGCTGCAATATGCGTTCGCGCTCGGCTTCGGGCACGCCCGGGCCATCGTCTTCCACTTCGAGAAACGCACCGCCCTCCCCCACTCCGCAGCGCAGCGTCACACGCCCGCCTTCCGGGGTGTACTTGAGCGCGTTGTCCACCAGATTGCTCCACAGTTCGCGCAGCAGCCAGGCATGGCCCCAGACGCTGGCCGGCTCGACTTCCAGGCCGAAGTCGATGCCCTTGGCCGAAGCCTGCTCGAAGAATATTTCCAGCAGGCTCTCGCTGAGATCCTTGAGGTCCACCCGTTGCAGGGGCTGCACTTCGGCCTGGCGCGCATCGGCACGCGACAGCGCCAGCAGCTGGCGCGCCAGCTGCGAAGTGCGGCGCGTGGCATCGCGCAGCTGATTGATCTGCGTTTCACTCAGGACCAGCGTGCGCTCCTTGGGCCCGCTCGCCGGCGCCGCCTGCACCATCAGCGCCCAGGCCTCCACCTGCGCCTGCAAGGCCGCCAGCGGCGTGCGCAACTGGTGGGCCGCATCGGCGACAAAGCGCCGTTGCCCCTGGGCCTGGGCATCGACCAGGCCGAACAACCGGTTGAGCGAGCGCACCAGCGGCCGCACTTCATCGGGTGAGGCCGCCTCGTCAATGGGACTCAGGTCGCGCGGCGAACGGCGCTCCACGGCATCCGCCAGCGCCACCAGCGGCTCGAATGCCTGGCGCACCGACCAGTAGATGGCCACGGCCGCCGCCGCGATCAGCAACACATTCGGCAGCAAGACCCGCAGCAGCAGTTGCTGCGCCCATTGCAGGCGTATATCCGAGCCGTCGGCCAGCGCCACCACCATCTCACCCGCGCCCGCCGTCTCGGTGCGCAGCACGGCCACGCGGTAAGTGATCCCGCCAAATTCCTGGCTGTGGAACTCGGCCACGGAGGTACTGGGCACCACCACACGAATCCAGGTGTCGCCCGCCAGCACCCGGCCCTTGAGGTCGGCAATGGCATAGCCTGCGTCGTTCTGGCGCTGGCGCAAGAAATCTTCCACCACCTGCGGCAGCATGACCAAAGGCGGGACCTGGGGGGTCATGGGCGGGGCCAGAACGGCGTCCGCGAGCGACGGCAGCATGCGCATCAGCCGCTGGTCATGCTGGCCTCCGGCGGCTTCGGCCGAACGGTAGGCAAACCATGAGCCCATCAAGGCCAGCACGCTCAGCGGCAGCACCAGCAGCAGCAGCAGGCGAAAGCGCAGGTTAGAGGTCATCGCGGGCCACCCTCACGGCCTGGTCGCAAAGGCGGCGCCATCCCTTCACGGGACGGCCGCAAGCAACTCCAGCCGGTAGCCAAAGCCGCGAATGGAGCGCAAGGCCACGCCATACGGCTCGATCTTGCCGCGCAGCCGCGAAGCGTAGACTTCGACGGCGTTGGGCGTGATCTCCTTGTCCCAGCCGGTCAAGGCCTGCAGCAGCTTGTCCTTGCTGGCCGGCTTGGGCGCATGGATCAACAGGTATTCCAGCACGGTCCACTCGCGCGGCCCCAGGTCCATGGGCTGGAGGTGGCTGCCTTCGGGGGAATCATCGGCCACGCGGGCTCCCGCGCAGCGGGCGGCCGTGTCGAGCTCCAGCGGCCCGAACGTCAGCACCGCCGTGGTCGCGGCCTGGGAACGGCGCGCCAGTGCGCGCAGCCGCGCCAACAACTCGGGCAGCTCGAAAGGCTTGACCATGTAATCGTCCGCGCCCATGTCCAGGCCTTGCACCCGGTCTTGCAGCGCATCGCGGGCGGTGAGGATCAGGATAGGCATGGCCGCGCTGTCCATGCTGCTGCGGCGCAGGCGCTGGGTCAGCTCCAGGCCGCTCATGCCCGGCAGGCCGATGTCGATCACGGCCAGGTCAAACGATTCGCCCGCCAGCACTTCCAGCGCGCGTTCGGCGCTGCCTACCCAGTCCACGGCATAGCCGGCATCGCTCAGACCCAGCTTGATGCCGCTGGCCACCATCACATCGTCTTCCACCAGCAGCAAGCGCATCGTCAAATCCCCAAGGAGTCATGGCCCCGCGGGGCCGGATCCGCGCTCAGTGGCTGCGGATCATGGTGCCGTAGGCCTGGTCCGTGAGGATCTCCAGCAGCATGGCATGGGGCACGCGGCCATCGATGATGTGCACGGCGTTGACGCCGGCCTTGGCGGCGTCCAGAGCGCCCGCAATCTTGGGCAGCATGCCGCCCGAAATCGTGCCATCGGCAAACAGCGCGTCGATTTCGCGTGCGGTCAAATCGGTCAGCAGCTTGCCGGCCTTGTCCAGCACGCCGGGGGTGTTGGTCAACAGCATCAGCTTTTCGGCCTGCAGCACCGTCGCCAGCTTGCTGGCCACCACGTCGGCATTGATGTTGTAGCTTTCGTTGTCTTCACCAAAGCCGATAGGGCTGATCACCGGAATGAAGGCATCGTCCTGCAATGCCCGCACCACGCTGGGATCGATCGCCACGATGTCACCCACCTGGCCCAGGTCGTGCTCGATGCTCGGGTCCTTGTTGTCCATCAGCTTGAGCTTTTGCGCCCGGATCAGGCCACCGTCGCGGCCCGTCAGACCGACAGCCTTGCCGCCCGCCTGGTTGATCAGACCGACGATATCCTGCTGCACCTCACCGGCCAGCACCCATTCGACCACTTCCATGGTCTCGGCATCCGTGACGCGCATGCCCTGGATGAACTCACCCTTCTTGCCCAGACGGTTGAGTGCCGTTTCGATCTGCGGCCCGCCGCCGTGCACCACCACCGGATTCATCCCCACCAACTTGAGCAGCACCACATCTTCCGCGAAGTCGGCCTGCAAGGCCGGATCGGTCATGGCGTTCCCGCCATACTTGATCACAATGGTCTTGCCATGGAATTTGCGGATATAGGGCAGCGCTTGGGCGAGGATTTCGGCTTTGTCGCGGGGGGCAATCGAGAGGATATCGTTCATGGTGCAGGCCGTGGGGCGGGGAAGTAATCAAACAACAAGCCGGGCATTGTGCCGCAACTGCAGTGCCGCAGCGCGCGCTGGGGCACACCACGGGCCACAGAGCCGCTCACTTCTGCAGCCAGCTCGGTACCTTGAAGCGCACGATGGCCAGGTAGGCACAGACGTAGCTTACGATGAACAGGCAGCAAAAAGCGATCAGCACCGGCGTATTGCGCCAAAACAGCACCGCGGGCAGCACCGTGAGCAGCGTAAAAGTCCAGAGATAAGGCGAAGTGCGGTTGTTGCGCATCAACATCCGCCGCGACTCATCGTCATGGAACACGCCCCAGACGATACGCCGGTAGACCAGCTGATGGAAATGCAACGCATCGGCCATGCCCGGCGAAACGCCACGCACCAGCTTGCGGTAAATGGAAAAGACCGTCTCCCATACGGGATAGATCAGCAGCAGCATGGGAAACCACGGGGACACCAGGCTGTGGCGCTGGACCAGCAAAATGCTCGCGAAAGCAATCACCACGCCCCAGATATAGGCGCCGCCATCGCCGGCAAACAGCATGCCGCGCGGGTAATTCCACATCAGAAAGCCAGCGGTCGCTGCCGCCGTGCTCACCAGCAGGGCGGCCAGCGCACGGTCCCCGACCTGCAAGGCCACATGGGCCAGCGCCAGGCAGACGATGATCGCCACCATGCCCGCCAGTCCGTTGTAGCCGTCAATGATGTTGAACGCATGGGGCAGGCCGGCGATGGCCAGCAAGGCAATCGCCATCCCCAGCCAGGGCGCCCAGGCCAACAAGTCGTCCAGCCCGGGCAAATCCAGACGCGGCACGCTCAGCCCCAGAAAACCGACGCCCAGAACCCCGGTAAAAAGCGTCAGCAGCAAGCGGTAACGCACCGACAGGCGCTGCGTCAGATCTTCCGCCAGGCCGCCGAGCACCGCTGGCAGCATGGCCAGCATGAACCAGCCCACCCACGGCTTCATCCGCAGCACGGACAGGTCACCCAGAAACGCCGTAGCCACCATGCCGGCGCTCCAGCTCAGCAGCAGCGCAATCAGCACCGCCATGCCACCGATCCGCGGCACATCCCCGTGGTGAAAGCGCTGCGGCATGTCTTCGCCATAGACCACGCTGTGATTGCGTGACCAGCGCACGATCAGGCCCGCCGAGATCAGGGCAATAAAAAAAGCAGTGGCAGATAACCAGATCATTCAGTTTCGATTCCATGCGCCTGTGGCGCCAACAAAACAATGTACGCCAGAACACCCGTGAACACCACGGACGCCACAGGCCCATTTCATAAAATTATTGCCCCGGATGGCAGCCAAGGCGACCGCCCATACCGATCACATACCAGCCTGCATTGCCCAATCCGTCAGTCGCCTTGGTTGACAACGTCAACCCGCGCGGACTGGCTCCGCCGCAGGGATCAGGTGCGGCCGTACAAGGTTTTCTTGTATGCCTTGTACGCCGGCGATTGCCACAGGCGCAGCAAGCTACCCACATGCCATCGCAGATGGTTCCATTGGCGGTGGCTGGCACGGCTCCCGGCATGCTGCAAAGTGCACGACGCTTTCTTCAGTTGAAACCCCGCCAACCGGAGCCTGATGCACAAATCGACATCTTCGCAATACATATGGTAGGACTCGTCAAATCCGCGAATCTCCTGCCATAGCCTGCGGGGAAACATCAAGCATGCCGCATTGACCCAATCCACACATGCTTCCGCTTGGCCCAATATCCGACGTCGCATCAAGGCCCGTGGCGTCGGCAGCGCCCTCTCGCTGTCCTGAATTTTCCCTTGTTCATCCACCTGGGTCGGGTAGGAGCAGGCCTCGCCCCCATTCGCCGCCGCCTGCATCAGCGCGGCAAAGGGATCGGCTCCCAGAAGGTGGACATCAGGATTGAGCACGCAAAGAAAATCCTCGGTAGCGCCCTGCAGGGCAGCATTATGGTTAGCGCCGAACCCAAGAGGGTGCTCATTGAACTTCAACTCAAGAAGAAACGGCCACTCACCCTCGCCCACGCGGAAGGTCTCAGGGCAATTGATTGTCAGAACGACCCGCGTGACCACTCCAGCGCTCACATCGGCGATTTCCTGCAGCAAGGCCTGCACCATCCGCCCGTGGCCGTGGCTGATCACAGAAACCACCAGGGAAGGATTCACATCAACAGGAGAGTTCATAGATTTCAATTTTTCATGGCGTCGCATGCCACAAGCATGCTCATTCACACCATCTCACACCGAACAATTTTTATACGCTTTATATTTCCGCTCAGCGAAACCTGCTCAGCGCGGCCTTGAGCGCACGAAAATATCGCAGCCCCCTGCGCTTGAAGACACCTAGAAAAGTAAACTGTGCGGAACGCAGCAAAGCGGCATTCAACTCATCCGTCTTTTTTGATAATGGCCGCGGAGGAAAATCCGACTCACCCACACCGGATTCCAGCGCATGCATCAAGCTTTCAGGCGAATGATACTTTTCGTAGTGCATTCTCGCCAGACGGCCTCGCTGGATCAATGCGGCACGGTCATTTTCCGCGAGAAAATCGATCAACTGATCCGGCGTTGACCACACGCAACTGCCCGTGGGCAGCATATCCACCGCGCCCAAGAATCTTTTTTCAGAATGGTCGTGCCCCGCAATCGCCACCCCCGCAGCCATGGCCTCCACCGATGTACGAGCGCCGGCATAGGGGAAGGATGCAAGGTACAGATCCACCTTACGCTCCTGCAGGAATCTGGCAACACTGGGCACATAAGGAATGTATTCCAATGCACTGAACGGCACCATTCTTCTGGCCATGGCGCGTCTTATCTTCAAACGATAAAACCAGCTCAGGCGCCCCACATGAATGTGCCTCCCGCCGGTCTTCTCCAGAACCTCAGCGATCACATCGGAATAATTTGGCCAATATGCATGCTCAATCTTGTTTTTCCCTGCAGCAGTGCAAGAGACAATTGCCGAAGATGAAAACTCGCGTTCATCAGAAGAACTCACCCCCGGATCAGCAACAATCAAAGGGAGATATTTGTTGTCTGGTTTCTTCAAGCCATCACGACAATTCCAGAATCCCATGGAGTGCAAATCATAATGCTCTCCAAAAGAAAGGAAAACGCCAAGACAGAGATGGTGGTCGCCATGATGCAAATATTTCAGCACATAGGACTGCCCAGGCTGAACCGCAGAAACGGCAACGCTGTCTTGATGATGATTGGCCAGCCAGACAGTGTCCGGACTGATTTCCAGCAGAAAGGACTGCAACCAGCGGAGCTTGCTTAAACGACTGCCAGGAGGAACACAAACGAATTCCACCGCTGGCGCATTTCTGAACGCATGCTTGATTGCCGAGACATCCGTAGGCCCGACTGTGCCCGTGAGGACGATGGTGACGGGGCTTCTCACCCGGCAGGCAATATCCGCCAAAACTGCTGTATGGCCACCAGAAGCCTGCAGTTTGCTCGCAATAAAAACAACACCCCCACGCGAGGGCGTTGCGCCAGCAGCGCCTGACGCTGCCCGCTCGCGCAAGGCCAAGCGCCCGATCTCCTCGCACGAGGCATCGAGGAAACGATCACCAAAAATTTGCGCCGTGTTCAGCGGCTCGCAAAAGACGCGCTCAACAATATTTTCAACATACTTGAGCGCAGCCTCCAGATCACCGGCTGAAATCAAACGGTCAATCTCATGGTGAAGCCCCTGGCCTCCCTCTGATCTTGAAAAACTCATCTCAGTACCTCATCAATCAATAGCCTCGATGAATCCGCTATTTTCGAAAACCAATGAAGCACCGACCTCATCATTCGATCACCATCAGGAAATGGCGTTTTCACGCAGTGGCATCATACTTTCCAGATGATTCACTTCTGGAAAAAATCCTTCACTGCGCCAATCACCTCTTGCACTTCCGCATCTGTCAGATCCGGAGACATGGGCAAACTCAAGACCTGTCCAGCAAGACGCTCAGCGATTGGCAAGGAAATTTCCGAATACTCCACATAGCAGCCTTGACGGTGCGGGGGCTTGGGGTAGTGAATCACAGTCACGATACCGCGCTCCGCCAGAAATTTCTGCAACGCATCGCGCTGGGGTGTGGCCACCACGTAAAGATGCCAGACATCGCCGCCGCCGGCAGATTCCTGCGGCAGCGTCAGTCCTGTTTCGCGCAAGGCTTCGGAATATTTCTTGGCGATAACTCGTCGCTTTGCATTCCATGAATCCAGCACGCGCAGCTTCTCGCGCAGGAAAGCCGCATGCAACTCATCCAGCCGGGAGTTGTAGCCTGCTTCCGTATGCTCATATTTGACCGTTGAGCCATAGTTTCTCAGCTTGCGGACTTTATCTGCAATCGCGGCATCATTCGTCAATACGGCACCGGCATCACCCATGGCACCCAGGTTCTTGCCAGGGTAAAAGCTCGTGCCTGCAGCATGGCCCAACCCGCCGGCTCGTCGGCCTTTGTAAAGTGCGCCTTGGGACTGCGCCGCATCTTCGATGACCACCAGACCGAAGCGGCCGGCAATCTCCATGATAGGGTCCATATCGGCAACCTGCCCATACAAATGGACCGGCATGATGGCACGTGTACGGGGTGTAATAGCCTTTTCAATCAGGCTCGGGTCCAGATTGTGGCTGGCAGCGTCAGGCTCGACGGGAACCGGCTTGGCTCCACACTGAGATACAGCCAACCAGGTTGCAATAAACGTGTTGGATGGGACGATGACTTCATCACCCTCACCAATGCCGTAAGCCCGCAGCAACAAGGTCAAGGCGTCCAGACCGTTACCAACACCCACACAATGGCTCACATTGGAATATGCGGCAAACTCTTTCTCAAAAGCTTCAAGTTCCGCGCCCATGATGTATGTGCCAGAGTCCATGACTCGCGCATAGGCGGCATCCATTCCGGATCGCAGTTCAGAATTCAAACGATTCAGGTTAAGAAAAGAAACTGCCATCACACACCTTTTTTGCAATCGACCAGAAAGTCGGAATAATTTCTGTAGTAATCATCTTCGTCGTACTTCTCGGAAGCGACGACCATGCAGACTGCGCCAGAAGAAAAATTATTCAATTCACGCCACATCATGGGGCAAACATAAAGCCCTTGAAAACTTCTATTCAAGTGAAAAACCTTTTTCTCTTTGCCATCATCCAGATGCACATCAAATGACCCGGAGATGGCAATGATCAACTGGTGCAATGCCTTATGCGCATGTCCGCCACGCTCAGCCCCGCCAGGGACGTCATACAGATAGTAAACCCGCTGAATATCAAATGGGACATGCGTCGATCCCTCGATAAATGTCAAATTACCTCGAGGATCTTGTATCCGAGGCAGGTCCACAATACTACATTTTGCAATAGACATTTTTTCACCCATGACTGAGAAAATCAGCTCTCATCCGTCACCAGATTTCGCACGAACCGCGCAGGAGTGCCTGCGACCAATGTATGTGCTGCCACATTTCTTGTAACGACTGCCGCTGCGGCAACGGTCGCGCCTTGGCCAATCACCACATTCGGCAAGATTGATGCACCCAAACCGATCACAACATCATCTTCGATAACAGGGCCAACTATATGATCGGCATATCCAGCCCTGATCAAATTATCGTTGGCTGTACCAACCAGCACGCTGATGAATACATTGCGACCAATAACCGCATTTCCGGTGATATGCGTGTTATCCATGATTTTCGTTCCATCACCCACGGTAGTATTGTAGTTGACGGTCACATAGCGACTCAAGATGCACGAGGCACCGATTCGGCATTTTTCACGGATGGAAGCACCATCGCCCACCAGCGTTCCTGCACCGATCTCCACATCATAGAAAATGACGGCATGGGGCCCGATGGAACAACCTGGACCTACGACGAGTTTTTTCTCAAACTCAGGCTTTCTCGCCAATGCTCCAGCACCTTTGGGCTCCTTGCCCAAGAATGCCCCCGGAAAAACCTCGACGCCATCTTCCAGCCGCACGCCATCAGCGATGACAACATGCGGGTGCAAAACACAGTTATTACCAATGACTGCATTTCCGATAACACAATAAGGCGCTATCGATACGCCCTCACCAATTACCGCATCCGGCGATATGATCGCTGTAGAATCAATCATCAACACTCCAATATTATCAATAATTTATAGCGGCAATAACGTCACCAGCATCAACCACAAAATCCGCATGAATTCCCTGGTTTCGCTCTCCGACCACCGGTCCCATGACATAAATGACGTCATTGCCAACAGCAGAAGCCATATTTCTCCAGTACCCGAAGCTGTGCTCTTTATGCGACGAAAGACAGATAATCACGCGACAGGACGGCTGGCAAAAAACAAGATTCGCCATCGCGGCGCCTGTAGCACCCACAACACATTCAGCACCCGAGAACAAATGAAATTGCTGTGAGAACGTAAGCTTTTCAGGATAAACCACTGAGAAGCCCTGCTCCTGCAGGAGAGCAGCCAAGCTCTCTTCATTCTTCATAGCTCGTGCGCCGGAGTTGCGTCGCAGCATTATCTTTTTCGGATAATCCGCATCCGCCGATCCCAACATGGTAGACAGATTTTCCCGCATTGACTTCAGCGCCGATGGACTGAAGATGCCGTGCGCATGACCACCCTGCTTTACAGGTCGACGATCGAATGGTATGTAACCTGCGGCTCCCGCCACATACAGTTTATTGACGTTGACACTCCGACCTCTTTGCACCTCTATCAAAGAATGCTTCCCAGCAAGCAATTGGGCCGATGAAATAATATTCGCATGCAAGCCTGAATCAATGAGGAATGGAACGTTCTCATCCATTCCCGACTGCGCACTCGCATGAATTCTAGGAAGAACTTCAGTCAGCCAGTGGGCATAATTTGGAGCACATGCGTCTGTAAAGACAGCTGCGCAGTCGAGCGTATCCAGGACATCTGTTGAATCGAATTTTCTTATTATTTTTCTTTTTGGGTATATCCGCACCCGGCCATGCAGCTCTTCCGAAGTGTAGTCATGGGTAAAACGATAAAGATCGTGATGAACCACCTCACCGTTCAGCTCAACCAGGTTGCTCAATCCAGATATTCTGGCATTTTCAAGCTGAACCAAAGAGACTGCGGGGAAAACATAACTCTCCGCGCCCAATGGAAAATCATTCCTCAACGATGCGGGAAAAACCATAGGGACTGCACAAGCCACCTCCCCTTCGGGGAAAACCGTTACCTGGATCCCAGATTCCTGCGCCGCAGCGACATCACCAAGCGCCACAAGCTTCAGATCACGGCGACGCCCTGATATTCGCAAAATTACTTGAGAACCCAAAGATCGCAGCCTGGTCCTGATGTGCCGAGGAATCAGCAGCCTTGCCAGAGGCTTCACTATCTTCGCAACCAGAAAATTCAAAAACTTCCCCAATACGGAAAAAACAAAGTCCGATGCCGAATCATATAAAGACAATTGTCTTTTCGAGAAAAACTTTTCCCTCGGTGGAACACGATCCGCAAACATTGAGCACCGGCCCATTGCAGTACGCGCACCCCTCCACAGCGCCCGCTTGGTGGGGTAGATCATCTTCCATCGAATAGCCCACAGCGTCTTTCCGACACACCTGCGAAGAAGACGGGCGAGATAGAATTGACTCAGGTATTCTTTATATAATTTTTTCAGCATCTAAATCAATAGCAAAATTCCTCAATCCTTTTCAGCTGCCGCTCTTCATTTTTCACTTACAGAGAATTTTCAATTCTCAAGAAAAAAATAGAACGCCCGCCTACCGGAGTCATCAACAAAGAGATTCACGGAATATCATCTCGCGATATTTCCTCAACCGCGCCGTGGTTCACTCTGAAAAATCGATTGCAGTACCCCTTGACAAGGGCATTGTTATGCGAGGCAAAAACAAATATTCCAACGGACTCAATCAAGTCTTCCATCCGTTTTTTTGCCTTCTCCTGAAAATCAGCATCGCCGGTGCCAAATATTTCATCTACCAGCAAAATATCGGGACGTGTCGATGTCGTCACAGCGAACATCAACCGCGTCGCCATACCCGATGAATATGTTCGAACCGGCAGCTTCAGAAAATCACCCAACTGTGTGAATTCTTCGATATCAGCGATGCGCTCCTTGATTTCCCGCATGCTGACACCCATCAGCACACTCATGCGAACGATGTTTTCATAGCCTGTGAGCTCAGGATCCATTCCGGCCCCCAGCTCAAGAACCGTAGCGACCCGGCCTTTGCGGACAATCTCACCGGCTGTGGGCGCATAGACGCCAGCCATCGTACGCAGCATTGTGCTTTTGCCCGCGCCATTGTGCCCAATCAGCGCAACTGCATCGCCCTCTTTCAGGGAGAACGAAACGTCTTTCAACGCAGTCACGATGCTGACATGGCCTGCTTCGCTTTCGATGCGACCACCCGTACCAATCCGCACAATCTGATTCCGCAGAGACATGCTGCGGGTATTGTAAACAGGGTATTGAATCGTTACGTTCTTAAAATCCAATTGCGTCATATTCAAATCCAAAATGCAATACGATTGTGCTTCTTATTGAAAAGCCAAACAGCGCCAATCCATCCGACCACAAGCATCAGCAGATTTACTTGAATCACAAACATAGGTGGAGCCACTCCCATCAAGGGATCCCGGATGATCTCGATGAAATATGAGAGCGGGTTAGCCCAAATGATGTTCTGGCTGAATGGCAAATAGGCAGGCCTGTAGAAAACAGGACTGACAAACATCAGCAAGGGAATCACGGTTGAAACGATATGCTCAAAGTCCCTGAAGCGGGCACCCAGGATGCTGACCACCATGCAGATCCAGCAAAGGTTCAATGCCACCAACAACAGGCCGGGGATAAACAGCAAAGTATTGGCATTCACCGGAACACCCAATGCCAGCGCCAACAAAATGAACACCGGAATATTATGGGCAAAGTTGATCAGATGCCTGCACAGCAGCTGCATCGGATGAATCCCCAAAGGCAGGTTCATGTTGCGAATGATGGATGCCTGGCGCCCATACAAGCTGCATGACTCAGTGATCACCCCCGAGACAAGCTGCCAGATGATCAAACCCGCCGTCAAGGTCGGCACAAAGGTCTTCGCATCGACTTTCAGCAACTCACTCCACAACAAACCCAATCCAACAGAGCCAATTGCCGTACCGAGAGTGATCCACAGCGGACCAAGAACGCTGCGTTTATACCGCGCCTTCATATCGCTCAACGCCATATAGCTAACGATAGACCAGCTTTCGAAGGATTTTTTCAGATCCTCCATTGCGGGAGACTTAATTACACTCATCGAAAACCTCCGCATCTTTGAAGTAAGATGCTTTCAAATCTTTTTGCGACAATATTGGCGTCAACGCTGCGGGCCAATCAATGGCCAACGTCGGGTCATCCCATCGTATGGCTCGCTCATGCTCAGGCGCGTAATACTCTGTTGTCTTGTAGAGAAAATCCGCAGATTCACTAAGAACGATGAAACCATGCGCAAAACCGGGTGGAACCCACAGTTGTCTTTGATTTTTCTCGCTCAGCTCAACCCCCACCCAGCCACCGAATGTAGGTGAGTTCTTCCTCAGGTCCACCGCCACGTCATAAACCGACCCTTGCACAACGCGCGTCAGCTTCCCTTGCGGCTTCTGGATCTGGTAATGCAATCCACGCAAAACCCCTTTGGCACTTCTGCTGTGATTATCCTGAACGAATGAATATTCTTTCCCCAAGGCTTCAGAAAATACTTTCTGATTGAAGCTCTCCAAGAAAAAACCTCGTTCATCTCCAAAAACCTTGGGCTCTATCAGCAAGATTTCCGGGATCTCCAGGGGCGTCACCTTCATACGCTCACCTTCTCTTTCAGCAGACGCAGCAGGTATTGTCCGTAGCCATTCTTCGCCATCGCCTGCCCCAGCTTTTCCAGTTGCGCGGCATCGATCCATCCCTGGCGAAACGCCAGCTCTTCGGGACAGGCGACTTTCAAGCCTTGGCGGTTTTCCAGCGTGGCAATGAACTGGCCCGCTTCCAGCAGGCTTTCATGGGTGCCGGTATCGAGCCAGGCATAACCACGGCCCATTATTTCCACCTGCAACTGGCCTTTCTCAAGATACAGGCGGTTGAGGTCGGTGATTTCCAGCTCGCCGCGCAGCGAAGGCTTCAGGCCCTTGGCCATCTCCACCACTTGCGCGTCGTAGAAATACAGGCCGGTCACGGCGTAATTGCTTTTGGCCACGGCCGGCTTTTCTTCCAGCGACAGCACCTTGCCGGAGCCGTCGAATTCGGCCACGCCGTAACGCTCGGGATCGTGCACATGGTAGGCAAAGACACTCGCGCCTTCTTCGCGTTTCTGGGCGCGTCCCAGCAAGGTCTGGAAATCGTGGCCGTAGAAAATGTTGTCCCCCAGCACCAGCGCGCTCGGTGCGCCGTCGAGGAACTTCTCGCCAATGATGAAGGCCTGGGCCAGTCCGTCAGGGCTGGGCTGCACGGCATACTCGAGACGCAGGCCCCATTGGCTGCCGTCGCCCAGCAGTTGCTCGAAGCGCGGCGTATCCTGGGGCGTGCTGATAATCAGGATTTCACGGATTCCCGCGAGCATCAGCGTGCTCAGCGGGTAATAGATCATGGGCTTGTCGTACACCGGCAGCAATTGCTTGCTGATGGCCAGCGTGGCCGGGTGCAGTCGGGTGCCGGAGCCGCCGGCGAGGATGATGCCTTTGCGTTGAGTCATGGTCTTTAGAGAATTTCTTGCAGCATGCGGGTCACCCCTTGCTGCCAATCAGGAAGCCGCAAGCCGAAGCGGGCTTGCAGCAGTGAAGTGTCCAGGCGCGAATTCAAGGGCCGCGCGGCCGGCGTGGGAAAGGCACTGGTAGGCACGGCGGCGATTTCGGTGGCCTGGATGGGCAATTCGGGGCGCAGACGGCGCGCGGTGTCGATCACGAACTGGGCGTAGGCATGCCAGCAGGTCTCGCCCGATGCCACCAGGTGGTACAGGCCCAGGTCTTGCGGCGCATGCTGCACATGGCGGATGGCATGGGCCGTGACATCGGCAATCAGGTCGGCGCCCGTGGGCGCACCCCACTGATCGGCAATCACCGTGAGCCGGTCGCGCTCCTGCGCCAGGCGCAGCATGGTCTTGGCGAAATTGCCGCCGCGTGCGGCATAGACCCAGCTGGTGCGAAAAATCAAATGTCGGCAACCGCTCTCGGCGATCGCGCGTTCGCCTTCGAGCTTGGTGCGGCCGTAGACCGACAGCGGCGCCGTGGCAGCGCTCTCGGCGCGGGCCGTGCTGCCACTGCCATCGAACACGTAATCGGTGCTGTAGTGCACCAGCAAGGCATCCAAGGCGGCGGCTTCGCGCGCCAGTACCCCCGGCGTCGTTGCGTTGAGCCGTTGCGCCAGATCGGGTTCGGCTTCGGCCTTGTCCACGGCAGTGTGCGCCGCCGCATTGACGATGACATCCGGGCGCAGGGCGCGCACCGTGTGCGCCACCGCCTCAGGGTCGGCGAAATCGGCGCCATGGGGCGTGCTCTGACGTCCCAGGGCAGTGACGTCACCGAGCACAGCCAGGCTGCGCTGCAGTTCCCAGCCGACCTGACCCGTGGGGCCCAGAAGAAGAATCTTCATGCGTTGGCGTATTGGGTTTGCACCCAGTCGCGATAGGCACCGCTTTGCACCTGGGCCACCCATTGCGGATTTTCCAGGTACCACTGCACCGTCTTGCGGATGCCCGACTCAAAGGTTTCTGCCGGCTTCCAGCCCAGCTCGCGCTCGAGCTTGCGCGCGTCGATGGCGTAGCGCCGGTCATGGCCGGGCCGGTCCTTGACGTAGCTGATCTGTTCGCGGTACGACTGGCCGTCGGCACGCGGGCGCAGTTCGTCCAGCAGGCTGCAGACATGGTGCACGATATCGACGTTGGGCTTTTCATTCCAGCCGCCGACGTTATAGGTCTCGCCCAATCGGCCGGCCTCGAGCACGCGGCGGATGGCGCTGCAGTGGTCCTTGACGTACAGCCAGTCACGCACCTGCATGCCGTCGCCATATATGGGCAAGGGCTTGCCGGCCAGGGCGTTGACTATCATCAGCGGGATCAGCTTTTCCGGGAAATGCAATGGCCCGTAGTTGTTGCTGCAGTTGGTGGTCAACACCGGCAGGCCGTAAGTATGGTGCCAGGCGCGCACCAGATGGTCGCTCGCGGCCTTGCTCGCGGAATACGGGCTGTTGGGCTGATAAAGATGTTCTTCGGTGAAGGCCGGCGCCTGCGCATCCAGCGAACCATAGACTTCGTCCGTCGACACATGCAGAAAACGGAAGTCCTGCTTGGGCGTCGCATCCAAGCCATTCCAGTAGGCGCGCACTGCCTCCAGCAGGCGAAAGCTGCCGACGATATTGGTCTGGATGAAATCTTCCGGACCGTGAATGGACCGGTCCACATGGCTTTCCGCCGCGAAGTTGACCACGGCACGCGGCCGGTGTTTTTGCAGCAACTCGGTCAGCAATGCGCTGTCGCCGATATCGCCTTGCACGAACACATGACGGGCATCGCCTTGCAGGCTGGCCAGGTTGTGCAAATTGCCCGCGTAAGTCAGTTTATCGAGATTAACAACCGGCTCGTCATGCACTGAAAGCCAATCGAGTACGAAATTGGCACCGATAAAGCCAGCGCCGCCTGTGACCAGAATCATGGGTGGAATATGTAGATGCCTTTCGGCGAAGCCTGCAATTATCTCACCCGAATTCTGCCCATGCGAACGAGGGTAGTCACCGACAGTAAGCATCTGCCGCGTGATGGACCCACGCAAAACCCAGCAAGACACGGCGTGGCTTCCAGCCAACAAAGACAGCCCGCCCCCATGAAACCCATATGCGCGGGGCCCAGCATCACCGACAAATTTTCACAATTGAGCGGCCCGCGAATCCCGAGCTGTCGCTCAGTCCTGCCAGCGCTGCCCGGCAATCACCAGCAAGCCGTCAAAAATCAGGTTGTCGACGAGTTCGAACGGACGCGACATGCTCGGCGCCATTTTCCAGCCCGCGCCGCCCGCCATGATGCAGGCCGGCGCTTCGCCGCAGCGCGTGGCCAGATGCTGGTAGATGCGTTCGACGGCTCCGGCGATGGCATAGGTGCCGCCGCTGGTCAGTGCGTCGCTGGTATTGGTGGGGAACAGCGTGACTTCGCCCGTGGGCACGTGCAGGCCGGCGGTGCCGGTTTCCAGCGCGCGCAGCATGATGCCGTGGCCGGGAAGGATCAGGCCGCCGAGAAAATGGCCTTCGGTGTCCAGGGCATCCACGGTGACGGCCGTGCCGACCATGACCACCACCAACGGCCGCGCCGCGCCCTGGGAAAGCACTTGATGGCGCGCGCCAATCATCGCCACCCAGCGGTCAGCACCCAAACGCGTGGGATGGTCGTAACCATTGAAGACACCGGCTTCGGCCGCCGATGGAACCACCCACTGGGGCACGACGTCCCAATGCGCCATCTGCTCGATCTGCTGCTGCACACGGCGCATGACGGCATCGCCCGCGACCACACA
Source organism: Acidovorax bellezanensis (assembly GCF_025421555.1). NCBI lineage: Bacteria > Pseudomonadati > Pseudomonadota > Betaproteobacteria > Burkholderiales > Comamonadaceae > Acidovorax > Acidovorax bellezanensis. The sequence goes on from NZ_JAODYH010000003.1 coordinate 751,261, forward strand.
GCCCAGCATGCGGTCGGGCGCGGGCAGTCCCGCCCAACCGGTTTCCGCCAGTTGGTCGATGTGCTCCAGGAATTCGGCGCCATGCGCCAGCAAAGTGGCGCCAGGATGCGCTGCGTCGTACAGCGCCCATTTGAGGCGGGTGTTGCCGACGTCGATGGCCAGAAAAGTCATGCGGCGGATTATGCGGAGTTTTTCCCTTGTTGGGCGTCTCAATCCGCCCGTAGGCGACACTTTGATGCCGCAACGGGGAAGCTCCACGGGCACTTATCCGACGCCACAGGTTTGCAATTGACGTTAAAGTGAACGCTCTTTGCTTTTCACAGGAGTCATCCCATGGGTCTTTTCAGTTTCATCAAGGAAGCCGGCGAGAAGTTGTTTGGAGGCAAGGATGCCCAGGCCGCACCGGCGGGTGGCGCGACGCAGGACGACTTGAACGCCAAGGCCGCCAGCGCTATCGAAAACTACATCGCCACGCAGAACCTGGGCGCCAGCGGCGTCAAGGTGACGTTTGACGGATCCCAGGGCAAGGTCACGGTGACGGGCGATGCCCCGACCCAGGCGGCCAAGGAAAAAATCACCCTGTGCTGCGGCAACGTGGCCAGCGTGACGTCGGTGGACAACCAGATGAACGTCACCAATCCTGAACCCGAAGCCCAGTACCACGACGTGGTGCGCGGCGACACGCTGTCGGCGATTGCCAAGAAGTACTACGCCGACGCCAACAAGTACCCGGCGATCTTCGAAGCCAACAAGCCCATGCTGAGCAGTCCTGACAAGATTTACCCCGGCCAGAAGCTGCGCATCCCTGCGCTGTAATCGGCGATAGACACCACAACGGGCCTCAGGGCCCGTTTTTCATGGTGCGCGCCGCTCACTGCCGCCAGGGCAGGCCCGCCAGGCGCCAGCCGCCGAGACGGCCGCGCTGGCCGTTCTCGTCGGCATCGCCTTCAAAGCCTTCGAGGATGTTGTAGGCCTCGAGGCCCAGGGCCGTGGCGCGCTGCGCCGCCGCCACCGAGCGCACGCCGCTGCGGCACAGCAGCACCACTTTCATGCCTTCGGGCACGGCGGCGCGCAGTTGCGCATCGAAGTCGGCATTCGCCGCCATGCCAGGCCATTGCTTCCAGGCCACGGCCACGGCGCCGGGCACACGTCCGACCCAGTCGCGCTCGGCGTCGGTGCGCACGTCGACCAGCACGGCCTGGCCTTGCTGCACCCATTGCCAGGCCAGCGCTGCGGGCAGATCGCCAGCGTAGCCATTGGCGGCGCGCACGCCAGCCGCTGGTGTCGAAGAATCGGGAACAGGAGAATCGGTCATGGCACGGACAGGCGAGCTGAAAACCACAGTCTCGCAGAACTGCGGCCCGGCATCCAGCGACTCCCCTGTTGATATGTCCGAAAAAACGGGACTACGACAACCCCCCTCCACCGCAGGTTGAGAGGGGTAAGCCGGGGCGGCCCAAGCCCCGAAGCCAGCGTGGGGGTATTTTTCTCAGCGCATGCATTGCGCGCAGCCTTTGAAACTGGCGCACCCCAACAAGGGGGCAGCGAGGAAGGGCCGCCCCGCACCGAGGCTGCCGTCCCCCTCCACCGCAGGATGAGAGGGGGAAGCGGCGATAGCCGCTCAGGGGGTGAACTCCGTCTCACTCCACTGCGGCGCCGGCTGGTCGCGCAGCTGCTGGCGCAGCGCCCGGTAATCGGGCAGCACGCCGGCCACCGTGGCCCAGAAACGCGGGCTGTGGTCCATGTGGTGCAGGTGGGACAGTTCATGCACCACGACGTAATCGATGACTTCGGGCGCATAGTGCATCAACCGCCAGTTCAGCCGGATGGAGCCATCGCTGCGGGCGCTGCCCCAGCGCGTGCGCGCGCTGGACAGGCGCAGGCTGCGCCACTGCACGCCCAACAAGGGAGCGAAGTGGTCCAGCCGCTCGGCGAAGTGGCTGCGTGCGGCCCGCAACCACCAGGCATGGACCGCGGCGCGGATCTGGTCTGCCGACGCGCCCACGGGTAGCGGCAACTGCAGCACGCACCCCGTTTCACACGGCAGCAGGGCCGCTGGTGGGCGCTGCCCCGGGGCCAATGGCTGCAGGTGCAAGGACCGGCCCAGATAAGGCAGTTGCGCTTGCGCGTCCCAGGCGATGCGTGCGCTCAGCGACTGCTGGCTGCGCTGTTGCTGCTCGGCCAGCTTGCGCACGATCCAGTCGGCCTTGTCCCGCAGCACGCGCTCGACGGCGCCGTGGCCCACGCCCAGCGGCGCGCGCACCCGCAGCCCCTGGGCGCAGACCGTCATGCCTATGCTGCGCCGACGACTGCGTTCGAGCAGGTAGCCGACGGCGATGCCGGCCAGCTGCAGCTGGTGGCTCGCTTGGGGATGGTGAAAAGCGACAGGCGACGGGGCGGGAGGTTCGGCAGCGGGCACCGCGACCGGTGCGGGTGCCGCCGACGGCGCAACAAAGTCGAGTGCGGTTTGCAGCGGCTGCGGCGATGCAGGTGGCTGCGATCGGCGCTGGCGCTTGACCAGTTGGCCGTCGACCAGAGGCACCTGAGGCGGGGCCAGCCAGTCCCAGGCACGTTGCAACAAACCGGCCATGGCCCAGGCTTCAGCGGCGGTAGGCTTCTGGATCGAGGCGCTGCATTTCGGCCTCGATCCAGGCTTCGACTTCGGCCATCAGCTCATCGTGCTTGCGGCCTGTGGTGTCGATTTGCGGGCCTACGCTGACGTCCACCACGCCCGGGTGCTTGATGAAAGCCTTGCGCGGCCAGCACTTGGCCGAAGTCACGGCCACCGGCACCACCGGCACGCCCGCCATGATGGCCAGGCGCGTCGCACCCGACTTGTACTCGCCCTTTTCACCCCGCGGTATGCGTGTGCCTTCGGGGAACATGATCACCCAGGTGCCCTGGGCCAGCAGGCGCTTGCCCTGCTCGACCACCTTGTGGAAAGCGCGCGAGCCCGCGGCCCGGTCGATGTGGATCATGTCCAGACTGCCGATCGACCAGCCGAAGAACGGCACCTGCAACAGCTCTTTCTTGAACACATAGGCCAATGGGCGCGGCATGATGGCCGGCATCAGAAAGGTTTCGTAGGTCGACTGGTGCTTGACCAGCAGCACCACGCCTTGCAGCGGATCGGTGGGCAGATGCTCCATGCCCTGCACCCGGTAACGCACGCCCATGAACCAGCCGGCGCTGTCCACGCTCAGCTTGAGCCAGGCGCGCGCAATGCGATAACGCGTGCGCGACGATGCCCCGAACAGACGCACCAGCAAGATGGCCAGCGTATAGGGAATGCAGGTCACAGCCATCCAGAGCATGTGAATCACGGAGCGGATCAGTGGCATGGCGAAAATCAGTTCAAAGAAGTTAAAAGGCAAGCCGCGCCCAGCGCCTGGGGCGGGGACTCGCGGCGCTCAATGCGCGGTGCCCTGTGACAGGGGCTGCGGCAGCGGTTCGGCAGGAACCAGTTGATCCACCAGGTCCGAGAGACTGGCGTGCACCGCCACCCCGGAGGGGAAGTCCGGCGGCAGCGGCTGGCCAGGCAGCAACCCGGTCGCCGCGCCCGTACACACCAGATGCAGATGGGCACCCCACTGGGCCCCGGCCTGCAGATGGACCGCGCAGCTGCCTATCACCCAGGTCTCATCGGGCTCCGCACCATAGCGCTCGCCAATCTGGACCAGCAGGCCAGGCGCGGGCTTGCGACAGGCACAGCCCTCCTCGGGCCTGTGCGGGCAGTAAAACACGGCTTCGATGCGCGCACCGGCGGCCGCCAGCTCGCGGTGCATCTTGGCGTGCACGGCATTGAGCTCGGTCGTGTCCAGCTGCCCCCCGCCCAGCCCAGGCTGGTTGGTCGCCACCACCACATGCCAGCCCGCGCGGTTCAGCCGCGCCACGGCTTCCAGCGCCCCCGGCTGGGCCACCCAGGCTTCGGGCGTGGTGATGAAGGCCTCATCGGCCAGGTTCAGCGTGCCGTCACGGTCCAGAATTGCCAGCTTCATGGTGTGCTTTCCACAGAGTTGATCGGCAGGACAGACCGCGGCCGGCGCTCAGGCCGCCAGGCGCGACAGGTCGGCCACGCGGTTCATGGCTTCGTGCAGCGTGGCCAGCAGGCCCAGGCGGTTGGCCTTGAGCGCTGGATCTTCGGCGTTGACCATCACCTGGTCAAAGAACGCATCGACCGGCACGCGCAGCACGGCCAGGGTTTGCAGGCTGGCCGTGTAGTCGCCTTCGGCAAACTGGGCGTCGGCACGCGGCACGGCCGTTTGCAGCGCCTGGTACAGGTCTTTCTCGGCCGTTTCCTGCAGCACGCCTGCATCGACCTTGGCTTGCACCGCGGCTTCGGCCTTTTTCAGGATGTTGCCCACCCGCTTGTTGGCCGCGGCCAGGGCCGGAGCTTCGGGCAGCGCGGCGAAGGCGCGCACGGCATCCAGGCGCTTTTGCACGTCGGACAGGCGCTGCGGGCGCAGGGCCAGCACGGCATCGACCTGCTGAGCGCTGAAGCCCTGCTCGCGCAGATTGCCCGCCAGGCGGTCATAGATGAAATCGGCCAGCGCGGGCGTGGCGTCGCTGATCTTGTCGCCGAACGCGGGAATGGCGCTCACCAACAGGGTCTCGAGGTCCAGAGCCAGGTCTTTCTCGACCAGCATGCGGACCACACCCAGCGCGTGGCGGCGCAGTGCGAACGGATCGCGGTCACCCGTGGGCAGGTTGCCGATGCCGAACATGCCGACCAGCGTCTCGAGCTTGTCGGCCAGGGCCACGACCACGCCGACGTCATTGCGCGGCAGTTCGTCGCCCGCGAAGCGTGGCTTGTAGTGGTCTTCGATGGCGTCGGCGACGTTCTGATCCAGGCCGTCGTTGAGCGCGTAGTAGCGGCCCATCGTGCCCTGGAGTTCAGGGAACTCGCCGACCATGTCGGTCACCAGATCGGTCTTGGCCAGCTGCGCGGCCAGATCGGCCTGACGCGCCAGGGCGCTGTCGCCGAGCTGCTGCCCAATCGACTTGGCAATGGCGCGCACGCGGTCGACGCGCTCGCCCTGGGTGCCCAGCTTGTTGTGATAGACCACCTTGCCCAGGCCCTCGACGCGCGAAGCCAGCGTCTTCTTGCGGTCCTGGTCGAAGAAGAACTTGGCATCGGCCAGGCGCGGACGCACCACGCGCTCGTTGCCACCCACCACGGCGCTGGCATCGGCCGGGTTGATGTTGCTCACCACCAGGAACTGGTGGGTCAGCTTGCCGTCGGCAGCCAGCAGCGGGAAGTACTTCTGGTTGGCCTTCATGGTCAGAATCAGGCATTCCTGCGGCACGCCGAGGAATTCCTTCTCGAACTCGCAGATCAGCACGTGCGGGCGCTCGACCAGGGCCGTGACTTCGTCCAGCAGGGCCGCGTCATCGATGGGGCGCACGCCGCCGCCGACTTTCTCGGCCGCAGCCTGCAACTGGCGCGCGATTTCGGCGCGGCGCTCGGTAAAGCTCGCGATCACCGCGCCCTGCTCGGTCATTTGCCGCGCATAGCTGTCGGCGTTTTCGATGACCACCGGGTCCACGCTGGCCTCGAAACGGTGGCCGTGGGTGGCCGAGCCGGCTGTCAGGCCCAGGGCCTTGACGCCCACCAGCACCTGCGTGCCGTGCAGCGCGACCAGGCCGTGTGCCGGGCGCACGAAGTTCACGCTGGTCCAGCCGTCCTGCAGCTGGTAGCGCATCACTTTGGGAATGGGCAACTTGGCAATGGCTTCGTCCAGGGCCTTTTGCAGGCCGTCGGTCAGCAGGGCGCCACGCGCCGTGCTTTCGAAGTACAGCACGTCGGCCTTGCCGTCGTGCACGCGCTGCAAGCCGGCCACGGCCGATGCATCGGCGCCCAGGGCGGCGAGCTTCTTCAGCAGCGCAGGCGTGGCCTGGCCGTCGGCCGTCAGGCCCACGCTGGCCGGCATGAGCTTTTGCGAAACGGCCTTGTCGGCTGCAGACGGCGCGACATCGGTGATGTGGGCGGCCAGGCGACGTGGCGAGGCATAGGCCGTCAGGCGCGATTCGGAGCTGGTCAGGCCCTGGGCAGCAAGCTGCTCAAACAACACGCCGGCGAAAGCATCGCCGAGTTTTTGCAGGACCTTGGGGGGCAGTTCTTCAACGAACAGTTCAACAAGAAGATTCGAGTGGTTCATGGTGTTATCTCTGTCGCAGCGGCTCAGGCGGCCTTCTTGGCGGCGGATTGCTCGGCCTTGGCCAGGTCGGCCAGCACTTCCTCGGCCCAGGCCTTGGGCGCCATGGGGAAGCCCAGGCGCGCACGGCTGTCCAGGTAGGCCTTGGCCACGGCGCGCGCCAGGTTGCGGATGCGGCCGATATAGGCGGCGCGCTCGGTCACCGAAATCGCACCACGCGCATCCAGCAGATTGAAGCTGTGCGCGGCCTTGAGCACCTGCTCATAGGCCGGCAGCGACAAGGACTCGCCAATCAAATGCTGGGCCTGCTTTTCATAGGCCGTGAAGGCCGTGAACAGGAAGTCGGCATCCGCGTGCTCGAAGTTATAGGTCGACTGCTCGACCTCGTTCTGGTGGTAGACGTCGCCATAGGTCAGCGTGTCGGTCCACTGCAGGTTGTAGACGTTGTCCACGCCTTGCAGGTACATCGCCAGGCGCTCGAGGCCATAGGTGATTTCGCCCGTCGCAGGCTTGCAGTCAATGCCGCCCACTTGCTGGAAATAGGTGAACTGGGTCACTTCCATGCCGTTGAGCCAGACTTCCCAGCCCAGGCCCCAGGCGCCCAGCGTCGGGTTTTCCCAGTCGTCTTCGACAAAGCGGATGTCGTTCTTCTTCAGATCGAAGCCCAGGGCTTCGAGCGAGCCCAGGTAGAGCTCGAGGATGTTGTCGGGCGCTGGCTTGAGCACGACCTGGAACTGATAGTAGTGCTGCAGACGGTTGGGGTTCTCGCCGTAGCGGCCGTCCTTGGGGCGGCGGCTGGGCTGGACGTAGGCCGCCTTCCAGGGCTCAGGACCCAGGGCGCGCAAGAAGGTCGCGGTGTGCGAAGTGCCCGCGCCCACTTCCATGTCATAGGGCTGCAACAGGGCACAGCCCTGGGCGTCCCAGTACGACTGCAATTTCAGGATGATTTGTTGGAATGTCAGCATGACTTTTCTGGAGCTTGCGGCAGGCCGGTCCTGCGCGGATAGGGGTGCGCGCGCGGTGCGCGTAAACCGTGATTTTATGCTGGCGTCCGCGTTTGCCGCCCGGGCCACCGCCCAAGGGCCTGCGGCGGCAGGGTCGCCCTGCAACAGGTCGCAGGTTTTCCACTCTGCAAAGGCCCGCCATGGGTCTGCTGAACAGCATCACCAAGCCATTGATCGAAGTCATCGAATGGACCAATGATGCGCGCCACACCCTGTCCTATCGCTGGCCCGACGAGGACAAGGAAATCAAGGGCGGCGCCCAGCGCATCGTGCGCGCATCGCAGCAGGTGCAGGGGCCGGTTCGCCGACCTGTTCCAGCCCGTCAAACACATGCTGAGCACGCAGAACAAACCCCTTGTGTCGACACGCAAGACGGGAAGTACGACGTCCAGTCGCCGCTCAAGAAACCGCGCGAACCTAGGCTCCATCGACAACCTCAACGACGCTGTGTCGTGTACCTGTCACAGGGTGTTTCAGCACCCGGACGGTTCTTTGCATTTGGATAAACTGGACGACAAACCGTTACCCCGTGTATTTCGACCAGCAGATGCTGGGTCGACAGACCGGGGTGCTGTCGATGTTCACCTTGGACGGGCGTACGCGTCTCCAGTTGACTCTCGGCAGCGTGATGGAGGAACGCTTGCAAGCTCAGAAGCGGCCGGAGGTGGTGCTTTCGCGCCAGACCAATGGCACGTTGATGTTGTCTTTTTCGCTGGTGGTCCAGGCTGTGCCTGTGGCAACCACGGTTTCCAGCGAGGTGTTGGCGCTGCCAGAACCTGACGGGCGCCCGAATATGCAACGGTTGCGAGGCCTTATGAAGTCCAACCAGGTTCCTTCCGAGTTACGCACAGCGGTCGCCGGTTTGCGCCCCTATTTCGTGCGTTCCGCATGGTTCAGTCTGTTTGCCAGCCTGTTGGTGCTCGCGCCTTCCGGCTACATGCTGGAGGTCTATGGGCGGGTGGTCAACAGCCGTAGCCATGCGACGCTGTTCTGGCTCACGGTGCTGGTGCTGGGTGCATTCCTGCTGATGGAAGTGCTCGAATGGTCACGCAGCGAAATCATGCGCAGCGCGGCCGAGGCGCTTGACAAGAAAATGCACATGCGCGTCTTCAACGCGATGTTCGAGGCCAATGTGCGCCAGGTTCCGGGTGGCCAGATGCAGACGCTGGCGGATTTCAAGCGGGTCTGCGAGTTCCTGTATTCCCCGGCCTTGCTGGCCATCATGGAAGCGCCGATCGCGCTGGTGATGATGGTGCTGCTGTTCCTGATCAGTCCGGTGCTCGGCTGGACAGCGGTGGTGTTCGGCCTGTTGCAGGTGGGAATCACCTGGATGAATGAGCAGCGCACGAAGCCGCCGCTGATGGCGGCCAATCGCGAATCAATGGAAGCGCAGCGCTATGCGGACGATACGCTGAACAATGCGGAAGTGCTCGAAGCGATGGGGATGCTGAAGAACACCCGTCGCCGCTGGATAGCCAAGCAGCGCCAGTTTCTGCAACTGCATGCCGTGGCGTCGGACAGTGCCGGAGGCTTTCAGGCCCTGAGCAAGCTGGTGCAGAACATATTGAGCTCCCTGTTGCTGGGGCTGGCCTGCTGGCTGCTGCTGCAGGACCAGTTGCATCTCGGCGGTGGAATGATGGTGGTCAGCTCCATTCTCGGCGGACGCATGCTCGCGCCCCTGGTACAGGTGGTGGGACAGTGGCGGTCGGTGGTGAATGTCCGCGACTCCTGGAATCGCCTCAATGCGCTTCTGGCCGCGGTGCCCGCCGACTCCCGCGCGATGACGCTGCCCGCCCCCCAGGCCCGCGTACAGGTCGAGCAGTTGACGGCGGGCGCTCCGGGCAGCGCCGCCACCATCCTGCGCGGCATCGCGTTTGCATTGCAGCCGGGCGATGTGCTGGCGGTGGTCGGCCCTTCGGCGTCGGGCAAGACGACGCTGGCCAGGCTGCTGGTGGGCCTGTGGCCCGCCACCATGGGCAAGGTGCGCCTCGATGGCGCCGATGTGCAGACCTGGAACAAGCGCGAGCTGGGCCCCCATGTGGGCTATCTGCCGCAGGACGTGGCCTTGTTCGACGGAACAATGGCCGAGAACATCGCGCGTTTCGGCAAGATGGATATGGCCAAGGTCGAGGCCGCGGCCCGCGCCGTCGGTCTGCACGCGCTGATCTGCTCGCTCCCACAAGGCTACGACACCCTGGTCGGGCCCGGCGGCATACGCCTTTCCGGCGGCCAGCACCAGCGCGTGGGCCTGGCCCGGGCCTTTTACGGCGAGCCGGTGTATGTCGTTCTGGACGAGCCCAACTCGAGCCTGGATGAAGAAGGCGATGCCGCTTTGTCCCAGGCCATCCGGCAGGCCAGCGCGCGCGGCGCGACCGTGATCGTGATCACCCACCGCGCCAGTGTGCTGAGCGTGGCCACCAAGATGCTGCTATTGCGCGATGGCCTGCAACAGGCGTTCGGCCCGCGCGATGAAGTGCTGGCGGCGCTGACAAAAGCCGCACGCCAGGCAACCCAGATGCCCGTGCCCATGGGGCCGGTAGCAGCATGAGAGTGGTCGGCGAAACCAATAATGCGAGTCCCACCATGAAGACTTCCAGTTTTTTCGGGCGCAGCGAGTTGACGCGGGTGCTATGGTCATTTCGCCGGGAGTTCTACATGGTGGGCGTGTTCAGCATGGTGGCCAATGTGCTGCTGCTGGTGCCGACGCTGTACATGCTGCAGGTCTTTGACCGCGTGCTGGTCAGTCGCAGCGAGCTGACCTTGCTCGTGATCTCGCTGATCACCTTGTTCCTGTTTCTGGTGGGCGCATTTTCCGAGTGGATGCGATCGCGCGTGCTGGTGCGTGCCGGCATGCGACTGGACGAAGTACTCAGCACCCGGGTTTTCAATGCCAGCTTCGAACTGAACCTCAAACAGCTCGGCTCGGGAACGGCCAAGGCTTTCGCAGACCTGATGCAGGTGCGCCAGTTCCTGACCGGCAATGGAATATTTGCACTGTTCGACGCACCTTGGTCCTTGGTCTACCTCACGGTGGTGTTCTTCCTGCACCCGGTGCTCGGATATCTGGCGCTGTTCTTTGTCGCTGTGCAGATCGCTCTGGTGTGGTTCGGCCACCGCAGGACGCTGGCACCGACCGAGCGCGCGCAGGCCGCCATGTCCGAGGAATCCCGCAGCCTGCAGGGCAAGCTGCAGCAATTGGAGACGCTGGAGCCCATGGGCATGGTGCACAACCTGGGCCGCACGTGGCAGACCCGGCACCGCGATGTGATGCAGTTGCAGGGCAGTTCTCAGGCCTTGACCCACAAGCTGATGGCGTGGAGCAAATTTCTGCGTTATTCGCAGCAGTCGCTGGCGCTCGGCTGCGGCGCCCTGCTCGTGATCGATGGCCAGCTTTCCGCCGGTGCGATGATCGCGGCCAATCTCCTGATGACGCGTACGCTGACCCCCATCGACATGCTGGTGGGTAGCTGGCGCGGTTTTGTGACATCACGCGCTGCGTTCAAACGCCTGGAGTCCTTGCTCGAAGCGCATCCCGAGCGCGATGAGGCCTTGACGCATACGCCACCGACTGGCGCGCTGGCACTGCGCAATCTGGTTGCCACCGCGCCAGAACGTGCGCAACCGATTCTGAAGAACTTGAACCTGGAGGTTGCACAAGGCTCCGTCTTGGTGGTGCTCGGCCCGTCCGGCTCGGGCAAATCCACGCTGGCGCGCTGCATGATCGGCATCTGGCCCTACATGACCGGCGAAGTGCTGCTCGATGAGCGCCCCATCGCAGCCTGGAGCCGCGACGAGCTGGGCCCCCATCTGGGATATCTGCCCCAGGATATCGAGCTGTTCGCAGGCTCGATCGCCGAGAACATCGCGCGCTTTGGCGAAGTGGATTCGACCCAGGTCATCGAAGCCGCGCGCAGCGCCGGCTTGCACGACATGATTCTGCGCTTTCCCAAGGGCTATGACACTGCCATCGGCGAGGCCGGCAGCATGCTCTCGGGCGGGCAACGCCAGCGCATTGGTCTGGCGCGCGCCCTTTACGGCAAGCCCAAGCTGGTGGTTCTCGACGAGCCCAATGCCAACCTGGACGATGTGGGCGAGATCGCCCTGGTGCAGGCGGTACAGATTCTCAAGCGCCAGGGCAGCACCGTGGTGCTGGTGACGCACCGCCCTGGAATCCTGGCCGCGGCCGACCGCGTGGTGATTCTGAACAACGGCGTGCTGCAGACCGATGGCACGCGTGATGCGGTAGTGGCGACATTGCGCGAGGCGCAGCAGGTGCCGCTGCCCGCGACGTGATCATGGCGCTCAGTGGTGCACAACTTACTTCCGGCGAGTTCGATATGAATAAATCTCTGTCTACCGAAGTGAAAAGAACTCCATTGGCCAAACAGTCTGATGGTGCACTGACGACTTCGCCGCATTCCGATGCGGACCCGATCGATCTGGGGCGCTCCGGGCGCTGGGGTCTGTGGGCCCTGGCCCTGGGATTTGGCGGATTCCTGCTGTGGGCGGCACTCGCGCCACTGGACGAAGGCGTTCCCAGCACCGGCATGGTCGCGCTCGATAACAAGCGCAACACCGTGCAGCATCTGACCGGCGGCATCATCCAGAAAGTACTGGTGCGCGAAGGCGACGATGTGACCGAAGGCCAGTTGCTGGTACAGCTCGACGCCGCGGTGGCCCGTGCCACTTACGAATCAGTCCGCCAGAACTATCTGGGCCTGCTGGCCATGCAGGGGCGGCTGGAAGCCGAAAAGCAGGGCAATCCCACCATCACCTGGCCCGAGGATTTGAAGACCGCATCCAACGACCCGCTGATCCAGCAGCAGATCCTGAACCAGGAACAGTTGTTCCATACCCGCCGCAATCTCCTGCGCTCGGACCTGCAGTCGATCGAAGAGAACACCCGCGGCCAGCAGGGCTTGCTGCTGTCCTATGAAGGCATGCTCTCCAACCGCAAGAACCAGCATTCACTGCTCAACGAAGAACTGGGGTATCTGCGCGAGCTGGTCAAGGAAGGCTATGCCCCGCGCAATCGCCAGCTGGAGCTGCAGCGCTCGGTCTCGGACGTCAATGCCTCCATGGCCGACATGCAAGGCAATATGCTGCGCGCGCGCAGCACCATCGCGGACTTGCGCCAGCGCATGATTTCGCGCAAGCAGGAAGATCAGAAAGAAATCGAGACGCAGCTGGCGGACGTGGGTCGCCAGGTGCTGGTCGAGAATGAAAAATACCGCGCGGTGAAAGCCGAGCTGGAGCGCATGGAGGTCCGCTCGCCCGCGCAAGGCCAGGTCGTGGGGCTGATGACACAGACGGTGGGCGGCGTGATCCAAGGCGGGCAAAAGCTCATGGACATCGTTCCCAAGGGCGCGCCGCTGATGCTGGAAGCGCAGGTCGCGCCCCACATGATCGACCGCGTCCATGTGGGAATGCCCGTGGACGTGCGCTTTTCCTCCTTTGCCAACTCGCCACAGCTGGTGGTGCACGGCAATGTGGAATCGGTGTCCGGCGACTTGCTGACCGACGCCCATACCAACGTCAGCTATTACCTGGCACGGGTGAAAGTGACGGACGATGGATTGAAGATCCTGGGCCAGCGCCAGATGCGTCCCGGCATGCCGGTGGAAGTGATTTTCAAGGGCGGCGAGCGCAGCATGTTCACCTATATGCTGCACCCGCTGACCAAGCGTCTGGCTGCATCCATGACGGAGGAGTAAGACCATGCGTTGTTTGCAAGCATTTCACGGCAGCGGTGCGACCGGCATCGGAGCGGCCGGCGTAGGCGCGGCCGGCGTAGGCAAGACCCGGACGGGCGTGGCCCTGGCGGCGGCGCTTTTGCTCACGCCCGCCTGGGCGCTGGATTTGCGCCAGGCCTATGAAGCGGCGCAGGAGAACGACGCCAGCATCCGCGCTTCCCGCGCCGGAGCAGCGGCCGCGCACGAGAAGTTGCCGCAGGCACGCGCGCTGCGCCTGCCCAACCTGTCTTTCAACGCAGGGGCCAACCGCAATTCGCTCAAGACCACCTCGGAAACCTTTTTTGGCCCGCGGACCAGCAGCAATGCCTACAACAGCAACACCCAGGCATTGGTGTTGCGCCAGCCGATCTACCGGCCTTATCTGAGCGCGCAGGAAGACCAGGCCAGGGCGCAGGTCGCAGGTGCGGATGCCACTCTGGAAAATGACGAACAAAGCCTGGTACTGCGCGTTTCGGAAGCGTATTTCGACGCCTTGCTGGCGCGCATGCAACGCGACCTGATCGCCGCGCAGAAGCTGGCCTATGCTACGCAGCTGGATGCAGCCACCAAGGGCTTCAAGGCAGGCTCTGGCATGCGCACGGATATTGACGAAGCCCAGGCGCGCGTCGATATGTCGCTCGCCCAGGAACTGGAGGCGGCGCAGAATGTGGAGTTCACGCGCCAGCGTCTGGCAGTGCTGGTGGGCAAGCCCTTTGGCGAGCTCGCGGACCTGGACATCGCGAGCTTCCGCCCCCAGCCGCCCACACCCGCCTCACTGGCCGAATGGATCGCGCAGGCCGAAGCGGCCAATCCGCAGCTGCGCTCGCTGCAGGCGCAGGTCGATACCGCCGCCAAGGAAATCGAGAAGGCCAACGCCGGCCACAAGCCCACGCTGGATGCGGTGGCAGGCTGGGCCCGCTCGGACAGCGACACGGTGACCAACGTGAACACGGTCTATAACCAGAAGTACGTGGGCCTGCAGTTGAGCGTGCCCTTGTTCGCGGGCGGCTACGTCAGCTCGACGGTGCGCCAGGCGGTGGCCGATCAGGAACGCGCGCGCGAATCCCTGGAGGCAGCACGCCGGGACCTCGGCGTCAAAGTGTATGAACAGTACCGCGCCATGACGGAAGGCATACTGCGTGTCGGCGCGCTGGCGCAGGCGGTGCGCTCCGCCGAGCAGGCCCTGCAATCCAGCCGCAAATCCTTTACGGCAGGCGCCCGCACGACGGTGGATGTGCTCAACGCCGAACAGCAGCGCACCCTGGCTGCGCGTGATCTGGCCCAGGCGCGCTATCTGTACTTACTGTCCCGCATCCGTTTGCAGGCCTTGGCAGGAAATGACCGCTGGGCCAATGTGGATCAGGCCAATGCGAGCTTGATCGCCCCCTGAGCGGTTTGGGCACTGGGGCGGCCAGGGTAGATTTCTACGGAACCCATTGCAGACGCTGCGCGGATAGAAGCGCGCAAACCGTGGCTTCATGCCGGCAACCGCATTTGCCGCCCGGGCCGCAGCCCAAGGACTTGCGGCGGCAGGGTCGCCCTACAATGGGCCGCAGGTTTTTTACTCTGCAAAGGCCAGCCATGAGTCTGCTGAACATCATCACCAAGCAATTGATCGAAGTCATCGAATGGACCGATGATTCGCGCGATACCCTGTCCTATCGCTGGCCCGACGAGGACAAGGAAATCAAGAACGGCGCCCAGCTCATCGTGCGCGAATCGCAGCAGGTGCAGTTTGTTTCCGCCGGCCAGTTCGCCGACCTGTTCCAGCCCGGCAAACACACGCTGAGCACGCAGAACATCCCGATTCTGTCGACGCTGCAAGGCTGGAAATACGGCTTTCAGTCACCTTTCAAGTGCGACGTCTACTACCTCAACACGCGGCTGTTCACCGGCAACAAATGGGGCACGGCCAACCCGGTGATGATGCGCGACAAGGACTTTGGCGTGGTCCGCATCCGCGCTTTCGGCTCCTACGACTTCCGCATCGTCGAAGCGCCCAAGTTCCTCAAGGAAGTTGCCGGCACCGACCAGAACTTCCGCCTCGACGAATTCGCCGACACCATGCGCTCGCGCATTGTCAGCGTGTTCACCGAAGCCCTGGCCAAGGCACAGATTCCGGTGCTCGACGTGGCCACACGCTACAGCGACCTGGGCGACGCGCTGCTGCAGCTGATCAACCCGGCCATGCGCGAGAAGTACGGCCTGGAAATCAGCAGCTTCATTCTGGAAAACGTGTCGGTGCCGCCCGAAGTCGAGCAGGCCATAGACAAGCGCTCGAGCATGGGCGCCATTGGCAACCTCAACGACTATGTGAAGTACCAGATGGGCCAGGCCATGACCGCTGGCGGCGAAGGCAGTGCCGCCGCCGTCATGCCCGCGACCATGGCCATGGGCTTTGGCATGGCCCAGGAAATGATGCGCAGCATGCAGTCGCCTGCGGCCAGCAATGGCGCGGCCGCGGCGCCCGACGCGTTTTCCCCGGCTGCGGCCCAGTCTGCCCAGGCAGCGAGCGCACCGGCCGCCGCACCCGCGCTGCAAGTGCTCACTCCCGAGCAGGCAGCCCAGGCACTGGGCGTGGACCTGGCCGATGTGATGGCCGAAATCGAATCCGGCCACCTCAAGGCGCGCAAGATCGGCAGCAGCTGGCGCATCGCCCAGAGCGCACTCGACGAATTCCTGCGCGGCTGAGCACAGCCCTTTTTTGCCTACTGACGACCGGCGCCCCTTGGGCGCCAAGGTGCTTTGACCGTGCCCCCTGAACCTTCCCGCTCCCCTGACGCCGGCTATTCGGCCGTGGCCGAAACGCCGCGTCCCGCCCTGGTCGGCAAGCATCCCTGCCCCGAATGCGGCGCCAACCTCGAATGGAGTCCCAAGGCCCAGTCGCTGCAATGCCCGTACTGCGGCACCCTGGTGCCCTGGAACGATGCGCAGCGCGAGGAACTGGGCAGCGCCGTGGTCGAGCAAGACCTCATGGTCGCGCTGCAAAACCCTGAAGCCGGTCGCGGCTGGGGACAGCAGCGCCGCGAAGTGCAATGCCAGAACTGCCGTGCCATCTCGGTATTTGTCGACGGGCGCACAGCCCAGCGCTGCGACTTCTGCGGCTCCCCGGCCATTGTCGCCCATGAGGAGCGCAACGATGCCATCACGCCGCAAAGCATTCTGCCGTTCAAGATCAGCGACGGCCAGATCCGCGACAGGATCCGCCAGTGGTATGGCTCGCGCTGGTTCGCCCCCAACAAGCTCAAGAACGCCGCGCTGACCGACACGCTCAAGGGCCTGTACCTGCCCTACTGGACTTTCGACGCCCATGTGCAGGCCGTCTGGCAGGCCGAGGCAGGCTTTTATTACTACACCACCGAAAACTACCGCGACGCCAACGGCAACAGCCAGACCCGCCAGGTGCGCCATGTGCGCTGGGAGTACGCGTCAGGGCAGCTCGCGCACTTCTTCGACGATGCCCTGGTGCCCGGCACCGTCGGCGTACAACCGAAACTGCTGCGCAAGATCGAGCCCTTCCCCACCACAACCGACCTGCAACCCTATACGCCCGAGTTCGTGCGCGGCTGGACCGTGGAGCGCTACCAGGTCGATCTGGGCCAGGCAGCGCAGATCAATATGCAGGAGATGGAGAGCACCGTCGAGCAACTGTGCGCCAGCCAGGTGCCCGGCGACACCTACCGCAACCTGCGCGTGCAATGCCAGTACCAGGGCCGCACTTTCAAGCACACGCTGATGCCCGTCTGGCTGGTGGGCTACACCTACGGCAGCAAGAACTACCAGATCGTGGCCAATGGCTACACCGGACAGATCGCGGGCGAGCAGCCATACAGCTGGGTGAAGATCATGCTGGCGGTGGTTTTTGCACTGGTGATCGGGGTGCTGCTGCTCACAGCCGTGCGCTAGGGGCGCCGCTCTGGCTGGCGTTCAACGCATGCCATGGACACGCGTTTTTCGACGGTCTTGCGGGCAACTCGTTCCAGAGAACACCAGGCGCCAGCCATCAAAAACCATTCGCCGCAGGTTCCATTCAGGCTTGCTGATTTATTTTAAAGTGCTGCACTGAACCGCTCCGGGGATGCGGACTGTCGTAGTCCAGGGGTGCTTCGATTTCCCCCGTGCATCTCTGCGCGACAGGCCCATCAACAGAGCGCAGCGCCTTGAACAAGCATTGCGGAGCAGCTGGCGTGCCCGGGTTTGTTTCCCTCCTCGCCGCTTGGGGCGCGAGGAAGCCGCTTTTGGACTGGGTGAAGCTTGGGTTTGCGGTGGTTTTTGCACCGCTGATCGGACGGCGGCTGTCCGTCACGCAATAAAAAACCCCGTGGCCTGAACGGCGACGGGGTTTTCGCTGCCGCGTCAACGCGGCGGATGTCTTGCGCGCCTTATGCGCCTTCCCAGCGCCGCAGCACCAGGCTGGCGTTCGTGCCGCCAAAGCCGAAGCTGTTGGACAGCACCTGGCGCAGGTTCGCGTCGCGGGTCACGGTGACCAGGGGCATGCCTTCCACCGCAGGGTCGGGCGTTTCCACGTTGGCCGAGCCGGCGATGAAGCCCTTGTTGAGCATCAGCAGACAGTAGATGGCTTCCTGCACGCCGGTCGCGCCCAGCGAGTGGCCGGTCAGCGACTTGGTCGACGAGAACGGAGGGATCTGTTCGCCGAACACTTCGCGGATGGCGCGCAGTTCTGGCACGTCACCGACCGGGGTCGAAGTGCCGTGGGTGTTGATGTAGTCGATGGGACCGTCCAGGCCTTCGATGGCCTGGCGCATGCAGGCAATGGCGCCGTCGCCCGAAGGTGCGACCATGTCTTCGCCGTCCGAGGTGGCGCCAAAGCCCACCACTTCGCCGAGGATGTTCGCGCCGCGTGCCAGCGCATGCTCGAGGCTTTCGAGCACCACGGCGCCGCCGCCGCCGGCGATGACAAAACCGTCGCGGTTGGCGTCATAGGCGCGTGCGGCCTTCTCGGGCGTGGCGTTGTACTTGCTCGACATGGCGCCCATGCCGTCAAACAGCAGCGACATGCCCCAGGACAGCTCTTCGCCGCCGCCGGCAAACATCACGTCCTGCATGCCCCAGGCGATCTGCTGGGCCGCGGAGCCTATGCAGTGGGCCGAAGTGGAGCAGGCCGAAGTGATGGAGTAATTGATGCCCTTGATGCCGAAATTCGTCGACAGGCAGGCCGAGACCGTGGAGCTCATGCAGCGCGTGACCTGGTAGGGTCCGACGCGGCGTATGCCCTTTTCGCGCAGCGTGTCCGCGGCTTCGATCTGGTTGGCCGGCGAGCCGCCGCCCGAGCCCATGATCAGGCCGGTGCGTGGATGGGAAACCTGCTCGGGTGTGAGTCCGGCTTCGGCGATGGCCTGGGTCAGCGCAATTTGCGCATAGGCCGCCGCATCCCCCATGAAGCGCAGCTGCTTGCGGTCAATCAGCGCCTCCACATCAATTTGCGGAATGCCGGCCACCTGGCTGCGCATGCCCAGTTCAGTGAACTGGGGCATGGCGCGAATGCCCGAACGGCTCTCGCGCAGCGAGGCCTCGACCGTTGCATTGTCGTTGCCGATGCACGAGACAATGCCCGTGCCCGTGATCACAACCCGACGCTTCATGCTGCAGATCCTCCGGTTTCGCCCTCACGCATGAACAAACCCACGCGCAGGTCGGTGGCCGTGTAGATCACCTTGCCGTCGGCCAGCAGGCGTGCATCGCCGATGGCCATGTTGAGTTTGCGCTTGATCAGGCGTTTGATGTCGATTTCGTAAGTCACCAACTTGACGTCGGGACCCACTTCGCCGGTGAACTTGACTTCGCCCGCGCCCAATGCGCGGCCGCGACCTGGCAGTTGCAGCCAGGTCAGGTAAAAGCCGATGAGCTGCCACATGGCATCCAGGCCCAGGCAGCCCGGCATCACCGGATCGCCCTGGAAGTGGCATTTGAAAAACCACAGATCGGGGTTCACATCGAGCTCGGCCACGATCTTGCCCAGACCATGCTCACCGCCATCACTGGCGATGTGCGTGATGCGATCGAACATCAGCATCGGAGGCAAAGGCAAGCGCCCGGAATCAGGAGTGAACAGCTTGCCCTCGCCGGAGGCGATCAGCTGCTGGTAGGAAAAGGAATCGGCCATTGTCAAACTTGCTCCACAGCGGTGAATTCACCGCTTCGTTGTCGCGTGGTCCGCAGCAGTTCGCATGCGCCACAGGCGCGCATTATCCGTTCCACAGCGCTGGCGTGGAACTGCAAAGACCCTGCAAATGCTACAGAACACAGGTGCATCAAAAGATAAGAGTCTACTAGCCCCGGCGGCGTTTCCACTGTTGCCACCCCGCCCAGGCCAACACCAGTGTGGCCAACAGCCACAACGGAGCCTGTCCGGTCCAGCGCACCCAGCGCGCAAAAGGCGTGAGACCGTCGCGTCCCTGGACGCTGCCGACCAGTATGCCGCGCACATGTGGCGCGAGTGCGTCGGTTACTGTACCGCGATGGTCAATGATCACCGTGGCACCCGTATTGGTGGCCCGCAGCATGGGGCGCTCGAATTCCAGCGCCCGCATACGGCTGATGGCCAGATGCTGGTCAATGGCGATGCTGTCGCCAAACCAGCCGATGTTGCTCACATTGACAAAAACAGTCGGTGCGGACGCGGGGTTGCGAAAGCGCAGGCCCAGTTCCTCGCCAAACAAATCTTCGTAACAAATATTGGGCGCCAGCCGCTGGCCCGCCCAGTCCATGGAAGTCTGGGCCAGGCCGCCGCGGTTGAAGTCACCCAGCGGAATGTTCATCATCTCCGTGAACCATCTGAACATCGGCGGAATGAACTCGCCGAACGGCACCAGATGGTGCTTGTCATAGCGGTAGATGGACTCCACTGCTGGCGTCCAGCCAATCACGGAGTTGGTATAGCCTTCGGCCATGTTCCCCAGGGGAATGCCGATCAGCGCCGCCTGGCTGCCCTGGCGGAAATGCTGCTCCAGCATTTCCAGATAGCCTGCGGGCATTTGCTGGGGCAGCAAAGGCAATGCGGTTTCGGGCGCCACCACCAGTTGGGCGTCGGTGCTGCGCAGCGCTTGCGCATACCAGTCCAGCGCCAGCGGCACACCGCTGCCTGGCTCGAATTTTTCATCCTGGGGAATATTGCCCTGCAGCAGGGCCACGCGCAGTGCCGGGGGTTGAGCGGTCTTTGCATCGGCCAGGCACTGGTCGAGCGCGCAGTCGCGCTGCCAGAACAGGCCAGCCAGCAGCGCCACGCCGGCCAGCAGCAGGGCCCAGACACGCCATTGACGGACCTGGCCAGTGCGCAGGCAGGCCAGACCATAGGCCAGGGCCGCCGCGACGGCGCCCGTGCCGTACACGCCCAGCCAGCGCGGCAGCACGGACAGCGGGCCGTCGACATGGGCGTAGCCTGAAGCCCCCCAGGGGAAACCGGTCCACAGGCTGCCCCGGGCCAGTTCGGCCAAGGTCCAGCAGGCGGTGAACAGCAGCGCCGCGCCCAGCGCACTCGCGGGCTTGAGCCGCGCAAAGATCCAGGCGGCGAGCGCGTAATAACTGCCCAGGAAGGCGGACAGCGCCAGCACGGCCAGCACCGCCAACGGCGCGGCCAGCCCGCCATAGGTGTGCATGGAGATGAACAGCCACCAGAACGTCGCCGCCAACCAGCAGGTGGCAAACACGCCGGCGCGGGCCGCCGCGCTGCGCGCGCACGGCGCCGTGCGCAAGCCATGGGCCAGCAGCGCCAGCGACAGGATTTGCAGCCACCACAGCGGCTGTCCATTCCCGGGCCAGGCGATGGACAGGGCCTGCGCCACGCCGGCGGCGGCCGCAACGGCCCAGGCAATCGCCCTGCCAGGGCCGCGAACGCGGTCGGACTGCGACAGGGGGGGCATGGAGACGTTCAGTTGATCACCAGACTGTCAGGCGCATGCTCGCGCACCACCTTGAACCAGCGCACGGCCCCGCCCTTGGTATGCAGCACGGTAAAGCCCAGGCCCATCATCTGCACGTATTCGCCACGCTTGGGCACATGGCCCATTTCGTGGGCAATCAGGCCGCCAATGGTGTCGAATTCGGCTTCGGGGTCGCTGGCATGGAGCTGGACTTCAAACGCTTCGGCCACGCGTTCGACCGAAGTGTCGCCGGACACGCGGTAGCTGTTGTCGGCCAGCGCGAAAATGTCGCCTTCGTCTTCGGGGATGTCGAATTCGTCTTCGATCTCGCCGACGATTTCTTCCAGCACGTCTTCAATCGTCACCAGGCCGGCGACACGGCCGAACTCGTCGATGACGATGGCCAGATGGTTGCGGTTGCCGCGAAACTCGCGCAGCAGATCGTGCAGGCCCTTGCTTTCGGGCACGAACACCGCCGGCCGCAACAAGGCACGCAGATGGAGTTCGGGCGCGCGCTGGCGCTTGAGCAGGTCTTTGGCCAGCAGGATGCCAATGATGTTTTCGCGCTCGCCCTGGTAGACCGGGAAACGCGAATGGGCGGTCGTGATGACCTGGTGCAGGATGACATCGAAGGGATCGTCAATATTGACGAGATCCATCCGCGTGGCAGCGACCATCACGTCGCCAGCTGTCATGTCGGCCATCCGGATCACGCGTTCGAGCATCACGCGTGCGTCGGCGCCGATGACTTGGTTGTCTTCGGCTTCGGCCAGGGTTTCAATCAGTTCATCGGCGGACTCGGGGGCCGGGTGGATGAACTCAGCGACTTTTTGCAGAAAACTGCGCTTGTCTTCCTTTTCGAAAGAACGAGCAGAATGCGGGTCTGACACTGTCTTGGAATGCAGGACGTGCGGTAGTGGAACAAGCGCCTAGGATAGCGGATTGGCCGCAAGTTTTGTGTGGTGTTTGCGGGAAATCCCCGCGCCGCCATGTCCCTCTTGCTGCCATGGACGGCCGCCACCGCCTGCCGCGACAGGCGCCCGCGCCCTTATTCCGCCGCCTTGTGCCGGCCTTCGCGCACGCCTTGGCGCACTTCCTGCACGCCGGCCAGGAAATCCCAGAATTGCTTGGCCTGCTTCTTGAGCTGGTAGTCGAGTTCAGCGAACTGCTGCTCGACCAGATGCGCCATATGGGTGTCTATGCCCGCGGGCGGCAGTTGCAGATAGGCTTCGCTTTCCGGCCCGTCGCGCTTGACCGTGGCGCCCGCATTGCGTGCGATCTTGAGCATGGCCGTGTTCTCGGACAAGGCATGGATGAACACCATGCTCACTCCCTGGGTGCGGGCATGCATGATGGCGCGGTCGAACAGGCGTGCGCCCAGGCCCTTGCCACGCGCCTGCTTGAGCACGGACACGCCGAACTCCGCACAGCTCTGATGTTCGGGATGGCTGGCCACGGCCAGATGCGCCTTGGCGATCAGCTCCAGGCGGCGGTTGTAGATGCCAAACACCTGATCGCGCTCGAAGTCCAGTTGCTGGACGTAGCGCATCACCTGCTCATCGCTGGCCGCATAGCCAAAGCGCAGATAACGGTCGGCAGCATCAAGCTGGAGCAGATGGCGACCGACACTGGGACGGTGGCGCGGACCTAGCGAGCGAATCGGGACCATGGCAGTACGAATAGGTGCGAAAGGACGCTTTGGCGGGCTGGCGACCGGGCGCAGCATCTGCGAACCTGCGCGCCAGGAAGACTTCAACCAGTCAATAGAAACGTTCATGCTTCGAATATAGGGGATTACCCTAGATTCTTCAAGAAAAATGCTGCAGCGCAGCATTCGACCGACGCGGGCGTACAACAGCCTGGGGCATGAAACTGACACGGCCCAGCCCAGGGGCAGCGAGCAAGGGCCGCCCCGCAGCGAGGCTGCCGTCCCCCTCAGGGGGAAGCCGCGAAGCGGCTCAGGGGGAGCTCAACCTATACCGGCACCGCCGTCGTCGCCTTGACCCGGTCCAGCACGAAGCTGGTCTTGCAATCCTGCACGCTGGGATGCTTGAGCAAGGTGTCCATGATGAAGCGGCTGTAATGCGCCATGTCGCTGACCACCACGCGCAGCAGGTAGTCCATTTCGCCGGTGAGCGACGCGCACTCCACGACTTCAGGCCAGGTCTGCACGCTGGCACGGAACACATCCATGGGATTGCGCTTGCTGGTCTCGGTATATTTTTCCAGGCGTACATTGAGATAGGCCGTAAGTCCCAGGCCCACCGTCTCGGGGCGCACCAGCGCCACATAGCGGTCGATCACGCCGGCTTCTTCCAGGCGTTTGACACGCCGCAGCACGGCACTGGGCGACAGCCCCACCTGCTCGCCGATGACGTCATAGGTTTCCCGGCCGTTTTCCTGCAGGCGCCGGAGAATGGCCCGGTCCAGCTTATCGATTGCTTGCGTTGCGCTCATGTCCGGGGATTCTACGAAAGACCGCCTCGAACCCGCAGGGTTTTCCCGAATCACCCTTGGAAATTGCATGAAATGTGTGTTTCGCGCATTTTTCATGCAAGGCCATGGCGTGTCCGCTGACAACAACGCAGGAATTTCCCGCCATCAAGTTCTACAGTGGACTCATAACCACCGCCAGCCACCCTGGCAGGAGACTCCCCATGAACGCCCCGCTTCCCCTCGCCCCCTCCGCCGCCACGTCCACCGCCGCCTGGGACAACCCCATGGGAACCGACGGTTTCGAGTTCATCGAGTACGCCGCACCCGATCCCGAGGCCATGGGCCGGGTGTTTGAAAGCATGGGCTTCAAGGCGGTCGCCAAGCACCGCCGCAAGAACGTGACGCTGTATCGCCAGGGCGAGATCAACTTCATCATCAACGCCGAGCCCGACAGCTTTGCCCAGCGCTTCGCGCGGCTGCACGGCCCCAGCGTCTGCGCCATCGCTTTTCGCGTCGACGACGCCAAGGCCGCCTACGAGCGCGCGCTCGACCTCGGCGCCTGGGGGCATGAAGGCACGCACACCCCCGGCGAACTCAATATCCCGGCCATCAAGGGCGTGGGCGACAGCCGCATCTACCTGGTCGACCGCTGGCACGGCAAGAACGGCGCAAAACCCGGCGACATCGGCAACATCGGTTTCTTCGACGTGGACTTCGTGCCGCTGCCCGGCGTCACCACCGAAGAGATGCTGGCCCCGCGCGGCCACGGCCTGACCTATATCGACCACCTGACGCACAACGTGCACCGCGGCCGCATGAACGAATGGGCCGACTTCTACGAGCGCCTGTTCAACTTCCGCGAGATCCGCTACTTCGACATCGAAGGCCAGGTCACGGGCGTCAAGAGCAAGGCCATGACCAGCCCCTGCGGCAAGATCCGCATTCCGATCAACGAGGAAGGCAAGGAAAAAGCCGGCCAGATCCAGGAGTACCTGGACTCGTACCACGGCGAAGGCATCCAGCACATCGCCATGGGCTCGGACAACCTCTACGCCACCGTCGACGCCTTGCGCGCCAGCGGCGTGCGCCTGCTCGACACCATAGACACCTATTACGAACTGGTCGACCAGCGCATTCCCGGTCACGGCGAGCCCCTGGAAGCGCTGCACCAGCGCAAGATCCTGATCGACGGCAAGAAGGACGCCATCCTTTTGCAGATCTTCAGCGAAAACCAGCTGGGCCCGATCTTTTTCGAGTTCATCCAGCGCAAGGGCGACGATGGCTTTGGCAACGGCAATTTCAAGGCCTTGTTCGAAAGCATAGAGCTCGACCAGATGCGCCGCGGAGTGCTCTGAGCCCACAGACACCAGGAGCTGCCATGCCATCCGCCGTGCACTGCGCTCACCCAGGCATGCTGCGCCGGCGCCTGCTGGCTGCCTGGCTGCTGGCGGCAGGCCCTCTGTCCCGCGCAGCGGCCCAGGACAGCACCGCGCCGCTGCGCCTGCTGGTTCCCCCGGGGCCACTGCAGGCACCGGCCCAGGTCCTCGCGGAAGCGGCGCAGGCCGGTCTGGGCGACATCACGGTGCAGCCCGCCCCGGGCAGGGGCAGCGGCTCCGCTGGCGCCGTGGTCGCCCAATCCCGGCCGCAGGACAGGATGCTGCTCATGGGCAGCCTCGCCACCCACGCCCTGCAGCCCTGGCTTTGCCAGCCTACGGGCTACGATGCCCTGACCGACTTTCGCCCGCTGCTGCTGATGGCCCGCGTGCCGCATGTGCTGGTCGTGACGCCGGCCGCCGCGCAAGGCATGCGCAACCCTTTCGATCTGCTGCGCCAACTGCGCCAGCATCCGCAATCCCTGCGCTATGCCTCCAGTGGCTGGGGCAGCCTGGGCCATATTGCCGGCGCGCTGCTGCAGGCAGGCACGGGCCTGCGCATTGCCCACCTGCCTTTCCAGGGCGAGCAGCCCGCCATGGCGGCCCTGCTGTCAGGGGCTGTGGACATGGCTTTCGACGCCCTGCCCGCCGTGCTGCCCCTGATACGCGCCGGCCGCCTGCAGGCCCTGGGCGTGACTTCGCTGCTGCGCTCGCCGCTGCTGCCCGACGTGGCCAGCCTCAACGATGTGACCGGCAACTTCAACCTGGGCAACTGGTTCGGCCTGTTCGCCCCGGCAACGCTGTCCGCCGAGGAAGCCGGCCAGTACGCCCAGCACTTTTCCGCGGCCCTGCAGTCGCCTGCCGCGCGCGCACGCCTGATGGCCCAGGGCATCCTGCCGGAAAACCTGGTGCTCGACGACTTCGCGCGCTTCGTGCAGTCGGAGCACCGGAAATACGGCCTGCTGATACAGACCCACCGCATTCAGCCGTCTTGACAGCCGCACTTTCCAAGGAGAAAGCCATGGGACAAGCTCCAGTGGTCTACGGACAATCCGAACGCCCGCCGCGCGGCGACTACACGCGCGCCGCCAGCGACTACACCTGCGCACAGAATTACGCGGCCTACACCGAGACCGACCACGACACCTACCGGCGCCTGTACGCACGCCAGTCGGCCCTGCTGCCCGGCAGGGCCAGCTCGGAGTTCATCGCCGCCCTGCCCGCGCTCGGCCCCCACGAGCGCATTCCACGCTTCGAAGACATCAACGCGCGCCTGATGCCGGCCACGGGCTGGCAGGTCGTGGGCGTGCCGGGGCTGATTCCCGAACTGGATTTCTTCCGCCTGCTGGCCGCGCGCAAATTTCCGGTCACCGACTGGATTCGCACGCCGGCCGAGTTCGACTACATCGTCGAGCCCGACATCTTCCACGACCTGTTCGGCCATGTGCCCCTGCTGTTCAACCCGGTGCTGGCCGACTATGTCCAGCGCTATGGACAGGGCGGCCTCAAGGCCGACCGCCTGGGCGCCGGCGAAATGCTGGCCCGGCTGTACTGGTACACCATCGAGTTCGGGCTGATTCGCGAGCCGGACGGCCTGCGGGCCTATGGCGCGGGCATTCTGAGCTCCAGCGGCGAGCTGGTCTATTCCGTGGAAAGCCCCAAGCCGCAGCGCCTGCCGCTGACGGTGGAGCGCGCCATGCGCACGCGCTACAAGATCGACACCTACCAGCCCACCTACTTCGTGATCGACAGCTTGCAGCAGCTGTTTGACCTGACCGAGGCCGACTTCGAGCCGCTGTACGCGCGGCTGCGTGGTCTGCCCGAATACACGGCCGACGGGCAGATCCTCGCGCCCGGTCTATAAAGACCGTCAGTCACAGCGCTTGCATTACCCACGGCCCAAAACACTGGCGCCCCCCAACTCAGGGGCGCCGAGCAAGCGCCGTCGCGCCGCGAGGGTGCCGTCCCCCTCCACCGAAGGTTGAGAGGGGGAAGACGCGAAGCGGCTCAGGGGGTGCTACAACCCGTCCATGCAGGCCAGCATGACGTAGGGCGTGAAAGCCATCTGCACATGGGCCAGGTCGACGACCAGTCGGTTGTCGGCCCCGGGGTAGGTCGCGACGATGGCCGGGAACACCATGTTGTCGCAGTTCGAGTACCAGCAGCTCATGCGCGATGCGAGCGCCCGCGGTTCGTGCGCGGCCAGCTGCCGCAGCCAGTCGCTATCCAGCCGCATCTGCCGGCCGTTGACGGTGTGGCTGAAGCGGGCGATCCAGGTGCCCTGGTGGGGCGTTCCCAGCGTGATGATGCGGGCCGCGAGGGCCTGCAAGCGTTGCCCGGCAGCGGCATCGCTCACGCCTTCGCCCACCACGGCACCACGGCTGCGCAGCCAGGCCCGGATCACCAGGCCGCCCATGCTGTGGCCGATCAGCACCGGCGGTCGCCCCGTGGCCTCGGTCATGCGCCGCACGGCCGCATCCAGCCCGGGCACGCAGTCATCGAGGGAGCCCCAGGCGGGCTCGAGCGTGACCGCGATGCAGGCAATGCCGCGCGCTTGCAGCATGCGCTGCCAGGGTTGCCAGAAAGCGCGGTTGCAGAGATAGCCATGGACCAGCACCACGCCGGCCCGGGCCGCGGGGGCGCCGGGCGCGGCACGGTCGGTCGGCAGGTAGTCGGGCACCGCGTTGTGACGAAACGGCTGGCGCCAGTTGAAGATGCGGTAGGCCAGGCCCACCTCCACCCACCAGGCCCGCAACAGCGCGCCGGCGCGCACCGGCGGCATCTCGGCCAAGCCACGCCGAGGCGCGATGCACATGCAGGCAAACTGCAGCGCCACGCTCCACGCCGGCACCAGCAACAGCGCCGCCGCGCCGGCCAGGGCCAGCCCGGGCGAGCGCGGCCATTGCCACCACAGCCAGGCCAGGGCCAAGGCCCAGTCGCCCAGGATCAAGGCCTGCTGCCTGAGTGCATTCATGTCGACCTCCTTGCGTTCTTCGCGCATCTTATGCCGCCCACTCCTAGGACAAGCCCGGGGCACAGTCTGCGCCGCGCGGCGCCAGAATGGGGGCATCTCCGCATGGCCTGCTTCCCAGGCCACCCTTCGACAGGCACACAAGGCGCAACTCGCATGGATCCTATCTGGCTGCAGCACTACCCCGCCGGCGTTCCCCACACTGTCGATCCCGAGGCCTACCGTTCGGTGGCGGAGTTGATTGAAGAATCGCTGAAGAAAAACGCCAACCAGCCGTTCTCGGTCTGCATGGACCACTGGATGCACTACCGCGACCTCGACCTGCTCTCGGCCCGGCTCGGCGCCTGGTTGCAAGGCCTGGGACTGGAGCCCGGCGCGCGCGTGGCCATCATGCTGCCCAATGTGCCGCAGTTCGCCGTGACCATGGCCGCGGTGCTGCGCGCCGGCTACACCTGCGTCAACGTCAACCCGCTCTACACGGCACGCGAGCTCGAGCACCAGCTCAAGGACTCGGGCGCCAGCGCCATCGTCATCCTGGAGAATTTCGCCCACACCTTGAGCAGCGTGCTGGAGCGCACGCCGATCAAGCAGGTCTGCATCACTTCGCTGGGCGATCTGCTGGGCCCGGTCTATGGCCGCTGGATCCGCTTCGCCGCGCGCCACCTGGCCAAGATGGTGCCGGCCTACGCCTTGCCGCTGGGCAACGGCTGCCAGGTGACCACCTTCCCCCAGGCACTGGCCCTGGGCGCGCAGCGCACGCTCGTGCCCAGCACGGCGACGCTGGACTCCATCGCCTTCCTGCAATACACCGGCGGCACCACCGGCCTGTCCAAGGGCGCCATCCTGACGCACCGCAACATCATCGCCGCGACGCTGCAGGCCGAAGTCTGGTTTGCGCCCGCCATGGCCAGCCAGCCCGACCGGACCAAGCTGCACAGCATCGCGGCCCTGCCGCTGTACCATATCTTCGCGCTCACGCTGTGCCTGCTGACCATACGCCAGGGCTCGAGCCTGAGCCTGATTCCCAACCCGCGCGACATCGCCAAATTCGTCGGCGTGCTGCAAAAGCGCCCCTTCCATCTGCTGCCTGGCGTGAACACGCTGTTCAACGCCCTGCTGCAGAACCCGCAGTTCCGCGCCCTCGATTTCTCCAGCCTGTACATGACCCAGGCCGGCGGCATGGCGGCGTCCGAAGGCACGGCGCGCGAGTGGAAGAAAGTCACGGGCAACACCATGATCGAAGGCTGGGGCATGAGCGAGACCTGCGCCATAGGCACCAACAACCCGGTCACCAACGCCGAGTACACGGGCCACATCGGTCTGCCGCTGCCGAGCATTTATGTAGCCATCAAGGACGATGCAGGCCATGACCTGCCGCTGGGCGAATCGGGCGAGCTGTGCATCCAGGGGCCGAACGTGATGACCGGTTATTACAACCAGCCGCAGGAAACGGCCAAGGCCTTCACCGACGACGGCTACCTGCGCACCGGCGATGTGGGCGTGATGGACACGCAGGGCTTCGTGCGCATCATCGACCGCAAGAAGGACATGATTCTGGTCAGCGGTTTCAACGTCTATCCGAACGAGCTGGAAAACGTGATTTCCCTGTGCCCGCACGTGGTCGAATGCGCGGCCGTGGGCGTGCCCGACGAGAAACAGGGCGAGGCCATCAAGGTCTTCGTGGTGCGCAGCAGCACGGCCCTGGACGAGGACACGGTGCTGCGCTTTTGCAGCGAGAACCTCACGGGCTACAAGCGGCCCAAGTACATCGAGTTCCGCGACGCCCTGCCCAAGACCAATGTGGGCAAGATATTGCGGCGTGAGCTGCGCGTGCCGCAGTGAGCAGGCTGGCGAGCGCCGGCACCCTGTGGCCGGAAATCACCGTTCTGGAGCGCGGCTGGCTGTCGGCGAACAGCATCTTGTTCGCTGCGCCGGCGGGCGCCGCGCCAGCGGGCGCCGCGCTGGTCGACACCGGCTACTGCACCCATGCCGAGCAGACGCTGGCGCTGGTGCATGCGGCGCTGGACGGGCAGCCGCTGGCACGCATTCTCAACACCCATTTGCACAGCGACCACTGCGGCGGCAACGCCGCCTTGCAGGCGGCCTGGCCGCAGGTGCATACCGCCATCGCGCCGGGCCAGGCGGTCCAGGTGCGCGACTGGGATGAGCATGCCCTGGGCTATATCCCCACGGGCCAGCAATGCCCGCGCTTTCGCGTGGACGCCACCCTGGAGCCCGGCAGCGAAGTCTCGCTGGGCGGACGGCCCTGGCAAATCCATGCCGCACCCGGCCACGACCCGCATTCCGTGATCCTGTTCGAGCCCGAAGCACGGCTGCTGATTTCGGCCGATGCGCTGTGGGAAAAAGGCTTTGGCGTGGTGTTCCCCGAGCTCGATGGCGAGGACGCTTTTGCCGCGGTGGGCGCGACGCTGGACCTGATAGAGCGGCTGAACCCGGCCACCATCATTCCCGGCCACGGCCCCGTCTTCCATCACCTGGCGCCGGCGCTGGCCACGGCGCGTGCGCGCCTGGACGGCTTTGTGCAGTCACCGCTGCGCCACGCGCGGCATGCGGCCAAGGTGCTGATCAAGTACAAGCTGCTCGAATGGCAGCAGATCGACCAGGATGGGCTGCAGGCCTGGTTCGAGACCGCCTCCACCCTGGTCCAGCTGCGCACGCGCCATTTCTCCCACGCCGAACCCGGCGCCTGGCTCGCCACCATGGTCGACGAGCTGGTGGCCGCGGGCGCGGCCCGGCGCGAAGGCGAGCGGATCTACAACGCTTAAGGCAGGTCCTTCACGGGCTCTGGCTCGTTCGACGGGCGCGGCCCCACCGTGCCCAGGCGGGCCTTGAGCGACTGCGGTTGGCCGGTGATCAAGGCCGCGTAGGCCGTGGTGTTGGCCAGCACTTTCTTCACGTAGTCGCGCGTTTCGGTGAACGGCACGTTTTCGGCCCAGATCGCGGCGTCGAGCACCGGCCCGTTGCGCCAGACGCGCGGACGGCCCGGGCCGGCGTTGTAGCCCGCGGCGGCCATGGCCATGGAACCGTCAAAGTCGTCGAGCGCGAGCTTGAGGTAAGCCGTGCCTATGGTGATGTTGACTTCGTGGTCGTTGATCATGCCCGGGGTGAATTCCGTCATGCCGATCTTGCGCGCCGTCCAGCGCGCCGTGGCCGGCATCACCTGCATCAGGCCCGAGGCGCCCACACCCGAGCGGGCGTCCATGATGAAGCGGCTTTCCTGGCGAATCAGGCCGTAGACATAGGCCGGGTCCAGACCGATGGTGCGCGCGCGTGCGATCACCGTGTCGTGGTATGGCATGGGGTAGCGCTGGCTCCAGCTGACTTCGTTGCGCGTGCGCTCGCTGGTGTTGATGCAACGGTCCCAGACTTCGCGCTGGCAGGCCCAGTCGGCGGCGGCCAGCAGCGAGCGCTCGTCCATGCCGCCGGGCGTGTGCAGGTTGGTGGTGTAGTTCCACTCGCGCACGCCTTCGCTGCGCAGGCCCAGCTGTATCGCCTGCAGACCGCGCTGCAGACCGGGGTTGCCGCGCGCAGCCGCCTTTTCCTGAGCCGTCAGCGCGGCCGGCGCGGGCGGAACCGTCACGCGCTGGCCCAGCTCTTCCAGCGCCAGTTGCTCGTAAAAGCCGCCTTCGCTGGCAATGCTTTGCAGCAGTTTCTGGGCCTGGGCGCGCTCGGCGTCACCACCATGCAAGGCCAGCAGCGACTTGGCTTTCCAGTAGACCCAGGTGCTGTCGGCCCGGCCCTGGGGCGTCATCGCATCGATGCTCTGGCCGACCTGGCGCCACTGCCCGGCACGCAAGGCGGCGCGCGCCTTCCAGCCCAACAGGTCGTCGCTGAGGTCCTTGTCCTGGCGTACCTTGGCGAAATAGCCCACGGCTTCAGGCTGCAGCTTGAACGCAGCCTGCTTGCCGATCACGCCCCAGGCCCAGTTGCGCTCCTCGGCCGTGAGCAGCGCACTCCAGCGGTCTTCGAGCTGGGCCGCAGCCTGGCCCGGGTCATTCGACGCCAGGCGGATCAAGGCCAGCAAGCCCAGCTCCTTGCGCACCTGGCCGCGCGCCATGCGCTGTCCGGTGAGGTACTTGATGGGCGAGGCGAACAGCTCGTTGACCTGGGGCACGGATTCGGGCGAGACGATCTGCACCGCATCGCGCACCGCGCGCTGGCGGTTGGCCTCGGACGCCAGCCGGGCCTTGCGCCAGATGTCGCTCGCGGGCAGTTGTTGCGCGGCATAGAAGCTCGCGGCGGCGTTGGTGCAGCCGTCATCGGCGTCGCGCTGGGCGTACCAGAGATCGCGCAGCTCCTGCGCGGCCGCGGGGCCGGCCTTGCCTTCGATCTGATCCACGGTGAGCGCATAGCAGCGCACGCCCCGGTCATCCTGCATGCGGTAGGTCGGCAGCAGCTGCGCAAAGCGCATCCAGTCGCGGCGTTGGCCCAGCAGCAGCAGCCAGTCGTTGCGCAAGCGGTCTTCCTGGTAGCTGCCGGCCCAGCGCGAGAGAAAGGCCTGGACTTCTTCGGGCTGGGCATCGTCGAGCCGCACGCGCAGCTCCCAATAGGCGCCCCAGGGCTCGAGCGCATGCCCGCGCACGGCGGGCAGCAGCTGCGCGAGCTGACTGCGGTCGCCTTTGCGGTAGGCTTGCTGCATTGCGAGCAACGCATCGTCCCCACGGTTTTGTGCCGCCACCAGCGGCGAGGCCGTGGTCCAGAGGGTTGCCGCGAGAAGCGGTGTCAGAATCTTGAGCCAGTGCATGGAGGATTATGTAATGGACAAAGCAGCCTTGCGGCGCGCATTGATCGAACAGCGGTTGAACCTGACGGATCGACTGGACCGCGCGGACCTGTTGCAACAGGTGATGCGATTTTGGCTGATTGAACGACCCGATACCGTGATTGGAGCCTATTGGCCCATCAAAGGAGAGTTTGACCCCTTGCCGGCGCTGCACCGCTGGAAGGAAGACGGTGAGCTGCAGCGCGACGGCCAGCGCCGACGCATAGGCCTGCCGGTGATCGACAAGGTCCACAAGACGCTGAGCTTTCACCTCTGGTACCCGGGCTGTCCCATGGAAGAGGATGCCTACGGCATTCCCAAACCCAAGGACACCGAAGTGGTCGTACCCACGCTGCTGTTCGTGCCCTGCGTGGGCTATGCCCCGGGCGGCTATCGGCTGGGCTATGGCGGCGGCTTCTACGACCGCACGCTGGCCGCGCTGACGCCGCGCCCCTTCACCGTGGGCCTGGGCTTTACCTGCGGCTATGTCGACGATTTCGCGCCCGAGGCGCATGACTTGCCGCTGGATACCATCCTCAACGACAACGGCTTGGTCTGGCCGATCAAATAAAGCACCCCCTGAGCGGCTTCGCCGCTTCCCCCTCTCATCCTTCGGTGGAGGGGGACGACACCATCGCTGCGGGGCGGCCCTTGCTCGGTGTCTCCTGGCTGGGGCACGCCGGTTGCGTAGGCCGTGGGCAGTCAGCGCGCTGGCGTGGATGCCTTGTATTTCGCCCAGCCCTTGGCGCGCAGGTCGCAAGCCGGGCAGGTGCCGCAGCCATAGCCCCAGTCGTGCAACTGGTCGCGCGTGCCCTGGTAGCAGGTGTGGGTGTCGTTGACGATGATGTCCACCAGTGCCTGGCCGCCCAGGTCCTGGGCCATCTGCCAAGTCTGCGCCTTGTCTATCCACATCAGCGGCGTGGCGATGCGCAGGCGCCGCTCCAGCCCCAGGTTCAGCGCGACCTGCAAGGCTTTCATGGTGTCGTCACGGCAGTCGGGGTAGCCGGAGAAATCGGTCTCGCAGACGCCGGTCACGATGACCTGCAGACCGCGCCGATAGGCCAGCGCACCGGCCAGTGTCAGGAACAGCAGATTGCGTCCGGGCACGAAGCTGTTGGGCAGGCCGTCGGCCTGCATGGCAAAGGCCACGTCGTCGGTGAGGGACGAGCCGCCGATCTGGCTGAGCACGTCCAGCGACAGCAAATGGTCTTCACCCAGGCGCGGCGCCCACTGCGGGAACTGGCTGCGCAGCTGGGCCAGCACCTGCTGGCGCGCGTCGAGTTCCACGTGGTGGCGCTGACCGTAGTCAAAACCCAGGGTTTCGACCCGTTCATAGCGTGCCAGTGCGTCGGCCAGACAGGTGGTGGAATCTTGTCCACCGGAGAAAAGAACCAGAGCTGAAGTATGCATGGCGGGCATTAAAGCATTGCAGGCATGTACGGCGATACACCGCGAAACAGTTTCTTACCACTACACCCTACCCGCCCGGGGTTGCAGCCGCCTTTATGGGCTATTTTTCCTGCAATTTACGACAAAACACCGGCATCCCCCATGACAAGCCGCACTTCTGCCGCTAGCATGGCTGCGACACCCTCGGTCTTCGCCTTCGGGCCTCAAGGAGTCTTCATGCTTGCGCTTTACATCGGCAACAAGAATTACTCGTCGTGGTCCATGCGCCCCTGGGTGCTGATGCGCCAGGCCGGCATTACCTTCGAAGAGATCAAGGTCCGCTTTGACAGCTTCTCGCTGCAATCGGGCTTCAAGCAGCGCCTGCATACCGTGTCCCCCGTGGGCCGGGTGCCGGTATTGATCGATGGCGACCTGGCCATCTGGGACAGCCTGGCGATTGCCGAATACCTGGCCGAGCAATACCCGGACAAACAGCTGTGGCCCCGGCTGGCACCCGACCGGGCGCGGGCACGCAGCATCTGCGCCGAAATGCACAGCGGCTTCACCGAGCTGCGCACCCACTGCCCGATGAACGTGGAAGCCCACCTGCCCGCGGCTGGCGCGCAGATCTGGAGCGAACAACCAGGCGTGCGTGACGACGTGCAGCGGTTGATCGACATGTGGAGCGCCCTGCTGAACTCGCACGGCGGCACCCTGCTGTTCGGTCACTTCACCATCGCCGACGCCTATTTCGCGCCCGTCTGCCTGCGCCTGGCCACCTACGACCTGCCCGTGCCGCCTCAGATCGAGGCCTATGTCAAGCGCATACAGTCCCTGCCTTCGGTGCAGGAGTGGGTACAGGACGCGATGGCCGAGCAGGATTTCATCGACTTCGAGGAACCTTACCGCGAACGGCGCTGAACCTGGCGCCGGAATCCGGCGACACTCGGGGCCATGAGTTCAATCCAAATCCTGATGGTCGGCGGCGCGGTGCGCGACCAGCTGCTGGGCCGGCCGGTGAATGACCGCGACTGGGTGGTGGTGGGCGCGACGCCCGAACAGATGGTGGCCCAGGGCTACCAGCCCGTAGGCCGCGATTTCCCGGTGTTTCTGCACCCCAAGACCCACGAGGAATACGCGCTGGCCCGCACCGAACGCAAGAGCGGCCGCGGCTACCGCGGTTTCGCCGTGCAGTCCTCGCCCGACGTGACGCTGGAAGAAGACCTGGCACGGCGTGACCTGACGATCAATGCCATGGCCGCGCCCGAAGGCTGGCCCGAAAGCGGCACGCTCAGCGATCCCTATGGCGGTCGGCGCGACCTGCAGGCCAAGCTGCTGCGCCATGTGACCGACGCTTTCCGTGAAGACCCGGTGCGCATTCTGCGCGTGGCGCGTTTCGCGGCCCGCTTTGACGACTTCCAGGTCGCGCCCGACACCATGGCCTTGATGCAGCAGATGGTCGACGCCGGCGAAGCCAGCGATCTGGTGGCCGAGCGGGTCTGGCAGGAACTGGCACGCGGCCTGATGGAGACCGCGCCCGAGCGCATGTTCGAAGTGCTGCGCGACTGCGGCGCGCTCGCCGTGCTGCTGCCCGAACTCGCACGGCTGTGGGGCGTGCCCCAGCGCGCCGAATACCACCCCGAAATCGACACCGGCGTGCACGTGATGATGGTGCTGCAGCAGGCCGCGCGCCTTCAGGCGCCGCTCGCCGTGCGCTACGCCTGCCTGGTGCACGACCTGGGCAAGGGCACGACACCGGCCGACGTCCTGCCGCGCCACATCGGCCACGAGCAGCGCAGCGCGCAACTGGCCAAGAAGGTGGGCGAGCGTCTGCGCGTGCCCACCGATTGCCGCGAACTCGCCGACGTGGTGGCGCGCGAGCACGGCAACATCCACCGCAGCGGCGACTTGAATGCCGCCGCGCTGATGCGCCTGCTCGAACGCTGCGACGCCATCCGCCAGCCCGCGCGCTTTGCGCTGGTGCTGCTGGCCTGCGAATGCGATGCGCGCGGGCGCCTGGGGCTGGAAGACCAGCCCTATCCCCAGCGCGCGCGTCTGCAGTCAGCGCTGGACCAGGCCTTGTCCGTGGTAACGGCAGACGTGGCCGCCCAGGCCGCGGCCGAAGGCAAGACCGGCCGGGCCGTAGGCGAAGCCGTGGCCGCCGCGCGCACCCAGGCACTGCAACGCTGGTTGGGCCAAACCCCAGGGTAAACCTCAGGACGATTTGCAGGGTTTGGGCAGAACATGGATAGCTGTTCTCAGCCATCCCTTCCTGTCCATTCTTGAGGAGAGAGACCATGCAATACGCCCCGCCCGGCTCCGCCGCCGCCCCGCACAGCTTCCGTACCCAGTACGACAACTTCATCGGCGGCCAGTGGGTCCCGCCTGCGGGCGGCGCGTATTTCGACGTGGTCACGCCCATCACGGGCAAGGTCTACACCAAGGCCGCGCGCGGCACGGCCGCCGACGTCGAAAAAGCGCTGGATGCGGCCCATGCCGCGGCCGACGCCTGGGGCAAGACTTCGGCCGCCGCGCGCAGCCAGATCCTGCTGCAAATCGCCGACCGCATCGATGCCAACCGCGAACTGCTGGCCTATGTCGAGACCGTGGACAACGGCAAGGCGATTCGCGAAACGCTCAACGCCGACATTCCGCTGTCGGCCGACCATTTCCGCTACTTCGCCGGAGCCATCCGCACCCAGGAAGGCGGCATCAGCGAAATCGACGGCGACACCGTGGCCTATCACTACCATGAGCCGCTGGGCGTGGTCGGGCAGATCATCCCCTGGAACTTCCCCATTCTGATGGCGGCCTGGAAGCTCGCACCCGCGCTGGCCGCGGGCAATTGCGTGGTGCTCAAGCCCGCCGAGTCCACGCCGATCGGCATTCTTGTGCTCGCCGGCCTGATTGCCGACCTGCTGCCCCCGGGCGTGCTCAACATCGTCAACGGCTTCGGCCGCGAAGCCGGCATGCCCCTGGCCACGAGCAAGCGCATCGCAAAAATCGCCTTCACCGGCTCGACCAGCACCGGCCGGGTGATTGCCCAGGCCGCGGCCAACAGCCTGATTCCCGCCACGCTGGAGCTGGGCGGGAAATCGCCCAACATCTTCTTTGCCGATGTGATGGACAAGGACGATGCCTTCCTCGACAAGGCCATCGAAGGCCTGGTGCTGTTCGCCTTCAACCAGGGCGAAGTCTGTACCTGCCCCTCGCGCGCGCTGATCCAGGAATCGATCTACGAGCGCTTCATGGAGAAAGTGCTGCGCCGCGTGGCCGCCATCAAGCATGGCAACCCGCTCGATACCGACTCGATGATGGGCGCGCAGGCCAGCCAGGAGCAGATGACCAAGATCCTGTCCTATCTCGACCTGGGCAAGCAGGAAGGCGCGCAAGTGCTGTGCGGCGGCAACGTGGCCAGGCTCGAAGGCGAGCTCGCGGGCGGTTACTACGTGCAGCCCACGCTGTTCAAGGGCCACAACAAGATGCGCATCTTCCAGGAAGAAATCTTCGGCCCGGTGCTGGCCGTGACCACCTTCAAGGACGAAGCCGAAGCCCTGGAACTGGCCAACGACACGCTCTACGGCCTGGGCGCGGGCGTCTGGAGCCGCAACGGCAACGTCGCCTACCGCATGGGCCGCGCCATCAAGGCCGGGCGCGTGTGGACCAACTGCTACCACCACTACCCGGCGCATGCCGCGTTCGGCGGCTACAAGGAATCGGGCCTGGGCCGCGAAAACCACAAGATGATGCTCAACCACTACCAGCAGACCAAGAACCTGCTGGTGAGCTATAGCGAGAACAAGATGGGCTTTTTCTGAGATCGGCCCACACAACCCTTGATGCGTCGTTGCTGTGCCTTGCCGTGCTATTCGCACTGTCTGCGGCACAGCGCCCAGTCTCAACCGCAAATCTATCGATTTGCCGGGTTGTGTGGACCGATCTAGCGCCCCCGTCCCGTGTCAAGGAGGCCCTCCATGGTCGAACCCGTCATTGCCACTCCCGCCGCGCTGGTGCTGATCGCCGAGCTCAAGCAAAAGCACGGTCCTGGGCTGATGTTCCACCAGTCGGGCGGCTGCTGCGACAACAGCGCGGCCAACTGCTATTTGCTGGGCGAACTGACCACGGGGCCGGGCGATGTCTATCTGGGCCAGATAGGCGGCTGCCCGTTCTACATCGGCCGTGCGCAATATGTGCACTGGCGCCACACGCAGCTGATCATCGACGTGATCGACGGCCATGGCGGCGGCACGTTCTCGCTGGAAGGGCCTGAAGGCAAGAGCTTTCTGACCCGTTCGCGGGTGTTCACCGAGGATGAGTTGACAGAACTCGCCGCCCAGGGCGAGGCGATGCCACCAAGCTGAATCCGTTATCCATAGCGCTCGCGCCGCCCACGGTCCATGCCACTGGCGCGGCCGAGCAAGGGGCAGCGAGGAAGGGCCGCCCCGCACCGAGGCTGCCGTCCCCCTCCACCGAAGGTTGTGAGGGGGAAGCCGCGAAGCGGCTCAGGGGGTGCATCTCACACCACGGACTGAACCCAGCGCTGGATGTCGGCTGCGCCCATGGCGCCCGAAATCCGGCCCAGCTCCTGCCCGTTCCTGAACACCACCATGGTCGGGATGCTGCGGATGTTGTAAGGCGCGGCGGCCTGCGGGTGGGCTTCGGTATCGAGCTTGGCCAGCTGAACGCCGGGAGCCAAGGCCTTGGCCGCCTGCTCAAATGCCGGCGCCCTGCTGCGGCAAGGCCCGCACCAGGGCGCCCAGAAGTCGACCACCACCGGCACCTGGCTGCGTCCCACATGCTTGGCAAAACTCGCCGCATCGAGCGCCACGGGCGCGCCCGTGATCAGGGGCTGGTGGCAGCTGCCGCAATCGGGCGCGCTGGCCAGTTGGTCGCTGGCAACGCGGTTGGTGATGTGGCAATGGGGGCAGACGATGTGCAGGGGATCGGACATGGGGTGAACCTCGGTCATGAGAGATGGAAGACGGGCCGCGACAGCCATTGTCTTTATCTCGGGGCATGGACCTCGGCTTCAAGACTGCCGTTGCAACTTGGGCCCCATCCGCCATCTGCCTACGCAGCGCAGGGCCTGTCAATAGACCACGGATGATGCTTCGCTGAACAGATTACCGTTCTGGTAGACGTGCTGGCTGAGGCACTCGAGGCTGGTGAACTCCATGGCGGCAGTCCAGGCGGAATCGAGCGTGCCGTCACCGCTGCTGCCGAACGTGATGTCATCGTTGACACCATGAAAAGCGCGATGCCCGACGGGCTCGCCCGCCGCTTCATGAAAGACTCTTGTGGGAGGCGGCACTTTTTGAAGCAACCATCGCTTGGCTGCAGTGATAACAAAGGCATTTGTTCACCCCATGGTGGAAATTTCAGCGGGAAGATGCAGAGCCCCGGGAATCGACTCTGCAGGTCCAGGCATCCTAACCCTGAGCAATCAAAAAAACTATCACTGGAATCAGTGTCATTGATTCCAGCTAGATCCCTGGGCGCAGCAAGGCACGCTGCCCGCCACGCATCCGCGGACCAGGGCCGCGCACAGGGTCAGACGAACTTCGCGATCAGCGCCGCGACCACGCTCAACAAAATCGTGCTGGCAAACGGCAGAAAGATCTCGCGGCCAAAGACGCGAAAGCGGAAATCGCCGGGCAGGCGGCCCAGGCCTATGCGCTCGAGCAGGTTGGACAACCCGTTGATCAGCAACAAGGCCAGGAAGATGATGATCAGCCAGCGGATCATGGGGCGCTCACAGCCGGTGCGTGCGGTCGCCCTGGGCAAAGCCCAGCGCCGGCCAGGGCTCCACACCGCGGCTCAGACCGATGACTTTGAACAGTTCGCCCATTTCGTGCTCCATCATCAGTTTGGCGGCCATGGCGCGCTGGCCCTGGGTCATCTGCTCCAGCTGCTGCAGCAGTCCGCAGTTGATCAGGAAATGCGCCTGGGTGGTATAGCCCAGCACGTCCATGCCCGCGTCCTGGGCGGCGACGGCGGTGCCGGTGAAGTTGACATGGGCCGTGATGTCCTTGAGGCCCAGGTCGACCAGCGGATTGTCGTCCATGCGGTGGGCGCGGTGACAGACCAGCGTGCCCATGTGGCGCTGCGGGTGGTAGTACTCGCCTTCGCCAAAGCCGTAATCGATGAAGAAGGCCGCGCCGCGCGTGAGTCGGTCGGCCAGGGTGCGGACAAAGGCTTCGCCCTGGGCGTGGATTTCTGTCAGGTAGTCCTGCGGGCCTTCGATGTCCAGCGGCGGGCGCAGCAGCGTAGGCCGGTCTGCCCAGGCAAACCCCGGCTCGGCTTCGTTCCAGGCCACGCCACGCTCGAACCATTCGCCGCTCTTGCGCACCAGCAGTTGTACCGGCATGGCGTCGAGCACTTCGTTGCCCACCACCACGCCCTGCATGGCGTCGGGCAAGGCATCGGCCCAGTGCAGCTTGTCGGCAAAGGCCGCCAGGCGCTCCTGCTGGCGCGCGCGCAGGCTGCCCGACAGGTCGACGATGGTGTAGCGTGACAGCTTGTCGCCCAGCGTGCCCAGCAGCTGTTCGGCCAGCGCGCCCGTGCCGGCGCCAAACTCCCAGACTTCATCCGTGGCCGTGCGCTCCAGGGCTTCGGCCACCTGGGCCGCCAGCAAGCGGCCAAAGGCGGGCGAGATTTCCGGCGCGGTGACGAAATCGCTGCCGGATTCAGGCATGCTGCCGAACTTGGGCCGCTCGTTGGCGTAATAGCCCAGGCCCGGGCTGTACAGCGCCAGCGCCATGAACTCGTCAAAGCCGAGCCAGCCGCCCGCGGCTTCGAGGCGGGTGCGGATCTGCTGCGCCAGGGCGCCCGCTAAACTTTCACAACTGTCCGTCATCTGAGGTCTGTCTTTCTGGCAACAAGCCGCTATTTTCGGCGGTAATTTCCAATTGCCATTTTTTGCGAGGAATTCCCGTGCACTTTTCGACTGCTGGCGTGAGCCAACGCTGGGTCCTGATCACTGGCGGCGGCCTGCGCCTGGGCCGCGAGTTCTGCCTGGCATTCGCGCGCGCCGGCTGGAACGTGGCCTGCCACTACCTGCACAGCCGGGGCGCCGCCGAAGCCACCTGCGCCGAAGTGCGCGCGCTGGGCCGGCAAGCCCTGGCTTTCCAGGCCGATCTTTCCGACCGCGGCGCGGTCTCGCCGCTGATGGCCCAGGTCTACGCGGCCTGCGGCACCCTGCCCCAGGCGCTGGTCAACAACGCTTCGCTGTTCGAGCCCGACAGCGCCAGCGACTTCGGCGCCGACCTGGACCGGGTCGACCGGCTGCTGCACACCAATACGCTCTCGCCGCTGCTGCTGACCAGCGACTGGGCCAGGCGCTGGCAGGCCCATGACAGTGCCCAGCCGCCGGCGCCCGACAGCCCGCGGCCGGTGGCCATCCATGTGCTGGACCAGAAAGTCTGCAACCTCAATCCCGACTATTTCTCCTACACCCTGTCCAAGCTGGCGCTGGAGCGGGCCGTGGCTTTGCAGGCCCAGGCGCTCGCGCCCGGCGTGCGCATCGTGGGCCTGGCGCCCGGGCTGATGTACCCCAGCGGCCCGCAAAGCCAGGCCAATTACGACCGCGCCGCACGCGTGAATCTGCTGCGTGCGCCCCTGCAGGCACAGCATGTGGCACAGACGGGCGTGTTCTTCGCGGAAAACCCGTCAATCACAGGAATAACGCTATGCGTGGACAATGGACAGCATCTGGTGCCTCTGGAGCGTGATGTCATGTTCATGGTCGACGACTAAAGTCCGGCCCACTGCCCGACAATCCGCCCCTGACTTCACCCTTGCCATCGCCCATCACCATGTCCCATCTCCTGTCCACGGCCCCCAGCCTGTCCACGCACGCCCTGCTGGCCCAGTGTCGGCGGCTGTTCCTCCAGGGGCTGGAAAAGCAGGTCTCCATCGGCATCCACGACTTCGAGCGCGCCGCGCCCCAGCGCATGCGCTTCGACATCGACCTGTATGTGCCGCTTGGCGCGACCACGCCCAGCGCGGACGCCTTGCATGAAGTCGTGGATTACGACTTCGTGCGCGAGGCGGTGCAGCGCGAAGTGACGCGCGGCCATATCGCGCTGCAGGAAACCCTGTGCGATGCCGTGATGCAGGCGCTGCTGGCCCACCCCCAGGTGGTGGCGGCGCGGGTCGCGACCAGCAAACCCGACGTCTACCCCGACTGCGAAGCCGTCGGCGTGGAAGTCTTCACCATCAAGCCGAACGCGGCCGAACTTCTTTTTCATCCATCATGACCCCAGCTGTTGTGGGCAACCAGACCCTGACCTTGACCGGTTTGCGGTTCGACGCCAACCTGGGCATTCTTGCCCACGAAAAAACCGCGCCCCAGCCCATCCAGGTGGATGCCGAGCTGAACCTGGGCCCCCAGGCCCTGCGCCCGCACGACGACGACATCGGCCATGTGCTCGACTACCGCAAGGTACGTCAAATCATCATCGACGAGTGCACGGCCGAGCATGTCAACCTGCTCGAGAGCCTGATCGGCAAACTCGCCCAGCGTCTGATGTTGTTACCCGGCGTACACGGCGTACGGGTGAAAATTGCCAAACTTGAAATTTTTGACGACTGCGAAGTCGCCATTCGCATTGAAACCGGACAATGGTGAGCCATCCATGAACGCCATCACAGAGCACAACCCCTGGATCGACGAAGCACCCGCTGTCGCCCCCACCGACGCCGCCGCCACCAAGGCCGCGGGCATCAAGATCGAACGTGAACAGCACAAGCTGGAAAAGCGCCTGTGCCGCGAAGTCGGCCGCGCCATCGTCGACTTCAACATGATCGAGGAAGGCGACAAGATCATGGTCTGCATGTCCGGCGGCAAGGACAGCTACACCATGCTCGACATCCTGCTGAAGATGCAGCGCCGCGCACCGGTGAAGTTCGAGCTGGTCGCCGTCAACCTGGACCAGAAGCAACCCGGCTTTCCCGCGCACATCCTGCCCGAGTACCTCGAAAGCCTGGGCGTGCCCTTCCACATCGAGACCCAGGACACGTACAGCGTGGTCAAGCGCGTGATCCCCGAAGGCAAGACCACCTGCGGGCTGTGCAGCCGCATGCGCCGCGCCATTCTGTACAAGGTGGCCGACGAACTGGGCTGCACCAAGATTGCGCTGGGCCACCACCGCGACGACATTCTGCAGACCCTGCTGCTCAACATGTTCTACGGCGGCCGCATCAAGGGCATGCCGCCCAAGCTGGTCAGCGATGACGGCAAGCACGTGGTGATCCGTCCCCTGGCCTATGTGCCCGAGAAGGACACGGAACGCTGGGCGAAGTCGCAGAACTTCCCCATCATTCCCTGCAACCTCTGCGGCAGCCAGGACGGCCTGCAACGCGTGGCCATGGGCGAAATGCTGCGCGAATGGGAGAAAAAGCACCCCGGCCGCATCGAGAACATGTTCCGAGCCATGCAGAACGTGGTGCCCACGCATATGCTGGACCCCAAGCTGCACGACTTCAAGAACGCCAAGGC
Source organism: Acidovorax bellezanensis (assembly GCF_025421555.1). Taxonomy (NCBI): domain Bacteria; kingdom Pseudomonadati; phylum Pseudomonadota; class Betaproteobacteria; order Burkholderiales; family Comamonadaceae; genus Acidovorax; species Acidovorax bellezanensis. Next base: position 794,483 of record NZ_JAODYH010000003.1, read on the forward strand.
CTCCGGCATTGCGAACCCCGAAGGCGATATGGCTTTCGACCACGAGGAATTCCCGACCGCTGCCAGCCTGCCCGGCGTGCAGGTGATACAGCTGTCCTGACCCTGACGGCACGGGGGGGTCGGGCTCGCAGCCCCCCGCCCAGGTTTTGCATTGCGAGCACGGAAGGAAACTGCCATGGCCACCATTCGCTGGAAACTCTCCCTCACGGTGCTCGGTTGCGCCGCCCTGCTCGCCGGCTGCGCCAGCGTGCGCGAAGTGCAAAGCGATGTGCAGAGCTATTCGTCGCTGTCGGCACTGCCTCAGCCGCCCACCTACCGACTGGAGCTGCTGCCTTCGCAGCAGGCCCAGGCACCGCAATTCGCGACCATAGAGGCACTGGCCCAGCAATCGCTGGCCAAGGTCGGGCTGCAGCGCGACGACAGCCAAGGCACGCTGGTGGTGCAGATCGGCGCCCAGGCGCGCTACACGCGCGACAACTCGCCCTACTACTACGGCGGCCCCTACGGCCCACGCTGGAACTGGGGACTGGGCTTCGGCCGCGGCGCCGGCTGGGGCATGGGCTTTGGCGGCCCCTGGATGTTCGATGCACCGCCTCCGCTGCACTACCGCGCCGTGAGCGTGGTGATGCGCGAGCAGCGCACGCAACGCATCGTCTACGAAACCTCGGCCGTGCATGAAGACGTCTGGACCAACGATCCGGCGATTTTTGGCGTGCTGTTCGACGCCGCGCTCAGCGGCTTCCCTCACCCACCGCAGGGAACGCGCAAGATCCGCACGCCGCTGGCGGTGTCGGGGCCCGCAGAGCCCGCGACACCTGCCGTGCCCAGCGCGCCACCCGCCAAGCCCTGATCGTCCCACGCCTTGGCGCGCAGCGTCAGCGCAGTGGGGCCTCATCGCTCCAATGGAAATGCACGCGCGGCTGGATCTCGGCGATCTGCGCGCGCAGCAGGGCCGCCAGGCGCGCAGTCTCGCGCTGCGTGAGCCGCGCGACCGTGGTCGACAAGCTGATGGCCGCGAACGCGCGCCCACCGGCATCGACCACCGCGTGGCCGACTGCGGCGGTGTTGGTATTGAGGCAACCGCCGCTGCGCGCATAGCCCAGCGCACGGGTCTGCTCGAGCAGGCCGCGCAGCGCAGACTCGTCCAAACCACCATAGCGGCCCAGTGACTCGGCATTGGCCTGCAGCGCGGCCTCGATCAGCGCATCGTCCTGGGCGGCCATGAGGGCCAGGCCGGCAGCCCCCACGCCCAGCGGGCGGCGCCCACCCACCGTGACACTCAGTGGCGGATCGAGCTTTTGCATATTGGTGTGGGCATAGCAGACGGCCTCGTGCCCACTCAGCACGAACAGGTAAGCGGCATAGCCGGTGGTATCGGCCAGCTGCTGCAAGTGGGCCGTGAAAAGCGGCGCCACGTCATGGCGGCCACGTGCGGCCAGACCATGTTCAAACGGGCGTCGTCCCAGCACGTAGCTGCGGCCATCGGGCAACGGCGCCACCAGGCGCGCAGCCATCATGTCGCGCAGCAGTCGGTGCACGGTGGGATGCGGTATGCCCGATTGGCGCGCAATGTCCGACAGCGTCAGGCCGCGCGTATCGTAACGAGAGAGCTGATCGAGGATACGCAGCATGCGGTCGAGCACCAAAGTCGCCATAGTTGTCCACCCAATGGAAAAACCGATTGTAGGACTGCGGTGGATCGCAAGAATACCCACGACGCCACGCAATCGCGCGGCCGCACGCTTATAAACATCCGCAGGAGACACCATGCCCCGTTCCACCACTGCCAGCTTTTTCCACCCACCGCGCCGCAGCGTGCTGTGCGCCGCGGCAGCACTGCTGTGCCTGGCCGCCGGCCCGCTGAGCGCGCAAGAAGCATTTCCGTCCAAGCCCATCCGTTTCATCGTGCCCTATGCGGCGGGCGGAACGACCGACCTGGTGGCGCGCACGGTGGGTGCACGCATGGCGCAGACGCTGGGCCAGCCGGTGATCATCGAAAACCGCGCTGGCGCGGGCGGCAACATCGGCATGGACGCGGTCGCCAAGTCGGCACCGGACGGCTACACCGTGGGCATGGGCGCGATTTCGACCAACGCCCTGAATCCGCACATCTACAAGAAGATGCCCTTCGATCCGCGCAAGGACTTCACCGCGATCGGCCAGCTTGGCAACTCGACCATCGTGCTCGAAGTGGGCGCCGCCCTGCCCGTGAAGAACGTGGACGAACTGCTGGCCCATGTGCGCAAGAATCCAGGCCTGCCCTACGCCACGGCCGGCGCCGGCACCTCGATGAACCTCGCCGGCGTGCTGTTCGCCCAGATCAGCAAGACCGACTGGGTGCATGTGCCGTACAAAGGCAGCGCACCGCTGATCACCGACTTGATCGGCGGCCAGGTGCCGGTGGCATTCGACAACCTGCCGGCCTCCCTGCCGCACATCCAGTCCGGCAAGCTGCGCGCCCTGGCCGTGGCCGGCGTACAGCGCTCGCCCGCGCTGCCCAATGTGCCTACCCTGGCCGAGGCCGGTCTGAAGGACTACGCCGTGGAGCCCTGGTTCGGCGTCTACGGCCCTGCCGGCCTGCCGTCCGCCGTGACGCAGCGCCTGAGCAAGGCACTGGAAGAAGCGCTGGCCGAGCCCGCCGTGAAAGACAAGCTGCTGGCCGCGGGCTTCACGCCCCGCAGCTCGACCGCGGCCGAATTCGATGCGCTGACAAAGCGCGAGTACGAGCGCCTGGGCAAGGTCGCCCGCAGCGCGAACATGAGCAACGACTAAGCCACCAGGAGGCCGCCACCATGTACCCAGCACCCGACACCACCCACGACACACAGCTGCGCAGCTGGGTTGCCAGCGCCAACCAGCAGGGCTGTGACTTTCCGATTCAGAACCTGCCGTTCGGCCGCTTTCGCGTGGCGGGCAGCGGCCAGACCTTGCGCATCGGCGTCGCCATCGGCGACCAGATCCTCGACCTGCAGGCCGCCGGCCTGATCGACAGCGACGACATGAACACGCTGATGGCCGCCCCGGCGGCCGAGCGTCAGGCGCTGCGCCGCAACCTCTCGCAGGGGCTGAGCGAAGGCAGCGCGCAGCAGGCCGCCTGGTCCAAAGCGCTGGTGACCCAGGCGCAGGCCGAAATGGCCCTGCCTTGCCGCATCGGCGACTACACCGATTTCTACACCAGCGTGCACCACGCCACCAACGTGGGCCGGCAGTTTCGCCCCGACAACCCGCTGCTGCCCAACTACAAATGGGTGCCTATCGGCTACCACGGCCGGGCCTCGTCGATCGGCGTCAGCGGCCAACGCGTCAAGCGCCCGCAAGGCCAGACCATGGCGGCCGGTGCATCGACCCCGGTGCTGGGGCCTTGCAAACGCCTGGACTACGAGATGGAGCTGGGCTGGTTCATCGGCCAGGGCAATGACTTGGGCGAGCCCATCGCCATAGGCGCGGCGGAGCAGCACCTCTTCGGCGTGGCGCTGTTCAACGATTGGAGCGCGCGCGACATCCAGGGCTGGGAATACCAGCCGCTGGGACCGTTTTTGTCGAAAAACTTCGCCAGCACGCTGTCGCCGTGGATCGTGACGATGGAAGCGCTGGCGCCGTTTCGCGCGCCCTTTGTACGCGACGAGAACGATCCGCAGCCGCTGCCCTACCTGGACACGCCGGAGCACCGCGCGCAAGGCGCTTTCACGATCACGCTCGAAGTGCTGCTGCAGACCAGCCGCATGCGCGCCGCCGCCGAGCCCGCCGTGCGACTGTCCTGCACCAACACCACGCGCGCCGCCTACTGGACGCCAGCGCAGCTGGTCACGCACCACACGGTGAACGGCTGCAACCTGCAGCCCGGCGACCTGCTGGGCTCGGGCACGCTGTCCGGCCCCGAGCCGCACGAGGCCGGCTCGCTGCTGGAGTTGGCCGGCAGCGGCAAACACCCGATCACACTGCCCAACGGCGAGCAGCGCAGCTTTCTCGAAGACGGCGACACGCTCACGCTGCGCGGTTGGTGCGAGCGCGCGGGCGCGGTGCGCATCGGCCTGGGCGAGGTCAGCGGGACGGTGATCGGCTGACGGTCTGCGCGCCCGGCAGTTCAATGCGTGTGCTGGATATCCGGCACCGCTGCCATCAACGCGCGGGTATAGGGGTGCTGGGGCGCATCCAGCACCGCCTGCGCATCGCCGGCCTCCACCAGCCGGCCGCGCTGCATCACGCCGATGTCGTCGCACATATGGCGTATCACCGCCAGGTTGTGGCTGATCAACAGATAGGTCAGGCCGAACTCGTCCTGCAGATCGCGCATCAGATTCAACACCTGGGCCTGCACGGAAACGTCGAGCGCCGACGTGGGCTCGTCGCAGATGATGAATTCGGGCTGGCTGGCCAAGGCCCGCGCAATCGCGATGCGTTGGCGCTGGCCGCCCGAGAACTGGTGCGGGTATTTGCGTGCATCGTCGGGCGTCATGCGCACGCGGCGCAGCGCAGCGGCCACGCGCTCGGCCGTCTCGCTGCGGCTGGCGCTCAAGCCCAGCACTTCCAGCGGCTCGGCAATCAACCGGGCCACGGTCCAGCGCGGATTGAGGCTGGCATAGGGGTCCTGGAAGATCATCTGAAAGCGCCGCCTCAGGGCCTGGGTGTCGGCGGCAGCGCTCCAGCGGTCCACGCCGTCGAACAAGACCTGGCCGCGGGTCGGCAGCGTCAGGCCCGCGACCATGCGCGCGACCGTGGACTTGCCCGAGCCGGACTCGCCGACCAGACCGAACGTGCTGCCCTGGCGAATGCTGAAACTCACCTGATCCACGGCCTGCAGCGTCTTGCGCGGCTGGCGTGCCACCACGCGCTCCAGCCAGCCCAGCGACAGGTCGAACTCCTTGCCCAGATCGCGCACCTCCAGCAGGTTCTTCAGACCGGAGGCCGCGGGCCGAGGCTGTGGCCGGGCCGGCACCGCCGTGGCCGGCTTGCCGATCTCGGGTACGGGCAGGCGCACCAGGCGCTCGTGCACCGAAGGAATCGCCGCCATCAGCACGCGCGTATAGAGCTGCCGGGGCCGGTCCAGCACTTCGCGCACCGGGCCGGTTTCCAGCACCCGCCCCTGGTACATGACCATCACCCGGTCGGCCGTCTCGGCGATCACGCCCATGTCGTGGGTGATCAGCATGGCCGCCGCGTGGCGCTCGCGGCACACGCGGCGCAGCAGCGCGATGATCTGCGCCTGCACCGAGACATCGAGCGCCGTGGTCGGCTCATCGGCGATGATCAACTGCGGCTGCGCGCACAGCGCCAGCGCAATCGCCACGCGCTGGCGCATGCCGCCGGAAAACTGGTGCGGGTACTGGCCCATGCGCACCCGCGGCTCGGGAATCTCCACCTCTTCGAGCAGGGCCAGCGCGCGTGCGCGGGCCTGGGTCTCGGTCAGCGGCAGGTGGGTGCGAATGGTTTCGATCAGGTGCCGCCCCACGGTATAGACCGGGTTCAGGCTGGTCAGTGGGTCCTGGAAGATGGAGCCTATGCGTTTGCCGCGGATGCGGCGCATGGCTTCGCCGCGCAGCCCGTCAATGCGCTCGCCGTCGAGCTCGACCGTGCCGCTGGAGATGCGCCCCGGCGGCTCGATCAGGCCGATCACGGCCGCGCCCGTCATGGACTTGCCCGCGCCCGATTCACCGACCACGCCCAGGATTTCACCGGCGGCGATGTCGAAGGATACGTCGTCGAGCACCTGCACCGGCCCACGATAGGTGTCGAAGGTGACGCCCAACTGGCGCACGCGCAGCACGGGGATGGGAGGGGAGTCGCTCATTGCAGCTTGGGGTTCAAGGCGTCGCGCAGCCAGTCGCCGACCAGGTTGACGGACAGTGCCAGGGCCAGCAGCACCAGCGAAGGGAACAGCAGGATCCACCATTCACCCGAGAACAGAAAGCTCTGACCGATGCGGATCAGCGTGCCCAGCGAAGGTTGGGTCGGCGGCAGGCCCACGCCCAGATAGGACAGCGTGGATTCGGCGACGATGGCGTGGGCAAAGCTGATGGTGGCGATCACCAGGATGGAGGCCAGCAGATTGGGCAGGATGTGCCGGGTGAGGATGGCAGTGCGGCTGCGGCCTATGAGCTGCGCTGCCAGTACATAGTCTTTCTGCTTTTCGACCATCACCGCGCCGCGCACCGTGCGCGCGTACTGCACCCAGTCGGACAGGCCGATGGCCACGATGATCACCAGCACGGCGATCTGGTCGCGATAGCCTTCGGGCAACATGCCGCGCACGATGCCCAGGATCAGCATCGCCACCAGGATCACCGGAAACGTCAGCTGCACATCGGCGATGCGCATCAGCAAGGTATCGAACCAGCCGCCCGCATAGCCCGCGATCAGGCCCAGCGGCACGCCTATGCACAGCGACAGCAGCACGGCCGACACGCCGACCAGCACCGACATGCGCAGGCCGTACAGAATGGCCGAGGCCACATCGCGGCCCTGGTCGTCCGCGCCCAGTGCGTAGAACGCGCCATTGACGCCATGCGACCAGGGCGGCGCGAACGCATCGATCAACTCGAGGCTGCCCGAATCAAACGGGTTCTGCCAGGCCAGCCAGGGCGCGAACAGCGTCGCGAGCACGATCAGCACCAGCGCCGCGGCCGCGATCTGCACCGTGCGCGAACGGGCAAACGCACGCAGCACGGCCGAGTCGCTCTGGCGCCAGCGGCGCCGGCCCGCCGCAGCGGGTTTGTCAGTCACATCGCGCATGTCATCCCTTTGTGCGGAGGCCATCGTCACTTGCGGCGCAAGCGCGGATCGACCACCAGATAAAGCACATCCACCAGCAGGTTGATCAGCACATACAGCAGCGCAATGAACATCAGATAGGCCGCGATCAAGGGCACGTCCACGCCCTGGATGGATGAGATGAACAGCAGGCCCACGCCCGGCCACTGGAACACGGTTTCGGTCACGATGGCAAAGGCGATCAGCGAACCAATCTGCAGGCCGGCGATGGTGATCACCGGAATCAGGGTGTTGCGCAGCGCATGGCCGAAGTACAGGTCTTTTTCCCGCAGGCCGCGCGCGCGGCCGAAGCGGATGTAGTCGGAGCGCAGCACTTCGAGCATCTCGGCGCGCACCAGCCGCATGATCAGCGTCATGTTGTAAAAGCCCAGGGTGATGGCCGGCAGGATCAGCGCGCTCCAGCCCGAGGCCGTGAGCAGGCCGGTCTCCCAGCCGCCCACCTTGACCGTCTCGCCCCGGCCGAACGACGGCAGCCAGCGCAGTTCGACCGCGAACAGGTAGATCAGCCCTATGCCGATCAGAAACGTGGGCAGGGACACACCGACCAGCGACACCGTCATGACCGTGCGGCTGAGCCAGCCCTCGCTGCGCAGCGCCGTGTACACCCCCAGCACGAGGCCGATCACCAGCGCGCCGATGGCGGCCGTCATCGCCAGCTCCAGCGTCGCCGGCAGGCGCTCGACGATGACGTCGAGCACCGGCCGCTTGAGGCGGTAGGAAACGCCCAGATCACCGTGCAGCACCTTGCCCAGGTAGTGCAGGTATTGCAGGGGCACGGGCTTGTCGAAGCCCAGCTCGGTGGTCAATGCCGCGCGCTCCTGCAGCGTGGCATCCTCACCCAGCAGGCTGATCGTCGGGTCGCCGATATGGCGAAACACCATGAAGGCGATGAAGGAAACCGCCAGCAACACCAGGGCCGACTGGCCCAGGCGTCGCAACAGATAAACCAGCATGGTTTACTTCGCGCTGAACTTCACGTCCTTGAACTGCACCGCGTTGTCCGGGTGCACAGGCACGTCGATCCGCTTGATCGAGGCGAAATGGATCACCTGGTCATGCAGCGGAATGTAGAAGCGCTCTTTTTGCACCACGTCCCAGATGCGCTGTATGGTCTGGTCGCGCTTGGCCTTGTCGGACTCGGAAGCCAGCGCGGCGATGTTCGTATCCACCTCGGGGCTGCTGAAACCCGTGGCATTGGTCGGGCCACGGCCGTCCTTGCCGCGCGTATAGACCAGGAAGTCGAAAATATAGGCCGAGTCGTAGGTAGGCACACCCCAGCCGAACAGGTAGAAGTCGGCGTCGGCGTTGTTGATGGCCACGCTGTGCTGGGCAATCGGGCGCGCGACGACATTGGTCTTGATACCGACGCGGCCCAGGAAGCCGGCCACGGCCGTGCTGATGGCCTCGTCGTTGACATAGCGGTCATTGGTCGAATGCAGCGTGAGATCGAAGCCGTTGGCATAACCGGCGTCGGCCAGCAACTGCTTGGCCTTGGCCACATCGACCTTGGGATAGGCCGCCATGGCCTTGGTGTAGCCGTTGACGAACGAGGGCGCGATGATGCCCGAAGGAATCGACAGTCCGCGCATCACCGAGCGCTTGATCGCATCGCGGTCTATGGCCAGGTGGATGGCTTCACGCACGCGCGGGTCGGCCAGCGGGTTCTTGCCCTTGAGACTGGAGTATTTGAGCTCCTTGCCCCCCACGTTCAGCCCCAGGAAGATGGAGCGGTTTTCCGGCCCTTCGTTGATGCGCAGCCGCGCGTCCTGCTTGAGTCGGGCCACGTCCTGGGCCGGAATGTCCTGGGCAAAATCGACTTCGCCCGACAGCAGCGCCGCCACGCGCGTGGCCGGCGACTTGATGGGCAGGTAGACCAGCTCGGTCACCTGCAGCGGCACCTGGCCCTTGCCCCAGTACTGGGGGTTGAGCTTCATCACGGTCTTCGCATCCTGCTCGCGGCTGACCAGCTGGTAGGGGCCGGTGCCATTGGCGTTGCGGGTGGAGAAGTTCTCGGTGGTGCTGGTGGTGTCCTGCGTGGTTTCAGCCCCCTTGGCCTTGGCCCAGGCCTCGTTCATGATGAACATGTTGGTCAGGTTGTCGGGGAAGATCAGGTTCGGCCCTTTGGTCTTGACGTGCACCGTGAGCTCGTCCACGGCCGTGGCCGATTCCATGGAAGCGAGCAGCGACTTGACCTGTGCGGTCGGCCCCTTGGCACGGTTGAGCGAGAACACCACGTCCTTGGCCGTCAACGGCGCGCCGTCATGGAATTTGACGTTGGGGCGCAGCTTGAACTCCCAGACCGTGGGGTCGGCCGTGAGCTTCCAGGAAGTGGCCAGCGTAGGCACCAGCTTGCCCTTGGCATCGCGGATCACCAAGGGCTCGTACATCTGGTGCAGCAGCACGAAATTGGTGCCGACGTTGAACGCATGGGGATCGAGCGTGGTCGGGTCGGAAGCGCGCGCCCAGCGCACCGTCTCGGCCTGCACCCCGCCAGCGGTCAGCAGGCCGGCAGCCAGCAGGGACGAAAACAGCAGTTTCAGCAGCATCAGAGTCTCCTCATCGAAAGGGTGAGAAAAGCTACGCTGCCGACGACTTTCCAGCCGACTGCTGCGTTCGCATACGCCAGAGATACAAGAACTGGGCCTGCCATGCCGTTGCCGGGCCACGCGCGCGGCCACCGGCGCAAGGCGCCGACCGGAAACCTCCTCCCACCCCTTGATCTCTGTGTGAGACCCATCTTGGCGGGGCCGTGGACGGCGAACAATGGGGAAAACATCAGCCCCCCTTGTCAGCAGCGGGCGCCTTCTGATGCGCGCAAAAATCGCATCCATGCACCGCGCCTCACCCTGCCCCGCCAATTGCCGCACAATCTGGGCTCGCACGCCTGGCGGCGGACCTGCGCAGCAGTCCATGCGCCGGCACGGCCCCCCGCCCTCTGCGGCACGGCCACTCTCTTTTGCTCCACCCCATTGATCTGCCGCATGCAAGCCACCCGCATCATCGCCATCCGCCACGGAGAAACCGCCTGGAATGCAACGGCCCGCCTGCAAGGCCACCGCGACATTCCGCTCAACGAGCTGGGCCTGTGGCAGGCCGCGCAGGCCGCACAGGCCCTGGCCGACGAACCCGTGGCGCATATCTACAGCAGCGACCTGCAGCGGGCCTACCAGACCGCCCAGGCCGTGGCCCAGGTCACGGGCGCGCCGCTGACCGCCGAGTCCGGTCTGCGCGAGCGCTGCTTCGGGGTCTACGAAGGCCGCACGTTCCAGGAACTGGAAGTCGAGCAACCCGAAGTCGCACTGCGCTGGCGCCAGCGCGATCCCGAGTTCACGCCCGAAGGCGGAGAGTCGCTGATCATGCTGCGCGACCGGGTGTCGAGCACGGTGGACCGCCTGGCCGCGCTCCATCCCGGCGAATTGATCGTGCTCACCGCCCACGGCGGCGTGCTCGACGTGCTGTATCGCCTCGCGACCCGCCAGGAAGTGCAGGCACCGCGCACCTGGGAGCTGGGCAACGCGGCCATCAATCGCCTGCTGTGGACGCCCCAGGGCCTGGGCCTGGTGGGCTGGGCCGACAGCCGGCATCTTGAAAATACCGCGCGCGACGAAATATTCAGTTGAGACGGCCAACGCCGTCTTGCACCCCGTATCGACCTTTTGAAGGACCTCACCGCCCCATGCGACTGCTTCTTGCCCTGCTTCTGCCGTTTTCCGTGTTCTTCACCATCGGCCGCCCGTTTTCCGGCCTGTTCTGCCTGCTGCTGCAGATCACGCTGATCGGCTGGATCCCCGCCGCCATCTGGGCGGTGTACGCCCTGGGCCAGTACAAGACGGACCGCAAGATCGAGAACATGCTGAAACAACGCCGCTGAACCAGCCCTGCGACCTGGCGAGGGAACCGCCCTATGCCCCGACCCGCTTGTCCGCCCCCAGCGCGCTTGCCAGCAGTTTGACGCCGATCAGGCCCAGGACCGTGCCCGCCAGCTTGTCGACATAGAAGGCGAATCGGGCAAAGACGCTTTTCACTTTTTCCTGGGAAAGAATGTAAATAATGAAGGCGTTCCAGAGGAAGACCAGCAGCGTCATCCACAGACCCAGGCCCAGCTTCAAGCCGATGCCGATATCGCTGGTCAGCACCACGGAAAACAGGCTCAGATAGAAAAGAATGTTCTTGGGGTTGGAAATTCCGGAAATGAATCCCGTGAAGAACTCCTTGAGGAAGGTGCTCTGTGCCGCCACAGCCGCCTCCTCCCGCCCCTGCGCAATGAAGGCATAGTCGGACTTCCTGCTGCGCAGCGCCTGCCAGGCGACGTAGATCAGGAAGGCGCCGCCGATGAGCTTGAACACCGTCATGGCCACCAGGGAGGCGGAAAGAATGGCGCCCACCCCCAGGATGCACAGGCCGATGTGGATGCCGTTGGCCGAGGCAATGCCCAGGGCCACGCCCACGGCGATGGATTTGCGGTTGCGCACCGCACTCTTGACAACCAGCAGAAAATCCGGGCCCGGACTGACCAAGGCAATGAAATGCGCGACGACAACCGTCGTGAAAATGGCAATGAGGCCGACACCCATGAGATTCCCCGGTTTTATGCTGTGCTGAAACTGCAGCGAGCCCGCTGAACGCGGGCCCGATCTGGCGATGCTACAGCGCTTTGCAGCCGGGCAGCGCGGCTCAGGCTTCCGGCGTCCAGCCGCCCGGCGCGCGCACCATGCGTGGCGAATCGAAGGCGCCGACCACGGGAATCGCCTCGCCGGCCGCATTGCGCAGCTTGTCGCGCCACTGCGATCCCTGGCGCATGGCCACGGCAATGGCCGCCACCTGGGCGCCGCAGCGCTTGAGCAAGCGCAGACCCGAGACCATGGTCGTGCCCGAGCTCACGGCGTCGTCGACCACCAGCACGCGCTTGCCGGCCAGCAAGGGCAGCTGGTTCGGATCGACGTACAGCAGCTTGCCCTTGCCTGGCGTGGTGATCGAGCTCACGGGCTCGGACAGTTCGTCCTGGTACCAGTATTTGCGCGAGTAGCCCAGCGGCACATAGCGCGCGTGGCCCAGGCCCTGGGCCACGGCCGGCGCGAAAGCCAGGCCCAGCGTGGGCAGGCCGACCACGGCGTCGATCTCGAAGCCGCGCGCCTCCTCGACCATGGCGTCGGCCAGGGCCTGCACCACCGCCATCGATGCCTGGTTGGCGATCAGCGAGGCCACGCAGCGCTCGGGCTGGCTGGGCATGCCGCGCAGCGGCAGCACCAGATAGCGGCCGTCGCGCAGCCTTGCGGGATAGCTGTGGCGATAGGGCGGCGTGGTCGGCTGCGTCAATTCATCCGCGCCGACGATGCGCTGCCAGTAATCGGTGGTGGCCTCGAAGCCGGGCAGCGCGACGGCCGCATCCAGTGCGTGGGTGCTCATAAAAACCTGTTCATCCAACAAAAAGCCGGAGCGACGCCCGGCGCGTGCGCTCAGCCGCGGCGCAGATAGGCTTCGGCCAGATGCACCCAGTAGCTGGCCGTGACCGGCAGCAGGGCATCGTTGAAATCATAGCCAGCGTTGTGCACCATGCAGCCACCTTCGCCCATGCCATTGCCGACGATGAAGTAATTGCCGGGCACCTCTTCGAGCATCAGCGCGAAGTCGTCGCTGGCCTGCAGCGGCTGCAGGTCGGGAATCATCCAGGCCTGGCCCACATGCTCGCGCGCCACGGCCACGGCGAAGTCAGTCGCCGCCACATCGTTCATCACCGGCGGGTAGCGCCAGAGGTAGTTCACTTCGGCCGTCGCGCGGTGCACGGCCGCCTGGGCATGGGCCATGGCGGTGATGCGCTCGCGCAGCATCTGCCGCACTTCGGGGCTGCGCGCGCGCACCGTGACGCGCAGCTCGCAGGTTTCGGGAATCACATTCGGCGCATCGCCGGCGTGGATCGCGCCCACCGTGACCACGGCCATGTCGTTGGGGTCGATTTCGCGCGAGCGAATGGTCTGCAGCGCCAGCACCAGGTGCGAGGCGACGACGATGGGGTCGACCGCGGCATGCGGCATGGCGCCGTGGCCGCCCACGCCGCGCACGGTGATGACGGCCGTGTCGGAGCTGGAATACATCACGCCCGAACGGAAGCCGAAATGCCCCGCCGGGTAGCCCGGCTCGTTGTGGAAGGCATAGAGCGCGTCGCAGGGGAACAGCTTGAACAGCCCGTCCTCGACCATCTTCTTGGCGCCGCCGTGGCCTTCCTCGGCGGGCTGGAAGACCAGGTGCAGCGTGCCGTCGAACTGGCCGCGCTGGGCCAGCACCTTGGCCGCGGCCAGCAGGGTCGCGGTGTGGCCGTCATGGCCGCAGGCGTGCATCTTGCCCGCGTGGCGGCTGGCGTAGGGCAGGCCCGTGGTCTCATGGATGGGCAGAGCGTCCATGTCGGCGCGCAGGCCCAGGCGCTTGCCGCCGGCGTGGTTGCCGCGGCGCAGCGTGCCCACCACGCCGGTGATGCCCAGGCCGCGGTGCACTTCATAGCCCCATTCGGCCAGCTTTTCGGCGACCAGATCACCGGTCATGACCTCCTGGTAGGCCAGCTCGGGATGGGCATGGAGATGGTGGCGCAGCGCCAGCATCTCGTCGCAGATGGCCTGGACTTCGGGCAGGACCGGCGCCATGGCGTCAGTGGAGGAGATCGATGTCATCGCGGTGCTTATTCCTGCTGGATGTTGGCGCTCTTGACGACCTGGGCATAGGCCGCCTTTTCCTTTTGCAGGAAAGCGTTGAAGCTCGCGGGCGTGCCCTTGCCGGGCGTCGCGCCGCCGGCGATCAGGCGCTGCTGCACTTCGGGCATGCGCAGCACCACATCCAGCTCCTTGGCCAGCCGGGCGGCAATCGCCTCGGGCGTGCCCGCGGGCAGGAACAGGCCGGTCCAGGTGTTGATGTCGAAGCCCTTGAGCGCCGGCGTTTCGCTGAAGGCCGGCACGTCGGCGATGGCATCGATGCGGCCGGCCGAAGTCACGCCCAGCGCCGCCAGTTTCTTCTGCTGGATCAGCGGCGTGGCGCTGGTCGTCACCAGATAGCCCATGTCGACCTGACCGCCCATCACGTCGCTGGTGATCTGCGCGCCACCACGGTAGGGCACATGCACCATCTTGACCTTGGCACGCTCCTGCACCATTTCCATGGCCAGGTGCAGCACCGTGCCCACGCCCGAGGTGGCGTAGGTCAGCTGACCGGGCTGGCTGCGGGCCAGCGCAATCATTTCGGTCATGGTCTTGGCCGGAAAGCCGGGGCGCGCCATCAGCACCACGGGCGCGGTGGTCACCAGGCCCACGGGCATCAGATCGCGCTCGGCGTCGTACTTCACGGCCGCGTTGACCAGTTGGGCCACGCTGACCGGGCCGTCAAAGCCCATCAACACGGTGTAGCCGTCGGCCTTGGCCGATACCGCCTTGCTCACGCCCAGCACGCCGCCGGCGCCAGGCACGTTGTCCACCACCACCGACTGGTGCAGGCGCTCGCCCAGCTTCTGACCGATCAGGCGTGCGGTCGAGTCGACGTTGCCACCGGCACTGACGGGCACCACCAGCGTGATGGGCTTGAGGGCCGGCCAGGCTGCCGGAGCTGCCTGGGCCGCGGTCATGAGAAAAGCACCCGCGGCCGTCAGGCTGGCGGCGCACAGAAGCGAACGTCGGAACATAGTAGAAGGAGCAAAAAGCCGCAGCAGCCGCGCCGACCATCGGCGTCGCCCCGCTGACGGTGGGCTGGCACAGGAAAAAGTGTAAAAATTGTGCCACAGTGCTCAAATCCTTCGCTTACCTTCAATCAAAGCGCAATCCTGCAAAACCCTGATCGCTCAGCGCTCCAGCAGCGAACCGTCGGCGGCCAGGGTCTCGCCCTTGCGCGCCGTGATCAGGCCATAGCACTCGGGGTGGCGGTGCAGGTCGAAGTTGAAGGTCGTGCGCTTGTAGACGGCGCAGAAATCCAGGTCACAGCGCCCGAGCACCACTTCATCGTCCTTGGTCACGCAGCGCGCGACCACCTCGCCCGACGGCGCGACCAGCAGGCTGCCGGCAATGCTTTCCACGCCCTCTTCCAGTCCCCCCTTGGCCACGCTCGCCACCCAGCAGCCGTTCTGATAGGCCCCGGCCTGCACGGCGAGCTGGTTGTGGAACAGCGACAAGTCGTCATGCTGGGGCGCGGGCGCGTTGTGCACGGGCGTGTTGTAGCCGATGAAGACCATCTCGGCGCCCTGCAGCGCCATCACGCGGTAGCTCTCGGCCCAGCGCCTGTCGTTGCACAGCGCCATGCCTATGGTGCCGCCGAATGCCTGGTGCACGTCGAACGATTGGCCGGGCGTGAAGTAGCGCTTTTCCAGGTGCTGGAATTTGCGCCAGGGCTCGTGCTCGAAATGGCCGGGCACGTGGATCTTGCGGTACTTGCCGACTATGGCGCCACGGCGGTCGACGAGCACGGCGCTGTTGTAGCGCATGCGCTTGCCGCCCTCCTCGGCCAGTTCGGCATAACCGAGGTAAAAGCCCACGCCGAGTTCGCGCGACAGCTCGAACAAGGGCAGCGTTTCACGGCTGGGCATGGACGGCTCGAAATAGCTGTCGATGACGGCTTCATCCTCGATGTACCAGCGCGGGAAGAACGTGGTCAGCGCGAGTTCGGGATAGACGATCACGTGCGCGCCCAGGCTGTGCGCCTCGCGCATCATGGCGCACAGGCGCGCGACCACGGCAGCTCGGGAGTCGGCGCTCTGGATGGGGCCCAACTGGCCCAGGGCGACATTGACGATTCGGGACATGCTGGAATTCCTTGAATAAAAACGGTAAGGGGATCAGCGGTCGGCTCGCTCTAGAAGGACCTGCAGCAGCACATTCGCGCCCTGCACCAGTTGCTCGGGCGCGGTGAATTCGCGCACGTTGTGGCTCAGGCCGTCGCGGCTGGGCACGAACACCATGGCCGTGGGGCAGACGCGCGCGAACATCTGCGCGTCATGGCCCGCACCGCTGGGCATGCGCAGCGTCGCCAGGCCCTGGGAGTGGGCGGCGCGCTCCACGCTGTCGACCAGCGCGGCATCGAAGGCCACGGGGGCGAAATCGGCCAGCGAGCGGTGGCTCAGCAGCACGCCGTGCTCGGCGGCGATGCGACGCGCGCAAGCCAGCAGCTCGGCCTGGGCCTGCTGCAGCACGGCGCCGTCGGTATTGCGCAGATCGACCGTCATCAGCGCGCTCTGGGCGATGACATTGACCAGATTGGGCTGCAGCGTGAGCGCGCCCACAGTGGCAAGCTGGCGCCCGCCGTAACGCTGGCTCAGCTCGTGGGCAAAGGCCGCGACGCGCGCCGCGGCCATGCCCGCGTCCTGGCGCAAGGCCATGGGCGTCGTGCCCGCATGGTTGCTGCGGCCGGTGAAAGTCAGCTCGGTCCAGCAAATGCCTTGCACGCCTTCGACCACGCCGATGGCCAGGCCTTCGCGGTCCAGCACCGGGCCTTGCTCGATGTGCAGCTCGACAAAGCTGTCGACGCAGGGGCGGCCCACGGGCGCGCTGCCGGCATAGCCTATGCGCAGCAGTTCCTCGCCCAGCAGCGCGCCGTTGTCGACGGCACGAACGGCCAGGGCTTCTTCCAGCGGCATGCCGCCGACATGCACCAGGCTGCCCAGCATGTCGGGCTGAAAGCGCGCGCCTTCCTCGTTGGTGAAGAACGCCACCTGAATGGGCCGGCGCGTGCGCCGGCCCGCGGCGCGCAGCGTGGCCACGACTTCCAGGCCGGCCAGCACGCCGTAGTTGCCGTCGTAGAGGCCGCCGGTGCGCACGGTGTCGATGTGGCTGCCGGTGGCGACCGGCGGCAGGTCCTCTTCACCCGCATGGGTGGCGAAGACATTGCCGATCGCGTCGATCTCGACGGCCATGTCCAGCGCGCGCATGCGCGCCACGGTCCAGTCGCGCGCCGCGCGGTCGGCGTCGCTCAGCGCCAGGCGGTTGGTGCCGCCACCGGGCAGCGCGCCATGCCGACCCAGTTCTTCCAGGCTGGCGAGCAGGCGCGCGCCGTCGATGCGCAGATCGGCGCTCATGCAGCCTCCGCGCGCGCAGCCACGGCGGCGGCGCTTTCGCCCACCAGCTGTGCGTACAGCGCCGCGTCGGTCGCGGCTTCGCTGCCGAAAAACAGGATGCGGCTGTCCGCGCCCAGGCCCAGTTGCGCGCGCGCCTGCGGGCTTTGCAGCGCGGCAATCGCGGCCGCCACACCGGCCACGGCCGACTCACCCGCCACGATGGCGCGGTCGCCGCCCAGCGGATGGGCCAGCAGCCGCATGCAGTCCACGGCCGACGCGTCGGCGATCGCGCAGAACGCATCCGCGCCTTTTTCCAGGATTTCCCAGGCCAGATGGGAGACTTCGCCACAGGCCAGGCCGGCCATCAGCGTGTCGAGTTCGCCTTCGACGGCGCGCAGCTCGCCGGCGCGCGCGCTCTCCAGCAGACAGGCCGCGCGCTCGGGCTCGACCACCACGAACCGCGGGCGGGCGCCGCCGTCACGCTCCCAGAAATAGCCGCAGACGGCCGCCGCCAGCCCGCCCACGCCGGCTTGCACGAAGATGTGCGTGGGCCGTTCGCCCATCTGCTGCGCCGCCTCGTGCACCATCAGCTGGTAGCCCTGCATCACGTCGCGCGGCACGTCCATGTAGCCGGGGTAGGAGGTATCGGAAATCACGAACCGGCCCAGGGCCTTGGCATCGGCATCGGCGCGCCGCACGGCATCGTCGTAATTGCCCGGCGTGCGCACCACCTGCGCGCCGTAAGCCGCGATGGCGTCGGCACGCCCCTGGCTCACGGTGGCGTGGACGTAGATCACGCAGGCGCAGCCGAACAGCTGCGCGCCCCAGGCCACCGAGCGGCCGTGGTTGCCGTCGGTGGCGCAGGTGACGGTGATGCCCTGGCACAGCGCGCGCACTTCGGGGCGCCGCAGGTCCTGGGTGTCCAGCGTCCGCCCCAGGCGCGCGCCGAGTTCGCGGCACAGCAGCCGCGCGACGGCGTAGGCCCCGCCCAGGGCCTTGAAGCTGCCCAGGCCGAAGCGGCTGCCTTCGTCCTTGTAATGCAGGGACTGCACGCCCAGAGCCCGGGCCAGCGCGGACAGGGAATGCAGCGGCGTAGTCGCATAGCCGTCCCAGGCCGTGAGTTCGCGCTCGGCCTGGGCCAGCGCAGCGGCGGACAGCACTGCGCTGCGGCGCGCGCCATAGGCCTCGTCGCGGCTGCGACCGGGGTTGGCCGGGTTGAGAACGAGTTCCAGCGCCAGGGAGGGCACGGCGGACAGGGAAGATGACATGGAGATACCTCTACAAAAAATCAGGACAGGGCTTGCAGGTCGCCCAGGGCGGCATGCAGTTGCTCGATGCGCGCCAACCGCGCCTGCGCATTGCGCTGGCGCGCAGCCAGCGCGGTGGCCAGAAAATTCACCAGGCTGATGGCACAGACATAGGCGTCGAACAGCGGTGGCGGTGCGCCGTCGCGGGCGCAGCGCAGCACCACTTCGGCCTGGGCCGCGGCCGCCAGCCATTCGCCGGGCGCCGCATCGCTGAGTACCACCAGCGGAATGCCGGCCGTGCGCGCCGCCGCCAGCACGCGCGCCAGCTGGGCGCTGCGACGGCGAAAATCCACGACCACCAGCAAGTCCTTGGCACCCAGGCCGGCCAGCGCTTCGGCTTCGCGCCCGCCGCCCGTGGCCAGCAGTTCCACGCCGGGGCGGACCTGGTCGAACAGCAGGCTGGCGTACAGCGCCGTCACCTGGCTGTGGCGGTAGCCGAGCACGCCGATGCGGCGCGCGCGCGCCAGCTGCTCCAGCGCCGCCTGCACGGCCTCGTCGGGCAGGTCCGCGGACCAGTCCAGCAGCCGCTGGGCATCGCGCCGCGCATGGGCCTGCAGGCCGGCATCGGCCTGGCCCCGCGCAGGCGTGCGCACCAGCCGCTCCAGCGGGGAATGGGCCGTGGGCCGGGCGCGCACCTGCAGCCGGAATTCATCAAACCCCGCATAGCCCAGGCGCCGGAAGAACCGCGCGGCGCTGGACTTGGACGTGCCGGCCAGCGTCGCCAGCTCGGTGGCGGAATAGCCGCGCAAATCCTGCTGGCGCGCCAGCACCACATCGGCCAGCTTGCGCTCGGCCGCCGACAGATCCGCATAGACCTGCTGTATGCGCGCTTCCAGCGGCATGGCTGACTGCTGCTCCATGGTTGTGCTCCATTGGTGTGCATCGCGCCCCAAGCTGGGGCGGTCGTGCACGGTATTGAAATTTTTTTCCCGCATTCGAACGCCAAAGAAACCACTGTTTCAAATGGCACAACCATGCCAAGCAAAAGCAATGCCTGAAACCGTCGTTTCCCCGCGCCTTGTCTTGCGTTCACTGAGGACAAGGCCTTGCCGCCGCCGCCGCGCGCGCGTCTTCCGGCGCTGTTCTGGCACCCTTGTTCCAAGCTGGCACGCATCCTGCTCAGACCTTGGTGCATCCACATTTTTTTGAAAAAGGTCCTGCGCCATGAAGTCCAAAGTCTGTACCGCTGTTTCGGGTCTGCTCGCGGCTGCCGCTCTGTCGTTTGCTGCGGGAGCGCACGCCGACGATTCGCTCAAGGCCGTGATGGCCAAGAAGAGCATTGCGCTGGGCATTCCCACCGACTACCCGCCCTATGGCTACATGGGCCCGGACTTCAAGCCCACGGGCGTCGACGTGGCCGTGGCCCAGTTGATTGCCGACAAGCTGGGCGTCAAGGCCGAGTTCGTGCCCGTGAGCACGCCCAACCGCATTCCCTATCTGCAGGCCAGGAAGATCGACCTGATCGTCTCGGCCCTGGGCAAGAACGAGGAACGCGCCAAGGTGATCGACTTCACCGTCTCGTATGCGCCGTTCTTCCAGGCCGTGTTCGGCCCCAAGGACGTGGCCATCAAGTCGTTTGACGACCTGGGCGGCAAGACGCTGGCCGTGACGCGCGGCACCATCCAGGACGACGCGCTGCAAGGCCTGGCGCCCAAGACGCTGAAGATCCAGCGCTTCGAAGACGACAACTCGACCATGGCCGCGTTCATGTCGCAGCAGACCCAGTTCGTCGCCATCGGCGCGGCCGTCGCCGCCGCGGCGCTGCAGAAGAACCCCAAGGTCCAGGCCGAATACAAGCTGCTGATCAAGGATTCGCCCAACTACATCGGCGTGCGCAAGGGCGAGACCGCGCTGCTGACGCAAGTCAACGCCATCCTGCGCACCGCCAAGACCGATGGAACCATCGAAGGCTATTCGCAGAAGTGGCTGGGTCGGGGGATGGGGAATCTGCCGGATTGAGCTTGAGCACCCCCTGAGCCGCTGACGCGTCTCCCCCCTCTCATCCTTCGGAGGAGGGGGGCGGCAGCCTCGCTGCGGGGGGGCCGCCTAGGTGCGGCCCTTGCTTGCTGCCTCCCTGCTGGGGCGCGCCAGTTGCATAGCGCGCGCGTGTCGCCCGACTTTTCTTCCTGTTTCCACGGATGCGCCCATGACAATGGATTTCGCCACGGTACTGGCCCAATGGCCGATGTTCCTCAAGGGCCTGGCGCTCACGGCACTGCTCACGGCCATTGCGACGCCGCTGGGCGTGGCGCTGGGCGTGGCCTGCGCCTGGATGCGACTGAACGCCGGCCCGGTGCCGCGCTTTGTCGTCAGCGCCTATGTCGAAGTGTTCCGCAACACGCCGTTCATCATCCAGCTGTTCTTTCTGTTCTTCGGCCTGCCCTCGCTGGGCCTGCGGCTGTCGCCCGAGATCGCGAGCATCCTGGCGATGACGCTCAACCTCGGCGCCTATGCCTGCGAGCAGGTGCGCGCCGGCATTCAGGCCACGCCGCGCGGCCAGATCGAAGCCGCGCAAAGCCTGGCGCTGGACCGCTGGCAGATCTTCACGCGCGTGGTGCTGCCGCCTTCGCTGGGCCGCGTCTGGCCCGCGCTCACGGGCCAGATCATCCTGGTGATGCTGGGCTCGGCCGTGTGCAGCCAGATTTCCACCGAAGAGATTTCCTATGCGGCCAACCTGATCTCCAGCCGCACCTTCCGCAGCTTCGAGGCCTACATCGTGGTCACGCTGATCTATCTGGGCCTGGCCGTGCTGCTGCGCCAGTGGCTGAACTGGTTCGGCCCGCGTTTCGTTTTTGGCCGCCGCCGCTGAGAGGAAGCACCATGGTTGAATTCACTTTCTGGGATATCGCCCGCCATCTGCTGCTGGCCCTGCGCTGGACCGTGGGCCTGTCGTTGATCGCCTTTGTCTGCGGCAGCCTGCTGGCGCTCGCGCTGCTGGTGCTGCGCCTGAGCAAGCTGCCCGGCGCGGTGCGCGCCGTCGCCTGCTATGTGCAGATCTTCCAGGGCACGCCGCTGCTGATGCAGCTGTTCCTGATCTATTTCGGCCTGGCGATGCTGGGCGTCGACACTTCGCCGCTGCTGGCCGCGAGCCTATGCCTGACGCTTTATGCGAGCGCCTATCTCTGCGACATCTGGCGCGGCTGCGTCGAGTCCGTGCCCAAGGGCCAGTGGGAAGCTTCGGCCAGCCTGGCGCTGAGCTTCGGCGAACAGCTGCGCCACGTGATCCTGCCCCAGGCCATGCGCCTGGGCGTCGCGCCCACGGCAGGCTTCATGGTGCAAATCATCAAGGGCACGGCGCTGACCAGCGTGATCGGCTTTGTCGAAGTCACCAAGGCCGGCCAGCTGATCGCCAACGCCACCTTCGAGCCTTTCCTGATCTACGGCTGCGTGGCGCTGATGTATTTCGCGCTGTGCTTTCCGCTGTCGCTGTGGAGCCAGCGCCTCGAGCGCCGCCTGCGCACCGCTTCCTGATTGCTGGCTTTTTTCCGGACTTCCGCCATGACCTCTACCGCCACCGCCCCCTCCTCCTCCCTCGCCGCCCAGGTGCCCCTGGTGGACATCCGCGGCCTGCGCAAACGCTACGGCAGCAACGAAGTGCTCAAGGGCGTGGACCTCACGATCGCGCGCAGCGAAGTGGTGTCCATCATCGGCAAGAGCGGCTCGGGCAAGAGCACGCTGCTGCGCTGCATCAACGGCCTAGAAGCCTTCCAGGAAGGCACGCTCACGGTGCACGGCCAGCCGCTGCAGGCCGACAACGCCGGCGCCATGCGCGAGCTGCGCAAGAACGTGGGCATGATCTTCCAGAGCTTCAACCTGTTTCCCCATCTCACCGTGGGGCGCAACGTGATGCTCGCGCCGACGCTGGTCACCAGCCAGCCCAAGGACCTCGCGCGCCAGAACGCCGAGCGCCTGCTGGCGCGCGTGGGCCTGGCCGAGAAATTCGACGCCATGCCCGACCAGCTCTCGGGCGGGCAGCAGCAGCGCGTGGCGATCGCGCGCGCCCTGGCCATGGACCCGGAAATCCTGCTGTGCGACGAAGTCACTTCGGCGCTGGACCCCGAACTGGTGGGCGAAGTGCTGCAGGTGGTGGAAAGCCTGGCCGACCAGGGCATGACGCTGGTCATGGTCACGCACGAAATGAACTTCGCGCGCAAGGTCAGCGACCGCGTGGTGTTCATGCACCAGGGCAAGGTGCACGAAGTCGGCACGCCCGAAGCACTGTTCGGTTCGCCGCAGACGCCCGAGCTGCAGCAGTTCCTGGGCAAGGGGCATTGAGGCGCTGGGCGCACGCTTGAATTGAATGGCGGCCGGCCCATCCGCCCAAGGGTTCCCCTGCATCGCCAGCGCCGCCACCGCGCGACACAATGGCCTGCATGCACCTTTCCCGCTATGCACTGGCCTGGGCCGGACCGGCCCTGGGCATTTTCTGCGCCATGCTGTTTGCCTGGCGCGTGCTCGCCGGCGACGTGCAGCAGCCGCCCCTGCCCCACTTCGCCATCGCCTGGACCACGTTGCTGGCCTGCCTGCTCGCGGGCGTGGCCGCGCTGCGCTCACGCACCAGCCCGGCCCTGGCCTGCATGCTGCAGGCCGGCGCCCTGGCCACGGCCGGCAGCGCGCTGGGCCTGAACCCGTGGTATTTCATTTTCAAACCCCTGGCCATGCTGTGCGCCCTGGTCGCCGTGGCGCTGGCCATGCGCCGGGACGGCCCCGCGCGCAGCGGCAGCGGCCTGCTGCTGGCCGCGCTCGCGGCTTCGTTGGCCGGCGATGTGTTTCTGATGTTCGAGGGGCTGTTCATTCCCGGCCTGCTGGCCTTCTTGCTGGCCCACCTGTGCTACATCGCCCTGTTCAAGCGCGGCCAGCACTGGTTCGCCCACCACGGCGCGCTGGCCCTGACACTGCTGCTGGGCGTCGCCATGTACACCTTCCTGTGGCAAGGCGGCCTGCCCGTGGCTTTGCGCCTGCCGGTGGCCGTCTATGTGCTGGTGATTGCGCTGATGGCCGCCCAGGCCTGGGGCCGCTGGCATGAGGCCGGCCGCGCCGACCGGCCCGCGGCCCTGCTGGTGGCGCTGGGCGCCTGCAGCTTCATGCTCAGCGACTCGCTGCTGGCCACCAGCCGCTTCGTCCAGCCCCTGCCCTGGGCCCAGCTCTGGGTGCTGGCCAGCTATTACCTGGCCCAGGCGCTGATCGTCACCGGCCTGCTGTGCAGAGCGACACCGAGCCCTCAGGCCCCGGGCAAGGCCGGCGCTTCCACGCCCAGGTGCAGGTAGGCAGCCTTGGTGGCGATGCGCCCGCGCGGCGTGCGCTGCAGATAGCCCTGCTGGATCAGATAGGGCTCGATCACGTCCTCGATCGTGCCCGCCTCCTCGCCAATGCTGGCCGCGATGTTGTCCAGCCCCACGGGGCCGCCGTCAAAGCGGTGGATCACGGCTTCGAGCAATTTGCGGTCCATCACGTCAAAGCCTTGCGGGTCCACGTCCAGCATGGCCAGCGCGCGGTTGGCGATGTCCTCGGTGATGCGGCCGTCGCCCTTGACGTCGGCATAGTCACGCACCCGGCGCAGCAGGCGGTTGGCGATGCGCGGCGTGCCGCGTGAGCGGCGCGCGATCTCGAATCCGCCTTCGGCATCCAGCGGCACGCCCAGCAGGCCGGCGCTGCGCACCACGATGCGGCCCAGCTCTTCGGCGGAGTAGAACTCCAGCCGCGCGACGATGCCGAAGCGGTCGCGCAGCGGGTTGGTGAGCATGCCGGCGCGCGTGGTCGCACCGACCAGGGTGAAGGGCTGCAGATCGAGCTTGATCGAGCGCGCGGCCGGGCCTTCGCCGATCATGATGTCGATCTGGTAGTCCTCGAGCGCGGGGTAGAGGATTTCCTCGACCACGGGCGAGAGCCGGTGGATCTCGTCGATGAACAGCACGTCGTTGGCTTCGAGGCTGGTGAGCAGCGCCGCCAGGTCCTTGGGCTTTTCCAGCACCGGGCCGCTGGTCTGGCGCAGGTTCACGCCCAGCTCGGCGGCGATGATGTGCGACAGCGTGGTCTTGCCCAGGCCCGGAGGGCCGAACAGCAGCACATGGTCCAGCGCTTCGCCGCGCTTTCGGGCCGCGCCAATGAAGATCTCCAGCTGCTCGCGCGCCTTGACCTGGCCCACGTATTCCTGCATCAGCTTGGGCCGCAGGGCCCGCTCCATCGCTTCCTCGTGGTGCGACAGGGGCGCGGCGGAAATGGCCCGCTTGGATGGCGCGGGCGCGAAGTCGTCGGTTTGGATGGTCATGGGGGTTCAGAGTGGCGAAGGCCACCCAGCAAATCGCAGATTTGCGGTTGAGGCTAGGCGCGTTGCCGCAGACGGTGCGAATGGCACGGCAAGGCAACGCAACGACGTATCAAGGGTGGTGTTTGCCACTCTTATTTGGCCAGCGCCTTGAGGGCCAGCTTGATGCCGTCGCTGACACCCACATCCGGCGGCAGGGCTTTGAGCGCGGCAGCCGCTTCCTTGTCGTTGTAGCCCAGGGCCAGCAGCGCTTGCAGGATGTCGTTCTGGTTCTCGTTGGTGAACAGCGACTTCGAGCCCATGTCGGCGCCGATCTTGCCCTTGAGCTCCAGCAGCAGCCGCTCGGCGGTCTTCTTGCCTATGCCCGGCACCTTGATCAGCCGCCCGGCCTCCTGCAGCGTCACCGCCTGGGCCAGGTCTTCGATGCCCATGCCGCTGATGATGGCCAGTGCCGTGCGCGGGCCCACGCCCGTGATCTTGATCAATTCACGGAAAGTCTGGCGTTCGCTGTGCGTGCCAAAGCCGAACAGCAGCTGTGCATCCTCGCGCACGATGAAGTGCGTGAGCAGGCCCACTTGCGCGCCCGTCGCGGGCAGGTTGTAGAAGGTGCTCATGGGCACCTGCACCTCGTAGCCCACGCCGTGGCAGTCCACCAATACCGCGGGCGGGTTTTTCTCCAGCAGCGTGCCGGTCAATTTGCCTATCATTGGAATCCTTTGCCACCCCTTGGCAGCCATAGCCTGGAATTATCCGCGTGATCCTGCGCCACACCTTCACTCCCCATCACAACACCCGCCTGACCCACTTGTGCGGGCCCGCGGACACGCATTTGCGCACCATCGAGACCGCACTCAAGGTCTCGATTGCCCATCGCCACGAGCAGTTCAAGATCGACGGCCCCAAAGCCCGCGCCCAGGAGGCGCTGGAAATGCTGCAGGCACTGTACGAGATGGCCGACGACGTCATTCCCGAAGCCCACCTGCAGCTGATGCTCGCGGGCGACAGCGAACTGCTCGAAGCACCGGTCGGCGCGATCCAGCTGTCGACACGCCGCGCCGACCTGCGCGCGCGCACCGTCACCCAGAACCTGTACCTCGAGAATATCGCCAGCCACGACATCACGCTGGGCATTGGCCCGGCCGGCACGGGCAAGACCTACCTGGCCGTGGCCTGCGCCGTCGATGCGCTGGAACGCAGCGCCGTGCAGCGCATCGTGCTGACCCGCCCGGCCGTCGAAGCCGGCGAACGCCTGGGCTTTCTGCCCGGCGACCTGACGCAGAAAGTCGATCCCTATCTGCGCCCGCTGTACGACGCACTGTACGACCTGATGGGCTACGAGAAGGTGCAAAAGGCCTTCGAGCGCAATGTGCTGGAAATCGCGCCGCTGGCCTTCATGCGCGGACGCACGCTGAACAACGCTTTTGTGATTCTCGACGAAGCGCAGAACACCACGCCCGAACAGATGAAGATGTTCCTGACCCGCATAGGCTTTGGCGCCAAGGCCGTGGTCACGGGCGACGTGAGCCAGGTCGACCTGCCCAAGGGCGCCCTCAGCGGACTGGTCGACGCCGAGCGCGTGTTGAAGCGCGTCAAAGGCATTGCCGTGACCCACTTCACCAGCGCCGACGTGGTGCGCCACCCGCTGGTCGCACGCATCGTCGACGCCTACGACGCGCGTGGCCGCCTGCCCGCCAGCCGCAGCCGCGTGCGCTCCATCGACGAATAAGCACTGCCACCCCTTTCACCCCCGCTGGATGCACCGCGCCAGCGTTTGAAGTCCCCCATGCCTCTGCAACAACTGCAACTCTCCCTGCAATTCGGCCGCTTTGACGCCGCCGCTGCCCACCGCGCCGTACTGGCGCGCAGCAAAGTCACGCGCTGGATACGCCACGCCCTGGCGGTGGACGCGGAAATCACCGTGCGCATCGTCGACGCCGAGGAAGGCCAGGCCCTGAACCACGAGTACCGCAAGAAGGACTACGCGACCAATGTGCTGACGTTCGACTACCAGCAGGAGCCGACCGTGATGGCCGACCTGGTGCTGTGCGCGCCCGTGGTCGAGCGCGAAGCCCAGGAGCAGAACAAGACGCTCGAGGAGCACTACGCCCATCTGCTGGTCCACGGCACGCTGCACGCCCAGGGCTGGGACCACGAAACCAGCGAAGCCGACGCCGAGGAAATGGAAGCCTACGAGAGCGACATCATGCGCGAGCTGGGGTTCGCGGATCCCTACGAGAAGTAAGGCCCCCACGCTTGCTCGGCTAACGCCGTAGCCGCTGCCCCCCGAGGGGGCCGTCCACCGCCTTGGGGGGGCCGCCCAGGTGCGGCCCGGCGGCGGCGGTGCCCTCCCACTCGCCCAGCACATCCGCGTCGCGCACGCCATGCAAAACGGTCACAACTGTTTTGCCCTGGCGCTGTCACGCGTGCACTCTTCGCCCCAGGGATCGCGCACTAAGATGGTGCGTTTGGCCTGCAGCGCGGCATATCGCACGCGCCCGCGCCACTGGGAGGCCTCATGGGTGAATGGATTTTGTTGCTGGCGGCGGCCTTTGTCGCCGGCGCGCTCAACGCAGTGGCCGGCGGCGGCAGTTTTCTGACCTTGCCGGCACTGGTCTTCACCGGCATACCTCCCGTGGTCGCCAATGCCACGGGCACGGTGGCGCTGCTGCCGGGCTATCTCGCGGGTGCCTGGGGCTTTCGCGAAGACGTGCGGTCGCCACCGGGCCTGGCCATCAAAAGCGTGATCGTGCTGTCGCTGCTTGGCGGCGCGGCCGGCGCCCTGCTGCTGCTGTTCACGCCCGACGCCACCTTCCGCCAGGTCGTCCCCTGGTTGCTGCTGGCGGCCACCGCGATGTTCGCTTTCGGCCCCCAGCTGCGGCGCTGGACGGCGGGCACCACCCACGACGGCCCGCCTTCGGCCGTCAAGGCCGGTCTGGGCATGCTGGCCGTGGCCATCTACGGCGGCTACTTCAACGGCGGGCTGGGCATTGTGCTACTGGCCTTGTTCGGCCTGCTGGGCCAGACGCAGCTGGCGGCCATGAACGGCATGAAGAATCTGGTCTCGGCCCTGCTCACCGCGATTGCCGTGGTGGTCTACGCAGCCGGCGGCCTGGTCGAATGGCCGCAGGCCCTGGGCATGATGGTCGCGGCCACGCTGGGCGGCTACGGCGGCGCGCGCCTGGCGCGGCGCATTCCCGCGCCCTGGCTGCGCGGCGGCATCGTCGTCACCGGGCTGGTAATGTCGGGACTGTTCTTCTGGCAGCAATAGCCATCACGCGGACTGCAGGCTCGGCGCAATGCGCAGCGGCAGGGTGACCGGCCCGTCATTGACCAGGTGCACCTGCATGTCGGCCGCGAAACGGCCGGTCTGCACCACGGCGTGCGCGGCCTGGGCCTGCCGCACCAGGTAGTCGTAGAGGCGCCGGCCTTCTTCGGGCGCGGCCGCCTGCTTGAAGCTGGGCCGGTTGCCGCCCGCGGTATCGGCGGCCAGCGTGAACTGGCTCACCAGCAGCAGGCCGCCACCCACGTCCTGCAGGCTGCGGTTCATCTTGCCCTGCTCATCGCCAAAGATGCGCAGCTTGAGCAGCTTGGCCAGCAGCTTGTCGGCCTCGGCCTCGCTGTCGCCGCGCTCGGCGCAGACCAGCACCAGCAAGCCCTGGTCGATCTGGCCGCAGACTGCGCCGTCGACTTCCACGCGCGCGCGCCGCACGCGCTGCAAAACACTCATCATGTCGCTGTTTCCTGTCTCGGTCCGGCCGGTTCACTGGCGGCGGACTGCCCAGAGCTGTGTCCTATCGCCACCGCGGCCAGTGCCTCGGTTTGTTCAAATACCGTTGTCGCCCCTTCGGGCAACAGTTCAATCGTGGCGCGCAGGCCCAGCACCGCCTGCATCAACGCCGCCTCCACCTGCGCGCGCAGCCGGGCCGCGTGGCCCAGGGTCCAGTTGGCGGGCACATGCATGTGCAGATCGACAAAGCAGCGCTGGCCGGCGCGGCGCGTGACCAGGTGGTCAAAGTGCACTTCGGGCGTCGCGTACTGCGCCAGCTCGGCCTCAATGCGTGCCAGCACTTCGGGCTCCACGGCCCTGTCCATCAGTCCCTGGGACGAGCGCCAGACCAGCACCAGGCCTTCCTTGAAAATGTTCAGCGCCACGGCGATGGCCACGGCGGCATCCAGCCACAGCCAGCCCGTGAGATGCGCGGCCACCAGGCCGACGACCACGCCGATAGAAGTCCAGACATCGGTCAGCAAATGCCGGGCATCGCCTTCGAGCGCCATCGAGCGGTGCACGCGCGCCGAACGGAACATGACCCAGGCCAGCGCGCCGTTGAACGCCGTGCTCACCAGCGACAGCGCCAGGCCCCAGCCCAGCTGCTCCAGCGCCGCCGGAGCCTGCAGACGCAGCACCGCGGCCCAGACAATGGCCAGCGCCGCCACCACCACCAGAATGCCTTCGAAGCCGGCCGAAAAATACTCGGCCTTGGTATGCCCGTAGGGATGGTCCTCGTCGGCCGGCCGCTGGGCGATGGTGACCATGGTCAGGGCGAAGATCGCGCCGGCCAGGTTCACCAGCGACTCCAGCGCGTCCGACAGCAGACCGACCGAGCCGGTCATGGCCCAGGCCAGGGTCTTGAGCACAATCGTCAGCAAGGCCACGACCACCGACAGCCGCAGCAGATTGGACGGGCTCAGCCAGCGCACCGCGCGCGGCGAAGTCCACACCGATTCGTCGAGCATGAGACCCTCCCTCAGGACATGGGCCGGCCGCGCCGCAGCGCCACCAGCGTGGCGTGGATCGGATTACAGCAGGCGTGCCTTGACGCTCTTGCCCTTGACCCGGCCCGCGTTGAGCTTGGCCACGGCCGCGCCCGCAATGCGGCGGTCGACCGCGACATAGGTCGAGAAGTCGTTGACGTTGATCTTGCCGATCTGGTCGCGGGTGTAGCCGAAGTCGGCCGTCATCGCGCCCATCACGTCGCCGGCGCGGATCTTCTCGCGGCGGCCACCGATGATCTGTATGGTCTGCATGGGCGGCACCAGCGGCTCGTTGCTGGCCGGCGTGAGCTCGCTCAAAGGGAACCAGGTCGAGGGCCTGCCTTGCAGCACTTCGATCTTGCCCACATTGCCCATTTCATCCAGGCTGGCCAGGTTCAGCGCCAGGCCTTCGGCATCGCCGCGGCCCGTGCGGCCGATGCGGTGGATGTGGATTTCGGAGTCGGGCGTGACATCGACGTTGATGACGGCCGCCAGATTGGAAATATCCAGGCCGCGCGCGGCCACATCGGTAGCCACCAGCACCGAACAGCTGCGGTTGGCAAACTGCACCAGCACTTCGTCGCGCTCGCGCTGCTCCAGCTCGCCATACAGCGCCAGCGCGCTGAAGCCCTGGGCCTGCAGCAGGCTGACCAGATCGCGGCACTGTTGCTTGGTGTTGCAAAAAGCAATGCTGGACTCGGGACGGAAATGCAGCAGCAGATCGGCCACGGCCTGCAGGCGCTGGCCTTCGCTGACTTCGTACCAGCGCTGGGCGATCTTGCCGTCGCTGTGCTGGGCCTGCACGGTGATGCGCTGGGGCTGCTTCATGAAGCGCGCGCTCAGGTCGGCAATGCCTTCGGGGTAGGTGGCCGAAAACAGCAGGGTCTGGCGTTCGGCCGGGCACTGGCGCACCACGGTTTCGATGTCGGCGTGAAAGCCCATGTCCAGCATGCGATCGGCTTCGTCCAGCACCAGGGTGTTGAGGCCCGACAGATCCAGGGCGCCGCGCTCCATCAAATCCATCACCCGGCCGGGCGTGCCGACCACGATGTGGGCACCGTTTTCCAGGCTGGCGATCTGCGCGCGCGAAGGCACGCCGCCATACACCGTGACGACCTTGATGTTGTCGTGCGCACGGGCCAGACGGCGGATTTCGGTCGCCACCTGATCGGCCAGCTCGCGCGTCGGGCACAGCACCAGCGATTGCACGGCGAACCAGCGCGGATTGAGCTTGGTCAGCAGGGCCAGGCCGAAGGCCGCGGTCTTGCCGCTGCCGGTGCTGGCCTGGGCGATCAAATCCTTGCCCAGCAGTGCCGGCGGCAGGCTCGCAGCCTGGATAGGCGTCATCTGGTGATAGCCCAGCTGCTGTAGATTGGTCAGCATGGCTGGGCTGAGGGCCAGGGTGTCGAAACCGGTACTGGCGGAAGGAGAAGATGCGTTCATAGCCCCGATTATCCCGTGGTCAAGTCCGCCCAGCGCAGCGCAGGGCTGTACCACCAGATGCGGCCCCTTGGCGACTCAATGTCGCGCGCTACGCTAAAGCCAAGGGCTTGTCCGCTGCGAAACAATGCCTGCTTGCGTTATAAAACAGACACTTCACAGGAAGTTTCATGTCCGCCAGCCCCTCCGAGCCCAGCCCCATAGACAGCAATGCCATGCTGCGTCTAGTTGTCGACGCAGCGCCCGGGCTCATGGCCTATTTCGAGGCCGGCACCATGCGCTGCCGGTTCGCCAACCAGGGTTATGCGAATTACTACGGGCTCACGCCCAGCTCCGTGCTGAACAAGCTGCCCTGGGAAATCCTGGGCCAGGAAAGCTGGCAGGCGATTGCGCCCCATATCGAGCGCTGCCTGCGCGGTGAGTACGTCTGCTATACCCGCCAGGCCCGCTCGCCCCAGGGCACGCAGCGGGAAATGGAAGTGCGGCTCACGCCCCATCTGGAGCAAGGCGTGCTGCGCGGCGCCGTGGTCCAGGTACGCGACCTGAGCCTGGACCGTGCGGTCGAGCAGCAGCAGCGCGAAAGCGAAGAGCGCATGCGCAAGTTCTCCGAGGCCACCCAGGAAGCCATCGTGCTGCACCGCAACGGGCTGATCATAGACGCCAATCCGGCCCTGCTGCGCATGACAGGCTACAGCCTCGACGAGCTGCGCGGGCAGTCCGTGATCAACCACCTGGGTCCGGAGTACTGGCTGCCGGCCCTCGAGGCCATGAACAGCGGAAAAGATGTCTCCTACGAAGTCACGGTGCGGCACAAGGATGGGCACCTGATTCCCATGGAACTCGACGCACGCGCCATGCCCATGGACCAGGGCGCGCAGGACTACCGCCTGGTCGTCCTGCGCGACATCACGCAGCGCCACCGGGACCGGGCCCAGATGCGTTTTCTGGCCCACCACGACGCGCTCACCGGCCTGCCCAACCGCCTGTACCTGACCGACCAGCTGCAGCAGTTGATCGCCAGCGCCAAGCTGCACAGCACGCATGTGTCCGTGCTGTGCCTGGATCTGGACCGCTTCACGACCATCAACGATTCGCTGGGCCACCAGGCTGGCGACCAGGTGCTGTGCGAAGTCGCGCAGCGCCTGCGCAGCTGCGTGCGCAGCACCGATCTGGTGGCACGTGCCGGCAGCGACGAATTCATCGTCGT
This sequence comes from Acidovorax bellezanensis, assembly GCF_025421555.1. Lineage (NCBI taxonomy): Bacteria > Pseudomonadati > Pseudomonadota > Betaproteobacteria > Burkholderiales > Comamonadaceae > Acidovorax > Acidovorax bellezanensis. Next base: position 826,243 of record NZ_JAODYH010000003.1, read on the forward strand.
ACTGACGGGCGGCCCGACGCGCGCGGAAACCGAAATCATCACCCGCCAGGTGACCACGTTGCTGGAAATGCCCTGCCATGTGGCCGACCAGCAACTGGTGATCGCCACCTCCATAGGCATCGCCATCTTTCCCGAGGATGGCGACTCCGCCGAAGCACTGCTGCGCAATGCCGGCGCCGCCCGCAACCTGGCCAAGGACAGCGGCCGCAACCACCACCAGTTCTACACGCCTGAGCTCGAAGGTCGGGCCAGCCGCATGCTCAACCAGGAACAGTTGCTGCGCCAGGCGATCGCGCTGGGAGGATTCGAATTGCACTACCAGCCGCTGGTGCGCACGGACAACAGCGCGCTCGCGGGATTCGAAGCCCTGGTGCGCTGGCGCCATCCGCAACGCGGGCTGGTCAGCCCCGAAGAGTTCGTGCCTTTTGCCGAATCCCGCGGCCTGATCACGGCCATCGATCGCTGGGTGCTGCGCCAGGCCTGCAGCCAGGCCCGGGCCTGGCATGCCCTGGGCCTGCCGCGCGTGCCCGTGGCCGTGAACATGTCGGCGCTGGAATTCCGCCACCACAACCTGGCCGCCGAAGTGGCCACGGTGCTCGCGGAAACCGGCCTGCCACCGCAGCTGCTGCACCTGGAACTCACCGAAAGCACGCTGATGCAGTCCGACGTCCAGGTGCAGCACACCTTGCGCGCGCTCCAGCAGCTGGGCGTGGAGCTGGCCATCGATGACTTCGGCACCGGCTACTCCTCGCTGGCCTACCTCAAGCGCCACCCCATCCACCAGCTCAAGATCGACCGCTCGTTCGTCAACGACATCGCCGAGAGCGACGACGATGCGGCCATCGTCAAGGCCATCGTGCAAATGGCCCACAGCCTGCGCCTGCACACCGTGGCCGAAGGGGTGGAAACCGCCGCGCAGTTCGACCGCCTGCGCGAGCTGGGCTGCGAACTGGTCCAGGGCTTCCACATTGCCCCGCCCATGGCGGCCGAAGAGGCGCGGCAATGGCAGACAAAATACTGTCACGCAAGACAGGCACAATAGGCCATGGAACAGCTCTCTCACGACCGCGCCATCACACGGCACACCTCCCCGGAACAGGCTCTCGCCCATGTGCAGCAGCTCTACCGCGAGCAGATCGAACATCTGCGCGACGCCATGCAGCGCTTTGTCGCTGGCGAAACGCCTTCGTCTCCGGTCCACGCCTACTATCCCAAAGTGCGGGTGCACACCCATACGGTGGCCCGCGCCGACAGCCCGCTGGCCTATGGCTTTGTCGAAGGTCCGGGCACCTACGAAGCCACGCTGACGCGGCCCGACCTGTTTGCCGGCTACTACGCCGAGCAGCTGCGCCTGCTGCGCGCCAGCCACCAGGTGGATTTCGAAGTCAGCCTCAGCGACAAGCCGATTCCCATCCATTTCTCCTTCGCCGAGAACGACCACATCGAAGGCTCGCTCACGCCGGCCCGCCGCCTGCTGATGCGTGATGTCTTCGACCTGCCCGATCTCGCGGCCATGGATGACGGCATCGCCAACGGCACCTGGCAGCCCGAACCCGGCGGTGCAATGCCGTTGTCGCTGTTCACCGCGCCACGCGTCGACTACTCGCTGCACCGACTGCGCCACTACACCGGCACCGCGCCCGAGTGGTTCCAGAACTTCGTGCTGTTCACCAACTACCAGTTCTACATCGACGAATTCATCCGCCTGGGCCACGCCGAAATGGCCAAGCCCGACAGCGAATACATCGCCTTTGTCGAGCCCGGCAACGTGGTCACGCGCCGCGTCGGCCTGGCCGCCGAGGCCGTCGACGAACTCGGCACGCCGCCGCCGCGCCTGCCGCAAATGCCCGGCTACCACCTGGTGCGCGCCGACAGCAGCGGCACGACCATGGTCAACATCGGCGTCGGCCCGGCCAACGCCAAGACCATCACCGACCACATCGCCGTGCTGCGCCCGCACGCCTGGATGATGCTGGGCCACTGCGCCGGATTGCGCAACAGCCAGCAACTGGGCGACTACGTGCTGGCCCACGCCTATGTGCGCGAAGACCATGTGCTGGACGAAGAACTGCCGCTGTGGGTGCCCATCCCGGCGCTGGCCGAAATCCAGGTCGCGCTGCAGCAGGCCGTGGCCGACGTGACGCAAATGCCCGGCAGCGACCTCAAGCGCATCATGCGCACCGGCACCGTGGCCAGCACCGACAACCGCAACTGGGAGCTGCTGCCCAACAACACGCCCCAGCTGCGCTTCAGCCAGAGCCGGGCCGTGGCCCTGGACATGGAAAGCGCCACCATCGCCGCCAACGGCTTTCGCTTCCGCGTGCCCTACGGCACCTTGCTGTGCGTCAGCGACAAACCGTTACACGGCGAGATCAAGCTGCCCGGCATGGCCAACCACTTCTACCGCGAGCGCGTGGACCAGCATTTGCGCATAGGCATGCGCGCCATCGACATCCTGCGCGAAGGCGGCGTCGAGCGCCTGCACAGCCGCAAGCTGCGCAGCTTTGCCGAAGTGGCATTTCAATGAATGTGACCCCCACGCTCCCCCACTGCGTGTGGGTCGCTGCCCCCCGAGGGGGCCCTCGCCACCTTGGGGCGGCCCGGCGGCGGCTCGATTCGCCCTCCGCAGCGGCTCTGCCGACTCCTGCCATGCCTGTCGAAAGCTGCTCTCAGCGCACGCCATGAACCAAGTACATCGCTGTGCCTGGGCGGGCTCGGACCCGCTGATGCAGCACTACCACGACACCGAATGGGGCGTGCCGGTGCGCGACCCACGCATGCTGTGGGAAACGCTGATGCTCGAAGGCTTTCAGGCCGGACTGTCGTGGGAAATCATTCTGCGCAAGCGCGAAGCCTTCCGCGAAGCTTTCGCCGGCTTCGATCCGCAGGCGGTTGCGGCCTTCGGTGCGCAGGACGTAGAACGCCTGATGGGCAATGCCGGCATCGTGCGCGCCCGGGCGAAGATTGAGGCGACGATTCGCGGCGCCCAGATCTTTCTCGAGATGCAGGCGCGCGGCGAAGACTTCGCCGACTACTGCTGGTCCTTCACCAACGGCCGGCAGTTGCAGGGCACGGGCAATGCGACGCAGACCGAGCTGTCCGCACTGATCTCCAAGGACATGAAGCGCCGCGGCTTCAAGTTTGTCGGGCCGACGATAGTCCATGCCTGGATGCAGGCCGTGGGCATGGTCGACGACCACACCGCAGCGTGCTTTCGGCGCCCGCAGATGAGCGCATGAGGAACGTCACGGCGCTGCGGCGATAGGGCCGTCGCGGCAGCGCGGACGGCGCGCTTATTGCGGCTGGTAGTCGATGGACTTGAGCAGCTCGGCCTGGCGTTTGGATTCCTCACGCAATCCCGCCACCAGCTCCTCGGAAGTCGCCGAACCCGCGGGTTCCATGCCGATCTCGCGCACTTTCTTCTGGATCTCGGGCTGGGCAAAGAATTTGAGGGATACGTCCCGGATCACCTGCTGTGCTTCCAGGGGCGCGTCGGGACGCGACCACACGCCCATCCATCCCGCCTCGGACAGGCGGGGATAGCCCAGTTCCTTGAACGTGGGCACGTCCGGCAGCTCGGAGATGCGGGTCGGGTAATTCACGGCCAGGGGCTTGATCTTGCCCGCCTTGATCAGCGGCAGCGACGTCAGCACGCCGTCCATCGCCAAGGGCACATGCCCGCCCATCAGGTCCGTCAGCGCCGGTGGCGAGCCCTTGTAGCCCACGTGCTTCATGGTGATGCCCATCAACTGGCCCAACAGCACGCCCGAGGTATGGGCGCGCATGCCCGTGGCATACGAAGCGAACATCACCCCGTCCTTCTGCGCCTTGCCGTAGTCGGCCAGCTGCTGCAGATTGTTCACCGGAAAGTCCTTGTTGGCGACCAGCACCAGGGCTGTGCGGCTGAGCTGCGCGAGCGGCTTGATGTCCTTGAACGGCTGGTAGTGCACCTTGTAGGCCAGGGGCGTTTCGCTGACGAAGCCGCCCTGGCCGACCAGAAAGGTCGAGCCGTCCTTGCCGCTGCTGATCAAATCGTTGATGGCCAGCGCGCCGGCGGCGCCGGGCTTGGATTCGACGATCACCACCTTGCCCAGCTTCTGGTACAGCCCTTCGGCCAGCAGGCGCGCCAGCATGTCGGCCGTGCCGCCTGCGGGGCCGCCCACGACCAGGCGCAAAGGCTTGTTGGTCCAAGTGACCTGCGCCTGCTGTGCATGCACGCCACACGCCAGACTGCAGGCAGCGGCAAGCACCAGGCGGCGGCGGTTCATTTTTTGGCTGTTGTTCATCGTGTCGTCTCCAATCACTGCAAAGCTTAGAAAGGGCGGTCGCCCATGATGGCCGCACGGTCCATTTTTCGTGGGGCGGGCCAGTAGTCCTGCACCGCGTAATGCTGCGTGCAACGGTTGTCCCACATGGCCACGCTGTGGGGTTTCCAGCGAAAGCGCACCTGGTATTCAGGAATGGCTGCCTGGCTGGTCAGGTAGTTCAGCAGCATGCTGGCGCCCGGCGTCTTGTCTTGCCCGTAGCGCACGTTGTCGGGGGTGTGGTAGTTCGCAAAATGCGTGGCGAAACCGCAGGCGTACAGAATCTTTTCGCCCGTTTCGGGATGGGTGCGCACCACGGGGTGCTCCACCATGGGATTCGCCTTGGCCAGGGCATGGCGCTTTTCCTCGGGCATGGAGGCACCGAAGGAATGCTCGATGCTGCACTTGACCTTGAGGTTCTCGATTTTTGCCTTGATGTCTTCAGGCAAGTTGCGATAGGCCTCGGCCATGTTCACCCAGATGGTGTCGCCACCCACTGGCGGGGATTCAATGCAGCGCAGCACGCAACCCATGGGAGGCTTTTCGCGCCACTGTCCGTCGGTGTGAAAACTGTTCTCGAAGTTGTCGCTCTTGTCGTTGCGGTAGATCTGCACCAGACCAGGATGCTCCGGGTCGCTGCCCACCACGGGATGGTCTTCCAGCTCGCCAAAATGCCGGGCGAAGGCCACGTGTTCCGCCCGCGTGATGTCCTGGTCGCGAAAGAAAAGCACCTTGTGCTGCAGCAGCAGCCCCTTGATCTCATCCGCCAGCGCCGTACTGCGCGAAGCCTCGCCCAGGCTGACGCCGGACACCTCGGCACCGATGGTGCACGTCATTTTTTCGACCTTCATGGATTCTCCAATTGCTGTGCCAATGCCTGCGTACGCATTCATTGTTGGGCGTGGACAAGCCGGCGCAGTTAGCCAAAAGCGCCGGCATTTAGCCGTGGATGACAGCCAAGGGAAAACACTGGCGCCCGCCCCTCGCCAATTTGTGAGGCGGCAGTACACTTCCCCGAAATCGCGAGCAAGCGATCACTCAAGTGCGTCAACGGTCCGCTGTCTGCGCTTGCCCATGGATGACAAACCTTTGGTAGATCGATCGATGGCGCCTCTCACCCGCGCAGCCTGCCTCACCAATTACCGCGAAGTGGCCAGCGCGTCGGGGCTCAATCCCGCGCGCATGCTGCTGGATGCGGGGCTCAATCCCAGCGTGCTGGACGAGCCCGATCTGATGATTCCCGTCGATGCCTTCAGCCGCTTGCTGCAGGCCTCGGCCGTGGCTTCGGGCAATGAGAGTTTCGGTCTGAGCATGACCCGCTCACGCCTGCTCTCCAACCTCGGCCCCGTGGGCTTGCTGATGCGCGATCAGGCGACGCTGCGCGACGCACTGAACATGCTCATGCGCTATCAGACGGCACTCAGCGGCACGCTGCTGATTGCGCTGGAAGAGCGCGACGGCATGGTGATGATTCGCGAGGCCGTGGTGGCCGGTCGGCACCAATCCACACGCCAGCGCGTAGAGCTGGCCCTGGGGGTGATGATGAGCATCATCCGCAAACTGGTCGACAACGATGATTGGCAGCCCCGGTGCGTGTGCTTCGAACATACGGCGCCGCGCGATCTGACCGTGCACACCCAGGTTTTCGGCCATGCCATCGAGTTTGGCCACACTTCCAACGGCATCATCTGCCACAAGGCGGACCTGGATACGCGCATCCCGTATGCCGACCCGGCCATGGCGCGCTACGCGCAGAAGCTGATCAACGACACCGTCCAATCGCCCAAAAGCCAATTGCTGGGCGATCTGCGGCGCACCATCTTGCTGCTGCTGCCCAGCGGGCGCTGCAGCATCAAGACCGTCAGCGAACACCTGGGCGTCAAGCCCCGCACCGTGCAGCGGCGCCTGGCCGAGGACGATCAAAGCTTTTCATCGCTGATCAACGACATGCGCAAGGAGCTGGTCACCCGCTATGTGCTCGAAAGCGACCGCTCCCTGAGCGAAGTGACGGAAATCCTGGGCTTTGCCACCGCCAGCAGTTTTTCCCGCTGGTACGGCGCGCAATTTGGCTGCAGCGCCACGGCAAGCCGCGCGCTGCAGGCCTGAGGCCTGGATTCTTCAGGCCGTCTTGAGCAGAAAGCCCTGGTTGGCGCCTTTGCGGTTCGGGGCAAAGCCGTTGGCTTCCAGGCTCTCCTCGACGGTGTCATACCACACGCCGATTTTGCAGATCGCGCGCGCTTCCTTGGCGGTCGCGATGGGCCGGCCGAACTCGCGCGAAATACGCACCAGCTGTTCAATCTGCGACACGCTGCTGGCCTTGCCGTTGCGCTGCTGGTTCCAGACACCGTCTTCGATGCCGCAACGCACATGCAGGCCCAGGGCAATCCCCATCATATTCACGGGCAGCACATTGCGCTGATTGCTTTCCACCGTCAGCATGGCGCCATTGGGCACGTCACGCAGCATATTGGCCAGGCTGTAAATGCTGGGCTTGTCCATGCCGCCGCTCAAGGCCACCCAGTTCATTGCCAGCGGTCCTTTATAGATACCGCGGCGCATCAGTCGCTCCACGGTTTCAAAGCTGTTGATGTTGTAGCACTGGAAAGCGCTCTGGATACCGGCCTTGTTCAGGCGGCGAATATGCTCTTCCACCCAGCCCGGACCCGAGGGAACAAACATTTCCTTGTAGGAATTGAAAAAGGCGTCGGAGCCACGCGACAGCCCGGCGTAATCCGCGTCTTCCGCGTGCTCGGTCACATTCATCAAGGTGGTGTTGACCGTCACCGTCACCTGGTCGGGCTTGGGGTCCAGCTCGGCCAGCATGTGGCGCGTGTCGTCGCTGAGCCACTTGGCGGCTTCGCCTTCGCCTTCGGGCGCAAAGCTGATGGAACCGCCCACCTGGATGATCATTTCCGGCACGCGGGCGCGCACGCCGGCAATCAGTTCATTGAATTTCGACAGGCGCTTGGAGCCCTTGCCATCGAGTTCGCGCACATGCAGGTGCAGGATGGTGGCACCCGCGTTATAGCAGTCGACTGCCTTCTGGATCTGGTCTTCCATGGTGATTGGAATATCTTCAGGAAAATCCGAAGGCAGATAACCAGGCGCGTAAGGCGCAGCAGTAATCACCAGGGGTTGCTGGTTTTCAGGGTAGAGGTGGCCGTCGAGAAAATTCATTATTTGTCTCCAGATGAAAATACGCCCAACAGACTTGGCCAGCGATGCCTCCGCCGCAGAAAAACAAGATAAACCCACATAAATCGCTATTCTTGCGATATTGGATGCATGCTTGTTTGCAGCAGAAAACATATACACCAACAAAATCCTGGAACGCTTTCACTGTAGGCCACAGGCGCACAAAAGCATTTGCCATAACGTGCGGCACACTGTTCATTTGGCGCCAATGTGCCAGGCTCCGCGCACAGCCAGCCACGCGCGAACCGCAAGCCACGGCGCATAATCCGCGTCAATGCCAACCGTTGGAGCAGCGTTTATGTCGTGGTGGTCATGGTCGCAAGCGGTGGATTGGCTTGCGACACAAGGCGTGCAGCCCGTGCTGGCCTGGCTGCACATAGGCACTGCGGCGGGCGATCCGCGTGAGATTGCCGAGGCCGTGCTCATCGCCGCGCTGCAATTGTTCCTCATCGCCGGCGTCATGCGTCCGCTGGAAAGCCTGCTGCCCGCGGAGCATTGGGAAGACCGGCGCCTGACCACGGTGGACCGCAACTACACCTTGCTGGTGCTGTTCGGGCTGCTGCCGCTGTTCAGCTTTCTGGTGCTGATGCCTTTCGCCGGCCTGCTGGGCGGCGGCCCGGCCGCCGAAAACGCCAGCGGCCTCAAGGCCTGGATTCCCTGGTTTGACGACCACCCGGTCGCCCTGTTCCTGCTGTACTACCTGGTCTACGATCTGGTGTATTACTGGATGCACCGCGCCCAGCACGCCATTCCCTGGTGGTGGGCGATGCACAGCATGCACCACAGCCAAAGACAGATGAGCTGCTGGACCAACGACCGCAGCAACTACCTCGACGGTGTACTGGAGGCTCTCGTCCTGGCGACCGTGGGCTTGCTCATGGGGGTGGAGCCGTCCGAATTTGCACTGCTTATGCTGGTCAGCGAGCTGGTGCAGAACTTCTCGCATGCCAATGTGCGACTGCAGCTCGGATGGCTGGGCCGACTGGGCGAGAAATGGATCGTCGGCCCCCGCTTTCACCGCCTGCACCACATGCTGCGCGACCCGGAGCAGCCCACGCTGCACAACTGCAACTACGGACAGGTGCTGCCGGTCTGGGATCGCCTGTTCGGCACCGCGCTGTACGGTGTGCCGCTGCGCCCCACGGGGGTCGGCGATCCCGCGGTCGATGCCGACAACGGCCGCGGCGTGATTGCCATGCAATGGCATTCGCTGCGGCGCTTCTGGGGTGCGGTCAGCTGCCGCGCGGGCTGGCGCCCGGGCGATGTGTCGTTCGGCCCGGGCAATGTGCCCATCCATGACGACGCTGCAGCACCTCCGACCGTGCACGCAGCGCGGCCGGAACAGGTCTAGCGCCGGCCGCGCGCAAAGGCCTCAGCCCAGGCGCGGCTTGACCTTGCTGGCCGCGAGCCGTGCACGCGCGCGCGCGACTTCCACGTCCTCGTGGCGCGCCAGGGCCACGCCCATGCGGCGCTTGATGAAGCTCTCTGGCTTGCCGAACAGGCGCAGGTCGGTGCCGGGCACGGCCAGGGCCTCTTCGACGCCGTCAAACACCATGTCCACACCGTCCACGCCGCCATAGATCACGGCGCTCGCGCCCGGGTTGCGCAGCGTCGTGTCGACGGGCAGGCCCAGGATGGCGCGCGCATGCAGCTCGAACTCGCTTTGCCACTGCGTGGCCAGCGTGACCAGGCCGGTGTCGTGCGGACGCGGGCTGACTTCGCTGAACCAGACGTCGTCGCCGCGCACGAACAGCTCCACGCCGTACAGGCCCAGGCCCGAAGGCTGGCCGTCATGGCCCTGTCCCAGGTTGTGGGTCACGGCCAGCGCAATCGCCTGGGCCTTGTCCAGCGCCGCCGGCGCCATCGCCTGGGGCTGCCAGCTCTCGACGTAATCGCCGCTTTGCTGCAGATGGCCCACGGGCGCGCAGTAATGCGTCTGCACCTGGCCGTCGGCGCCGCGCGCGCGCACCGTCAGCAGCGTGATCTCGTAGTCGAAATCGATGAAACCTTCGACGATCACCCGGCCGTGGTTGACCCGGCCGCCGGCCATGGCCACATCCCAGGCCTTGGCCACGTCCTGCGCGCCGTCGATCTTGCTCTGGCCCTTGCCCGAGCTGCTCATGACCGGCTTGACCACACAGGGGTAGCCGATCGCCGCCTGGCCGTCGCTGCCGTCAATCGCGGCCTGCAGCTGTTCCAGCGAGTCGCAGAAACGGTAAGGGCTGGTCGGCAAGCCCAGGGTTTCGGCCGCGAGGCGGCGAATGCCTTCGCGGTCCATGGTCAGGCGCGCGGCGCGCGCCGTGGGCACGACCTTGACCACGCCCGCGGCTTCCAGCTCTTCGAGCATGGGCGTGGCAATCGCCTCGATCTCGGGCACCACCCAGTCGGGCTTTTCCGCTTCGATCAGCGCCTTGAGCTGGGCCGGATCGCTCATGGCAATGGTGTGCGCCCGGTGCGCCAGCTGCTGGCCCGGCGCGTTGTCGTAGCGGTCCACGGCAATCGTTTCGACGCCCAGGCGCTGCAAGGCGATCAACACCTCCTTGCCCAGTTCGCCGCTGCCCAGCAGCATGACTTTGGTGGCGTGGGGGGAGAGCGGGGTTCCGAGGGTGGTCATGGCAGTCGATCCGAGAAGACAAGGGGGGCGAAGGAATCCGGCGGCGCCAGGCGTTGCATTCCCGCCTGCCGCGCGTCGGCAGCAGGCGTGATTTTTACGCATTTGCGGTGCGCCCGGCGCCAATCCCTGCGCTCCGGTGCGATTTCCCTCAGAGGGCCGGCGTGGTCGGTGGGGCCACGCGGACCTTGGACACGGCCTCCCAGGCCGAACCCGCACGGATCAGCGTGGCCTCGTCGAACTGGCGCGCCAGCATCTCGAAAGCCACCGGCAGGGCCGGAGCGTTGGCGGCGGGCTTGACCATGGCCGCGGGAATGGACATCGAGGGATAGCCGGTGAACGAGCCCAGACGGATGTTGTGCATGGCATCGGGCTGCTGGCCTATGGGCAGCGGCAAGGACTTCATGCCCGGGTAGATCAGCAGGTCATAGGACTTGCCCAGGGGCTTGCCATTGCCATCCAGGTTGTCGATGGCGCGGTCGACCCGGGAGCGCACGAACACATTGCGCGCGTCCACGTTGACGAAGTATTCGCGGCGCTGCTTTTCGTCGGAGTAGTCCTTGTCATAGTCCTTGAAATTCTTCATCGCCGTGCCGCTGGCCATGATGTCGGCATAGGAGCGCACATGCTGGTCCTTGTCGCTGGGCCAGCTGCCCAGGTATTCATTCAAGGCATGCTTGAACTCATAGAACGATGCGCTGGGGTAGGCCAGGATTTCCGGCAGATTCTGTACCGTCACCTCTTCGACCGTGGCGCCAGCCGAGCGCATTTGCTCCAGCGCGGCATCGATCGCCTGGTTCACCAACGGGTCCTTGCCGTACAGGCCTTTCACCACGCCGATGCGCATGCCCTTCAGGCCGCTGGCGTCGGCCAGGAAGCGCGTGTAGTCGCTGGCTGCGCCGGTCATTTCCTGGTACTGCGCGGCACTGGTCACCAGCGGGGCCTGGCGGTCCGGGCCGCTGCGGTGGCCGGAAGTGGCCTGGGCATCGTAGCCCACCATCACGGACAGCATGCGCGCGCAATCCGGCACGTTGCGGCACATCGGGCCGGCCGTGTCCTGCATGGGGGCCAGCGGCATGACACCGTCCTGACTGACCAGACGCAGGCTGGGGCGCAGGCCGATCAAGGCGGTGGTGGCCGAAGGCACGCGCACCGAACCACCGGTGTCCGAACCTATGCCCACCGTCGCGAAGCTCGTGGCCACGCCCACGGCGGTGCCCGACGACGAGCCACCAGGGCCCTTGCTCAGGTCATAGGGGTTCAGCGGCTGGCCGCCCAGCGTGCTCTCGCCGGTATAGGTCTGGGCAAACTCGGCCAGATTGGCCTTGGCAATGATGATGCCGCCGGCCGCACGGACCTTGCGCAGCACGAACGCGTCGTCGGGCGGCTGGCTGCGGGACAGCGACAGCGCCCCGGCGGTGGTGGGCATGTCGAAGGTGTCGATATTGTCCTTGGGCAGCACGGCCACGCAGTGCAGAGGACCGGTGAGCCGGCCGGTGCGGGCCTGCTGCGCGTCCAGTGCCGCGGCCTGGGCCAGCGCCTGCTGGTTCAGCGTGATGATGCTGGTGAGCTTGGGATTGCTCGCATATTTGCCGTGGTTGTCCTTGTCATAGGCCGCAATGCGGTCCAGATACGACGTAATGACCTGCTGGCAAGTGGTCTGGCCGGACAGCAAGGCCGTGTGCAGGCTGGTGATCGAGGTCTCGACCACGCTGAAAGGCGGGTTGGATGCGCTCTGGGGAGCGGGCTGGTGGGCGCAGGCCGTCAGCAGCGCAGTCCCGAGGACGAGGCTGGTGAACTGAAACCCGTGGCGTATGGACTTTTTCATCAAGGGACTTCCAGAAAAGGTGGCAGGAATGCGGTGGCTGATGCTTTGCAAAATGCGTGCCGGGTTGCGGTCGGCCGCGCACCGAGTCTCCGTGCCAGCGATATGCACAAAAAGAGGGCTTCCCAGCTTGACTGATTGAGTTTGTATACTGTATTCAGTATCCTTAAAAATGAATGCACTCCTGGCGACAGGCTGGCGTGGGGTGCGGGCTGCCGAGCCTGGCCGGCATCACCGGTGGCGGCGCTGCAGCCAGGTGAATTCCCGCTACCATCACGCGGTTCAAATTCATTTCTGGAGACAACTCAAATGGCGATTCAAACGGTCGGAATCATTGGCGCGGGCACCATGGGCAACGGCATCGCACAGGCATGCGCGGTATCGGGCATCAATGTGGTGATGGTCGACATCTCGGACGCCGCGGTGCAAAAAGGCCTGGCCACCGTGTCCGGCAGCCTGGACCGTCTGATCAAGAAGGAAAAGATCACCGAAGCCGACAAGGCCGCGGCCCTGGCCCGCATCAAGACCTCGACGCGTTACGAAGACCTGCAGGCCGCGCAGATCGTGATCGAAGCGGCGACCGAGAACTTCGCGCTCAAGGTGAAGATCCTGCAGCAGATCGACGCCCTGCTCGCCCCCGAAGTGATCCTGGCATCGAACACTTCGTCGATCTCCATCACCCAGCTGGCCGCCATCACCAGCCGCGCCGACCGCTTCATCGGCATGCACTTCTTCAACCCCGTGCCCATGATGGCGCTGGTGGAAATTATCCGCGGCCTGCAGACCAGCGATGCGACGCACGACAGCGTCAAGGAACTGTCCCTGCGCCTGGGCAAGAGCCCTATCACCGTCAAGAACGCGCCCGGCTTTGTGGTCAACCGCATTCTGGTGCCCATGATCAACGAAGCTTTCTTCGTGCTCGCCGAAGGCCTGGCCACGGCGGAAGACATCGACGCCGGCATGAAGCTGGGCTGCAACCAGCCCATCGGCCCGCTGGCACTGGCCGACATGATCGGCCTGGACGTGTGCCTGGCCGTGATGGAGGTCTACCTCGACCAGTTCGGCGACAGCAAGTACCGCCCCTGCCCGCTGCTCAAGGAAATGTGCGCCGCCGGCCGCCTGGGCCGCAAGACGGGCCAGGGCGTTTATAAGTACTGAGTCTCCAGGCTGAACTGCTGGTGCGCCAAGTCATAGCGCCCCAGCAGCTGCAAAGGCCCTGACAGCTCCAGCGCGTCGTAGCGCAGCAGGGCCAGCTCTGTCACCGGCAGGCGCAGGCGCGGCATGGGCGGCAGGCGGCGCAGGCGCCGGGCGACCACGGGCCGCGGCCAGTTCGCGCCGTACAGGCCCAGGGTCCAGTGCGGCACATAGGCCGGCCGCTGGCGCCCGCCCAGAGCGGCGTGCAGCGCCGCCACTCCGCCATCGGTGTCGTGCAGCTGCACGAAAGGCGCCATGGAAAAACTGCCCACGCCCGCGGTTTCCACCACGAAAGCACCCAACTTCAAGGCCTGCAGGGTCGCCACATCGCGCGCCAGCGCCTGGGGCGTGAAGTCGTCGGGCCGCTGGGCGTGATCGGCGCAGAACCCGCGTACGGCCAGCGTCACATGCGGCTGGCGCGCATAGCCCGGGCGCAGCAGGCCCGCGCAATGGGCGTGCAGCCGGGCCAGTTGCGCTGCCAGCGCCACATCCTCATGCCATAGCGCCCACAGGGCAAACCAGCGGCGCCCCCGGTGCCAGTCGGAGAAATCGGCGTCCACGCTGGCGATCGCCCGGCGTTCGGGAAAATGTCGGTGCAAACGGCGGCTCATGCGCATCGGCACCAGAAAAACAGGGCACGGCAAATCATGGCTGCCATTGTGCGCAATCCGGGCGCGGTCGCCTGGCCATCAGGAGGACAATAGCGCCCATGACCATGCCCTTATCCGCCACGCCGTCCGCCCACCCCTACGAACAGCTCACACCCGATGTGGTGCTGGACGCACTGGCGTCGGTCGGCCTGCACGGGGATGGACGCCTCACGGCGCTCAGTTCCTATGAGAACCGGGTCTACCAGGTGTTCCTCGAAGACGGAGAACGCGTGGTGGCCAAGTTCTACCGCCCAGGCCGCTGGAGCGCAGCGCAGATTGCGGAAGAACATGCGTTCTCGGCGCAGCTGGAAGCCGCGGAAATTCCGGCCGTAGGCCCCATGACCCTGCTGGGCGCGACCTTGCACCAGCATGCGGGCTTTGCGTTCTCGGTCAGCCCCTGGCGCGGCGGGCGCCGGCCCGAACTGGACGACTTCGAAGTGCTGGAATGGATTGGCCGCTTTCTGGCGCGCATCCACACCGTGGGCGCAACCCAGCCTTTTGCCACCCGCCCGACGCTGAACCTGCAAAGCTTCGGCCAGGATTCGCTGGACTGGCTGCTGACGCAGCGCATGATTCCGCTGGAAGCCGAAACCGGCTGGCGCACGGCCTGCGAGCAGGCACTGGCGCTGATCGCCAGCCGCGCCAGCTCGGAGGGCGAGCACGCGCTCTTCGGCCTGCAAGACGCGGCCAACATCCGCCTGCACGGTGACTGCCATCCGGGCAATATTCTCTGGACGCCCGTGGACGAAGCCACGGGCAGCGGCGGGCCGCATTTTGTCGATCTGGACGATGCGCGCATGGGCCCCGCGGTGCAGGACCTGTGGATGCTGCTGTCGGGCGACCGGCGCCAGCGCGCCCAGCAACTCGGCGCCCTGCTCGACGGCTATGAACAGTTCCGCGCGTTCGACCGGCGCGAGCTGGTGCTGATCGAGCCGCTGCGCACGCTGCGCCTGATCCACTACAGCGCCTGGCTCGCGCGCCGCTGGGAAGACCCGATCTTCGCGATCAATTTCCCCTGGTTCGGCAGCCCCGACTACTGGCGCGGCCAGACCGACATGCTGATCGAGCAGATCGAAGCCATGCGGGAAGCACCGCTGCCGGCCTGAGGCCTGCGCGCCGACCGCGCTACTGCATGACGCTCACATGGGCGCTGACCACGCGCCAGCCTTCGGGCAGGCGCAGCCAGGTCTGTGTCTGCCGCCCCACCTTGTCGCTGCCGGCCCGGGAAAATTCCAGATGGGTGGTGGCGAAGTCGCGGCCATAGGTGGTCAGCTGTGTGCGGGTGACGGTGCGCGCCAGCCCCGCGCCGGGACGCGTGGCGCGAAACGCCTGGATCTCCGCGTGGCCATACAGATTCTCGCCAGCGCCATAACGCATGGTGTGAGGACTGTGCCAGAACAGCCGGTCCAGTTCGTCAATCTGGTTGTGCACCAGTGCGTGCTCATAGCGACTGAAGGCCTGGGCTACTTCGGCGACGACGTCAGGAAGGTTGATCTCGTAAGACATGGGGTGCTCGATGCGAGTGGTCAGGGCGCGACTTTGCGTTGGGCCGCGGGCGGCAGGTACTCGGCGGTGTAGACCTGGGCGGCCGGCGGCACGGGAATGCTGAACGCCAGCGCGACTTCCTTGAGGGATTTTTCCAGCCGCACGGGATCGATCTGTCCCAGGCCGTGCTCGCGCACCCAGGGCGTCACGATGGACCAGTCGAGCGACAGCTGCAGGCGTTGCTGCTCGATCTGGCGGTTGAGGAGCGGGTCGCGCTGGTGCAGTACCGCGATCGCCGCAGCCGGGTCCTGGATGCTGCTTTGTATGCCTTCGACCACGCAGCGCGTCATGGCCTTGAGCGCGGCGCCGTTCTTCTGCGCGAACGTGCGCTTGACGACCAGCGCGCTGCCATAGAGCGAGGTGCCGTACTCCGGGTAGTGCAGGACCACGATGTCCTTGGCGGGAATGCCCACCGCCTGGGCGCCCATGTAGCCGGTGAACGATGCGCCGCTGATCGCGTCCGCGGTCTTGCGCGCGAGCATGGGTTCGCGCAGTTCCGGCGCGACGTTGATCCATTTCACCGAATCCGGGTCCAGGCCGTTGGCCTTGGCAAGCGCCGGGAACAGGCGGCGCGAAGCATCGCCTGGAGGCGCGGCGATGATCTTGCCCGCCAGGTCGGCCGGCTTGCGTATGCCCGTGTCCTTGCGCGTGATGATGGACAGCGCGGCGGCGTCATAGACCATGAAGAAGGAGATCAGCTGATCTTCGGGGTTCTTCTGCTTGGCGTTGTACTCGATCATCGCATTGATGTCGGCAAAGCCCACGTCGTAGGTGCTGGCGCCGACCTTGATGACCGTGTCGCCGGAGCCAAAGCCCCGATCCGTGATGACATTCAGCCCCGCTTTCTGGTAGCAGCCGTTGGCATGCGGGACGATGAACGGGGCTTGCGGCCCCTGCAGCACCCAGTCGAGCGCGAAGCGGATTTTCGTCGGCTCCTGCGCATGGGCGCCGCCGGCCAGGCAGGTCGCGGCCAGCAGCGCGGCAGCGCGCCGGGTGGTAAGCAGCGCGGCAGCGCGCCGGGTGGTAAGCATCGAACAAAGAGAGAACATCGTGGTCATGGCAGGCTTTCGGTGGGGAAACGACAAGAACGGCAAGAAAAATCAATGCGCGGCGCTGGCGGAGCGCGCGTCGAACAATGCGGTGGCGGGCGCGTAGCAGCCGCGCCCCATGAGCTGCGCGCCGCCGTCGGCGCCGAGAATCGCGAGGTTGACCAGCGGCGCAAGTCCGCTGTGCAGGATCCGCGCGGGATCGACCAGGCCGGTCAGCGGGTCGGTGACCCGCGCGCGGCGCGCCGCCGCATCGCCGGGCAGCGTGGCGCGCCATTCCTCGCACAGCGCCGGCGCCGCTGCGAGCGCCTGCCCGCCCAGCCCGCAGAAATCGAGCACCGCGCTGTCGCCAATCGCGCCCAGGGCAGGCGTCTGTTCGTGGCCCGCAAAGCGCGTGCCCTCGGGGGGCTGGGCGGGAATCACCTGCCATGCGCGCGCGCCGCGCAGCCGCAGGCCAAACGCCTGGCCGTTGCCGCCCACGGCAGCAATCGGCGCATCATCGGCACGCAGCCGCCAGGCCGCGGCGGCCATGAGAATGGTCAGCACAAAGCCCGGGCTGCCGGCCAGCAGTTCGTGCTCCTGCGGCGAAAGACCGTGCAGACCCGCGAGCAGCGCCTGGTTCGCCGCGCCGGTGCGTGCATGGCATTCGTCGCCTTGCGCCAGAGCCTGTTCGACGACCGGGCCCAGGGCCAGGGGGCGCGAACGCAGCAGCGGCGCCAGCCGCTGCAGGCCCAGCCCGGTGATGGCCCGCAGCCGCTGCAATGCGCCGGCGTCGCTGCTGCCGAAACGCAGTGCCGGCGCAGGTCCCTCGATCAACGGCGCCCAGGCGCAGGTCTTGCCATCGCCGACGACCGCCAGGGGCATGGAGGCCGACACCACTTGCGCCAGCGGGGTGACCAGGCCATGGTCCTGCGCGGGCGCGAACTGCACCGCACCCGTGGCCAGCAGCGTCCGGGCCGCGGCCGCGTCGGGCGCCAGCCCTTCGAACAGCAGGGCCTGGATCGCCGCTTGGCGCACCGGCGCTGGCGGCGGGCCGACGAACGGCGGGCCCGCGTGCAGCAGCAGGTAGGGCGCGAGTTCAGGCATGGCCTGGGCGCGCGTGGTCACATCGCGCCAGCAGGCCGACGCGAACGGCCGGGCCCAGCGGGCGAAATCAGCAGAGGCCGGGGCGGTGTTTTCTGGCATGGTCGGCTCCTAGAACGCGGCAACGCTGCCGTCCGAGCGCGGATCGAACCCGCCGCTCAGGCTTCCCGAGGTTTCACGCACGATGCAGCCGGCATGGCCGAACGTCTCGTCAAAGTCTGCGAGCACTTCGACCGGGTGGCCGCGCGCGCTCAGCGCGCGCACCGTCTGCGCAGGAAACCGGCCTTCGAGCTTGAGCGTGTCACTGCTTTGGCCCCAGGTGCGGCCCAGCAGCCAGCGCGGCGCCTCGATCGCGGCTTGCGGGTCCAGGCCATGGACCATCGTGCGGGTGAAGACCGCCGACTGGGTCTGCGGCTGGCCGTCGCCGCCCATGTTTCCGTAGACCATGGTGCGGCCGTCCTTGAGCAGCGCCAGCGCCGGGTTCAGCGTATGGAAAGGCTTCTTGCCCGGCGCCAGCGCATTGATGTGCGTGGGGTCCAGCGAGAAGGAGGCGCCTCGGTTTTGCCAGTTCACGCCGCTTTGCGCGAGCACGATGCCCGCGCCGAACTCGTGGTAAATGCTCTGGATCATGGAGACCGCATTGCCTTGGCTGTCGATCACGCCCATCCAGATGGTGTCCGCCGGTCCCTTGCCCTGGCCCCAGGCCGCGGCCTGGTCCATGTCGATGCGCGCGGCCATGTCGTCCAGGGCCTGGGGCGCCAGAAAGCTCGCCGGGTCCACCGTCATGCAGGCCGGGTCGGTGATGCAGCGATCGCGCACGGCGAAAGCCTGCTTCACGCACTCCGCCGCCGCGTGCACATAGTCGGCGCCCAGGTGATCGAAGCGTCCGACGTCCAGCCTGTCCATCAGGCCCAGAATGATCAGCGACACCAGCCCTTGGGTCGGCGGCGGCATGTTGTAGACCGTGCCCGCGCTGTGCGCCAGTTGCAGCGGCGTGCGCAGCAAGGCCTGGTGCCGCTGCAGGTCATCGAGCGTCAACGGGCTGCCGGCCCAGGCCAGATCGTGCGCCAGGCTGCGTGCGAGATCACCGCGGTAGAAGTCGTCCAGGCCGGCGCGCGCCAGCTGCTCGAAAGTGGCGGCCAGGCGCGGCTGGGTGAACAGCGCGCCGACCGCGGGCACGGCGCCGCCCGGCAGGAAAGCATCCGCGAAACCATGCACGCCGGCCAGCTCCTGCTGCCTGGTTTGGGTGTTGCGGTGCTGGCTGCGGGTCACGGGAACGCCGTGGCGCGCGCCGTCGATGGCATCGGCCAGCAGCCGCGCAAGCGGCAGGCGGCCCGCCAGACGCGTGCGGCTGATTGCCAACGCCTGGTCCCAGCCCGAGAGCGTGCCGGCGACCGTGATCGCCGCACTGCCGCCACGAAAAGGAATGGCCAGACCCGCGTACTGGTCGATGCCAACGCCTGCGGCGCTGGCCCCGCAGGCGTCAATGCCCACGACTTCGGTGCTGCCGCCCGAAGGCATGCCTATGAGCCAGAAACTGTCGCCGCCTATGCCGTTCATGTGCGGGTAGGCGACGGCGATGGTCGCTGCCGCCGCCACCATGGCTTCGACCGCATTGCCACCTTCGCGCAGCACGGCCAGCGCCGATTGGGAGGCCAGGGCATGTGGAGCCACGGCCATGCCGCGGCGCCCTCTTACGGGTTGTGTCATCGGGATATCTCCAGAGTTTGCAAGGTTTGGCCCAGGTCCCGCGCGGCAGCGAGCACCCGTTCGTCATCGCCGCGCGCGCCCATGACGGACAATCCGACGGGCGCGCCGTCAACGCGCACCCAGGGCAGCGAGACCTGCGGCAGACCGGCCAGACCGGCCATGCACAGCAGCTGCTGCGAGCGCTGGCGCACGTCGTCCACGCGCGCCGCGCCATCGGTGCGCGCGGGCGCGGCCGTGGGCACGGTCGGCAGCACCAGCAGCGTTGCGGGCGCAGCGAAAATCCCGGCTAGCACGCGCGCGGCCTGCACTCTGCGCTGCTGCGCCTGGGCGACCGCTTCAGGTGCAATGCGCGCCGCGCGTTCGAAACGCTCGCGCACATCCGCGCCCAGCGTGCCGCCGTGTTGCCGGAACCAGGCACCATGCTGCTGCCAGATTTCCGCGGCCTGCAGGGTGCGCAAAGCATCGGCCCAGTCCGCGAGGTCCAGCGCCTCGGCCACAGGACGCACGCCAGTGCCCGCGGCCTGCATTGCAGGCAACAGCGCCTGCCACGCCGAGCGAATGCCGTCATCGAGCAACGCGCTGACTTCAGCGCTGTGCCGCCACTGCACGCCTTGGCGCAGGCGCTGCGCGAGGTCTGCCGCCGGCGCCGACGCTGCGAGCTGCTCGAACGCCGCGGCCAGCGTCGCGCCATCGCGCGCGAACCAGCCGACGGTATCGAAGCTGTGCGCCAGCGTGAAACAGCCCTGGGTCGCGATGCGCCCATGGGTGGGGCGCATTCCCCACAGGCCGCAGTAGCTCGCGGGCAGACGCACCGAGCCGCCGCAGTCAGTGCCCAGCGCGATGTCGGCATCGCCCGCAGCCACGGCCACGGCAGACCCCGAAGAGGAGCCACCTGCGAGGCGCTCAGGGCAGGCCGGGTTGAGCGGGCTGCCGTAATGGGCGTTGCTGCCCGCCAGGCTGTACGTCAGCTCGTCGGTCACGGTGCGGCCCACGCAGACCGCACCCGCATCGAGCAGCCGCTGCACGGCCAGTGCATGGCGCAAGGCAGGTACCTGCGCGTCGCGCCACACGGGACTGCCGGCGCCGCAGCGCAGGCCGGCGATGTCGAACACATCCTTGACGGCCAATCGCAGTCCGCCCAACGGCCCGCTGGCGTCGGCCGGCGCTGCGGGCAGCCCGTCGTCGCCTTCCTGCACGAAGGCGCCGTGGTGCCCCGCGCGCAGCAGCGCAGGCGCGGCGTCAGGCGAATGCGTCACTGGAGGCCTCCAGGGGCTGGGGAAGAATGGCGGCGTTGGCATCGAAACGCTGGCCGGCGCGCAGGCAGAACGCGGGCGTGAGCATCTGCGTGGTGGTCACTTGCGTGCCTTCGTTGTCGCGCAGAATCCAGTGCCCGCGCGCATCGTTGAGCACGCTCACGTCGGCCACGCCACCGACTTTCAGCGTGCCCAGCTCGCCTTCCATGCCGACCATGCGGGCCGCGTTGCGCGTCACCATGGCCACGACATGCGCCAGAGGAAGGCCCAGCGCCAGCATGCTGGTCATGGCCGACACCAGACTGAAGCGCGTCTTGCCCTTGAACATATGGTCCTCTTCATCGGGATGGCTGTCGGGCGTGCCCGGGGGCGCGGCCACCTGGGTGTTGTAGCCATGCATGTCGGCGCCCAGCGTGTCGGGAATGACGCCCGCGTTGAGCACGATGCGCGCGGTCTTGTAGCTGAAGTGGGAACCATGGCCGACGTCGATCTTCAGGCCCCGCTGTATCGCTTCATGGACCAGCGGATGCAGCTTGCCGTCGAGTTCCACGAACCCGCCCGGATGGCGGCTGAAGGGATGGGCCAGGATGTCGCCCGGCTTGAGCATTTCGACCACCTGGTTGAAGATCGAATCCGGATTGACCGGCAGGCAACCCGCTTCGGGCTTGGGCCAGAGCTGGCCGAAGTGGATGTAGACCGGCAGCTCGGTCTCGCGTCCGATGCGCGTGGCAATGCGCATCACGTCGACGCCCCAGCGCGCAAAGCCGCCAATCTCCGCATGGGCCTTGAGGCCGCGCACCACATCGCGGTTCTCGCGCGCCGCACGCACCGTGGCTTCCACGTCCAGGCATTCGGGTCTGTAGAGCTCCGGGTAGTAGTGGCCTTCGAGCCCGCCCACAAGATAGGCAGAGAGATAGGCCAGAACCCGCGTGCTGGACGGCTCGACCACATACTGGCGAAAGCCCGGCAAGGTGATGCAGCTGGGCCCGCCCTGGTCCACGAGCGTGGTGACACCGGAGTGCACGCCACACATGTCGGGATTGAGACCGAAGCGCCCGGTCACGCCCTGGTAGACATGTCCGTGGGTGTCGATCAGCCCCGGCAAGACCAGCTTTCCCCGGCAGTCGATTGTTTCGACATCCGCCGCTACTTCGCTGCCCAGGTCCTTGCCGATGGCGGCAATGCGATCGTCGACGACGAGCACATCGAAAACGCCGTCGCGGCCCATCGTCGGGTCTATCACCCGCCCCCCTGTCAAAAGCATGCTGCTCATAGAATCTAGCTGGCCTCGGGACCATTGCAAGTTGAATATAAGTGGTGTACCGCATAAATTGTGCCAGCGTGGTTTATCCAATTTGGTGCACCCTTGGGGGTAGACTTGCGGCATGAAAACCGAAGCTCCCAATGCGTCGTTGCGTGCGCAGCTGGACGACTATTACCAGCGCTCCGCCCTCTTTTCGCGGCCAGGATTCCTGCTGCGCCGACTGCACCAGATCCACACCGGCCTGTTCGCTCAGGAGACCGAGGAACACGGCGTCACGCCGGTGCAGTACAGCGTGCTCACCATCCTGGTTTCACTGGGCGAGATGGACCAGAACACTCTTGCGCTGGAGATCGGCCTGGAGCGCACCAGCGTCGCGGAAGTGCTGCCGCGGCTGGAAGCGCGCGGGGTCGTCGAACGGCGTCAGTCCACGCGCGACCGGCGGGTCAAGCTGGTGCGCGTCACACGCAAGGGCCGCGCGCTGGTCAAGCGCATGGAACAGGCCGCGCAGCGCGCCCATGACCGCACCATCGCACCGATCCCCCCCCAGGAACGCGAGCTATTCATGCTGCAATTGAGCCGCCTGGTGGAAGCCCACAACGACACCAGCATGGTGCCCTTGCGCATCCGCTGAAAATAAAGGGGGTACACCCCGTTTTGGTGAATTTCCCGCTGCGGATTCGCCAGAAATGTGCAGGTCGCCCCTGCGCTGGCGATGGCAACCTCCTCCATCCCCGCCAACTATGTGGTGTACCTCACAGTTGCTTGCGCTGATTTCCTTTGTGGCGCAATGACTTGCATCAACCCATCGATGCGCTCTTGGAAAATGTGGCACGACTGTTGCTTTGACCGGATAAGCAGCCTGCCAAACGGCTGCGAATGCGTGGGGATACGACGTATGCCAACCTGGGAGCGCCTGCCGTCATGCCGACGGTTTCACCAAGGCGATTCCTGGCGATATATGTGGTGTACCACTTATGTGAATCGAGTGCTGCGCCGCTGATGGCGGTCAGCCCTTTCGTCAAGTCACTGCTACCAAGGAACCGTCCATGATGATTACCCAGAACTTGCGCACTTTGCTGGCCACCGCGGCTCTGGCGACAACGGCCGCCCAGGCCTTCGCGCAGGACACCATCAAGATTGGTGTGACCATGCCCCTGACCGGATCGGTCGCGGCCTCCGGAACCTATGTCACCAATGGCGCGCGCATTGCCGCGGAGGTCATCAACCGCAAGGGCGGCGTGCTCGGCAAGAAGCTGGAACTCGTCATCGAGGACAACAAGTCGAACCCGCGCGAAGCCGTGAACTCGGCGGAAAAACTCATTCTCAAGGACAAGGTGCCGGTGATGATGGGCGCCTGGAGTTCCACCTTCACGCTCGCAGTGATGCCAAAGCTGGTGGAGTACGGCGTGCCCATGGTGGTCGAGACCGCATCGTCGGGCAAGATCACGACCGCGGGCAATCCGTGGATCTTCCGCATCAGCCCCACCTCGTCGATGGAGTCGCTGGCCTTTGGCAAGCAGCTCGACAGCTTCTCCCCGGCGATCAAGAAAGTCGACTTCCTGTCGGTCAACAACGACTGGGGCCTGGGCGCCACAGCCGCCTTCAAGAAGATGCTCGAAGCCAAGGGCGTGACCGTGGGCCGTGCCGAAACCATGGCGCCCGATGCCACCGACCTGTCGGCGCAACTGGCCGCGCTGAAGAACACCGGCGCGGACACGCTGATCGTGACGTCCGGCATCGAGCAGCTGACGCTGGCCATTCGCCAGGCCGGTGAGCAGCGCCTGGCGCAACGCATCATCACCACGGGCGGCTCCTTCCCAGAGCCCCTGCTCAAGACGCCGGGTCCCAAGGGCTATGCCAGCCAGCACCTGCTGTTCTTCGCGCCCTGGGATCTGACGCGCGCCAAGTACCCTGAAGTGGCCAAGGAGTTCGCCGACGCATGGACCGAACGCAAGTGGGACCTGCCCGGCCAGTCCGAAGGCTTTCGCGGCTACGACGCGATCCTGACCATCGCCGAGGCGATCCGCATTGCCGGCAAGGCCGAGCCCGCGGCCATTCGCGACGCGCTGTGGAAAGTCAAGGTCAAGGGCGTCAACGGCGACATCGCCTTCGCGAAAGACGGCCCGGCCGGCAAGGAAAGCGGCCAGAACGAGGCCAGCGTCTATGTCGTCGAGCTCAAGGACGGCAAGGTCCAGGTCAAGTAAGCAACGTCCATTGCACGGCCGCAGCTGCTGCGGCCTGCGGAGCACATCGTGGATCAATTCTTC
Organism: Acidovorax bellezanensis; assembly: GCF_025421555.1. NCBI lineage: Bacteria > Pseudomonadati > Pseudomonadota > Betaproteobacteria > Burkholderiales > Comamonadaceae > Acidovorax > Acidovorax bellezanensis. The sequence goes on from NZ_JAODYH010000003.1 coordinate 850,190, forward strand.
CAACATCTACTGAACGGCCTCGTGCAGGGGTCCACCTATGCGCTGCTGGGGATTGGCTTGACGCTGATCTTCGGCATCATGAAGGTGGTCAACATGGCGCACGGCGAGCTGTACACCCTGGGCGCCTACGTCGCCTATGGCTTTGTTTCCGTACTCGGGCTGAATTACTTCGGCTCGGTGCTCGTGGCCGCGGTGGCCGGCCTGGCCATAGGCGCATTGATCGAATGGATGCTGCTGCGCCGGCGCAATCTGGCCGCGATGGACGAGGTCATGCTGATCATGATCGGCGTGATGATCGTGCTGCAGAACGCCGAGCTGCTGCTCTGGGGCGGGGTCGCCAAGGCCGTGCCGTCGCCGTTCTCGCAGGAGCCCATTGTGCTGGGCGCGGTGTCGGTGTCGCCGATCCGGCTGTTCGTGCTGGGCACGGCGCTGGTGCTGCTGGTGTCGTTCTACCTGCTGATCGAACGTTCGCGCCTGGGACTGGCGATGCGCGCCACCTTCCAGGACAGGGACGCGGCCAAGATCGTCGGCGTGAATGTCTCGCGCATCTACACGCTGACGTTCGCGCTCGGCTCCTGCCTTGCCGCCGTGGCCGGGGCCTTGCTGGCACCGGTGTTCGTGGTCAACCCGACCATGGGCGACCTGGCCAGCCTCAAGGCCTTCGCCATCGTGATTCTCGGCGGCCTTGGCAACCTGCTCGGCGCAACGCTGGGCGGCTTCGCGCTGGCCTTGATCGAGGAGTTCGGCGCCGGATACATCTCCACGGCCTACCGTGACGCCATTGGCTTCCTGGTGATCCTGATCGTCATGGTCCTGCGTCCCCAGGGCTTGTTCACTTCCAAGGAACGGGTGGGTTGACCATGAATGCTTCCCAATCTTCTACTTTGACCTTCATCGGCGTGGCCGTGGTGCTCGCGGCCTTGCCCCTCTGGTGGCCTGACCCCTATGTGCTGTCCGTGGTCGCCTCCGCGGGCATCTTCATCATCGCGGCCATCAGCCTGAACCTGCTGCTGGGCTACACCGGGCAACTGAGCCTGGGACATGTGGCCTTCTTCGGCGTCGGCGCCTATGCGACCGCCTTGCTGTCCCTGGGGTTTGACCTGTCCCTGCCCGGGCTGGACCAGCCCTGGGTGGTCGCGCCCCAGCCGGTGTGGCTGGCCTTCGCCAGCGCCGTCGCGCTGGCCGGGCTGTTCGGCTGGCTGATCGGGCAACTGGCGTTTCGCGTGCGCGGCGCCTACTTCGTGATCGTGACCATCAGCTTCGCGCAGGTCATGCGCATGGTGGCAGTCAACTGGGTCGACCTGACCGAGGGGCCGATGGCGCTCAACAACATTCCGGCGCTGACCTTCTGGGTGCCCGGTGCGGGCGTGATCGATCTCGTCAGCAAGGCCAGCACCTACTGGCTGGTGCTGGCGGTGGCGCTGCTGTCGTATCTGCTGGTCGCGGCGCTGGTCCACAGCCGCGTCGGCCGGGCAATGATTGCGCTGCGCGAGAACGAGACCCTAGCGCGCTCCATGGGCATTCCCGTCACGCACTACCTGCGCATCGCCGCAGTCGGTGCGGCCGCGATCGCGGGTGCGGCCGGAGGCCTCTACGCCCACACCGTGCGCATCATCGACCCCGACGTCTTCATGTTCATGTTCACGATCACCATGGTCATCATGGTCATCGTCGGCGGCAAGGGAACGCTGTCGGGCCCGGTCATCGGCGGCCTGCTGTTCGGCTTGCTGCCCGAGCTGCTGCGCGGCTGGCTCGCGCCCGAAGTCCAATGGATGCTGTACGGGGCGCTGATGGTCGTGATCCTGGTCTTCATGCCGCGCGGGATCGTGCCGGCACTGGCCCGCAAACCTGCGCGCCACGCAAGCAGCACACGGCAATCCACACCCGTTCCCGACGCGGCCGTCGCCAAGGAGGGCGTATGAACTCCCATGCCAAAGCGGTGACCACACCCGAGGAAGTTCTGCGGCTCGAAGAGGTGACCATGCAGATCTCCGGCCTGACGGCCGTGGACCAGCTGAGCTTCAGCGTCACCGCCGGACAGATCGTGAGTCTCATCGGCCCCAACGGTGCCGGCAAGACCACGACATTCAATGTGATTTCGGGCTATATGCGCGCCACGTCCGGCCGGGTCCGGCTGTTTGGTGAGGACGTGACGGGTCTGTCGCCGGACCGCATTGCCCAGCGCGGTCTGGTGCGCAGCTTTCAGCGCACGAGCGTGTTCGCCGGCTGCACGGTGTTCGACAACATCCTCACGGGCCTGCATCTGCGCGGCCGCGGGGGCGTGCTCCAGGCCTTGCTGCGCGGCGGCGCCTTCCGCCAGGAAGAGCAAAGGCTGCGCGCCGAAGCCCACGAGATCCTGGAGTTCGTCGGCTTGCGCGCCCGTGCCCAGGAATTGGCCAACGGGCTCTCCTATGGCGAGCAACGCCTGCTGGGCGTGGGGCTGGCCCTGGCCGCGCAACCGCGGGTGCTGCTGCTCGACGAGCCGGCCGCGGGCCTGAACCCGTCGGAGACCGAAGCCTTCAAGCACATGGTGCGCCGGATTCGCGACCGGGGCGTGACCATCTTGCTGGTCGAGCACGACATGCACATGGTGATGTCGATCTCCGATCACATCATCGTGCTGAACCACGGCAAGCTGATCGCCACGGGCGCGCCCCAGGCCATCCAGCAAAACCCCGACGTCATTCGCGCATACCTTGGAACGGGGATTGAACGTGCTAAAGCTTGAAAACATCAGCGTGCGCTACGGCGCAACCCTGGGTGTGGATCGCATATCGCTGGAAGTGCGCGAAGGCGAGCTCGTGACCCTGATCGGCGCCAACGGCGCCGGCAAGTCCACCTCCCTGCGCGCCATCAGCGGGCTCGAGCCGCTGACCACCGGCCGCATCACTTTCGACGGCCACGACATCGGCGGCGCCATGCCGGCCGAGATCATCGAGCGCGGCATTGCCCACTGCCCCGAAGGCCGGCGCGTCTTTCCCCAGCTGAGCGTGCGCGAGAACCTGGAAATGGGCGCCTACCGCCGCCTCGACCGGCAGCGCGTGCGCACGGACATGGAACGCATGTTCGACCGCTTCCCGCGCCTGCGCGAGCGCAGCGGCCAGGCGGCCGGCACGCTGTCGGGCGGCGAGCAGCAAATGCTGGCGATTGCGCGCGCGCTGATGGCGCGCCCGCGCCTGGCCATGTTCGACGAGCCCTCGCTGGGGCTGGCGCCCAACATCGTGCAGATGATCTTCGAGTTGATCCTCGAAGTCCGGCGCGAAGGCACGACGGTGCTGCTGGTCGAGCAGAACGCCTACGCCGCGCTGGGAATGTGCGACCGCGCTTATCTGCTGGAGAACGGACGCATCGTCACTTGCGGCAATGCCGCCGACATGCTGGCCAACGAAACCATTCGCAAGTCCTACCTCGGCGGCTGAGCGCACGCCCTTCTCCCCTCCTCATAACGCCCATTGAACAAGGAACCATGATGAACTGTCCCGCCCCATCCCGGACCCTCGACGAACCCGTCATCGAACCCGTACTGCTCAACGATTGGCATGTCGTGGCCACATCGGAAGAGATCACGCCCGGCAAACTGGTGCCCATCACGCTATTCGAGCGCGAGCTGGTGGGCTGGCGTGACGACGACGGCGTCGCCCATGTCTGGGAAGATCTTTGCATCCACCGCGGCGCGCGCCTGTCCAAGGGCTTCATCCAGAACAACCGTGTCGTCTGCCCCTACCATGGGTGGAACTACGACGCCACGGCCCAGTGCGTGCTGATGCCCGCGGCGCCCACCGAAAAACCCATGGCCAAGGCCAAGGCGCTGCAGCACCACACCAAGGAAGCCTATGGCCTGGTCTGGGCCTGCCTGGGCGAGCCCGCGCAGGACATCCCCAGCTTTCCCGAGTGGGATGACCCGAGCTACAAGAAAGTGGTCTGCGGCCCCTACCACTTCCGCTCCGGCTACCGCGCGCTGGAAAACTTCATCGACCCTACGCACTTTCCTTTCGTCCATGCCGGCGTCAACGGCATCATGGACCTGCCCGATCCCATCCCGGCCTACCAGGTCAAGCTCGAAGACGGCGTTCTCAGCACCTCGGAAATCCAGGTCACGCAGCCCTATGGCGACCCGCGCGAGATCCCGGTGATCGCCCACTACGCCTACAAGTGTCTGCGCCCGCTGGTCGCCTACTTCAAGAAACGGGTAGTGATCTCCGACCCGCAGCATGCCCACCTGGGCAGCGACAACGATCGCTTCTGCACTTTCTTCACCGCGCAGCAGGTCGACGCGACCCACAGCATCATCCGCATCTGCTGCGCCATGAATTTCGATCCCCAGCCTACGGATGCCGAAGTGCGCCGCCGCCAGGATCTGGTCTATGCGCAGGACAGCGCCATCGTCGACACCCAGCGCCCGGAACGCATTCCGGTCGACCTGCGCCAGGAACTGCACCACCGCTCCGACCTGCTGGGCCAGAAATACCGCAAGTGGCTGCACGACATGGGTGTGATGTATGGCACGGTCTGAGCCCACCGCGACCAGGCTGCGGTCACGGCTGCAGGCCATCCAGCATGGCTGCGAGGACATCTGCCACTACCAGCTGGTGCCGCTGGACGCACCGGGCTTTCCGCCCGTGCAGGCCGGCGCGCATGTCGACCTGCACCTGCCCAACGGCCTGGTGCGGCAGTATTCGCTGCTGCCTTCGTCCGGGCCCGAAGGCTATCTGATCGCCGTCAAGCGCGACCGCGCGGGCCGCGGCGGCTCGCATTGGCTGCACGAGGAGGCGCGTGTCGGCATGGCGCTGGAGATATCAGCGCCGCGCAACCATTTCGCACTGCGCGACGACAACGGCCAACAGGCGCCGGTGCTGCTGCTCGCCGGCGGCATAGGCATCACGCCGGTCTACGCGATGATGCACGCGCTCGAGGCCCAGGGACGCGCGTTTGCCTTGCACTACTGGGGCCGGTCGCCAGCCCGGATGCTGTTTGCCGATCAGCTGCGCAACGACGCGCGCGTGCAGCTGCACCTGTCGCCCGCGGCCGATGGCCCGCAGTCACCGCGCGCCGCACAGGTGGTCGCCGCCGCGCGCACCGACTGCGATGTCTACGCCTGCGGCCCGCAGCCCATGCTCGACGAACTCGCGGCCATGGATGCGAGCCAGCGCAGCGGCCGGCTGTACATGGAGCGCTTTGCGGCGCCGGGGCGCAGCGATGCGGGCACTGCAATGGCGGCCGGGTTCGAGGTCGTGCTGGCGCGCTCGGGAATGCGCGTTCCCGTGGGGCCGGACGAGACCATTCTGGAAGTGCTCAAGACCCGCGGGCTGGATGTGATGTATTCCTGCGAGCAGGGCGTTTGCGGTGCCTGCGAAGTCATCTGCCTCGAAGGCCAGCCCCAGCACCTCGACACGGTGCGCACGCCGCAGGAGCATGCGCGCGAGAAGACCATCATGATCTGCTGCTCCCGCAGCCAGGGCGAGCGCCTGGTGCTGGACATCTGAACGCTGCACCTGGCCTTCGCGGCCAGGCCGGCATCAGCGCGGGCCGCAGCCGCCGCGCGTCTGGCACTCGGGCACGACCCGGCCCTGGGCGTCCTGCCATTGGCGCACGGCGCCTGGCGCCGGGGCCGCTTCCGGCACGGGCTGCACCGGTGCATTCGAATTCGCATTCGGGTCATGCAGCACGGTGGAACGGCCCACGCCGACGCCGACCGAAGCCGCGCCCACGGGCGCCGACACGCCCACACCCGCGTGGCCCGTGACCTGACCGCCGGACTGCACGCCCACGCCTACGCCCAGCGGCCCCCAGCCCGTGCCCACGCCCAGGCTCGGGCCACCGCTGCCCATGCCCACGCCGACCGACAAAGGGCCGACCGGAATGCCAATGCCCACACCCATGGAGTTGCAGCCGGCGAGGCCGGCCAACAGGGCTGCCACGCCCGCGAGACGGGCGGCGTGACGCCGGATGCTGCTGTGTTTGTCCATGGAGTCATTGTGCCGCAGGTGGAAGTCCCGGCAGGTATCCCTTTCCAGGTGCACGGCTTGGCGAGACTTGCCGTGAAAAGCCCTCAGACGCAAAAAATCCCCTGGCCCACAGGCGCAGGGGATTGGCAGAAAATCGCGGGCGGCTCAGCCGCCCACTGCCAGCCGCTTAGACCAGCAGTGCGTTCACCCGCTTGACGTAGGCAGCTGGATCTTCCGGCAGGCCGCCTTCGGCCAGCAGGGCCTGGTCGAACAGGATGTGGGCCAGGTCATGGAAGTGCACCGAGCCCTCGAGCTTCTTGACCAGCGGGTGCTCGGCATTGACTTCCAGCACGGGCTTGGACGCGGGTGCGGCCTGGCCGGCCTGCTTGAGCAGGCGTGCGAGCTGGTTGCTCATGGCGTCGTCCTTGACCACCAGGCAAGCGGGCGAATCGACCAGGCGCGTGGTCACGCGCACGTCGTCGGCCTTGTCCTTGAGCGCTTCCTTGAGCTTGGCCAGCAGGGGCTTGAAAGTTTCAGCCGCTTCTTCCGCGGCCTTCTTTTCGGCTTCGTCCTGCAGGTCGCCCAGATCGACTGCACCCTTGGCCACGGACTGCAAAGGCGTGCCGTCGAATTCGGTCAGGTAGTTCAGCGCCCACTCGTCGACGCGGTCGGTCATCAAGAGCACTTCGATGCCCTTTTTCTTGAAGACTTCGAGCTGCGGGCTGTTCTTGGCCGCGGCCAGGGTGTCGGCCGTGATGTAGTAAATCGTTTCCTGGCCCGGCTTCATGCGGGCCTTGTAGTCGGCAAACGACACGGTCGCGGCATCGCTGGTGGTCGAGGCAAAGCGCAGCAGCTTGGCCAGGCGCTCGCGGTTGGCGAAGTCCTCGCCCAGGCCTTCCTTGAGCACGGCGCCGAACTCGGCGTAGAACTGGCTGTACTTGCCTTCCTTGGCCTTGTCGTCTTCGCTGACCACGTCGGTCACAGCATCGGCTGCCGCGCCGTCGGCATCGGCCGCCGCGGCGTCCACAGCCGCCGGATGCTGGTCGTGCTTGGCCAGATCTTCGAGCATGGACAGCACGCGCTTGGTCGAGCCTTCGCGGATCAGCTTCACGTCGCGACTTTCCTGCAGCAGCTCGCGGCTGACGTTGAGCGGCAGGTCGGCCGAGTCGATCACGCCCTTGACGAAGCGCAGGTAGCTGGGCAGCAGGGCTTCGGCGTCGTCCATGATGAAGACGCGCTTGACGTACAGCTTCACGCCCGTTTTCTTGTCACGGTTCCAGAGGTCGAACGGGGCCTTGGCCGGGATGAACAGCAGCTGGGTGTACTCGGTATTGCCTTCGACGCGGTTGTGCGCCCAGGTCAGCGGACTTTCCGAATCGTGGCTGATGGCGCGGTAGAACTCCTGGTACTGCGCTTCAGAGATGTCCTTCTTGGGGCGGGTCCACAGGGCGCTGGCCTGGTTGACGGTTTCCCACTCGCCGGTCTTGACCATGCCGCCGGGCTGGCGACCGCCGTTTTCATCGCCGGGCACCAGCAGTTCGCCGTCTTTCCACTCTTCCTTTTCCATCAGGATGGGCAGGCTGATGTGGTCGGAATACTTGCCGATGATCTGCTTGAGCTTCCAGGCGTTGAGGTATTCCTCGGCATCTTCGCGCAGGTGCAGAGTGACGGACGTGCCGCGCTGGGCGCGCGTGATCTGCTCGACTTCGAAGTCGCCCGTACCGCCGCTGACCCAGCGCACGCCTTCTTCGGCGGGCAGGCCGGCACGGCGCGATTCCACCGTGATCTTGTCGGCCACGATGTAGCCCGAGTAAAAGCCCACGCCGAACTGGCCGATGAGCTGGGCGTCGGACTGCTGGTCGCCCGAGAGCTTGCGCATGAAGTCCTTGGTGCCGCTCTTGGCAATCGTGCCCAGGTGGTCGATGGCTTCCTGCTGGCTCATGCCTATGCCGTTGTCGGCAATGGTCAGGGTGCGCGCGTCCTGGTCGAACGAGACCCGCACTTCGAGCTGGGGCTGGTCTTCATACAGCGCCGTGTTGTTCAGCGCTTCGAAGCGCAGCTTGTCGCAGGCGTCGGAAGCATTCGAAACCAGCTCGCGCAAGAAGATTTCCTTGTTGGAATACAGCGCGTGCGTGACCAGGTGCAAAAGCTGGGCCACTTCGGCCTGGAAGGAATGGGTTTGCTTGCTCATAGGATTGGAAATGGATTTTTTGCAAGATACGGACTACAGACCAGTGGCATGTAAGGCCTGACCGGCAATTATCAAGCCAGGCGGCGCAGCTACCGTTTGTCGATGCCTGACAATTGCCTACGCCACTTACACCCTCATTACGGATATAACTTTGACGCTGTCCGAATACGCCGGGCGGCGCGCAATGTCCGGGCGCCGATTCCGGCAGTTTGACCTCCGTGGGGGATCAAGATGCACAGCAATCTGAACAAATGGTCGGCCGAATTCATCGGCACGTTCTGGCTGACTTTCGGCGGCTGCGGCAGTGCCGTGCTGGCCGCGGCCTTTCCCGAAGTCGGCATAGGCTGGGCCGGGGTCGCGCTGGCTTTCGGTCTCACCGTGCTCACCGGCGCCTATGCGCTAGGGCCGATTTCCGGCGGCCATTTCAACCCGGCCGTGTCGCTGGGCCTGGTGGTGGGCGGCCGCTTCAAGGCCGCCGAGCTGCCCGGCTATGTGATCGCCCAGGTGCTGGGCGCCGTGGCCGCGGCTGCCCTGCTGTATTGCATCGCCACCGGCAAGCCCGGCGCCAGCATCGGCGGTTTTGCCACCAACGGCTACGGTGCGGCCTCGCCCGCAGGCTATGGTCTGGTCTCGGCCCTGATCATCGAAGTGGTGCTTACCGCCGTGTTCCTGATCGTCATCCTGGGCGCCACCGCCAAGCATGCCGCTGCCGGCTTTGGCGGCCTGGCCATCGGCCTGTGCCTGACGCTGATCCACCTGATCTCGATTCCCGTGACCAACACGTCGGTCAACCCCGCGCGCAGCACCGGCCCGGCGCTGTTCGGCCCCGGCATTGCACTGGACCAGCTGTGGCTGTTCTGGGTCGCACCACTGGTCGGCGCAGCCATCGGCGCGCTGATCTACCGCTGCCTGCTGGCGCGCAACGACGAAGCCTGAGCTTCGTCCCGACAGGAAAAATGGAGCGCCGCGGCGCTCTTTTTTTTTCAGGCCCTCGACCCGCCTAGCGCGCGGCCCCGGCGAGGTAGCCCATCAGCACTTCCACGATAGCGCGTTCGACCGCGCTGGGCGCGAACTGTGACGGCGCATCGATCACGGCCGCGTGCACCAGCGAATCGAGCGTCTGCAGCACCACCCAGGTGGCCAGATCGCGGTTGCGCGGCGCGATCTCGTCGCGATGCTGTTCCAGCAATTGGCGCACCCGTTGCTGGATGCTGTTGTCCGCCGGACTCTGGTCCTTGGGCGCGTCGAAGAACGGGAACTCCTTCTCCAGCACGCGGTGCAGTTCCGGCTCCACCCGGTGCGCCGCAAGCAGCGCATGCACCATGGCCGCGATGTGCGCGCGCAGCGTGCGCGGCTGGCTGTTCGCCAGCACGGTGTCGATGACCGTGTACATCTGCGCCGCATGGCGCTCGTGCAGCGCGGTGATCAGCGAATCCTTGTTGGGGAAGTACTGGTAGACGGAGCCCACGCTGACGCCGGCACGCTCGGCCACCAGATTCGTATTGGTGCCGGCATAGCCTCGCTCGGCCAGAACGCGAGCCGTGGCTTCGAGAATGGCCTCCACCAGCGCCTGGGATCGGGCCTGGCGCGGCGTCCTTCTTGGTTGTGGCAGAGATGGCATGGGGGGCTCCGAACGCGAGTTTTCAACGCGAGTAATAGCTCATATTCTAGACATTGTTGAGCAATTGCTCGTGTTCTGGAGTTCTCCATGCGTTCCTATTCTTCCTCTGCGCCGCCTTGCGCGGCCGGGCACAGGCCCGCCGAAGCCTCTGTTTTTCGGCAGCTGCTGCCCATCGCGCTGGCGGTGTTCGTCGGCTTTCTGACCATAGGCCTGCCGCTGCCGGTGCTCCCGCTGCACCTGCACGACACCCTCGGCGCGGGCACGCTGCTGGTCGGCGTGGTGATAGCCGCGCAGTTCGCCGCGGCGCTGCTGTCGCGCGCCTGGGCCGGGGCGCTGGCCGACACGCAAGGCGCCAGGCGCGCAGTCATCTCGGGCCTGGTGATCGCGGCCTGCTCGGGGCTGGCCTATCTGGCTTCGCTGGCCTTGGTCGCCACGCCCGCCGCGTCGATCGCGGTCTTGCTGCTCGGCCGGGTGCTGCTCGGCTGCGCCGAGAGCCTGGTGGTGACCGGTGCGCTGAGTTGGGGCCTGGGCCTGGTCGGGCCGCAGAACGCGGGCAAGGTCATGGCCTGGATCGGCGTGGCGATGTACGGCGCCTACGCCGCCGGTGCACCCGCCGGAGTGGCGGTGCATGCGCAGTGGGGCTTTGGCGGGATTGCCGTGGCGACCGTGCTCACTGGGCTGCTGGCCCTGGCGATGGTTGCCGGCTTGCGCCCTGTCGCTGCCACCGCCACGCTCCGCACGCCGTTCTATCAGGTGCTGGGGGCCGTCTGGATGCCCGGACTGGGGCTGGCCCTGTCCAGCGTGGGCTTCGGCGTGATCACGGTCTTCATCGCGCTGCTGTTTGCGGCCAGGGAATGGGGCAATGCTTCGCTGGCCTTCACCTGCTTTGGCCTGGCTTTCATCGCTGCGCGCATGCTGTTCGGCCATCTGCCGGACAAGCTGGGCGGCGCACGCGTCGCGTTGGTCTGCGTGGCGATCGAAACCATAGGGCAGTTGCTGATCTGGGGGGCCGACAGCGCCCCTCTGGCCTACCTGGGTGCGGCACTGACCGGGTTCGGCTATTCGCTGGCCTTCCCGGGCTTTGGCGTCGAAGCCGTGCGCCGGGCACCACCCCAGAGCCGGGGCGCGGCCATGGGCGCCTACGTGGCCTTCCTGGACATCTCACTGGCCATCACCGGGCCTGCGGCCGGCGCGATGGCCGGCGCCTGGGGCGTGGATGCGGTCTACCTGGCCGGGGCGCTGGCCGTGGCCATGTCATCGCTGGTGGCCGTGCGGCTGCTCGCCAGCGCGCCACAAGGGGGCCGGCATGCTTGAGTCCGCGCGCCCGAAATCCAGGACTGCGCTGGCGCAAGTCATCGCAGTGCGCACACTGACACCGCACATGCGCCGCATCACGGTCGGCGGCTCCGAAGTGGCCGCGTTGCTGCAGGCCGATGGCATCGAAGCCCCTGCCGCCTGGCTCAAAGTCTTCCTGCCTTCAGGCGAAGGTCGGGCCTACACCATCAGCGGCATCGACCACCAGGCCAGGACGCTGGACCTGGACTTCGTGCTGCATGGCGTCGATGCGACCTCGGGCCCGGCATCGGCATGGGCGAGCCAGGCGCATGCCGGCGAACGCATAGGCATCGCCGGTCCGCGCAGCGGTGGTTTCGCGCTGCCCGAGGACGCATGCTGGACAATGCTGGCCGGCGACGCGACGGCGCTGCCGGCCATCCAGGCGATTGCACGCAGCCTGCCGGCCGGACTCAAGGCCAAGGTCTATGTGGAAATGCCGCAAGCGGTGGACCAACAGGCCATCGCCAGCGCGGCCTCGCTGCGCGTGCAATGGCTGACCGTGCGCGCGGCCCCGGGCATGGCGCTGCATCAACACCTGATGTACCGTCCCTTGCCACCGGGTCCGGGTTATCTGTGGATCGCCGGCGAGTCTGCGGCCGTGCGCGCACTGCGCATGCACTATCTGCAGGAGCGCCAGTTCGAAAGGCATCGCGTGAGCGCCAAAGGCTACTGGAAGGCCGGCGAGGCCGACCACCGGGATGCCTGAGCGGCAAGCCGGTGGCCGGCGCAAGATGAAATGAAAAAAGGAGCGCCGGGGCGCTCCTTTTTGTTGCGGCAGACGAGGGCGCTCAGAAGCTCTCGTCAGCGCCCAGGTAACGCCATTGGCCGGCGGGCAGGTTGCCCAGCACGACATTGCCGATGCGGATGCGCTTGAGGCCCACCACTTTCAGGCCGACCTGTTCGCACATGCGGCGGATCTGGCGCTTCTTGCCTTCGGTCAGCACGAAACGCAGCTGCTCGGGGTTCTGCCAGTCCACCTTGGCGGGCTGCAGCGGCTGGTCGTCGAGCGACAGACCATGGCACAGCAGCGCCAGCTGGTCGGCGGGGAACTGCTCCTGGACATTGATCTGCACGTCGCCGTAGGTCACGCGCACCAGGTATTCCTTTTCCATCACCGAGTCTTCGCCGATGAGCTGGCGGGCCACGCGGCCGTCCTGGGTCAGCACCAGCAGGCCCACGGAGTCAATGTCCAGGCGGCCGCAAGGCGCGAGGCCCTTGAGCTGCGAGAAGTTGAAACGCGTGGCGCTGGTATCCAGATTCCAGCGGGTTTGCGGGCTCAGCAGGGCGATGGCCGGCGTGTGGCCGTCTTCGGCCTGGCCGCTGACATAGCCCATGGGCTTGTGCATCAGGATGGTGACCTGTTGCTCTTGCAAGCCCTTGGCGGCGTCGTCGACCGTGATGCGGTCCAGCGGCATGACCATCACGCCCATGGCGGCGACTTCGCCGTTCACACGCACCCAGCCTTTTTCGACCCAGTCGTCGGCTTCGCGGCGCGAGCACATGCCCATGTCGGCCATGCGCTTGTTGATGCGCACCGAGCCGGGCGCGGATTCCTGCACCGTCGCCTGCTGCGGCGGGCGCTTCACGGGAATCTTGCGCGCCTCTTCGCCCGTGGGCACGTTGTAGGTGCGAATGCCGGTGAACGGACGGCGCGGGGCTTCGTCGCCGCGGTCATTGCGGTCGGCACCGGGGCCGGCAAAACGGCCCGCGGGACGGCGATCACCACCACCGGAGCGGCGGTCGTCGACACGTGGCTTGCCCGGACAGTCTTCACCGCCGCTGCGCTCGAAGCGCGGTGCGCCGTCGCGCGAATCCTGGCGCGGAGCGCCACGGGAATCATCGCGGCGTTCAAAGCGCGGAGCGCCGTCGGGACGACCGAAGCCGCCGCCTTCACGGCCGCCACCTTCGCGTGGACCACTGGAACGTGGGCCGTCCTGACGTGGACCGCCACCTTGCGGTGCGCCACGGCTTGGGCCGCCTCGGAAATCATCACGACGCTCAAAGCGCGGAGCGCCGTCGGGACGACCGAAGCCGCCGCCTTCACGACCACCGCCTTCGCGCGGACCGCTGGAACGCGGGCCATCCTGGCGGGGGCCGCCACGGAAATCATCGCGGCCAGGGCCGTCACGGCGTTCGAAACGCGGAGCGCCATCGGGACGACCGAAGCCGCCACCTTCACGACCGCCACCTTCGCGTGGACCGCTGGAACGTGGGCCGTCCTGGCGTGGACCGCCACGGAAATCATCGCGACGCTCGAAGCGCGGAGCGCCGTCGGGACGACCAAAGCCGCCACCTTCGCGACCGCCGCCTTCGCGGGGGCCACTGGAACGCGGACCATCCTGGCGTGGACCGCCCCGGCTCTCGAAGCGCGGAGCGCCATCGGGACGACCGAAGCCGCCGCCTTCGCGTGGACCGCTGGAACGCGGACCATCCTGGCGTGGGCCGCCGCGGCTCTCGAAACGCGGTGCGCCATCGGGACGACCGAAGCCGCCCTCACGACCACCACCTTCACGCGGGCCTGGGCCGCCTTGGCGTGGGCCGCCACGCGCATCATCACGGCGTTCGAAGCGCGGAGCGCCCGAAGGGCCGCGCTGGCGATCGCCATAGGGCGCGGAAGAACGGGCGGCGCCATCACGGCTGCCACCTGGTTTGCCTGTGCGAGCACCTGCACCGCCGCCCGCAGAGCGGGGACCGGATGCTGCCGGCGCTGCCGGCGTGGAAGTGATGCGCAAGGTGGCACGCGACCCGGAGGCAGGCGTGCGAGGAGAAGATGGGGAAGAGGACATTTGCCTCTATTGTCGCCGCCCCGCCCTGCGGCTGCTTGGTAACACAGGTTTGTCGAGGGCCGCGCGGGTACATACCAGTACCCGGCCCTCTGAACCGGCCCCGGCGGCCGGGCCGTGCCCAGCACCATTAGCCCAGTCACAGCAAGGGGCAATCCACGCTCAGACGGCCAGGGAATTCGCCGTGAACTGCGTGCGACGCAGCGCGTCCAGGTCCAGCACCCGCAGGCCGCCGTATTCGATGCGTATCGCCTGCTGGTCCTGCAGGTTGGCCAGCGCCTCGTTGACCCGCTGGCGCGACAGGCCCACCAGATAGGCCAGCTCCTGCTGGGTGATGCGCAACACCTGGCCCATGCCGGGGTAGAGCACGGGATTGAAGAACGCCGCGAGGCTGCGCGCCACGCGCACTTCGGGGCTGCCCATGCGGTCGATTTCGCGCGCGGCGATGAACTGGCCCAGACGCTCGTTGAGCTGGTCGAGCATGAAGCGGTTGAATGTCAGCGAATGGTCGAGCAGCCAGTGGAAAGTGTCTATCGGCAGACCGGCGACCACGCTTTTGCGCAGCGCCTGGATGTTGTAGCGATAGGGCTCGCGCTTGATGGCCGTGCCTTCGCCCACCCAGCCGCCCGGCGGCACGCCGGTGAACGTCACGGTCTGGCCTTGTTCGTTGTCGGCGCAGATTTTCAGCAGGCCTTCGACCAGGCCGAACCAGTAGGTCACGGGGCGGCCGACCCGGCAGACGTAATCGCCAGGCAGGGCGTCACCGACCAGCAGCGCGGCCTCGGCGCGCGCCCGCTCGTGCGGCTGGAGCACTTCCAGCCAATGGATATTGCGCAATTCCTGGGGTGTGGGTTCTCGGCGGCGCTGGTGCAAGGACAAGTCATGGCTCATGACCTACAGCATGGCGCGCGCAGGCTGACTTGCCGATCGGGGATTTCCCACAGCCATTCACGCTTTCAGGGACTGGCGCAAAGCGCGTTTACCCGCTAAGGAGTTTCCCCGGGATTGTCATCGCCAAGACAAAAAAGCGTCAAACCCCTTCGTACTATCGACCTCAATCCAAGCAAGATCACTTCCCGCACCCGCCGGGCCACGCAAGTTCTCAATCAGAGGAAACGGAATGACCACCACGTTCCCGCATTTGCTACTCAAGCATGCCGCCGAACGCCCGGGCGCACCCGCGCTGCGGGAAAAGGAATACGGCATCTGGCAGACCTGGAGTTGGCAGCAGGTCGCACAAGAAGTGCGCCACTTCGCCTGCGGCCTCTCCACCCTGGGTTTCACCCGCGGCCAGAATCTGGCGCTGATCAGCGACAACCGCCCGCATGTCTACATGGGCTTTGTCGCCGTGCAAAGCCTGGGCGGCGTGCCCATCCCGCTCTACCAGGACGCGGTGGCCAGCGAAATGATGTTCGTGCTGCAGGACGCCGACATCGCTTTTGCGTTCGCCGAAAACCAGGAGCAGGTCGACAAGCTGCTCGAAGTGCGCGAAACCGTGCCCGGCATCCAGCACATCATTTATGACGACCCGCGCGGTCTGCGCCACTACGACCAGCCCGGCCTGATCAGCACGGCCGACCTGATCGCCCGCGGCGCTGCCTGGGATGCAGCCCACCCCGGCGCCTGGGAAGCCGGCCTCGCCCAACTGCAGCCCAGCGACGTCTCGGTCATCCTCTACACCTCGGGCACCACGGGCAAGCCCAAGGGCGTGTGCCAGACCCACGCCAGCTTCGTGCAATCGGCCGCGGGCGGCGTGCAGGTCGACGGCCTCAACGCCAGCGACAACGTCATCTCCTACCTGCCGCCGGCCTGGGTCGGCGACCACCTGTTTTCGCTGGCCCAGTGGCTGGTCGCGGGCTTCACCATCAACTGCCCCGAATCGGCGGCGACGGTGTCCATCGACCTGCGCGAAATCGGCCCGACCTACTACTTCGCACCGCCGCGCATCTTCGAAGGCATGCTGACGTCCGTGTCCATCCGCATGGAAGACGCGGCAGCCCCCAAGCGCTGGCTGTTCGAGCAATGCATGCAGCTGGCCCGGCGTGTCGGCTCGGACATCCTCGACGGCAAGCCCGTGGGCTTCCTCGACCGCGTGCTCTACCGCCTCGGCGACTTCGCCATCTACGGCCCCCTGCGCAACGTGATGGGCCTGTCGCACATCCGCGTGGCCTACACCGCTGGCGCGGCCATCGGCCCCGACCTGTTCCGCTTCTTCCGCTCGATCGGCATCAACCTCAAGCAGCTCTACGGCCAGACCGAGACCTGCGCCTATGTCTGCATCCAGCACAACGGCCAGGTCAAGCTCGACAGCGTGGGCCAGGCCGCGCCCGGCATCGAGCTCAAGCTGGCCGACAACGGCGAAGTGCTGGTCAAGGGCGTGTCGGTGCTCAAGGAGTACTACAAGCGCCCCGACGCGACCGCCGAAGTCATCGACGACCAGGGCTACTTCCACACCGGCGACGCCGGCGTGATCGACGCCGACGGCCACCTGCGCATCATCGACCGCGCCAAGGACGTGGGCAAGACCAATGCCGGCGCCATGTTCGCGCCCAACTACATCGAGAACAAGCTCAAGTTCTTCTCGCACATCAAGGAAGCCGTGTGCTTTGGCGACAAGCGCGACCAGGTCTGCGCTTTCATCAACATCGACTACGAAGCCGTGGGCAACTGGGCCGAACGCCAGGGCCTGCCCTATGGCGGCTATGTCGACCTGACCTCCAAGACCCAGGTGCAGGGGCTGATCGCCGACTGCATCGCCCAGGTCAACGCCGACCTGGCCCGCGAAGCCGGCATGGCCGGCACCCAGATCGCGCGCTTTCTGGTGTTGCACAAGGAACTGGACCCGGACGACGACGAGCTGACCCGCACCCGCAAGGTGCGCCGCAACTTCATCGCCGACAAATACGCGGTACTGGTCGATGCGCTGTATGACGGCCGCACCGAGCAGTTCATCACCACCCAGGTCAAGTTCGAAGACGGACGCACGGGCAGCCTGAGCGCCACGCTCGCGTTGCTCGACGCCAAGACCTTTGCCCCGGCCTGAAGGAAACGCATGCGCACCCAATCCATTGGCGACGTCATTCTCGACGTCAAGAACCTCAGCCTGCGCTTCGGCGGCGTGAAGGCACTCACGGACATCTCCTTCGATGTCCGCGAGCATGAAATCCGCGCCATCATCGGCCCCAACGGCGCCGGCAAAAGCTCCATGCTCAACTGCATCAACGGTGTCTACACGCCGTCCGACGGCAGCATCACGTTCCGCGGCCAGACTTTCTCGCACATGAACAGCCGCCAGGTGGCCGAGATGGGCGTGGCCCGCACCTTCCAGAACCTGGCGCTGTTCAAGGGCATGAGCGTGATCGACAACATCATGACCGGCCGCAACCTGAAGATCAAAAGCAATCTGCTGATGCAGGCGCTGCACGTGGGCCCTGCGGCCCGCGAGGAAGCCCGGCATCGCGAATTCGTCGAGCACATCATCGACTTCCTGGAGATCCAGGCCTACCGCAAGACGCCCGTGGGCCAGCTGCCCTACGGCCTGCAAAAGCGCGTCGACCTGGGCCGGGCCCTGGCCATGGAGCCGCAAGTGCTGCTGCTCGACGAGCCCATGGCCGGCATGAACGTCGAGGAGAAACAGGACATGTGCCGCTTCATCCTCGACGTCAATGACGAGTACGGCGCCACCATCGTGCTGATCGAGCACGACATGGGCGTGGTGATGGACATCTCGGACCGCGTGGTCGTGCTCGACTACGGCAAGAAAATCGGCGACGGAGAACCCTTGGCCGTGCGCGCCAATCCCGACGTCATCCGCGCCTATCTGGGCAACGCGCACTAAGCACGCACGCATTCAGCGCACAGGAGCAAAGCCCCATGGCATTCTTTCTCGAAACCCTTTTTGGCGGCCTGATGGTCGGCATGCTCTACGCCCTGGTGGCGCTGGGCTTTGTGCTGATCTTCAAGGCCTCTGGCGTATTCAACTTTGCGCAAGGCGCGATGGTGCTGTTCTCGGCCCTCGCCATGGCGCGTTTTTCCGAATGGATTCCGCAATGGCTGGGCATCTCCCCCGGCATGCTGGGCAATCTGCTGGCCATCATCGTCGCCCTGGCGCTGATGGTCTGCGTGGCCTGGCTGATCGAGCGGCTGGCACTGCGCCACCTGGTCAACCAGGAGCCCATCACCTTGCTGATGGCCACGCTGGGCATCGCCTACCTGCTCGACGGCCTGGGCCCGCTGCTGTTCGGCAGCGCCGTCTACAAGATCGACGTGGGCATGCCCAAGGACCCGATCTTCATCCTCGACGGCCTGTTCCCCGGCGGCCTGCTGGTGAGCCTGGAAGACCTGTACTCGGCCGGCATTGCCTCCCTGCTGGTGCTGGGCCTGGCGCTGTTCTTCCAGAAGACCAAGACCGGCCGGGCGCTGCGCGCCGTCGCCGACGACCATCAGGCGGCCCAGTCCATCGGCATCCCCTTGTCGCGCATCTGGGTCATCGTCTGGTCGGTGGCCGGCGGTGTGGCCCTGGTGGTCGGCATCATCTGGGGCTCCAAGCTGGGCGTGCAGTTCTCGCTGTCGCTGGTGGCGCTCAAGGCCTTGCCGGTGGTGATCCTGGGCGGACTGACGTCCATCCCCGGCGCGATCGTCGGCGGCCTGATCATCGGCGTCGGCGAAAAGCTCTCCGAGGTCTATCTGGGCCCCATGGTGGGCGGCGGCATAGAGACCTGGTTTGCCTACGGCCTGGCCCTCGCCTTCCTGCTGGTACGCCCGCAAGGTCTGTTCGGCGACAAGATCATCGACCGCGTTTGACGACCGTTTCAGGAGTTCCCCATGTTCTATCGTGAAAACGGTCAGTTCAAGACCACTTACGCCGCCGACCAGCAAATCTTCCCGATTGCCCAGGACCGTATCGCCATACTGATCCTGCTGCTGGTGGCCTTCGTCGCCATTCCGCTGGGCGTCAGCGACTACACCTTCCAGGCCGTGCTGATCCCCTTTCTGATCATGTCCCTGGCCGCGATGGGACTCAACATCCTGGTCGGCTACTGCGGCCAGATCTCCCTGGGCACGGGCGCTTTCATGGCCGTGGGCGCCTATGCCGCCTACAACCTGCAGGTGCGCATCGAAGGCATGCCTTTGCTGCTGTCGCTGCTCGGCGGCGGCCTGTGCGCCATGCTGTTCGGCGTGGTCTTCGGCCTGCCCAGCCTGCGTATCCGAGGCCTGTACCTGGCCGTGGCCACGCTGGCCGCCCAGTTCTTCATGGACTGGCTGGCCAGCCGTGCGCCCTGGGTCACCAACCACTCCTCGTCGGGCTCGGTCAGCGCCGGCAAGCTGGCCATCGCCGGCTGGACCATTGACACGCCGGCCGAGAAATACCTGCTGTGCCTGGGCCTGCTGTGCGTGCTGGGCCTGCTGGCCAAGAACCTGGTGCGCAGCGCCACCGGCCGCAACTGGATGGCCATGCGCGACATGGACGTGGCCGCGTCGGTGATCGGCATCCGTCCGGTCTACGCCAAGCTCAGCGCCTTCGCCGTCAGCTCCTTCATCGTCGGCATCGCCGGCGCGCTCTGGGGCTTCGTGCACCTGGGCGCCTGGGAGCCGGCCGCGTTCAGCATCGACCGCTCGTTCCAGCTGCTGTTCATGATCATCATCGGCGGCCTGGGCTCCATCATGGGCAGCCTGTTCGGCGCGGCGTTCTTCGTGCTGCTGCCGCTGGTGCTGACCAATGTGCCGCACTGGCTGGGACTGCCGCTGTCCACGGCCACCGCCACCTATCTGGAGCACATGATCTTCGGTGCCCTGATCGTCTTTTTCCTGATCGTCGAACCGCATGGCCTGGCCCGCCTGTGGTCCACCGCCAAGCAGAAACTGCGGCTCTGGCCTTTCCCGCACTGAGCCGTTGCCCGGGCCTTGGAAAGCACTCGCCAGAAGTGTTCGCCGCCCTTTTGTGATCCCTATCCTCAACCTGACAGGAGACAAATCATGATGTTCAAGAAAGTTGCGCTCGCCGCGGCCACTGCCGCCCTGGGATTCGGGGCGCTGGTCGCAGCCCCCGCGGCCATGGCCCAGGACCAGTTCGTTCCGCTGCTGGTCTACCGCACCGGCCAGTTCGCCCCGCTGGGCATTCCATGGGCCGACGGCAAGCAGGACTACCTCAAGCTGGTCAATGCCAAGGGCGGCGTCAACGGCGTCAAGATTTCCTTCGAGGAATGCGAAACCGCCTACGACACGGCCAAGGGCGTGGAGTGCTACGAACGTCTGAAGAACAAGGATGGCGGCGCTGCGAGCTTCGACCCGCAGTCCACCGGCATCACCTTCGCCGTCAGCGACAAGGCGCCGGGCGACAAGCGCTCCATCGTCACCATGGGCTACGGTCTGTCGCAATCGGCCAACGGCTCGGTGTTCGAGTGGAACTTCCCGCTGCTGGGCAACTACTGGACCGCCGCCGACTCCATGATCCAGGACATCCTGAAGAAGGAAAAGGGCAGCCTCAAAGGCAAGAAGATCGCCCTGGTCTACCACGACTCGCCGTACGGTAAGGAGCCGATTCCGCTGCTGCAAAAGCGCGCCGCCAAGGAAGGCTTCGAGCTGATGCTGCTGCCCGTCACGGCACCCGGCGTGGAGCAGAAATCCACCTGGCTGCAAGTGCGCCAGCAGCGCCCCGACTATGTGCTGCTGTGGTCGGCCGGCGTGATGACGCCCACCGCCATCCGCGAAGCCCAGGCGACCAATTTCGCGCGCGAAAAGATCTACGCCATCTGGTGGGCCGGCTCGGACCATGACGTCAAGGACATCGGTGCCGGCGCCAAGGGCTACAACACCGTGACCATCCACAACACGGCCGAGCACGACAAGGTGCATGACGACGTCAAGTCCATGGTCTACGACAAGAGCCAGGGCACGGCCTCGAATGTTTCCAGCGTGGGCGCGATGGCCCATACCCGCGGCATGGTGATCTCCATGCTGCAGGTCGAAGCCATCCGCGCGGCCCAGGAAAAGTACGGCAAGGGCAAGGTCATGTCGCCCGAGCAAGTGCGCTGGGGCCTGGAAAACCTGAACCTGACCCAGGAAAAGCTCAACGCCCTGGGCTTCGGCAAGATCCTGCGTCCCGTGAAGACCAGCTGCACCAACCACCTGGGCACCGACTGGTCGCGCATCGCCCAGTGGGACGGAAGCAAGTGGAACGTGGTCTCCGACTGGTACCAGGCGGACCAGGCCATGGTGGCGCCGCTGGTCAAGGAGTACGCCGACAAGTACGCCAAGGAAAAGAACGTCACCCCACGCAGCTGCAACTGATGCCACTGCGCGCTGGCCAGGCTCCCCAGGGCGCCTGGCCAGCGCGGATGCAATTTTTTCGATTTCCCCAGCGAGGCTGTTCCCATGTCTGAAACTACTGCCCCCACGCCCGGCGCCGCTGCCACTGCCGAACCGCTGCTCGTGGTCAACGGCATCGAGGTCATCTACAACCATGTGATCCTGGTGCTCAAGGGCGTGTCGCTGCAGGTGCCGCGCCAGAGCATCGTCGCCCTGCTGGGCGGCAACGGCGCTGGCAAGACCACCACGCTGCGCGCCATCTCCAACCTGCTCAAGGGCGAGCGCGGCGAAGTCACCAAGGGCTCGATCGAGCTCGAAGGCGAACAGATCGCCAACCTCACGCCGTCGGACCTGGTCCAGCGCGGCGTTGTCCAGGTGATGGAAGGCCGGCACTGCTTTGCCCACCTGAGCATCGAGGAAAACCTGCTGACCGGCGCCTATACGCGCAAGGATGCGGGCGAGATTTCCGCCAACCTCGAGAAGGTCTACAACTACTTTCCGCGCCTGAAAACCCGGCGCCACTCGCAGGCCGCCTACACCTCGGGCGGCGAGCAGCAGATGTGCGCCATCGGCCGGGCGCTGATGAGCAACCCGCGCATGGTGCTGCTCGACGAGCCGTCGATGGGCCTGGCGCCGCAAATCGTCGAAGAGGTGTTCAACATCGTCAAGGACTTGAACACCAAGGAGCAGGTCACTTTCCTGCTCGCGGAACAGAACACCAGCATGGCCCTGCGCTATGCCGACTACGGCTACATCATGGAAAGCGGCCGCATCGTCATGGACGGCCCGGCCGCTGAACTGGCCAACAACGAAGACGTCAAGGAGTTCTACCTCGGCATGGGCGGAGGCGAACGCAAAAGCTTCAAGGACGTCAAGAGCTACAAGCGGCGCAAGCGCTGGCTGGCCTGACGGACCACCCCCTGCTCACCCCCGCGCCCTCCCGGAGCCAAGGAATCCTCCATGACAGATCATTACGACGCGCTTGAATCGCGCGCCCCCGCGGCGCGCGAACAGGCCTTGATGGCGGCACTGCCGCGCCAGATTGCGCATGCGCGCCAGGCCTCGCCGGCGTTTGCCGAAATCCTGGCCGATGTGGACCCCGACACGGTGACCTCGCGCCAGGCCCTGGCCCGGCTGCCCGTGACACGCAAGTCGCAGTTGCTGGAACGCCAACAGGCCTTGCGCGCCGACAACCCTTTCGGCGGCTTCAGCGCGCTGGCCTTCGGCGCCCAGATGCCGCGCGTGTTTTCCAGCCCCGGCGGCATCTACGAGCCCGAAGGCTGCGGGCGCGACTACTGGCGCATGGCGCGCGCCATCCACGCCGCGGGCTTTCGCTCGGGCGAGCTGGTGCACAACAGTTTCAGCTACCACTTCGTGCCCGCGGGCGCGATGATGGAAACCGGCGCCCAGGCCCTGGGTTGCACGGTGTTTGCCGCGGGCACGGGCCAGACCGAGCAGCAGGTCCAGGCCATGGCCGAACTGCGTCCCGCGGGCTATATCGGCACGCCCAGCTTTCTGCGCATCCTGATGGAAAAAGCGCAAAGCCTGGGCCAGGACCTGCCCAGCCTGCACAAGGCCCTGGTCTCGGGCGAAGCCTTTCCGCCATCGCTGCGCGACTGGCTGGCCGAGCGCGGCGTTCAGGCCTACCAGTGCTACGCCACGGCCGACCTGGGCCTGATCGCCTACGAGACCTGCGCGCGCGAAGGCCTGGTGGTCGATGAAAACGTGATCGTGGAAATCGTGCGCCCCGGCACCGGCGACCCCGTGCCCGACGGCGAAGTCGGCGAACTGGTCGTCACCACACTCAACCCCGGCTATCCGCTGGTGCGCTTTGGCACCGGCGACCTGTCGGCCGTGCTGCCTGGCGACTGCCCCACGGGGCGCACCAACACCCGCATCAAGGGCTGGATGGGGCGCGCCGACCAGACCACCAAGGTGCGCGGCATGTTCGTGCACCCGGCCCAGGTCAATCAGGTCGTGCAGCGCTTCGACCAGGTGCTGCGCGCGCGCCTGGTGGTGCGCGGAGAAATGGCCAACGACAGCATGGAACTGCAGGTCGAAACACTGGACACCGATCCCGCGCTGCTGCGCCAGATCGGGGAATGCGTGCGCGATCTCACCAAGCTGCGCTGCGATGTGCAGCCGCTGGCGCCCGGCCAGCTGCCCAACGACGGCGTGGTGATCGAAGACGCGCGCAGCTACCGCTGAACCCCGGGCAGCGGCGCAACCCGTCCTGCCCGGTATTTTTTTGCGGTTTCACAGGGAAAACACTTGTTTTTGTGTAGGAACAATCGCACGAATCCTCCCTATGATTCATCCTCATAAGGAGACAATACATGCAGAAGTTTTTCAAACTGGCGACCCTCGCCATGGCTGCCATTGCCGCCGTCGGAGTGCAAGCCCAGGATTACCCCGCCGCGGGCAAATCGATCACCATCGTCGTGCCGTTCACCGCTGGCGGCCCGACCGACCGCGTGGCCCGCGATCTCGCCGATTCGATGCGCAAGCATCTGGGCAATGCGACCATCGTCATCGACAACACTGCCGGCGCCGGCAGCGCCATCGGTATTGCCAAGGTGGCCCGCGCCAATCCCGATGGCTACACCTTGCTGCTCAACCACATCGGCATGGCCACCGTGCCCTCGCTGTACCGCAAGCTGTCGTTCAACGTGGTCAATGACTTCGAGTACCTGGGCATCATCAACGATGTGCCCATGACGCTGATCGGCAAGCCCACGCTGCCCGCGGACAACTACAAGGAACTGCTGACCTGGATCGGCAAGAACCAGGGCAAGGTCAATCTGGCCAATGCCGGCATCGGTTCCGCCTCCCATCTCTGCGGCCTGATGCTGCAGTCGTCGCTGAAGACCGAAATGACGCCCGTGCCCTACAAGGGCGCGGCACCGGCCATTGCCGACCTGATGGGCAACCAGGTCGACCTGCTGTGCGACCAGACCACCAACACCACGGCACAGATCGAATCCAAGAAGGTCAAGGCCTACGCCGTGACCACGCCCAAGCGTCTGACCACGCCTGCGCTCAAGTCCCTGCCTACGCTGGCGGAAAGCGGCCTCAAGGACTTCCAGGTCACCGTCTGGCACGGCCTGTACGCGCCCAAGGGCACGCCTGCCGCCGTGGTCAAGAAGGTCAACGAAGCCATGCGTCTGGCGCTCAAGGAACCTGAGTTCATCCACAAGGAAGAACAGCTGGGTGCCGTGATTGCCGCCGACGACCGCATCACGCCCGAAGGCCACAAGAAGTTTGTGCAGTCGGAAATCGCCACCTGGGGCAAGGTCATTCAGGCTGCAGGGGCTTACGCTGATTAAATAGGGGCACCCCCTGAGCCGCTTTGCGGCTTCCCCCTCTCATCCTTCGGTGGAGGGGGACGACAGCCTCGCTGCGGGGCGGCCCTTGCTCGCTGTCCCTTGCTGGGATACGCCAGTTTCGTAGACCGTGGGCATTGCGAGCGTTGCAAAGCCAGTACTTTTAAAAAAACCGCCAGCCCTTTCAGGCTGGCGGCTTTTTTGTTTTTACCAGGTCACGTCGCGGCCTTCTGCGGCGCTGCGGCCCAGCATTTCGATGAAAGGCGCGGCGCGCTGGCGCAGGCTCACGCTGTCGCGCGGGCTGGGGGCGTCGTCCTCC
Organism: Acidovorax bellezanensis; assembly: GCF_025421555.1. Lineage (NCBI taxonomy): Bacteria > Pseudomonadati > Pseudomonadota > Betaproteobacteria > Burkholderiales > Comamonadaceae > Acidovorax > Acidovorax bellezanensis. The sequence continues at coordinate 875,015 of NZ_JAODYH010000003.1, forward strand.
GACACCTCTTCATCGTCCTGGCCATTGCCGGCCGCGGCGCGCCGGGCTTCGTCGTTTTGCACCGCCTGTTCCAGCGCCGCGATGGCGCCCGGAATCTGCTCCAGCGTGATGATGCCGGGGCGGTCCGTCTCCTTGCCGATGAGGGCCAGCAGCCGCTGGGCCGTGGCGTCGAGCATGATCAGATCGGCGGTGGCACGGGATTGGAACTTGTAGGGCATGAAACTCCTTGGGTGTACATGTATTCGCGATTGAACGGGTATCCGGACTGGGCACCGACCATGGGGCCGCTGGCGATCTGGCCGTCGGGGTGGGTTACCAGCATCTGGTGCAGGGCGATCCAGCCACGCTCGAAGCCCATGGCGCAGCCGGCCAGGTACAGCCGGTAGGCACGCAGCGCACGCGCGCCGCGTTCGGCATCGGTCTGGGCCGCGAGAATGCGCTCGGCCTGCGGCAACTGCGCTTCCAGCGCATCGGACCAGGCCCACAGCGTGCGCGCGTAATGGGGTCGCAGGTTTTCCGTATCGACCATCTCCAGGCCGCTTTGCGACAGCGCCTGCAATACCTTGCTCACATGCAGCAGTTCGCCGCCCGGGAAGATGTAGCGGTCGATGAACTCGCCCATGCCCGCGCCCACCGCCACATTATTCACTCCGCCCGCCGTGATGCCGTGGATCAAGGCCATGCCGCCGGGTTTGAGCAGGCGGCACACGGTATCGCCGTACTCGGGCATATGGGCCTGGCCCACATGCTCGAACATGCCGACCGAAGCAATCTTGTCGAATGCCTTGTCGGGCTGCAGCTCGCGGTAGTCGCACAGCTCGATGTGCATACGGTCCTGCAGGCCGCGCTGCTGGATCAGCTGGTTCACATAGGCATGCTGATTGCGCGACAAGGTGATGCCATGGGCCTTCACGCCGTAATGCTCGGCGGCCCACAGCAGCAGACCGCCCCAACCCGCGCCTATGTCCAGGAAGCGCTCGCCGGGATGCAGCTGCAGCTTGCGGCAGATATGGTCCAGCTTGGCTTCCTGGGCCTGGGCCAGGTCCATGCCGGGCTCGCGGTAATAGGCGCAGGAATAGACCCGCCGGGGATCGAGCCACAGGGCGTAGAAATCATCGGACAGGTCGTAATGGAACTGGACCTGCTCGGCATCGCGCGTCAAGGTGTGCAGCGCCATGGAGCGCGTGCGTGCCATGATTTGCGACCACCAGCTGGGCGTGCCGCGCACCGGGTCGGACTGCAGCAGCGCCGAAGCCGCGCGCATGATGTCCCGCACCCGGCCTTCGAGCTCCACCTGGCCCTCGACCACCGCGGCCCCCAGTGTGCCGATATGGCCGGCAGCCAGGGCCGCCAGCGGCGCGAGTGAACGAAACCGCAGCAGCACCTGGGTGGAGCTTTTGCCCACGCGCTGGCCCGAAGGCAACTCCACGGCAACGGAGACCGGCAGCGGCTCCAGCCGGCCCTCAAGGGTATGGATCAGTTGTTTCATGTCAGGCACTATTTTTCGCTTTCCATAAAAAGCCCGCAATAGCTTTACACCTAGGCCGGCTATTGGCCTTGTCCTGCAATCGACCCCCAGGCCTGAGCTCCTAGGCCCTGCCGATCAGTCGCAGATAGGCGTCCCGCGTCGCGGACGAAACCGAGGCCAGCACCTGCTCGTACGCCGTCTGGTGGCGCGCGAGCAGTCGCACCGAAGCCACGGTCAGCGATTTGCAAAACCAGTGGCAGCTGTGCTGCATGAGGAAAATTTCAGCCGTGAGCGCAAAGGCCCGCTTGCGGCGCTCGTCGTCGTCCTGCGCGGCAAACACCTGTGGCGCGGCCAGTCCGCGCGCATGGATCTTCACCATCTCGCGCATGTCGAATGTGCCACGCGGGTAAATTCTGTCCACATAGGGCAGCGCCAGCGGCAAAGTGCTCACGCGGACCTGCTCTGCATCGACCTTGGAAAAATCGTCGGCAAAACGCTGGAACTGCTCGGCCAGGCTTTTCTCCGTGCTTTCCAGCAGCGCCCAGACCTGGGTGCGGCGCTGCAGATCGCTTTCGCCCAGCGCGCGCAGATAACCTTCCACCAGGCCGCCCATGAGTTTCTCGATTTGGTAGCGGCCCAGGTACTCGGCGAGCAGTTGCGTGCGACGCCGCTGCTCCTGCTTCTTGAGCACATAAATGGCAATGGAGACAATGATCGCCAGCGTAAAGAAGTCCATCAGATCGGAAAACATGGTGAATGAAGCCCTCAGTGTAGTCAGCCCTCGGCCGCAGCGTGCGCAACGGGGCCAGGCGCAGGCCCAGCGCCTGGTCTGTCTGGCCCTTGCGGCCCTGGTCGGCGGCTGCGCCCTGCCCGACCTGGGCTACTACTGGCAGGGCGCGCGCGGGCAGTGGCAGATGCTGGAAGCGGCCCGGCCGGTCATGCAGGTGCTGGAGGCACCAGAGCTCGCCCCCGCGCTGCGCCGCCAGTTGCTGCTGGCCCAGCAGGCGCGCGATTTCGCCAGCCAGGCCCTGGCCCTGCCCGACAACGCCAGCTACCGCAGCTATGCCGATCTGGGACGCACGGCCGCCGTGTGGAACGTCACGGCCGCCCCGCCCGATTCGCTTGAGCTGCACCAATGGTGTTTCCCCATCGCCGGCTGCGTCGGCTACCGCGGCTACTTCGCCCAGGCCGACGCCCAGACCCAGGCCAGCGGTCTGGCCGCGCAAGGCCTGGAAGTGCTCGTCTATCCCGTGCCCGCCTATTCCACGCTGGGCTATCTGAACTGGCTCGGCGGCGACCCGCTGCTCAATACCTTTGTGAACTGGCCCGAAGGCGAGCTGGTCGGCCTGCTGTTCCACGAGCTGTCCCACCAGCGCGTCTACCTGGCCAGCGACATGGCGTTCAACGAGTCCTATGCCACGGCCGTGCAGCAAATGGGCACGCGCGCCTGGCTGCAACAGTCGGCCACGGCGACCGCTGCCGCTCCCGCCTGGCAGGCCGCGCAGCAGCGCCGCCTGGCGTTTCGCGCGCTGACGCGTGACACGCGCGACAAGCTGCAAGCCCTGTATGCCGAGCCGCCGGACACGGCGCTGGCTGCGGCCAAGAAAGTGATCCTGGACGACTTTCGCGCCCGCTACCAGAGCTTGCGCGCGCAATGGCTGGCCACGCCGGAACTGGCCGCACGCCCCCAGGCCAGCGCGCAGGCCCTGCAGCGCCTGGACCTGTGGGTGGCCCAGGCCAACAACGCGGCCTTTGGCGCCCTGTCGGCCTACGAGCTGTGGGTGCCGGCCTTTGTGGCGCTGTTCGCGCAGCAGGCGGGCCAGGAAGCGCCTTGGCCGGCCTTCCATGCTGCGGTCGAGCGACTCTCCCACCTGCCCGAGGCCGCGCGCCAGCAGGCGCTGTGCGCGCTGATGCCACCCGGCGAGCAGCCGCCGGTGTGCCGCCCGTAAAAAAGCCACCCGCTTCAGACCAAGGGGTGGCTCAGCTCAACGCAGTTATCCGCACCGCCCATGAAACTGGCGTGGCTCAACTCAGGGGCAGCGAGCAAGGGCCGCCCCGCAGCGAGGCTGCCGCCCCCCTCTGAGGGGGGAGCGGGGGCCGGCCATCCGGCGTCAGCCGCTCAGGGGGTCCTTTATTGCAGCGATTCGATCAACGCAATGTACTGCTGCCGGGCCGCATCGCCGTCCGTGCCCTTGAGCTTTTCCCAGGCGTCCCATTTCGCACGGCCCACCATGTCGGAGAAGCTGGGTTTCTTCTCTTCGTTGTCGCCCTGCGTGGCCTGCTTGTACAAGGCATAGATCTTGAGCAGCGTGGCGTTGTCGGGCCGCTCGCTCAGATTCTTGGAATGGGCCACGGCGGCTTCGAAAGCAGCGTTCAGGTCAGACATGCAGGTTGCTCCTTAAAATCAGGGGATGCGATCGACCCAGTGTAGTCATCGCAGCACCCGCTCTTTATGCCACTTCACCCGGACTAACCCTTGCCTGACATCCAGCTTTCCCGCGCCCATACGCTGGGCCTTCCCGCCGCCCGCCAACATGCCCAGCGCTGGGGCGAAAAGGCCACCGAGAAATTCGGCGTGCAATGCGAATATGAACCCGGCGACGCGCAAGACCTGCTGCGCTTCAGCGGCAATGGCGTCGACGGCCGGCTCGTGGTGACCGCGAGCGCGTTCGAACTCGAAGCCGAACTGGGCTTTCTGGCCGCCATGTTCAAGGACAGCATAGAAGCCAAGCTCAACGCGCAATTTGACGAGCTGCTGACCAAGGCCTGACAGGCCCCGCTCCGCCGCGCGTGGGAAACTGGGGGGCTACTTCAACCATTCCTTGGCCAGTTCGACCCAGAACGTCGCGCCCAGCGGAATCAGGCGGTCGTTGAAGTCGTAGCTGGGGTTGTGCAGCATGCAGGGCCCGCCGCCATGGCCGATCGCGCGGTGGTCGCCTTCGCCATTGGCGATGAAGCAGTAGGCACCGGGCTTTTCCTCCAGCATGTAGGCAAAGTCTTCGGCGCCCATGGTCGGCTCCTGGTCCAGCACCTGGGCCGCGCCCACCAGGCGCTCCATCACCGCCCGCGCCAGCGCCGCCTCGGGTGCGGTGTTGATGGTCGGCGGGTAGTTGCGCTCGAACACGAACGCATACTTCAGGCCCTGACTGGCGCAGATGCCATCGATCACCTGCTGCATGCGCTGCTCGATCATGTCGAGCACGGCCACCGAGAAGGTGCGCACCGTGCCTTCGAGTTCCACGGTGTCGGGCACAACGTTGCTGGCCTCGCCGCCGTGGACCATGGTCACGGAAATCACGCCCGCATCCACGGGCTTGAGGCTGCGACTGATGATGGTCTGCAAGCCCATGATGATTTGCGCCGCCACGGGCACGGGATCGAGCACCAGGTGCGGCATGGCCGCGTGGCCGCCCTTGCCGCGCACCGTGATCTTGAATTCATTGCTCGAGGCCATGACCGGCCCGGGGCTCACCGCCATCTGGCCTTCGGCCATGCCGGGCCAGTTGTGCATGCCAAACACGGCCTGCATGGGAAAACGCGTGAACAGGCCGTCGCGGATCATCTCGCGCGCGCCGCCACCGCCTTCTTCGGCCGGCTGGAAGATCAGGTAGATCGTGCCGTCGAAGTCGCGGTGGCGCGACAGGTGCTGGGCCGCGGCCAGCAGCATGGCCACATGGCCGTCGTGGCCGCAGCCGTGCATCTTGCCCGCGTGGCGGCTGGCATGGGCAAAGGTATTGCCCTCCTGCATGGGCAGCGCGTCCATGTCGGCGCGCAGACCCAGGGCCCGGCCGCAGGCACCGGCATCGCGCCCGTGGACTATGCCCACCACGCCGGTCTTGCCCAGGCCGCGGTGCACGGCAATGCCCCACTCGGTCAGCTTGGCGGCGATCACATCGGCCGTGCGCACTTCTTCGAAGCACAGCTCGGGATGGGCATGGATATCTCGGCGCAAGGCAGCCAGCTCATCGGCCTGCGCAACAATTTCTTCAATCAGCGACATGGACAAAAATCTCCTGTCAGCCATTGTGGCGCGAAGACGGCTGCCCATGATGACAAACCCGGTTTTTCCCCCACCGCGACCCATCCTGCTGCGAGACAATGGCGTGACTGCGCCCCCACAGAACTCCAGCCCCACGAACGCCATGTCCTCTTCCGACAGCCTGTCCCCCGTTTCCGTCGTGCGCGGCGCCTGCCCCCATGACTGCCCCGACACCTGCGCCCTGCTGACCACCGTGGTCGACGGCGTCGCCACGCGCGTCCAGGGCAACCCCGAGCACCCGCAAACCGGCGGCGTGCTCTGCGCCAAGGTCAGCAAATACCCCGAGCGCACCTACCATGCCGAGCGCGTGCTCACCCCGCTCAAGCGCTCAGGCCCCAAGGGCAGCGGCCAGTTCACGCCCGTCTCCTGGGATGAAGCACTCACCGACATCGCCGCGCGCTTGCACGGCATTGCCCAGCGCGCGCCCGAAGCGGTTCTGCCCTACAGCTATGCCGGCACCATGGGCCTGGTCCAGGGCGAAAGCATGGACCGGCGCTTTTTCCACCAGCTGGGCGCATCGCTGCTCGATCGCACCATCTGCTCGAGCGCCGGCGGCGAAGCGCTGCTGCACACCTATGGCGGCAAGCTGGGCATGCGCGTGGAGTTCTTTGCCGAGAGCCGGCTGATCGTGATCTGGGGCAGCAACAGCATCGGCAGCAACCTGCACTTCTGGCGCTACGCCCAGGCCGCCAAACGCGACGGCGCGCGCCTGGTCTGCATAGACCCGCGCAAGACCGAAACCGCCGAGAAATGCCACGAACACCTGCAACTGCGCCCCGGCACCGACGCCGCGCTGGCCCTGGCGCTGATGCACGAGCTGATCCGCAACGACTGGCTGGACCATGACTATCTGGCGCGCCACACGCTGGGCTGGGACGAGCTGCGCGAGCGCGCGCTGGAATGGCCGCCCGAGCGCGCGGCCGCCGTCTGCGGCCTGCCCGTGGAGCAGATCACCCAGCTGGCGCGCGACTACGGCACGACCGAGCGCGCCGCCATCCGCCTGAACTACGGCGTGCAGCGCGCACGCGGCGGCGGCAATGCGGTGCGCGCCGTCGCCTGCCTGCCGGCCCTCACGGGCGCCTGGCGGCACCGCGCCGGCGGCCTGCTGCTGTCGAGCTCGGGCGTCCTGCCCGCGCGCCGCGCCGCGCTGCAAAAGCCCGAACTGCTGGGCGCGCGCCGCCCGCGCACGGTGAACATGAGCACCATAGGCAATGCCTTGCTCGAGCCCGGCGGCGGTGCTTTCGGCCCGCGCATCGAAGCCGTGGTGGTCTACAACAGCAACCCCGTGGCCGTGGCGCCGGAGTCGGCCAAGGTGGCCCAGGGCTTTGCGCGCGACGACCTGTTCACCGTGGTCATCGAGCATTTCCTCACGGACACCGCCGACCATGCCGACTACGTGCTGCCGGCCACGACCCAGCTCGAACACTGGGACATCCACGGCAGCTACGGCCATACCGATGTGCTGCTCAACCGCCCGGCCATCGCGCCCGTGGGCCAGGCCCGCAGCAACGCGCAGATCTTCCGCGAACTCGCCGCGCGCATGGCCCAGTATGACCCCGCCTTTGCCCAGCCCTGCTTCAGCGACAGCGACGAGACCCTGTGCCGCCAGGCCATGGATGCGTCCAAAGTCGATTTCGACAGCCTGCTGGCCACGGGCTTCGCCCACCTGCCCTTGCCCGAGGCGCCGTTTGCCGACGGCGGTTTTGCCACGCCTTCGGGCAAGTGCGAGTTCGTCAGCGCCAGCCTCGCGGCCCTGGGCGTCAATCCCCTGCCCGACTACCTGCCCAACCACGAGCTGCCCGACCCGCAAGGCCCTTACCCGCTGGCCATGATTTCGCCACCGGCGCGCAACTTCCTCAACAGCACTTTCGTCAACGTGCAAAAGCTGCGCAACGCCGAAGGCCGGCCGCTGCTGGAAATGCACCCCGATGACGCCGCCGCGCGCGGCATCGCCGACGGCGCGCTGGTGCGCGTGTTCAACGCCCGCGGCGAGCACCTGTGCCACGCCAGCGTCAACGGCCGGGCCCGCGAAGGCCTGGTGATCGGCCTGGGCATCTGGTGGCGCAAGGACGGTGCCAACGGCACCAACGTCAACGAGCTGACCCACCAACACCTCACCGACATCGGCCGCGCGCCCAGCTTCTACGACTGCGTGGTGCAGGTGCAGGCGGCGTAGGCGAGAGGGGCTTCTCAGGCTCGCAGCCCTTGAAACTGGCGCGCCCCAGCTCAGGGGCAGCGAGCAAGCGCCGCCGCGCAGCGAGGCTGCCGTCCCCCTCCACCGCAGGTTGAGAGGGGGGAGCCGGGGCGGCCCATGCCGCGTAAGCGGCTCAGGGGGTGCCTTCGTTATGTTCCGGCGCCCTGTTCACCAGCACCGTCCGCTTGTCGGCATTGAGCGACAGGTAGCGTTCGTAATTGCGCAGGATGTCGGCAATCAGTTCCTCATGCCGCAGGTACTGGATGTCATAGCCTTCACGCCCATCGGCAAAGAAGGTCATGGGCTCGACCACATGGCGGCGCACGTTTTCCGTGGCCTCCGTCACTTCGGTCAGCATGAAGCCGGGCAGCTTGCGCTTGACCGGCCGCACGCCATAGACAAAGTCGCGCAGCTCGGCGATGGGAATCACCAGACGCACCGTTCCCGCATCGCTGCCTTCCGTGCTCATGCTGTCGTCATGCACCTGGGCCGGCAGGCCCTGGCGCTCCATTTCCGTCGCCACTTCGCGCATGGCGGGCAGCACGGTTTTTTGCATGAAGCGCTGGATGTCGCCCGCATTGGGCTGGCGCACGATCAGCTCCAGGCGCTTGCGCCAGTGCTGGCCGTTCCAGAAGCTGGTGGCCGGCGCCCAGTCCTGCGTGGCGTGCGTGAGGTCGGCGCGCATGCCTCGCCACAGCCCCACGCACAGGGCCGCCATGATGGCCGCCACGGGCAAGGCCGCGACCATGGTCATCGCCTGCAAGGCCTTGAGACCGCCGGCGAGCATCAGCACGATGGCCGTCACGCCCAGCACCGCGGCCCAGAACAGGCGCTGCCACACCGGCGAGCGCGGATGGCCGCGCGAGGCGATCGCATCCACCACGTAAGCGCCCGAATCCGCCGACGTCACGAAGAACATGGCGATCAGCAAAATGGCCAGCCAGGACACGGTCTTGGCCAGCGGCAGGTATTCAAAAAAGCGGAACAGCAGCGCATCCACATTGCCCGCGGTTTGCGCCAGCGCGCCCTGGGCCACATGGGTGTCGATCCAGATCGCACCGTTGCCGAAGGCCGTCATCCACAGCAGGTTGAAGGCCGTGGGAATCAGCAGCACGCCGATGATGAATTCACGCACCGTGCGGCCGCGCGAGATGCGCGCGATGAACATGCCCACGAAAGGCGACCAGGAGATCCACCAGGCCCAGTACAGGATCGTCCAGTTGCCGAACCACGCAGGGTCCTGCGCAGGCTCATAGGCGAAAGTGCGCAGCGACAGATCCACCAGCTGGGAGAGGTAATGGCCGACGTTTTCGCTGAACGCCTGCATCAGAAAAACGGTGGGGCCGAAGACCAGCACAAAGCCCAGCAGGATGAACGTGAGAATGAGGTTGACCTCCGACAGCCTGCGCACGCCCTTGTCCAGGCCCGACGCCGCCGAGAAACCGGCCAGGCTCACCACCACCACGATCACCCCCACACGGAAGATCGTGGTGCTGGTATCCCAGCCCGTCACGATGTTCAGGCCCGCGGCCAATTGCAGGGCGCCGTAGCCCAGGGTCGTCGCCAGACCGGCAATCGTGCCCACCAGCGCGAACGCATCGACACCATGGCCTATGGGGCCGTTGATGCGGTGCTGCAGCAGCGGATAAAGGCCGGAGCGCATGGTCAGCGGCAGATTGAAGCGAAAGCCGAAATACGCCAGCACCAGCCCCATCACGCCGTAAATCGCCCAGGCGTGAAAGCCCCAGTGGAAGAAGGTGGACGTCAGCGCCTCGCGCGCGGCGGCAGGCGTGCCGGCGACTTGCGTGGGCGGGTTCAGATAGTGCTGCAGCGGCTCGCCCACGCCGAAATACATCAGGCCGATGCCCATGCCTGCCGCGAACAGCATCGCGGTCCACGAGACAAAGTTGAACTCGGGCTTGGCGTCATCGGGCCCCAGGCGGATGTCGCCGTAGCGGCTGAATGCCAGCAGCACCAGAAACACCAGAAAAAACGTCACGACGCCGGTGTAGAACCAGTCGAAATGGCCCACTACCCAGGCCTGGGCGCTGGAGAAGATGCGGTCCGCCAACTGCGGCGCCAGACTGCACAGCAGCAGCAGCGCGGTCAGTACGACCAGGGCCGGGACGACGACCGGCGCTGAAAATGTCAGCTTTGGGGGGGCGTCGACATCGTGGTTCGCCGGATTTTCCATGGACATCTCCTGGGGTCGGTGCAGAGCTAGCAGGCCGCAGACATTTCACCACGGACTGCGGGTGACCGGGGCATCCCCCGGCGGCCGCTGGAGCTCAAACGGCCAGCACCAGGATCTCGCGGGCCTTGGCCGCGTCGATGTCGCGCAGCTCCGACAGCTGGACCATGCCGTGCTTTTCCAGCTGGGCCACGGCCGCGTCCACGGCTTCGGTGCCCAGGCTGTAGGCCGACAGCCGCGTGGGCACGCCCAGGCCTTCGAAGAAATTGCGCGTCTGGGTGATGGCGGCATTGATACGGCCTTCTTCCGAGCCTTCGGTGATGCCCCAGACGCGCTCGGCGTACTGCAGCAGCTTGGCGTGCTTTTGCTCGCGCCGCGCATCCATCATGGCCGGCAGCACCACGGCCAGCGTGCGCGCGTGGTCGATGCCGTACAGGGCCGTGAGTTCGTGGCCTATCATGTGCGTGGCCCAGTCCTGGGGCACGCCGGCGCCGATCAGGCCGTTGAGCGCCAGCGTTGCCGTCCACACCAGGTTGGCGCGGTCGGCATAGACCGGCGTAGCGTCATGCACCACGCGCGGGCCGATCTCGATCAGGGTCTGCAACAGGCCTTCGGCAAAGCGGTCCTGCACACGCGCGTCGACCGGGTAGGTCAGGTACTGCTCCATGGTGTGCACGAACGCATCGACCACGCCGTTGGCCAGTTGCCGGGTCGGCAGGGTATAGGTCTTGGTCGGGTCCAGCAGCGCGAACTGCGGGAACAGCCGGCGGTTCGAGAACGGCAATTTGGCGCCTTCGGCCGCATGGGTCAGCACGCCGCCGTTGTTCATTTCCGAGCCTGTGGCGGGCAGGGTCAGCACCACGCCCAGGGGCGCGGCCTGGCTGACCGTGCGTCCGCCGTTGCGCACCAGCTCCCAGGCTGCGGCCGCATCGGCGCCGGGCAGGCGCACCGCCGCGGCGATGAACTTGACGGCATCGATCACCGAGCCGCCGCCCACGGCCAGCAGGTAGTCGAAACCGCCCTGCTGGAACTGCTCCACGGCGCGCATCGCGGTTTCCAATGTGGGATTGGGCTCGATGCCGGAAAACGTCGCGTGCCGGCGCGCGCCCAAGGCAGTACGCACTTCGGCCAGCGTGCCGGTTTTCTCGGCGCTGCCGCCGCCCACGACGATCAACACCTGGGCCGTCTCAGGCAACAGCTTGCCAAGCTTGGCCACGACGCCTTCACCGAAAACAATGCGCGTGGGGTTGCTGAAGTCAAAATTTTGCATGGCGGCTCTCCTGTGAATGGGGGTGCGGGGCGCGCACGCCCCGTTCAACCCGCATTCTGGCAGGACAGCGCTCAGTCGAGCTTGATGCCCGCCCGCTGGATGATCTCGCCCCAGCGCTTGGCTTCGGCGCGGGCCATGGACCGAAACTGTTCAGGCGTGCCGGGCAAGGCTTCCATGCCGAAGTCCTGCATGCGCTTGACCACGGTCGGGGTGGCCAGGGCCTTGTTGAGCTCGGCATTCAGGCGCTGAACTATGGGCGCTGGCAGATTTTTGGGCGCCAGCATGCCCTGGAAGGCATAGACCTCGGAGTTGGCCACGCCGGCCTCGGCCAGGGTTGCCAGCTGCGGCAGATTGGCCACGCGCTGGCCCGAGCCTATGGCCAGTGCGCGCACCTTGCCGGTCTGGATCAGCGGCAGGCCCGCGGCCAGGTCCAGGAACATGCAGGCCACCTGCCCGCCCATCACGTCGGCCACGGCCGGTGCCGCGCCGCGGTAGGGGATGTGCGTCAGGAAAGTGCCGGTGCGGGCCTTGAACATTTCCATCGCCAGATGGTGGGGCGAGCCATTGCCCGGCGAAGCGTAGTTCACCTGGCCGGGATGGGCGCGGGCATGGGCCAGGAATTCCTGCAGGGTCTTGGCCTCGAACGCCGGGTTCACCACCAGCGCCAGCGGAAAGCGGCTCATGCCACCGACATAGGTGAAATCATTTTCCGGGCTGAACGGCAGCTTGCGAAACAGGTGCTCGTTGTAGGCCAGCACGGCGTTGTCGGCCGACATGACGGTGTAGCCGTCGGCCTTGGCCGTGGCCACCTGCTGGGCGCCGATATTCGTCGAGGCACCGGGCTTGTTCTCGATGACGATGGTCTGGCCCAGGCTGGTACGCATGGCTTCGGCCATCGTGCGCGCCAGCACGTCCGTGCCGCCGCCCGGCGGGTAGGGAACGACCCAGCGAATGGCCTGTTCGGGCCAGCTCTGGGCCTGTGCCAGCGATGCGAAAGGCGCGGCGGCCGTGGCCGTCATCGCGGCCAGAAAATGTCTGCGGTCCATTTTTTGTCTCCTGGTGAATTGACCGGCGTCGCCCGCGGCGGGCCGGAGGATGCGTAGGGAGCGTCCATGGCATGGCCATGCCGCGCGGGCTTGCACTTCTGTGGTGCCGGTCCCGCGCGCTCCCGGGTTTCAGGCTGCGGATTCGGGCTCGACCACCGTCTGGTCGATGGCGCCGAAAATGCTCTGGCCGTCGCGGCCCTTCATTTCAATGCGCACGGTGTCGCCGAACTTCATGAATTCGGTCACGGGCTGGCCGGTCTGAATGGTCTCGATGCAGCGCTTTTCGGCGATGCAGCTGTAGCCCTTGGGCCATTCCATGTTCTTGCCCTTGCCCACGCCCTTGTTGCTCACCGTGCCGCTGCCGATGATGGAGCCGGCGCGCACATTGCGGGTCTTGCAGATGTGGGCGATCAGCTGGCCGAAGTGGAAGGTCATTTCCGGGCCGGCGTCGCACATGCCGACCTTGCGTCCGTTCCAGCTCGACTGCAAGGTCAGGTTCACCCGCCCCGCATCCCAGGCGTCGCCCAGCTCGTCGAGCGTCACCGCCACCGGGCTGAACGCCGTCGCCGGCTTGCTCTGGAAAAAGCCGAAGCCCTTGGACAGTTCGGCGGGGATCAGGTTGCGCAGCGAGACATCGTTGACCAGCATCACCAGCCGGATGCCCTGCAGCGCCTGGGCAGGCGTGCTGCCCATGGGCACATCGGTGGTCACCACGGCGATTTCGGCCTCGAAATCGATGCCCATGGCTTCGCTGGGCACGACCACGTCGTCGCAGGGGCCGATGAAGTCGTCGCTGCCGCCCTGGTACATCAGCGGATCGACGTAGAACGTGGCCGGCACTTCCGCATTGCGCGCCTGGCGCACCAGCTCCACATGGTTGAGATAGGCCGAACCGTCGGCCCACTGGTAGGCGCGCGGCAGCGGCGCCATGCACTGCTCGGGGTTGAAGGCAAACGCATGCGGTGCCTTGCCGGTATTGAGCTGCTGGTACAGGTCCTGCAACTGCGGCGCCATGAAGGCCCAGTCGTCCAGCACCTGCTGCATGCGGCTGGCAATGCCGGTCGCATAATGGGCCAGGCCCAGGTCGCGAGAGACAACAACGAGTTGTCCGTCGCGCGAGCCGTCTTTGTAGGTAGCGAGTTTCATGGTGACTGGACCTTGGGTGACAGGGTCAAAAAAGTGCGGCCTGACACGGCAGCGATTGAATTACGATTGGGTAAATCAGTTTACCTAAACAGAACGAGTGAATTTTAGTGCATATGGAAAAGGAACGCGCAGGCATCCAGTCGGTCGAAGTCGGTTTTGCCCTCTTGCAAGGTCTGGCGCGCGCGCGCGTGCCGCTGATGCTCAAGGAAGTCGCGGCTTGCGCCGACATGAGCGCCGCCAAGGCCCACCGCTATCTGGTGAGCTTTCAGCGCCTGGGATTGGTGGTGCAGGACAGTCGCACCTCGCGCTATGACCTGGGCCCGGCCGCCCTCCAGCTGGGCCTGGCCGCGCTGACCCGGCTCGATCCGGTGCGCCTGGCGCGCGAACGCATGCCGGCGCTGCTCGAAGCGCTGCAGCACACGGCCGCGCTGGCCGTCTGGGGCAACCACGGGCCCACCATCGTGCACTGGGAAGAGTCGACCCAATCGGTCACCGCCAATCTGCGCCTGGGCGATGTGATGCCGCTGCTGTCCTCGGCCACGGGCCGCTGTTTTGCGGCCTACCTGCCCAGCGAAGCCACGCAGAAGATGCTGGCCGAGGAAATGCAGCGCGCACGCCAGATGGGCCGGCGCGATCTGCCGCTCACCGCGCCCGATGTGCAGGCCATGCTGGCCGAAGTGCGCACGCGCGGCACGGCCCGCGTCGTCGACACGCTGCTGCCCGGCATCGCGGCCTTTTGCACGCCAGTGTTCGACTCGTCGGGCCACATCGTGATGGGCATCACCACATTGGGCTCGCTGGCCACGTTCGACCCCGACTACGACGGCGCCATCGCCACGCAGTTGCGCGCCACGGCCCGCCAATTGTCGGCCGATCTAGGCTGGGCATGAAATGCACCCCCTGAGCCGCTTCGCGTCTTCCCCCTCTCAACCTTCGGTGGAGGGGGACGGCACCCTCGCGGCGCGACGGCGCTTGCTCGGTGCCCCTGGGCTGGGTCGCGCCAGTTTTTTGGGCTGCGGATTTCCCTGAGCTACAGCGCCCCGGCAACGATACCCCCATGCCAAAGCTTGCCCTTGCCCCTATCACGGCCGCCGTGCTGGCCGCGCATGCCTGGGTGCTGTGGCAAGTGCCCACCCAGTCGGGCGACACCGCGACCGACAAGGCTGAGCTCCAGAGCTTTGCCACCCGCAGCATCGCGCCACCTGCACCGCCACCTCCGCCGCCTCCTCCGCCCGCCCCCGTCCGGCCCAAGGTGGTGAAGAAGCCAGCGCCGCCGCCCCGGCCCGCGGCGCCCATTCCCGACGAAAGCCGCGACGTCCCGGCCGCAGCCAACCCGCCGGCCGAGCCCGACACCGCAGACAGCATCGAGAGCACGCAGCCAGAGCAGGCCGGGCCAGTGGAGACCGCGCCAGAAGCGCCCGCGGAAACATCCGCGGAGAAGCCCCCGCAGGCGCCGGCCGCGCCGCAGCCCGAAACCTTGCAAGGCGTGCAGCTGGCCCATGCCGGCGGGCCGGCCGAGGCCGCCACCGACCTGGCTGTGCGCCTGCCCGCGCCCGCACGGATGTCGTTCGAAGTCACCGGCCAGTCCAAGCGCTTCGACTACCACGCCAGCGCCGAGCTGCTGTGGCAGCACGACGGCAGCCATTACCAGGCGCGCCAGGAAATCAAGGCGTTTCTGATCGGTTCGCGCGGACAGAGCAGCAGCGGCCAGATCGGCCCCGCGGGCCTCGTTCCCGAGCACTTCAGCGACAAGGGGCGCGGCGAAAAAACCGCCGATTTCGACTTTGCGGCCCAGCAGGCCCGGTTCAGCAGCCAGGCGCCGCCGGCCGCCATAGGCGCAGGCGCCCAGGACCGGCTCAGCGTGTTCCTGCAGCTGTCCGCCCTGCTCGCGGCCGCGCCGCAAAGCTACCCGCCAGGCACGGAAATCACGTTCACCACCGTCGGCAGCAACGATGCCGAACGCTGGACATTTCGCGTCCAAGGCCTGGAAAGCCTGGAGCTGCCCATGGGGACCCTGGAAGCGCTCAGGCTGGAGCGCCTGCCGCGCCGCCCCCAGGACCAGCAGGCCGCGCTGTGGCTGGCACCCACGCTCGACTATCTGCCGGTGCGCATCCGGCTGACCCAGGCCAACGGCGATTTTGCCGATCTGCGCCTGAAATCGCACGCCGCCCCCTGAGGCGAGGAACGCATCCACCGACCCCGGCACGGACATGCAATCCGTGGAATACTGGGCGCCAAGGGCCTGTTGCAGGCGACCCCGCCTCGCGGCCCTTGAAGTCTGGCGCTTTGCAGTCATATGACTGTCAGAACATCAGACCTTGCAACGAGGGGGACCACCATGCAAACGCTTTACGACTCTGACACTTTTGCGGTGCTCCATATCCGGCCCGACCTGCCGACCATGGCCGGAGAGCTGTCCGCCCCGACGGACAAACTGCCCAACACCCAAATGCAGATGCCACGCCACGGTTTTGAAATCGTCGACAAGCGTTCGGGCAAAGAGGTCTACCTCGACGGTTCCTGGGCTGAAATGTTCCAGAAAGTCATACTCGCCTGGCAACTGCAGACGCCCACCCAGGAAGAAGTGGAAAGCATGCTGGACAGCTACGCCGGACTGGCGCAGAACCCGGTGCTGGTGCATTAAACGCACCCCCTGAGCGGCTTTGCCGGATGGCCGGCCCCCGCTTCCCCCTCTCAACCTTCGGTGGAGGGGGGCGCCCGGCTAGGGACGACACCATCGCTGCGGGGCGGCCCTTGCTCGGTGTCCCCTTGCTGGGGCGCGCCAGTTTCATACGCAGTGAGCTGTGCCAAACGCCGTTCGCCCTGAATCCCTGGTCGTTGTACTTCAGCCGGGCCTGGCTTTGTACAGCCGCCGGTACAGCGGCTCCACCAGCAGCAGCACGGCCATCAGCCGGCATACCTGGAAAGCCGTGACCACCGGCACGCCCAGTTGCAAGACCTTGGCCGTGATTGCCATCTCGGTGATCCCGCCGGGCGCCGTGCCCAGCACCATGGTCACCCAGGGCAGGCCCGTGGCCCAGGCCAGCGCCGCGGCCAGCACGGCGCACAAGGCCATCAGCACCAGGGTACCCACGGCCACCGTGCCCAGCCACAGCGGCGCGGTGCGCAGAAAATCACGCCGAAACCGCACGCCCAGGCTCACGCCTATGAACAGCTGGGCCGCATTCATCATGGCCTGCGGCACGGCCGACAGCCGCAGATCCAGCATGGTCAGCCCCATGGACACCAGCAGCGCGCCCAGAAACCAGGGATTGGCGCGCTTGAGGCGCAGCATGACCCAGGCGCCGATGCCCGTGCCCAGTGCCAGCAGCGCCAGGCCCGGTGCATGGACCACGCGCACCAGCGCGGGCTCGCCCACGCCGTGCAGGCCGCTCCACTGCAAGGCAAACGGGATCAGCAAAGTCACGATCACCAGCCGCAGGCTGTGGCTGGCCGCGACCAGATCGGTGCGCGCGTTCTCGCGCTCCGACAGCAGCGTCATTTCCGAGGCCGCGCCTATGGCTCCGGCGAAGTAGCTGGTCGCGCGCAACTGGCTCGCCGGCAGGTGCGGCATGCGCGGCGCGTGAAACCGGTACAGGCCGGCGCCGAACAACCAGCCCAGCCACAGCGCCGAGACGATGCCCAGGGCAATGGCCCACCACATGCCGGCCACCAGCGCCGTCACGGCCGGCGTGAAATAAAGCCCCAGCGCAGCGCCAATCGTCCACTGGGCGGCGTTGCGTCCCAGGCCCCAGCTGGCCGTGGGCGCGCCGCCCATCGAGGCCAGCGACGTCGCGATCAGCGGGCCCAGCATCCACGGCAAAGGCGTCTTCCACCAGACACACAATTGGGCTGCGGCCCAGGCACCGAGCAGGGTCAGCAGTACACGCAAAGGGAAATTCAGGCGCACGGGCGTCTCAGCCCTGGGACGATGGCACGGGCATCACCGGCCCCTGCGCGCTGCGGCGCAGAAAATCCTCGAACGCCGACACCGGCAAGGGCCGGCTGCACAGATAGCCCTGAAAGTGGTCGCAACCGCGCTGGCGCAGAAAATCCAGCTGCGCGGCGGTTTCCACGCCTTCGGCCAGTACCGTCAGGCCCATGCTGTGGCCCATGGCGATGACGGCCGCGCTGATCGCCATGTCGTCCGCGCTGTGCGGAATGTCGCGGATGAAGCCCTGGTCGATCTTCAGCACATCGATGGGAAAGCGCTTGAGGTGGGCCAACGAGGAATAGCCGGTGCCGAAATCGTCGATCGCCAGCCGCAGGCCCAGCTGGCGCAGGCGGCGCAGCACCAGCATCGCCTCTTCAGGCTGCTTGGCCAGCGCGCTTTCGGTGATCTCCAGCTCCAGCTGCGCCGCAGGAAAGCCCGCATCCGCGAGTGCCGCCGCCGTGCTGCCGACAATGTCCGTCAGCAGGAACTGGTGCGGCGACACGTTCACGGCCAGCGTGATCTCGGGCAGACCCAGGTTGCGCCAGCGCTGGCCCTGGGCACAGGCTTCGCGCATCACCCATTCGCCCAGCGGGCCGATCACGCCCGAGCTTTCGGCCACGGGAATGAAACGGGCCGGCGAAATCAGGCCTTCGACCGGGTCCAGCCAGCGCACCAGGGCTTCGGCGCCGGTCACGCGGCCGGTCGCAATGTCGATCTGCGGCTGGTAGTACAGCCGCATGTGGCCGTCGGCCAGGGCCTGGCGCAAGCGCGCCTCGAGTTCCAGGCGCGCACGCGCGGCCTGGGTCATATCCGCATGGAAAAAGCACCATGCATCGGGCCCGCCGTTCTCCTTGGCGGCATGCACCGCCGAATGCGCGCCTTGCAACAGGCTTTGCGCCGTGTCCGCATGCCCGGGATAAAGGCAGATGCCCACGCACACGCCCAGCACCACGTCCACCCCCTCGGGCGCATGCCAGGGCTGGGCGGCCGCGGTGATCAAGCGCTGCGCCAGCTGCGCGGCCTGGGCCTCGGTGGCCAGGTCCATGGCAGCCACGGCGATTTCGTCTCCCGCCATGCGCCCGATCAAGTCGCCCGGGCGCAAGGCTGCCTGCACCTGCAAGGCGACATGGCGCAACACCTGGTCGCCCACGGCGTGGCCATAGCTGTCGTTGACGTCCTTGAAACGGTCGATATTGATGAGCATCACGGCCAGTTTGCTGGGTGCGGCATGCGCCCTGTCCAGCACCAGCTCGAGCCGGTGACCGAACCAGGTGCGGTTGTCCAGCCCGGTCAGCGGGTCCTTGCGCACCAGGTACTCCAGGCGCTGCTGCTGGGCCTTTTCCTCGGAAATATCGGTGAACATGCAGACGTAATGCGTCACGCAGCCTGCTCCGTCGTACACGGCACTCAGCGACATGCGCTCCGGGAACACTTCGCCGCTCTTGCGCCGGTTCCAGATCTCGCCCTGCCAGTGGCCGGTGCGTCGCATGCACTCCCACATCGTCTCGTAAAAAGCCCGGTCATGCCGACCCGACTTGAACATGCGCGGCGTCTGGCCCAGCATTTCCGCTTCGGTGTAACCCAGCAGGCGCGTGAAGGCGGCGTTCACCGACAGGATGCGGCTGTGGGCATCGGTCACCACCACGCCTTCGATGGTGTTGTCCACCACCGTTGTGGCCAGGCGCTGACGCTCTTGCGCCTCGCGCTGCTGTGCTTCGATGAGCGCCGCCGCCGCCTTGCGCTGCGCGCGCGCGCGCCGCATGCGCAGCAGCAAGCCGCTGGCCAGCAGGCCGTTGACCAGCACCAGGACGTAGCCCTGGAAGTTCTTCCATTGCAGCATCTGCCGGGGGTCTTGCGTCCAGTGCGCGAGCACCCAGTCGCTGCCCCACAGCCACAGCAATGCCAGCAGCGTATACAACACCACAATCCAGCACAGCGACACCCTGGGGGTCGAACCCTCTTTCTGCATGTATTTCCTCACTCCACAACCATCGGCCCATGCTGCGACAATCGCAGGGCTATGACCCAAGCCTACATTCTTACCCTATCCTGCCCCGACCGTCGTGGGCTGGTGCACGCCGTCTCCGGTTTCCTGCTGGAGCAGGGCGCCAACATCGAAGAAGCCGCTCAATACAACGACAGCGCCACCGGCCTGTTCTTCATGCGCGTGCAATTCGTCTTCTCGGACACGGATCCCGCAACGCTCAAGACGGCGCTGGCCGAACTCGCTGAGCGCTTCGAGATGCGCTGGAGCCTGCACTCGCAGGCAGAAAACATGAAAACCGTGTTGCTGGTCAGCAAGGACGGCCACTGCCTCAACGATTTGCTGTTCCGCTGGAAGTCCGGCCTGTTGCCGATCGACATCCGGGCCATCATCAGCAACCATCGCGACTTCTACCAGCTCGCGGCCAGCTACAACGTACCCTTCCACCACATTCCGGTGACGGCGGCCACCAAGGCCCAGGCCGAAGCGCGACAGTTCGAGATTATCCAGGCAGAAGGCGCCGAGCTGGTCGTGCTGGCCCGCTATATGCAAGTGCTGTCCAACGACCTGTGCATCAAGCTCGCCGGCCGTGCCATCAACATCCACCACAGCTTCCTGCCCAGCTTCAAGGGTGCCAAGCCTTACTACCAGGCCCATGACCGCGGCGTGAAGCTGATCGGCGCCACGGCCCACTATGTCACGGCCGACCTCGACGAAGGCCCGATCATCGAGCAGGACGTGGCCCGCGCAGACCACACGGACACGGTCGAAGACCTCACGGCCCGCGGCCGCGACACCGAAAGCCAGGTCCTGGCCCGCGCCGTGAAGTGGCACAGCGAACGCCGCGTGATCCTCAACGGCCACAAGACCGTCGTCTTCCGCTGATAGACGCCCATGCCGCCCGCCGATCCTGTGGCCCTGGCCCCCAGCGCGGCGCGGCGCATTCCGCCCATCCAGTGCCTGCTGACGTTTGAAGCGCTGGCGCGGCTGCGCAGCGTGACGCAGACCGCCGAAGAGCTGTGCGTCACGCCCAGCGCCGTGAGCCACCGCGTGCGCCAGCTCGAGCAGATGCTGGGCAGCCGCCTGTTCGGGCGCGCCGATTTCTCGCTCACCAGCGAAGGCAGCGCCTACCTGGCCCATGTGCGTGAAGGCCTGGGCGCGCTGCAGCGCTTTCCCGGCAGCAGCTCCGTGCCCGGCCGGCGCCGGCTCAAGCTCGCCGTCACGCCGACGTTCGCGCGCTGCATACTGATTCCGCGGCTGAGCCAGTTCACCGAGGCCTATCCCGAAATCGACATCGCCTTGCACGTCAGCATTCCGCTGCTCGACGTGGTCGCCGAGGACGCCGACCTGATCGTGCGCTTCGGGCCGGGCCATTACGCCGACATGGAGCACATGGAAATCGCGCGCGATGTGCTGACTCCGCTGGCTTCGCCGGCCTTCGTCCGCGCCCATGGCCCGTTCGAGCAGCCCAGCGACCTCGAAGGCCTGCCGCTGCTGCGCAGCCCGCTCGAGCCCTGGCGCAACTGGTTCGATGCCGCCGGCCTGGACTGGCCAGAGCCCGCCGAAGGCTCGCAATTCAACGACATCGGCCTGCTGTGCGACGCCGCCGCCGCCGGCATGGGCATCGCCCCCGTGCGCCTCAAGCTCGGCGCCCCCTGGCTGGACAGCGGCACGCTGGTGCGCCTGTTCCCCCTGGACGTGCCCAGCCCGCATGCGCACTACCTGTGCTGGCACACCGGCACCATGGACCGCTGGGAATGCGCGGCCTTCGCCCAGTGGCTGGGTCAGGCGGTGTCCTGACGGCAGCGCCGCATTTCACGCGGCGTTGCAATAAAACTCACACCACAATGCGGCCTCATCCTCTACAGTCATAGACGATGAACACCACCGCCGCCCAACCCATACCCACCGTTTCCGAGCGCTCGCGCCGCCAGGCCCAGATCGTCCAGGCCCTGGGCCAGCATGTGCCCGCGCACGCTCTGCTGTGGCACAGCGAGGACACCACGCCTTACGAGTGCGACGGGCTCACGGCCTACCGCCAGCGGCCGCTGGTCGTGTGCCTGCCGGAAACCTATGACCAGATCCAGGCCGTGCTGCAGGCCTGCCATGCGCTCCAGGTGCCGGTCGTGGCGCGCGGCGCGGGCACGGGACTGTCGGGCGGGGCCATGCCCCATGCCCTGGGCGTGGTGCTGTCGCTGGCCAAGTTCAACCGCATTCTCCAGGTCGACGCCTACAGCCGCACGGCCGTCGTGCAGTGCGGCGTGCGCAACCTGGCGATCAGCGAAGCCGCCGCGCCCTTCGGCCTGTACTACGCGCCCGATCCCTCCAGCCAGATCGCCTGCACCATAGGCGGCAACGTGGCCGAGAACTCGGGCGGCGTGCACTGCCTCAAGTACGGCCTGACAGTGCACAACGTGCTGGAAGTCAAAGGCTTCACCATGGCCGGCGAGCCCATCACTTTCGGCAGCCAGGCGCTGGACACGCCGGGCTACGACCTGCTCGCGACCGTGATCGGCAGCGAAGGCATGCTGGCCGTGGTCACAGAAGTCACGGTGCGGCTGATCCCCAAGCCCCAGTTGGCGCGCTGCATCATGGCCAGCTTCGACGACGTGCGCAAGGCCGGTGCGGCCGTGGCCGCCGTGATCGCGGCCGGCATCATTCCGGCCGGGCTGGAAATGATGGACAAGCCCATGACCGCGGCCGTGGAGGACTTCGTCCATGCCGGCTACGACCTCACGGCCGAAGCCATTTTGCTGTGCGAATCGGATGGCACGGCGGAAGAGGTGGCCGAGGAGATCGAGCGCATGAGCGCCGTGTTGCGCGATGCTGGCGCCACGGCCATCACCGTCAGCGAAAGCGAGGCCGAGCGCCTGCGCTTCTGGAGCGGGCGCAAGAACGCTTTCCCCGCCAGCGGGCGCATCAGTCCCGACTACATGTGCATGGACTCGACCATTCCGCGCAAGCGCCTGGCCGACATCCTGCTGGCCATCCAGGAGATGGAAAAGAAGTACCAGCTGCGCTGCGCCAATGTGTTCCACGCCGGCGACGGCAACCTGCACCCGCTGATCCTGTTCGATGCCAACGATGCCGACCAGTTGCACCGCTGCGAGCTGTTTGGCGCCGACATTCTCGAAACCAGCGTGGCCATGGGCGGCACGGTGACGGGCGAGCACGGCGTGGGCGTGGAAAAGCTCAACTCCATGTGCACCCAGTTCACCACCGCGGAGAACGCGCAGATGTTCGCCCTCAAGGCGGCCTTCGACCCGCTGGGCCTGCTCAACCCCGGCAAGGTGATTCCCACGCTCAACCGCTGCGCCGAATACGGCAAGATGCTGGTGCGCGGCGGGCAGATCAGCCACCCGGATCTGCCGCGTTTCTAGGCCCGTACAGAATTCGCACAAAACCTAGGGTTTTCCCTTACGCTGCCGCAGGACAATCAAGGCCGACCCCCTGAAACAGCCCATCTCGGTTTATCGTTGGTGAATTGGTGACGGCGGCCTGCTTCGGGGCCCGCCGGGAACCTGTGCCGACCCGCCAGTTGCGGGTGGCAACCAAGGAAATCATTCATGACGCATCGCATCGTGATCGTAGGCGGCGGCGCTGGCGGGCTGGAACTGGCCACGCGCCTGGGCCAAAGCCTGGGCAAAAAAGGCCAGGCCGAAATCATTCTGGTCGACAGCCACCTCACCCACATGTGGAAGCCGCTGCTGCACGAAGTGGCCGCGGGCTCGCTGAGCCTGTCGGACAACCAGTTCAACTACATCGCCCAGGCCAAGTGGAAGCATTTCCAGTTCCAGATGGGCCGGATGTGCGGCCTCAACCGCCAGGCCAAGACCATAGAGCTGGCCCCGCTGCTGCAGGACGACGGCAGCGAAGCCGCGCCCGCGCGCACCCTGGCCTATGACAGCCTGGTGATGGCCATCGGCAGCGTGACCAACGACTTCCGCACACCCGGCGCGGCCGAACACTGTATTTTTCTCGATGCGCCCGAGCAGGCCGAGCGTTTTCACCGCCTGCTGCTGGCCAAGTACCTCGCCGCCCATGCGGGCCACGACAAACAGACCCAGCTGCGCATCGCCATCGTCGGCGCCGGCGCCACGGGCGTGGAACTGGCGGCCGAGTTGCGCAATGCCGCGCAGCAGCTGTCCGACTACGGCCTGGGCAACATCGCGCCCGAGAACCTGCTGATCACCGTGCTCGACGCGGGCAAGCGCGTGCTGCCTGCGCTGCCCGAACGCATAGGGCGCGACGCCCACCTGACGCTGGAAAAGCTCGGCGTGCAAGTCATCACCGAAGCCGCCGTGAGCCGCGTCACCGCCGAGCATCTGGAAACCGCCGACGGCCGCGTGATTCCGGCCAGCCTCAAGGTCTGGGCCGCGGGCATCAAGGCGCCGGACTTTCTGCAAAACCTCGACGGTCTGGAGACCAACCGCATCAACCAGCTGGTCGTGCGCACCACGCTGCAGACCACGCTGGACGACGACATCTTCGTGCTCGGCGACTGCGCGGCCTGCCCCATGGACGACGGCAGCGGCAAGAACGTGCCGCCGCGTGCGCAAGCCGCCCACCAGCAGGCTTCCATGCTCGCCCAGTCGCTGAAAAAACGCCTGCAAGGCCAGCCCCTGCCCGAATACCGCTACCGCGACTACGGCTCGCTGGTCTCGCTGTCGCACTTCTCGGCCGTGGGCAACCTCATGGGCAGCCTGATGGGCTCGGTCAAGGTCGAAGGCTGGCTGGCGCGCATGTTCTACATCTCGCTGTACCGCATGCACCAGGTCGCACTGTGCGGCGTGTTCCGCACGGCCTTGCTGATGCTCAGCGACCGCATCGGCCGCCGCACCGATCCGCGTCTGAAGCTGCATTGAAAAAAAGCACCCCCTGAGCGGCTGCCGCCCGATGGCCGGCCCCCGCTTCCCCCTCTCAACCTGCGGTGGAGGGGGACGGCAGCCTCGCTGCGCGGCGGCGCTTGCTCGCTGCCTCTGAGTTGGGGCACGCCAGTTTCAGAGGCTGCAGGCACGGCGCACAAAAGCCCAGCCGCCCTGGTTCCAGCCGCTTTGACGGACAATCAGCGGCTTTTGTGACTGCCCGACTCTGCCCGCCATGACTGCTGACGCCTACGCCCAACTCCTCCAATCCGGCAACGACCTGGTCGCCCAGGCCCAGGCCGTGGCCACCCAGGACTTTGCCCAGGCACGGGCGCTGTGGCAGCAGGCCGGCGCCTTCTTTGCCAAGGCCCACCAGGCCGATCCCGAGCAGCACGCCGCGGCCCTGCGCCTGGGCCAGGCCTGGATGGCCGAAGCCCATGCACTGCAAAAGCAAGGCTCGGCCCACGCGGCCATCATGTGGCGCAACGCCGCCGCCCAGTGCGAGCGCGCCTTCGACCTGGCGCCCGAGCATGCGCCCACGGCCATGCATGTGGCCAGCTGCCACGCCTGGGCCCAGGAAGACGAGGCGGCCCAGGCCTGGGCCGAAATCGCCAAGCATTTGAAAGAGCAGCAAAACACGCCCTGAGGGGCAGCCCCTCAGCGGCCTGCCCACCATTGCGGCAGCTGGGCCAGCACGAACAGCAGCAGGCCGATGGTGCCGCCCACCAGCGTGCCGTTGATGCGGATGAACTGCAAATCCTTGCCGATGTGCAACTCGACCAGGCGCGACAGCTCCTGGGCATCCCAGCGCTTGACGGTATCGCTGATGTGCTCCGCCAGAAACTGCGCCACATCCGGCGCCAGCGCGGCCGCCCAGCGCTCCAGCCGCTCATTCATCGACTGCCGCAAGGCCGGGTCGGCGGCCAGCGACTGACCCAGCCAGCGGCCCATGCCCGCGGCCTTGCGTGCGATGTGCGAATGCTCGTCGGCCAGATCGGTCTGCAGGCGCTGGCGCAATTGCGTCCACAGTTCCTGCAGATACAGCGCCAGCTTTTCATCGTGCAGCAGGTAGTGGCGCAGCTGCTCGGCCTGGGCCGCAAAGTCGGGGTCGGTCTGCAGGCGTTCAATCAGCCTCGTGACGGACGCATCCAGGGCTTCGCGCACCCGGTGCGCGGGGTTGTGGGCAATGTCGTCGAGCAGGCTTTCCAGCGCCTGCGCGATCAGCTGCGCGCCCTTGTCGCCCAGCCAGTCGCTGGGCAGCATTTTTTCCTTCAGCGGATGCTCACGCTTGAGCCATTCAATGATGCTGGTGGCGATGAATTCGCGCGTGCGCTCGGTCTGCAGGACGGCCGCGATGCGGGCCAGCACATCGTCGAGCAGCACCTGGTGGCGCCCGCCCTGCGTCAGCACCGACAGCAGCGTGGCCGCCGCGCGCGACAGGTCGACCTGGGCCAGCACGGCGCGCAGCGACTGCATCAGAAAGCGCTGCACCTGCCGGTCCTGCACCATCTCCAGTGCGGCCAGCGCCAGCCGTGCGATCTGCCGGCCCAGCTGCGCGCTGTGGGCCGGCGCCGTCAGCCAGTCGGCCAGCCACTGCGCGGGATCGTTCTTGCGGATCAGCGCCAGCAAGGACGCAGGATCCAGAAAACGGTCGCGCACAAAATGCGCCAGGTTCGCGCCAATGCTGTCCTTGTTGCGCGGAATGATGGCCGTGTGCCGGCCTATCCAGGGCAGTGGAACGCGCCGGAACAGCGCCGTCACCGCGAACCAGTCGGCCAGCGCCCCGACCATGGCCGCCTCGGCCACGGACTGCACGCAACGCACGCCCAGGCTGGGCGTCAGAAAACTGGTCACGGCAAACACCAGCGCGACCACGATCAACAGGCCCAGCGCCTGGTTTTTCGCACGTTTCAATGCCAAGGTCTGCTCTTGCATGCTTTGCTGCTCCCGGCGTGGCTGATGCCTGCAACGCTAGCATGCTTTCGAGAACCGGTTCACACCACCGCATGCTGCGGCTCCCGGCTGGCCCAGGCCTGCGCCGCGGCCTGCTGCGCGGCGGCGGTACTTGGCTCCAGCCTGGCGCGCTGCTCCAGGATGGCGGCACCGAGGCTGGCATGCAGCGGCGTGGTGTCGCCGCTGTGCCGCGCCAGGAACTGGTCCTGCTCGGCCGGCGACAGCAGCGCCGCCGCGGCCTGGACATCGTCCACCAGGTCATGGCGGTAGTTGTTCCGGTTCTGCTCGATGAAGGCCAGCGCCTGGCGCAATGCATCGGCCTTGGCCCGCGCCACGCGGTCTGCGCCGGCATGGAAAGAACCAATCCCCAGATCGCCATGGAAGACCGGCATCACATGCAGCCCTGCCGCATGGACTTTGCGCTGGTCCGCATTCTGCACGTCCGGAAAATTCGGATTGCCGGACAGCCAGGTGACGACAGGATGGACCGACTGCGTGCGCTGGTGCGGCGGCCCGTGCATTGCGGCATAGGCCTTGCCATCTTCCTCGAAGACCATCACCAGGGTGCGGACCCGCGCGTCTTCCAGGGCTTGGCCGCTCAGTCCCTGGAAGACCGCTTCGGACGGCACATTGCTGCCCACCCCGCCATCCGTCCAGCGCTGCTCCTGCCCGCCGAGCCGGATTTTCACGTCCGCGAACAGCCTGGGAATGCCCATGGAAATGCGCCCCGCCAAAGCCAGCGCCAGATCGGGGGATGTCGCGTGGGAGAAATACGCCAGGCGCTTTTCGGACTGGTTCCAGCCAGTCACCACCAGTTCCTTGAAGTGCTCGGGAGCGAGCTGACGCAACAGGTGCAGATCGCCGAAAGTGAGCATCTGGTCGGTGCGCGGCGCGGAAAAATCCGGCCGGCGCAGCAGGTCCAGGCGCTGCTGCTGCTGGGGCGTGAACCGCGCCCATTGCGGCTGCTGCGTAATCTGTGCCCAGTGGCCTTCGAGGTAACTGGCGGCCGACTGGGCCACCATCCGGTCCAGGGTCTGCAGCACCGCACCCGCATCAAAGCCCAGGAATCCCAGCTGCACGCCAGGGTAGTTGCGCGCGAAGTCCTGCGGCGTGGTCAGCAGCGACAACAAATCCGTGCCGTTCAGCTTCTGCTGAAAAGCTGTGGCGGAGATGCCGCAGGCCAGCAGGATCGCCGTCATGGCGCCGACCGAAGTGCCCACGACCTGCTTGAGTTCCGACAACAGGCCCAGGTTCTCCAACGCGCGCAGCGCCGGCGCGTTCGCCACCCCGCGGGCTCCGCCGCCCGCCAGCACCAGGTTTTCTATCGCCGGCGCCGCGCGCAGCATCAAGATCTTGCCCGACCCCAGTGTCTGCACATGGGGAACGGGATCGAAGATCGTCTGTATCGCCAGTGCCACCTCCTGGTGCCTGGCGACCACGGCCCTGGCCTGCGCCGCCGCCGCCTGGAACTGCTCCCAGGACACCGTTTGCCGGGCGCTGCGGTCCATGGCGGCATGCACCGGATACATGCTGTCGGCCACCACGTCGCTGACCATCGCCGCCGCACGCGCCGCGAACTGCTGGCGCAGCGGCGGCGCCACCTGCTGACCGGCCTGGGCCATCGCCGCCACCAGCGATGCCTCCAGCGCCTGTTGCTGGTTGGTGAGCTGCACCGGACTCAGCCTGCGCGGCGCGGACGACGCCTGGAGCGACGGCTGCGGATCGCCCCGTACAGCCGCGCCCTGCGGCAGCCGCAGCGCGGCCTGCGTCCAGCCGTTGGTGATCGCCGCGGCGTTCATGGCGGCGCTCCGCCGTCGGCGCCCGACGGCTCGCCCTGCATGGCCATGGCGGCTGCCGCCGCGCGGATGCGGCGGGCCTGCTGCACGCTGTAGTCCAGCCAGACCAGCGGGGACGTCTGCGCCGCCCAGTCCGCATGCCAGCGGCTGATCAGCACGACGTGATCGCTGTCGTCCAGACTGCAGATGATTTGCCGCCCCTCCAGGGCCGCGCCATTGATGAGCAGCAGCGCCGACACCAGGCTGCGGCGCAGCGGCCCGGCCAGCAGGGCCGCATCCCAGGCAAAGGCTTCGATCACCCAATGGTGGCTGTGTGGATGCAAGGCAATCCGCAAGGCCAGGTGGTCGTCCAGCAGCAGCTCCTGCGGCGCGATGCTGCCCAGTCGGCGGCCCGCATCCAGGACCTGCATCTGGGCACTGAACACCCGCGCGCAATCGCAGGCCGCAGCCCCGTGCCCTGAGTCCGCAGCGGCAGGCGCGGCAGCCGTACCGCGGGCCAGTGCATCGAGCTGGGCCAGCAGGACATGCACATGCGCCTCCACCGCCGCTGCCGTCAGCTGCGCGGGCACGCGCGGAAAGTCGCAATCCACCAGGCCGACGCCCTGGTCATCGCCCAGCCCGACCTGTTGCAGTCCCCAGCGGCTCGCATGACCGACGCGCAACAAGGCTTCCTCCAACCGCGCCCGCGCACCCTCATCCAGCCTGTCGCAGGCACAGCCCACGCCCAGCCGCCAGCGCTGCGGCTGGGCCAGAAAATGCAGCCCCAGGCGCCGCTCGCCGTCCAGGGCGCAGTGCAGCGTCGCTGGCGTCGCGCGCTCCTGCGCAGCCGGGTCCTGTTGACTTTGCAACACACGGCAAAGCTGCTGTGAAAGGTTGCCGAGATCGTTCATTTCCACGCTGCATGTTCACGCCCAGGCCCGCCCCGCGCCAGTCGTCTCGATGCCTTCGCCGCGCCGGGAAAACGCCATGGCGCCCGTCGGCGATACGGCAATGGCTTGCCGGCTTTCTTTTCGCCAAGGGATGGGTTTCAGAATCGAGAATCCATCTCCGCCTAAACCCCAAGCCGCCCAGCGCCCTGCCTGGCTTATGGTCGCTGATGTACTCACCAATGCGGGAAAAGTAATGCTGTACCAAGCTGTGATGGCCCTGGGCCTCGGCGCCTTGTCTCTGTCTGCCCATGCCCAGTGGCCCAACCGCCCCATCACCATCGTGGTGCCCGCGGCCGCAGGCGGAACGACCGATATCGCAGCCCGCGTGCTGGCCGAGAAAATGGGCCAGGACCTGGGCACCAGCATCGTGGTGGAGAACAAGGCCGGTGGTGGTGGCGGCATAGGAACGGCCCAGGTGGCGCGGGCCAAGCCCGATGGCTACAACCTGCTGATGGGCAACATCGGTCCGGTGGCCATCAACTTCAGCCTCTACAAGAAGCTCAGCTACAAGGCCAGCGACCTGCGCGGCATCACCAATGTGATCTCCGTGCCCAACATCCTCGTGGTCCACGCCGACTCCCCGGTGCGCAACGTGCAGGACCTGGTCAAGCTGGCGCACAGCCGCCCCCTGAATGTGGCCACTTCGGGCGTGGGCCAGTCGCCGCACATGTCTTCGGAAATGTTCCGCCAGAAGGCCGGCATCGACGTCAATCTGGTGCCCTTTCCCGGCGCCGCCCCGGCCGTGACGGCCCTGCTGGGCCAGCAGGTCGATTACATGATCGACAACCTGCCCAGCTCCATGCCCCACATCAAGGGCGGCAAGTTCCGCGCCCTGGCCATCACCAGTGCCGAGCGTTCCGCGCAGCTGCCCGACGTGCCGACCATGACCGAGGCCGGCATTCCCATGCAGGTGACTGCCTGGTTCGGCCTGCTGGCGCCCGCGGGCACGCCCGACGCCGTGGTCCAGCAGCTGCAGCAGTCGGCCCACAAGGCCATGCAGACGCCCGAAGTCCGCGCCAAGTTCGCCGCCCTCGGCGGCGTGCCCGGCGGCGAGAGCCCCGCGCAATACGACCAGTTCATCGCCCAGGAGCGCCAGCGCTGGGCGGTGATCGTCAAGACCGCCGGACTGTCCCTGGAGTAAGGCCTGCCGCCCTCGGCCCGGCCCCCGTTTCCCCTTTTCATGAGCGATTGCCTTCCCATGTCCGACGCCCTGACCTCCTTGCTGCAACAAGCCTTCGGCTCCTTGCCCGACCTCATCGCCCTGCAGTCCCGCCTGCGCCCCCAGCACCCGGCCCTGATCCTGGAAGACGAGCAGCTCGACTACGCCGCCCTGCACCAGGGCATGGAGCGCGTGGCCAGCAGCCTGCACCAGCAAGGCCTGCGGCCCGGCGACGTGATGGCCGTCTGCGCCACCGCCTCCACCGCCTATGTGCTGGCCTATCTGGGCGCCCTTCGTGCCGGCGTGGTGATCGCGCCGCTGGCGCCTTCGGCGAGCGCCGAACACCTGAGCGCCATGCTGGCCAACTCCGGCGCCAAGCTGCTGCTGCGTGACCGGGCCACGGCCCTGGAATGGCCGCAGGCCGCCAGCGCCCGCCTCACCTGCCTGGCCCTGGACGATGCGCCCGAGGCCGGCCAGCCCTGGTCCCAGTGGCTGCAGGCCGGCACGCAGCCGGCACCGGCCATCGCGCCCCAGCCCGCCTGGCCTTTCAACCTGATCTACTCCTCGGGCACCACCGGCGTGCCCAAGGGCATCGTGCAGTCCTGGGCCATGCGCTGGGCGCATGTGCAGCGCGCGGTGCACAACAGCTACGGTCCGGACTGCGTGTCGCTGTGCGCCACCCCGCTGTACTCCAACACCACCCTGGTCGCGGCGCTGCCCACGCTGGCCCTGGGCGGCACGCTGGTGCTGATGCGCAAGTTCGATACGCTGCGCTATCTGCAACTCGCCCAGCAGCACCGCGCCACCCACACCATGCTGGTGCCGGTCCAGTACCAGCGGCTGATGGACCATGCGCAATTCGACAGCCACGACCTGTCCACGCTGCAGCACAAGTTCTGCACCAGCGCGCCGTTCAAGCCCGCGCTGAAAGCCGAAGTGCTGCGCCGCTGGCCGGGCCGGCTGATCGAGTACTACGGCCTGACCGAAGGCGGCGTGCGCTGCGAGCTGCACTGCCATCTGCATGCCGACAAGCTGCACACCGTGGGCAAGCCCGGCCCGGGCGCGCAGCTGCGCTTCATCGACGAACAAGGCCAGGAAGTGCCCGCCGAGCAGGGCGGCGAAATCGTCGGCCACTCGGCCGGCATGATGAGCGGCTATTACGGCCTGCCGGAGAAGACGCGCGAAGCCGAATGGTGGGACGCGCAGGGCCTGCGCTTCATCCGCAGCGGCGATGTCGGCCGCATCGATGCCGACGGCTTTCTGGTGCTGGGCGACCGCATGAAGGACATGATCATCACCGGCGGCTTCAATGTCTATCCTTCGGACATCGAGTCCGTGCTGCAGCAGCACCCCGGCGTGCGCGAATGCGCGGTCATCGGCGTGCCCAGCCGCGCCTGGGGTGAAACTCCGGTGGCCTACGTGGTGGCGCACGCGCAGCAGGACCTGGCGCCCGAGCAGCTGCAGGACTGGCTCAACGCCCGCATCGGCAAGACCCAGCGCCTGGCCGCCCTGCACCTGACCGATCAGCTGCCGCGCAGCGAAATCGGCAAGGTGCTCAAGCGCGAGCTGCGCCAGCAGTTTCTCAACAGCCACCCCAGCGGCACGCTGTAAACCGTTTCTCACCCCTTCTGGAGATCCACATGCCCCCTGTGATGAATCCCTTGCGCCGCGGCGCCCTGGCCGCTCTGGCCGTGGTCGGCGGCAGCTGGCTGCTCTCGCCCGCAATGGCACAGGACGGCGTCTGGCCGCAAAAGCCCATCCAGTTGGTGATCCCCTACCCGCCCGGCGGCAGCGCCGACCTGCTGGCGCGCCCGCTGGCCCTGCAGCTGCAGCAGCAGATGGGCCGGCCCGTGCTGCTGGAGTACAAGCCTGGCGCCGGCGGCACCATTGCCTCGCAGTACGTGGCCCGCTCCAAGCCCGATGGCTACACCGTGCTGATGGTGCTTGCCGCCCATGCCATCAACGACAGCCTCTACCCCAAGCTGCCCTACGACACGCGCAAGGACTTCACCCCGATTTCGCTGGTCGCCCATCTGCCCATGATCGTCGTGGGCAGCAACAAGCTCAAGGCGCGCAACATCGCCGAGCTGATCGCCGCCGCCAAGGCCAGCCCGGGCAGCCTGACCTTCGGCTCGGCCGGCAACGGCAACACCGGCCATCTGGCGGGTGAATATTTCGGCAACATGGCCGGCGTCAAGATGACCCATGTGCCCTACAAGGGCAGCGCCGGCGTGGTCAATGCCATGCTGGCCGGCGACATCGACCTGAGCTTCGACAGCATCTCCACGTCCATCCCCCATGTGCGCAGCGGCAAGATGCACGCCCTGGCCGTAACCAGCCCCCAGCGCTCGCCGCTGGACGCCAGCATCCCCACCGTCAAGGAGCAAGGCCTGCCGGCTTTCGAAGTCAACGGCTGGTATGCCATCCTGGGCCCGGCCGCCATGCCCGAGGCCGTGACCCGCAAGCTGAGCCAGGAGATCGCCACCTCGCTCAAGAACGCGCCGTTCAAGGCCCAGCTGGAAGCCAGCGGCTATGAACCCGTGGGTTCCACGCCCCAGGCCCTGGGCCGGCACATCGACGCCGAAATCCAGCGCTGGTCCAGCGTCGTGGCGGCCTCGGGCGCCAAGGTCGAGTAATCAGAGCGCCTGGCTGGGGCCGAAGAACTCGTAACGGGTCTGCGCCGCCGGCACGCCCAGCGTGCGCAGCAATTGCTGCACCGCCGCCATGAAGGGATGGGGCCCGCAGAAATAGGCGTCGACATCGCGCGACGCGGGCAGCCAGCGGCCCAGCTGCTCGGCGCCCAGGCGGCCCTGCACGCCCGCTGCAGCACCCGGCTCCTCATAGACGTAATGGCATTGCAGCTGCGGGTGCTTGAGCGCCAGCGCATCGATGCGCGCGCGAAAGCCCTGCACTTCGGGCGTGCGCGCGCAATGGATGAACACCACCGGGCGCGAGGTGCCCAGGGCCGAGGCCAGCATCGGCAAGGTGGGCGTGATGCCGACACCGCCGCTGATCAGCACCAGCGGCTTGTCGCTGTCGGCCAGCGTGAAATGGCCGGCCGGCGGGAAGATGTCGAGCACATCGCCTTCGCGCACCGCGTCATGCAGGTGGCGCGACACCACGCCGCCCGCTTCGCGCTTGACGCTGATGCGCAGTTCGCGGCCGTTGGCCAGGGCCGACAGCGAATAGTTGCGGCGCTGCTCCGTGCCGTCGATCACGGCGCGCAGGCCGATAAACTGGCCGGGCAAATGGGCCATCACCGCGCCGCCATCCACGGGCGCCAGGTAGAACGAGGTGATTTCCGCGCTTTCCACCTGCTTGCGGGCCACGCGAAACGCGCGTGCGCCGCGCCAGCCGCCTTCGGCGCTGGCATTGCGGTCATAGGCCTGGGCTTCGGCGCCGATCAGGATGTCGGCCAGTTGCTGGTAGGCCGCGGCCCAGGCAGCGATCACGGTCTCGGTGGCGATCTCGGCGCCCAGCACTTCACGCATGGCCTGCAGCAGGCAGGCGCCGACGATGGGGTAATGCTCGGGCTGCACCTGCAAGGCCACATGCTTGTTGATGATTTGCGCGGGCAGGTTGCCCAGATTTTCCAGCTTGTCGATGTGCTTGGCGTACATCAGCACGCTGAACGCCAGGGCCCGCGGCTGCGCACCGCTTTGCTGGTGGCTGCTGTTGAACAGCGCGCGCACTTCGGGGTGCTCGCCCAGCAGGCGCTGGTAGAAGTGGGTGATCAGCGCTTCGCCGCCGGCTTCGAGCAGGGGGACGGTGGATTGGACGATGGCGCGTTGCTCTGCAGTCAGCATGGGAACTCCTGGAATGGCAGGAAAAGGGCATGGCCCGACGGCGTTGTCCGGTGCAAGCCGCGTGCCAGCCAACACCCCCAATTGAATCAATGACTTGGCGTTGAACGCGTCAATACGACCCACGTAAAATGGCGTCAGTAAGACAACAGACCGAGTCAAAATGACACCCGCCCTGAGCCTGCTGAACAGCCTGGTGCCGTTGGTCGCCGACCTCGCCGACGACCTGCCCGAGCGCGAGCGCTACCGCCGCCTGCTCGAAGCGCTGCGCGCCCTGCTGCCCTGCGATGCCGTGGCCCTGCTGCGCCTGCAAGGCCAGACGCTGGAGCCCGTGGCCATAGACGGTCTGAGCAACGACACGCTGGGCCGGCGCTTTCGCGTCGCCGAGCACCCGCGCCTGGCCCAGCTGCTGGCCCATGGCCAGGCGCTGCGCTTCGCGCCCGACAGCCCCCTGCCCGATCCCTACGACGGCCTGGTCGAACACGCGGGCCCGCTGGAAGTGCACGACTGCATGGGCTGCGCGCTGGTGGTCGGCGGCAACACCTGGGGCCTGCTGACGCTGGATGCACTCCTTCCCGGCCAGTTTGCCGATGCCGGCCATCTGCAGGCCTTGCAAGCCTTCAGCAACCTCGCGGCCGCCACCGTGGCCGCCGCCGAGCGCATGCGCCAGCTGGCGCAAAGCGCCCAGGATGAGCAATTGCGTGCCGAAAGCTACCGCCAGGCCGCCCTGCCCGCGGATGCGCGCCGGCCGCTGCTGGGCCAGAGCCCGGCCTTCAGGCAACTGCAAAAAGACATAGCGCTGGTCGCGCCCAGCGAGCTCAACGTGCTGATCACCGGCGAAACCGGCGTCGGCAAGGAGCTCGTGGCCCAGGCCGTGCATGCCCAGTCACGGCGCGCGGGCCGGCCGCTGGTCAGCGTCAATTGCGCCGCCCTGCCCGACACGCTGGTGGAAAGCGAGTTGTTCGGCCATGTGCGCGGCGCGTTCACCGGCGCCGTGGGCGAGCGCCAGGGCCAGTTCGAGCGCGCCCATGGCGGCACGCTGTTTCTCGACGAAGTCGGCGAGCTGTCGCTGGCCGTGCAGGCCAAGCTGCTGCGCGTGCTGCAAAGCGGTCAGCTCCAGCGCCTGGGCTCGGACCGCGAACACCGGGTCGATGTGCGCGTGATCGCCGCCACCAATCGCCCGCTCGAAGAGGCCGTGCGCACGGGCCGCATGCGCGCCGATTTCTTTCACCGCCTGAGCGTCTACCCGCTGGTGGTGCCGCCGCTGCGCGAGCGCGGCAGCGACATCCTGCTGCTGTGCGGCTATTTTCTCGAAGAGAACCGTTCACGCCTGGGCGCCGCGGCCGAGCTGGGAACAGTGCGACTGGATGCAGCCGCGCAAGCGGCCCTGCTGTCCTGCGAATGGCCTGGCAATGTGCGCGAACTCGAGCACCTGATCAGCCGCGGCGTGCTCAAGGCCTTGAGCCGCCACAGCAAGCGCCAGCGCGTGCTCAGCGTGACCGTGAGCGACCTGTGGCCAGAAACCGGTGGCCCGGCACCCTCGGCCACGCAGACCGCGCCCAGCACCCTGCCAGCCATCGAGGTCGGCGAGGCGGGACTGCGTGCCGCCGTGGATGCTTACGAGCGCCAGGCCATTGAGCGCAGCCTGGCTGCGCACCAGGGCAGCTGGGCAGCGGCCGCGCGCGCCCTGCAGATGGACCGCGCCAACCTGCAACGCCTGGCCAAGCGCTTGGGTATGAAATAAAGCACCCCCTGAGCGGCTACCGCCGCTTCCCCCTCTCATCCTTCGGTGGAGGGGGACGACAGCCTCGCTGCGGGGCGGCCCTTGCTCGCTGTCACATTGCTGGGGCGCGCCAGTTTCAAGGGCTGCGTATAGCGCAAGCGCTATGAATAACTACAGCGGCTTACTTGCCCTGTACTGCCAGCAGTTCCACGTCGAAATTCAGCGTGGCATTGGGCGGAATCACGCCGCCTGCGCCGCGGCTGCCGTAGGCGATGGAAGGCGGGCAGGTCAGCTTGGCCTTGCCGCCGACTTTCATTTTCTGCAGGGCTTCGGTCCAGCAGGGAATCACGCCGTTGAGCGGAAAGTCTATGGGCTGGCCGCGCTGGATGGAGCTGTCGAACTCCTTGCCCGTATCGGGAAAGTAGCCACGGTAATGCACGCGCACGGTGTCCCGGGCCAGGGGGCTCGCGCCCGTGCCTTCCTTGAGGCTTTGGTAGACCAGGCCGGTGGGCGTGGTGACGGGTTCGGCGGCCTGGGCAGCCGTGGCGAACAGCGCGGCGGCAACCAGCGCGAAGGGGACAAGACGGGACATGGAATTCCTTTGAAATCTGTCAATTATCGACAGCGCTGACTCTACCCAAAACCCATGAAACTGGCGCGACCCAGGCCAGGGGCACCGAGCAAGGGCCGCCCCGCAGCGAGGGTGCCGTCCCCCTCGAGAGGGGGAAGACGCGAAGCGGCTCAGGGGGTCTTCAATTCATCCAGCGCAGCGCTCAAATGGCCCACGGTGCGGTCCACATGGTGCCACTTTTCCAGGCCGAACAAGCCGATGCGGAAGGTCTTGAAGTCCGGCCCTTCATCGCACATCAGCGGCACGCCGGAAGCGGTCTGCAGACCGACTTCGAGGAACTTCTTGCCGCTTTGTATGCCCGGGTCGGTGGTGTAGCTGACCACCACGCCCGGGGCCTTGAAGCCTTCGGCCGCCACGCTGGGAAAGCCGCGCGATTCCAGCAGCGCGCGCACTTTGCTGCCCAGCGCGATCTGCTCCTGCTTGACGGCGTCGAAGCCGTAGGCACGGGTCTCCAGCATCACGTCCCGCAGGCGCACCAGCGCATCCGTGGGCAGGGTCGCATGGTAGGCATGCTGGCCTTTTTCGTAGCCTTCGGCGATCTGCATCCACTTCTTCAGATCGCAGGCGAAGCTGGAGCTCTGGGTGGATTCGATGGCTTCGCGCGCCCGGGCGCTGAGCATGACCATGGCGCAGCAAGGCGAGCTGCTCCAGCCTTTTTGCGGGGCCGAGATCAGCACGTCCACGCCGGTCTTGCGCATATCGACCCACATCGCGCCCGAAGCCACGCAGTCCAGCACCAGCAGCGCGCCCACCGCATGGGCGGCGTCGGCAATGGTGCGCAGGTAGTCGTCGGGCAGCAGGATGCCGCTGGCGGTTTCCACATGCGGCGCGAACACCACCTTGGGCTTTTCGCGCAAGATGGTCTCGGCCACGTCCTGGGCCGCGCACGGCGCCCAGGGGTCCTGCGCGCCCTCGCCCTGCTTGCGGGCCTTGCAGACCACGGCGCCGCCGCCCAGACCAAAGCCGCCGGCCTCGAAAATCTGCGTCCAGCGGTAGCTGAACCAGCCATTTCGCACGATCAGCACTTTTTCGCCATTCGCGAACTGCCGCGCCACCGCTTCCATGCCGAAGGTGCCGCTGCCCGGCACCAGCACCGCGGTCTGGGCGCCATAGACGTCCTTGAGCGTGCCCAGAATGTCCTGCATCACGCCCACAAAGCGCTGGGACATGTGGTTGAGCGCGCGGTCGGTATAGACCACGGAGAACTCGAGCAAACCGTCGGGATCGATATCGGGCAAAAGTCCGGGCATGGATGTCTCCTGAAGTGGTTTTGAGGGCTTGCGAGCTGCTCTGCGTCAGCCCTGCAAACAGGTCGGCCTTGTCGCCCCAAAGAAACGAAAAGCGGGCAAGCAGCTTAGCATGTGGGCTCGGCCTCGCTGGTCGCTCAGATGCGGCGCTGTCGTACAGCCGCCCCCGCCCATCCTGCCAACAATGCATGGCAGCCTTGCGCAAACCCCGCCCACGGCCTTTGCGCGTTTTGTGACTCCCGCCCGTCGCCCGACCTGGGTCCGGCGAGCGCGCCACCGGATACACCATGCCCACTTCTCCCCCGCAGCGCAACGCTGCCCCACGCCCCACCGCGCTACGCGCCCTGCCCTGGATGCTGGCAGCCACGGCCCTGCTGGCCGGCTGCCAACACCTTGCCGTGCCCCTGGTCTACACCACGCCCGCACTGAGCGCCGAGCCGCGCCAGATCCAGGCCGGGCAAAGCGCCCGGCTGTCCTGGGATGCGCCCCTGGGCAGCAGCTTGCGCATGAGCGGCGTCACCGCCACGCCGCCGGGCGCCGTGCTCGTGCGCCCGGCCCAGACCACCACCTATACGCTCACCGGCCCGGCCCCCAGCGGCGCGGACATCAGCGCCAGCGTCACCGTCGAAGTGGAGCCTGCCGACGCGCCACTGGCCCGGCTGCGCATAGGCGACCAGCCTGCCGGCGGCAGCATTGCGCCGGGCTTTCTGGGCCTGGCGTATGACGCTGCACAGCTGCAGCGGCTGATGGGCACGGTCGACGCCAGCCACCACCAGCTGCTACGCAATCTGCAGAACTACGGCGGCGGTCCGCTGGCCATCCGCCTCGACAGCAAGGCGCCCCCCCAGGCACGCAAGCTGTTCACCGATCTGCCCGCGGGCAGCGTGAAGCTGGAGACCGCGCAAGGCGCGGGCGACTGCCCCGCTGAGCGCGTCTATGCGCCCAAGGCCGGCCTGCGCTGCACGCTGGGCCAGGGCACAGAGACCGCGCTGGCCACCGCCGACAGACTGCTGGACTACGCCCAATGGGGCCTGGCCGGCGTGAACCTGCCCGGCGGCATCTGGAACACCGCCAACACGCCACCGTCCGTGGAGCCGCGCTACTACGGCATGCTGTTTTTCGCGCAGTTCGCGGGGGCGCAAGGCCAGTGGCTGCCGACGCAGCTCGAAAGCACCACGCGCATCAAGACCTGGGCCGTACGCGACGCGCGCAGCCAGACGGTGCGCGTGGCGGTGATCAACCCGGACGCAGACACTGCGGGCACGGTCGCCTTGCAGTTGCCCCAAGGCCTGCGCCAGGCCGTGGTCACGCGCCTGACCACGGCCGACCCGCTGCGCCTGGCCGGCCAGACCTTCGACGGCAGCCGCGACGGCCGGCCCGTGGGCACGGCCTACGGCGAAATCCTCGACGCCGACAGCGAGGGCCAGTTGCTGCTGGCCATGAGCGCCAACAGCGCGGCGCTGCTGACGCTCACGCCGTCCGCGCCCTGATCACCAGGTATCGACAAAGCGTCCGCGCGCCGGCGCCACGCGCGCACCCGCCAGGCCGCGCACCAGCCAGGAACGCGTGTCGGCGGGGTCGATGACGGCGTCGATTTCCAGCGTGCTGGCCATGTGCATGGCTTCACCGTGGGCGTATTGCTGGGCCAGCAGCTGCTGGAACAGCGCATCGCGCTCGGCGCCCGCGGCCAGGGCCTCGAGTTCCTTGCGATAGCCCAGCCGCACCGCGCCTT
Organism: Acidovorax bellezanensis; assembly: GCF_025421555.1. Taxonomy (NCBI): domain Bacteria; kingdom Pseudomonadati; phylum Pseudomonadota; class Betaproteobacteria; order Burkholderiales; family Comamonadaceae; genus Acidovorax; species Acidovorax bellezanensis. The sequence goes on from NZ_JAODYH010000003.1 coordinate 914,125, forward strand.
CCAGGCCCATGGCGCCGAACTCGCCCGTGGGCCAGGCGACGTTGAACAGCGGCGCGTGAAAACTCCCCGCCGTCATGCCCATGGCGCCCAGGCCGTAGCCCTTGCGCAGCACCACGCTGAAGAAAGGCACGCACAGGTTGGCGGCGGCGACGAACAGCCGGCTCACATGGCGCACCTGGGCCGTCTGCTCGACTTCCGGGCCGACCATGAACCCCGGGGTATCGACCAGGCTCACCAGTGCAATCCCGTGGGCGTTGCACAGCTGCATGAAGCGCGCGGCCTTGTCGGCGGCATCGGCATCGATGGCCCCGCCCAGGTGCATGGGGTTGTTGGCCAGCAGCCCCACGGGGCGGCCTTCGATGCGTGCCAGCGCGGTATGGATGCCCGCGCCAAAGCCCGTGCGCAGCATCAGCAGGCTGCCTTCGTCGACCAGGCCGGCCATCGCCGCGCGCGTGTCGTAGACCCGCAGGCGGTTTTCCGGCACTACCTCGCGCAGCGCCCGGCTGTCGGGCGCGCTCCACTGCTCCAGCCGGCCCTGAAAGAACGACAGATAGTGGCGCGCCGCCGCGACGGCTTGGGCTTCATCTTCGACCAGGATGTCGATCACGCCGTTCGCATGCTGCACGCTGCTGGGGCCGATCTGCTCGGGCCGGAACTGGCCCAGGCCGCCGCCTTCGATCATGGCCGGTCCACCCATGCCGATATTGCTGGCCTGCGTGGCAATGATCACGTCGCTGCAGCCCAGCAGCGCCGCGTTGCCCGCAAAGCAGCGCCCGGCCGTGATGCCCACCACCGGCACCTGGCCCGACAGCGCCGCATAGGCCGCGAACGTGTGCACATGCAGGCCGGCCACCACCGGCATGTCGGTGTCGCCGGGCCGCCCGCCGCCGCCTTCGGCGAACAGCACCACGGGCAGCTTCTGCGCCAGCGCCAGGCTGAGCATGCGGTCGGTCTTGGCATGGTTGCGCGCGCCCTGCGTGCCGGCCAGCACCGTGGCGTCATAGGCCATGACCACGGCACGCGAACGCTCGGCGCCGAACAGCCCGGCATTGATGCTGCCCAGGCCCGTGACCATGCCGTCGGCCGGCGTGTTGGCCATCAGGTCGTCCATGCTGCGTCGGCGCGTCTGCGCTGCGATCGCCAGCGCGCCGTATTCCAGAAAACTGCCTTCATCGCAGAGATCGGCGATGTTCTCGCGCGCCGAGCGCCCGCCCTGCGCATGCCGCTTGTCCATGGCCTGGGGCCGGGCCGCGTCCAGGGTCAGCGCCTGGCGGTCCCGCAGCCGCTGCAGATCGGGGCGTATGGCATCGGGATCGCTCATGGCGCCGACCACCGCCTGCAGCTCCGCAGCCGCGTCCAGAGGCTCGAGCACCAGCAGGCACTGGCCGTCACCCAGGTAGTCGCCGATCACCGCCGACAAGGCCATCACCCGGCCCGCATGGGGCGCCTGCAGCACATGCTCCATCTTCATGGCTTCCAGCACCGCCAGCTCGGCCCCTTGCGCCACTTCGTCGCCCACGGCCACGCTGAACTGCACCAGCCGCGAAGGCATGGGCGCACGCACCTCACCCACGCCCGCCGGCGTCGGCAGGTCCGCGGCAGGCAGGCCCGCGGGCCGGGCAGCAGTCCTCTCATCGGCCTGGGCCAGCAGTTGCGGCAGCACTTCTTCCAGCCAGCGCGTGTGCACCGCCTGGCTGGCCATTTCCGGCCGCGCGGCCAGCGCCGCCAGCAAATCCAGGTTGCTGGCCACGCCTTCGATATGGCATTCGGCCAGGGCCCGTTGCGAGCGGCGCAGCACATCGGCCCAGGTGCCGCTGCGGCGGCTGACGATCAGCTTGGCCAGCAGCGTGTCGTAATGCGGTGAAGGCTGGCCGCCGGCCACGCCATGGGTATCGACGCGCACGCCGGGCCCCGCAGGCAGCTCGAAGCGCGTGAGCCGGCCATGGCCTGGGCGGGCTTCGCCCGCAGCCGTCAGCGTCTCCGCATTGATGCGCCACTGCACGGCATGGCCCAGCACGGCCGGCGGCGCGGCGGGATCGAGCCCCAGCGCGGCCAGGCTTTGGCCCGCGGCCAGCAGGATCTGGGTCTGGACCAGGTCCACGCCCGTGACCTCTTCGGTCACCGTGTGCTCGACCTGCAGCCGCGGATTGGTTTCTATGAACACGAACGGCAGATCACTGGACGCCATGTCGACCAGAAACTCGAAGGTGCCCAGGCCTTGGTACGCGACTTCGGCGGCCATGCGCAGCGCCGCCTGCGTGAGCTGCGCGCGCAGCGCCGGCGAAAGCGATGGGCTGGGCGCGATCTCCACCAGCTTCTGGAAGCGCCGCTGCAGCGTGCATTCGCGCTCGCCCAGGCTCATCACCTGCCGGCCGTCGCCCAGCAATTGCAGCTCGATGTGGCGCGCCTTGGGCATCAGCCGCTCGACATACACCCCGTCGACACCGAAGGCGGCCAGCGCTTCGCTGCGGCAGCGCGCATAGGCCGCGGGCAGCTCCTCGGCGCTGCGCACGGCGCGCATGCCGCGGCCTCCGCCGCCGCCCAGGGCCTTGATCATCACGCCGGCCCCGCCCTGGGCCGCGAAGAACGCCTGCGCCTGCTCCAGCGTCACCGCGCCCTGGCTGCCCGGCATCAAGGGCACGCCGCAGCGCTGGGCCAGCGCGCGCGCCCGGGCCTTGTCGCCAAACAGCGCCAGCTGCGCGGGCGTGGGGCCGATGAAACGCAAGCCGGCGTCGGCGCAGGCCTGGGCGAAGTCGGCGCGCTCGCTCAGAAAACCGTAGCCCGGGTGGATGGCGTCGCATCCCAGCTCGCGCGCAATGGCCAGCAGCCGCGCGCCGTCGAGGTAGGCGGCCGGCCCCGCGGCCTGCAGGGCCTGGGCCTGGTCGGCGGCGCGCACATGGGGCGCGTCGGCATCGTCGTCGGCATAAACGCCGACGCTGGCAATGCCCAGGTCGCGCAGGGCGCGCACGATGCGCAGCGCAATTTCACCGCGGTTGGCGATCAATACTTTGTGGAACATGGAAGCATCCGTTCAGGCAAGGTCCTTGAGCAGGCGGCGCAGCACCTTGCCGGCGCCCGTGGCCGGCAGGGCATCGATGACCCGCACTTCGCGCGGCGCCTTGTAGACCGCCATGTTGTCGCGCGACCATTGCACCAACGCCGTGGCATCGATGGACTGGCCCGGCTTGGCGACGACAAAGGCCCGCACCACTTCGCCTTTTTCCGCATCGGGCACGCCGATCACCGCCGCCTGGGCGATGGCCGGGTGGCGGATCAGAATCGTTTCGACCTCTTCCGGGAACACGCTGTAGCCCGAGACCTTGATCATTTCCTTGAAGCGCCCCATGAAGGTCAGATAACCGTCGGCGTCCATGCAGCCCATGTCGCCGGTGTAGACCCAGCCGTCGCGCAGCGTCTGCGCCGTGGCCTCGGGCTTGTTCCAGTAACCGAGGAAATTACCCGGGCCGCGGATGATGATTTCCCCGACTTCGCCGGCCGGCAGGGCCTGGCCCGTGAGGCTGTCGATGATGCGGATTTCATTGCCCGGTACGGGCTTGCCATGCGTGCCCCAGCGGATCGCATCCACGGGCATGGTGCTGTCCACGGTATGCGTTTCGCTCAGGCCATAGGCGGCTTCGCAGGCAATGCAGTTGGGCGCCACCGTGCGCCACTGCGTGGCCAGGGCTTCGGTGAACGTGATGCCGAAGCTGGTGACGGCATTGCGCGTAAGCGACGACAAGTCCATGTCGCGCACGCCGGGCAGCTGCATCAGCGCCACGTTCATGGGCGCGATGCTGTACCACCAGCTCACGCGGTAGCGCTCCATGGCCTGGGCCGTGGCCAGGGCGTCGAAGCGAAACAGCAGCACCGCCGACGCCCCCGTGAACACCGGCAGATTGACCCCCATCACCATGCCGGCGATGTGGTAGAGCGGCGCGATGGCCAGCAGCACGGCGTCGCGCTCCACGCCATTGGTCTGGGCCGACGCCGCGGTCTTGAACCAGGCATTGCGATAGCTGAGCATCGCGCCCTTGGGCAGGCCGGTGGTGCCCGAGGTATAGGTCATCAACGCCACGTCGTCCATGGCGATGTCCACCGGCTGGGCGATCGCTCCCGAACGCGCCACCTGCAGAAAATCCTCGCAGCCCGCGGGCGTGACGCGGGGCTCGGCCTGCAGCTGCGCCAGCTCGGCCGGCAGGGCCAGCGTCGGGCTCGCTGGCAGCATTTCGGCGTAGTGCACGACGAAGACATGGGCCAGCGCCGTGGTCGCGCGCACCTTGTCGACCACTGGCAGCAGCGAAGCCGCGCTGACGATCACCCGGGCCTGCAAATCGTTGAGCTGGTAGGCCAGCTCATGCTCCTTGTTCAGCGGCCCGCAGGGGCAGACGACGGCGCCGATTTTCTGGATGCCGTAGTGCGCCATCACGTACTGCGGGCAGTTGTTCATGAACAGCGCCACGGGCTCGCCCTTGCGCACGCCCAGGGCCTGCAGGCGCGCCGCGAACGCTTCGCTGCCGGCATCGATCTCGGCCCAGGTCACGGCCTGTCCGTACCACTGGTAGGCCGTTGCATCGGGGTGGTTGCGCGCGTTTGCGCGCAGGCATTCATGCAGCGGCTGCTGCTGGGCGTGATCGGCCATGGCGTTGTCTCCTTGGTGTCTTGTTTCACCCGTTCTCGGCGGCGCATCAGGGTTTGCCACAGGACGCGATACCGGCAGGTGTCCTTTCAATATATACCGCTGGGTATGACAAAGCCAATCCAGTTTTCACCCATGCGACACCCAATGCCCACCCCTCTCCCCACTGCCCCATCGGACGACGCTGTGCGCGACATTCCACGCGATCCGCTGCTGCCCGCCGGCGGGCGCCAGCGCCGCCCCACGGCCGACTCCGATGCCAAGCGCGAGCGCATCCTGCAGGCCGCGCAGGCGCTGTTCCACGCCCAGGGCTACGCCCAAACCACCATGGCGCAAATCGTCGGCGCGCTGGGCGTGACCAAGCCTTTCGTCTACTACTACTTTCGCAACAAGCAGGAAATTTTCGAGGCCCTGTCCTGGCGCCCCACGGTGGCCTGTTTCACGGTGCTCGACTTCGCCGCCAGCGATCCGCGTCCCGCGCACGAGAAAGTGCAGGACGGCCTGCAGCGGCTGATCCGCGCGACCATCGCCCACTATCCCGCGGCCTTTTTCCCCTACCGCGAGCCGCAGTGCTACCGGCCCGAGTACCTGGAGCAATCGCGCTGGCTGGCGAATCATTTCTACCAGCAGCTGTGCGCCCTGCTCGAGGAAGGCCGCGCCAGCGGACATTTCGACTTTCACGAAACCCGCATCACGGCCCAGGCCGCCTGCAGCCTGCCCGGCTTTCTCTACCAGTGGTACCGCCCCGACGGCCGCCTGGATGCCGAAGCCATGGAGCAGGAGCTCACGCGGCTGGCCATGCGGGTGATAGGCCTGCGCGTGGACGCCCCCGGCCACTGACTTCGCCCCCTGATTCTTCCTCCTCGAGACTTCTGCCCATGCCCACCTTGCTCCCCCTTTCGCTGCGCCCCCTGGCCGCGGCCGCCCTGCTTTGCGCAGGCGGCGCACAGGCCCAGGAAACGTTCAAGATCGCCTACATCGATCCCCTGTCCGGGCCCTTCGCCAACGTGGGCGAACTCATGCTCAACCACATCCAGTTTGCCGTGGAGGACATCAACGCCAAGGGCGGAGTCAACAAAGTCCCGCTGCAGCTGCTGCAGTTCGACAGCAAGCTCTCGGCGCAGGAAAGCCAGAGCGCCTTGCAGGCGGCCATAGACCAGGGCGCGCGCGCCATCATCACCGGCGGCTCGGGCTCGTCGGTGGTCACGGCCCTGGTGCAATCGGCCGCGCGCCACAACCAGCGCAATCCAGGCAAGGAAGTGATGGTGCTCAACCACTCGTCCATAGACCCCGAGCTCACCGGCAAGGCCTGCAATTTCTGGCACTTCATGTTCGACGCCAACACCGCCATGCGCATGAAGGCCATCAGCGACTACATCAAGACCGAGCCGTCCATCCAGAAGGTCTACCTGCTCAACCAGGACTACGCCCATGGCAAGCAATGGGCCGCCTACGGCCGCAGCATGGTCGGCGCGGCCCGGCCCGACATCCAGTTCGTCGGCGAGACGCTGCACCCCATAGGCAAGGTGAAAGACTTCGCGCCCTATGTCTCCAAGGTCAAGGCCTCGGGCGCCGACACCATCATCAGCGGCAACTGGGGCCAGGACATGGCCTTGCTGCTCAAGGCCGCGGGCGACGCCGGCCTCGACTACCGCTATTTCAACCACAGCGCGGGCGGCGTTCCCGGCACCGTGCTGGCCGTGTCCCAGGCCGGCAAGGGCCAGCTGACCTGGGTGGCCGAATGGCATCCGGGCCAGGCCAATCGCCCGGCCGCCGACGCCCAGGCCAAGGCCTACAAGGCCAAGATGGGCAAGGACTTTCTCTCGCCACGCATCGACATCACGGTGCGCTTCCTGGCCGCGGCCATACAGAAGTCGCAGTCCACCGATCCGCTCAAGGTGGCCACGGCCATGGAAAACATGGTGCTGGACACCAGCATCGGCAAAGTGCGCATGCGCGGTCAGGACCACCAGTTGCTGCTGCCTCAGGTGGTCAACACCATTGCCCCCGTTGACGGCAAGCGCGTGACCGCGGGCTGGGAAGGTACGCAATGGGGCTTTCGCACCGACGCCGTGATTCCCGCCGAACAGCTGACGCTGGACAGCGCCTGCCAGATGAAGCGCCCCGAGCGCCTGTAACTTCAGCGCTGCCCGCGCACGCCGAAAATGCCGCGCCCGACGCGCACCAGCGTGCTGCCGGCATGCACGGCCGCATCGATGTCGGCGGTCATGCCCAGCGACAAGGTATCGAACGCGGCCAAGCCCGGCGCGCCGCTGGCGGCAATCGCGTCGAACAGCTGCTTGACCCGACGGTGCACGGCATATTGCCCGGCGAAGTCCGGCGCCTCCTCGGGAATCGCCATCAGGCCGCGCAATTGCAGATTCGGCAGCTGCGCCACGGCCTGGGCCAGCGCCAGGGCCTCTTCGAGCGGCACACCGGACTTGTTCACACCGCCGTCGGGGTTGACCTGCAGGCAGACCTGCAAAGGCGGCAGGCTCGCAGGCCGCTGCTCCGACAGGCGCTGCGCGATCTTGAGCCGGTCCACGCTGTGCACCCAGTCGAAATGCTCGGCCACCAGCCGCGTCTTGTTGCTCTGGATAGGACCTATGCAGTGCCAGCGCAGGCCTGGCTGTCCCGCCGGCCAGTCCATCTCACGCAGGATGGCCATTTTCTCCACGGCTTCCTGGATGTAGTTTTCGCCGAAGTCCTGCTGGCCGGCGAGCGCGGCTTCGCGCACCGCTTCCGGGCCAAAAGTCTTGGAGACAGCCAGCAGTGCGACACTGTCCGGCGCACGGTCGGCCGCCGCGCTGGCCTGGGCCAAGCGCGTGCGGATCTGTTGGAGGTTGTTACCAATCATTGTCATAATCACCGACAAGCGTACCAAACGACAAAGGGCCCCTGTGGACATTACCCAATTGCTGGCGTTCAGCGTCAAGAACAAAGCTTCCGACCTGCACCTGTCCGCGGGCCTGCCGCCCATGATTCGCGTCCACGGCGACGTGCGGCGAATCAATGTCGACGCACTCGACAACAAGACCGTGCACGCCATGATTTACGACATCATGAGCGACGTGCAGCGCAAGGTCTACGACGAGATGCTGGAGATCGATTTCTCGTTCGAAATCGAAGGCCTGGCACGCTTTCGCGTCAACGCGTTCAACCAGCAGCGCGGCGCGGCGGCGGTGTTCCGCACCATTCCCAGCAAGATCCTGACGCTGGAGCAGCTCAACGCGCCCAAGATCTTCGGCGAGCTGGCCCTCAAGCCGCGCGGCCTGGTGCTGGTGACCGGGCCTACCGGCTCGGGCAAGTCGACCACGCTGGCAGCCATGGTCAACTACCTCAACGAGACCGAATACGGCCACATTCTCACCGTGGAAGACCCGATCGAGTTCGTCCACGAATCCAAGAAATGCCTGATCAACCAGCGTGAAGTCGGGCCGATGACGCACTCGTTCGCCGCGGCACTGCGGTCCGCGCTGCGTGAAGATCCAGACGCCATCCTGGTCGGTGAAATGCGTGACCTCGAAACCATACGCCTGGCCATGACGGCCGCGGAAACCGGCCACCTGGTGTTCGGCACGCTGCACACTTCCAGCGCCGCGAAAACCATTGACCGGATCATCGACGTCTTCCCCGCCGAGGAAAAGGAAATGGTCCGCGCCATGCTGTCGGAATCGCTGCAGGCCGTGATCTCGCAAACCCTGTGCAAGACCAAGGACGGCTCGGGTCGCGTGGCCGCCCACGAAATCATGTTGGGCACCAGCGCCATCCGCAACCTGATCCGCGAAGCCAAGGTGGCCCAGATGTACTCCACCATCCAGACCAGCCAGAACGTCGGCATGCAGACGCTGGACCAGAATCTCACCGACCTGGTGCGCCGCAACATCATCAGCGCTGCCGAAGCGCGCGGCAAGGCCAAGATTCCGGACAACTTCCCTGGCTGACCTGCCGCCATGAAGTCCTGCCCGCTCCCGCACCGCACAAGCCACCACGGCCAAGCCGGGAGCGCGCCATGATGGGCATTTTCCAGCGGCTGCGCCAGGCGCCCGACAGCGCGGATGCCCTGCGCCAGGACGCACCCGAATCCGCGTTCTTCAGCACGGCCTGGCACCTGGGCAGCGAGGCGCCGCTGGTGCCCTGGGAAGCCCGGGCTGTCGAGCTGGGCGCGCGCCATCTGCCGCCGCACGCAGCCCTGCGCAGGCTGCAAGCCCTGTGGGCCCATGACCGCCACCTGGCGACCCTCACGCCCCAGGCGCTGCGGCGCATGGGCCGCTACCTGGGCTTTGCGGCCGTCAAGGCGCAACGCGATGTCATCCGCCAGGACGAATACGGCAACTTCATGGTGGTGGTGCTCAGCGGCGAACTGGTCGTCAACCGCAGCCAGCCCTGGGGCGAATCCCTGCGCCTGGCGCACGCCGGCCCGGGCGATCTGCTGGGCGAAATGTCGCTGCTCGACAGCGGCCAGCGCTTTTCCAGCTGCACCACCGTGGTGGACAGTGAACTCGCCGTCCTCAGCGCCGAAGCTCTGGACGACATGCTGCAAAACGACCCGGCATTGGCCGCCCAGCTGATCGCCGTGCTGGCGCGCAAGCTCTCCATGCGCTTGCGCGCCGTGAGCTCCCGCCTGGGCCACCACCCCTCATAACTATTGCGCGCAGCTCCCAGGGACTGCGTCACAGGAGAATTCCATGGAAAGAGACCAGGCCAGTAAATTCATCACCGATCTGCTCCAGCTGATGGTCAGCCGCAACGGCAGCGATCTGTTCATCACCGCCGAGTTTCCGCCCGCCATCAAGGTCGACGGCAAGATCACCAAGGTCTCGCCCCAGCCGCTGACGCCGGTGCATACGCTGACGCTGGCCCGCTCCATCATGAGCGACAAGCAGGTCGCCGATTTCGAGCGCAGCAAGGAATGCAACTTCGCCATCGCGCCCGCCGGCATAGGACGCTTTCGGGTCAATGCCTTTGTCCAGCAAGGGCGCATCGGCATGGTGATGCGCACCATTCCCATGACCGTGCCGACCATCGATTCGCTGGGCGTGCCGCAGGTGCTCAAGGACGTGGCCATGAGCAAGCGCGGGCTGTGCATTCTGGTGGGTGCGACCGGCTCCGGCAAGACCACCACGCTCGCCGCCATGGTCGACTGGCGCAACGAAAACTCTTTCGGCCACATCATCACCGTGGAAGACCCGATCGAATTCGTGCACACGCACAAGAATTGCGTCATCACCCAGCGCGAAGTGGGCCTGGATACCGACAGCTGGGACGCAGCGCTCAAGAACACGCTGCGCCAGGCGCCGGACGTGATCCTGATGGGCGAAATCCGCGACCGCACGACCATGGAGCATGCGATCGCGTTCTCCGAAACCGGCCACCTGTGCCTGGCCACGCTGCACGCCAATAACGCCAACCAGGCGCTGGACCGCATCGTGAACTTCTTCCCCGAGGAGCGCCGCCAGCAGTTGCTGATGGACTTGTCGCTGAACCTGCGGGCCATGGTCTCGCAGCGCCTGATCGGCAAGCAGGACTCCAAGGGCCGGGTCGCGGCCATGGAAGTGATGCTCAACACGCCGCTGATTTCGGACCTGATCTTCAAGGGCGAAGTCGCCGAGATCAAGGAAGTCATGAAAAAGGGCCGCAACCTGGGCATGCAGACTTTCGACCAGGCGCTGTTCGACCTGTTCGAGGCCCAGCAAATCACCTACGAAGACGCGCTGCGCAATGCCGACTCGGTCAACGACCTGCGTCTGCAGATCAAGCTCAACAGCCAGCGCGCCAAGAACCTCGACCTGTCTTCGGGGACCGAGCATTTCGCGATTGTTTAAATTGAAAGCACCCCCTGAGCCGCTTGCGCGGCTTCCCCCTCTCAACCTTCGGTGGAGGGGGACGGCAGCCTCGGTGCGGGGCGGCCCTTCCTCGCTGCCCCATGCTGGACTGCGCCAGTAGCAAAGGCTGTTGGCGGCGCCAAGCGCTGTTGCTCGCTGCCGCGAGTTGTTTCTTGTCTGAATCCTGTCAAAGATTGATTTTTATGTCCAGTCTCCCCACCCCCAGCAATACCCCTGTTGCACCGCGTTCCGTGGCCTTTCTGGGCCTGGGCGTCATGGGCTACCCCATGGCCGGCCACCTGGCACGCGCCGGCCACCGCGTGACGGTCTACAACCGCAGCCCCGCCAAGGCCGCCCAGTGGTGCGCGGAATTCGCCGACACTGCGGCCCCACGCCAGGCGGCCACCCCGCGCGAAGCCGCCGAAGGCGCCGAGCTGGTGTTCTGCTGCGTCGGCAATGACGACGATCTGCGCTCGGTCGTGCTCGGTGCTCAAGGCGCTTTTGCCGGCATGGCGCCCGGCGCGATCTTCGTGGACCACACCACGGCATCGGCCGAAGTCGCGCGCGAGCTCTACGCCGCCGCCCAGGCCCTGGGCCTGCAGTTTGTCGACGCGCCCGTCTCGGGCGGCCAGGCGGGCGCCCAGAACGGCCAGCTCACGGTGATGTGCGGCGGCGACGCAGCCGCATTCGCCAGCGTGCAGCCCGTGGCCATGGCCTTCTCCAAGGCCTGCACGCTGCTGGGAGCAAGCGGCGCCGGCCAGCTCGCCAAGATGGTCAACCAGATCTGCCTGGCCGGCCTGCTGCAAGGCCTGTCCGAAGCCATTGCCTTTGGCGGCAAGGCCGGCCTGGACATGGAGCAGGTGCTGCAAGTGATCGGCAAGGGCGCGGCCCAGAGCTGGCAGATGGACCAGCGCGGCAAGACCATGGTCGCCGACCAGTTCGATTTCGGCTTTGCCGTCGACTGGATGCGCAAGGACCTGGGCCTGGTGCTCGACGAAGCCCGTCGCAACGGCGCCCGCCTGCCGGTGACCGCCCTGGTCGACCAGTTCTACGCCGATGTACAAGCGATGGGCGGCAACCGCTGGGATACGTCCAGCTTGATCAAGCGCTTGAAATGACCCCCACGCTTGCTCGGCTAGCGCCGTAGCCGCTGCCCCCCCGAGAGGGGGCCATCGCCCGCCTTGGAGGGGCCGCCGAGGGGCGGCCCGGCGGCGGCGAACGTGCCCTTTTTCTGGCGCTCCGCTACGTTGACCGGTGCCTTCCGCTCGCCGACGCGGGCAAAAAAAAGCCGGCAATGCCGGCTTTTTTTCAGAAGCTTACGCCATCAAGGCGATGGCGACGGCGACGCGTCGGTGGTCACCGGCGCCGGCTTGGGCTGGTAGCGTGCCAGTTCGTCTTCCGAAACCACTTCGAACACGCGAACCACCTTGGTCACGTCATTGACGCCACGCGCGATCTCGGCTGCGCGCTTGGCTTCGCGCGGCGTGACGATGCCCATCAGGTAGACCACCTTGTTCTCGGTCACCACCTTGAAGGCCGATGCCTGCAAATCCTTGGCATCCAGCAGGCTGGCGCGGACCTTGCCCGTGATGAAAGTATCGGCCGAGCGCTGGCTCAGCGTGGCGGTGAACGGGGCCACCGATGTTTCATTGACCACCGAGCGCACATTGTCCACAGCCTCGATCAGGCGGGTCAGCTTGTCCTTGTCCTGCGCATTGCCCACCTCGCCGGTCAGCAGCACCTGGCGGTTGTAGCTGGTCACGCTGATGCGCGCCTTGTCATTGAAAGTCTCGCGGATGCGCGCATTGGCCTTGAGCTCAATGCTTTCATCCTCGACCTGGGTGCCTGCCGTACGCCGGTCCACGGCCATCAGGCTGCCCGCGACCATGCCTCCACCCACCACCAGGGGGACGCAGGCCGACAAGGCACCGCCGAGCGCCACACAGGCCAGGACGGAACACATGGCACGACTGATCTTGCTCTTCATAAAGGCATCTCCTGTTCACCTAACAACTGGGCATCCACGCCATCGCACAGGCAGTGCAACACCAGGGCATGCACTTCGCGCACCCGCGCCGCGCGCTCATGGGGCACACAGACCAGCACGTCGGTCTCGCGCATGCGCGCCGCCAGCGTGCCACCGGTGCGGCCGCTCAGGACCACCACCATCATGTCGCGCTCGTGGGCGGCTTCCACCGCCTCCAGCGCACAGGGGTCGTTGCCTGTCACCGACAGCACCAGCAGCAGATCGCCGGCCTGGCCCAGCGCACGCACCTGGCGGGCCAGATAGTGCACGGCATTGCCGCCGCCGCCGGATGCCGGCAAGCTGCCCAGCAAGCCGCCTTGCGGGCTCAGCGCCAGGGCTGCCAGCTCGGGACGGTCGCGTTCAAACCCCGTCACGCACAGAGATGCGAACATCTGCGCGTCGGTGACGGAAGGGCCTGAGCCACAGGCCAGAACTTTGCCTCCACTGGTCACGCAGGCCAGCATGGCCTGCACAGCGGAAGCGATGGGAAGACTCAGCGCCTGCGCGGCCTGATACTTCAGGTCGGCGCTGTCGATGAAATGCTGTTGGATACGTTGCTCTAGCATGGAGGCCCGATGATACCTGCGTGGGTATCATCCCTTTTGTAGCAAACCGTTTTCATTGCGCCTCGAACGCCGCCCTCAGCCACTGCACGCCTCCCGGACGTCCGGGCTCGATCAGCACCACGTCAAAGCGGCAAGGCGGTGGCGCCGGCCAGCGCTGCAGGTAGCATTGGGCCGCATGGACGATGCGCGCCTGCTTGACGCCATCGATGCTCCCACCGGCACCGCCATAGTCGCGCCGGCTGCGGCTGCGCACTTCGACAAACACCAGTGTCCCTTCGGCATCGCGCATGATGAGGTCAATCTCACCGCCGCCGCGCCCGGGCGTTCGATAATTGCGCTCTACCAGACGCAGGCCCGCGGCCTGCAGACAATGCAACGCCCGGTCTTCACCGGCCTGGCCCAGCTGCCGCGTGGTGGCCGGCGCCACACCGGCTGCTGCAGGCTTTTTTGCAAGGAAACCCATTGAGTGCCTCTTTCGCTTCTGCGCTGACCGCTGCCCACGAGGCAGCCTCGGCGCAACATTATCCGCAAGGCGCCCTGTATGTGGTCGCCACCCCCATCGGCAACCTTGCCGACATCAGCCTGCGCGCCCTGCATGTGCTGCAGACCATGGACAGCATTGCCTGCGAAGACACGCGCCACACCCAGGGTCTGCTGCGCTCCTACGGACTGGACAGGCCCAACAGCCAGCTGCTGGCCGTGCACCAGCACAATGAAGCCGAAGCCGCCCAGCAGGTGATTGCCCGCCTGCAGCAAGGCCAGCGCGTGGCCTATGTGAGCGACGCCGGCACGCCCGGCGTCAGCGACCCCGGCGCCCGGCTGGCCGCGGCCGTGCAGGCCGCGGGCCTGCGCACCATTCCCCTGCCGGGTGCCAGCAGCATCACGGCCGCGCTGAGCGTGGCCGGCGCGGTGGCCCCATCGCAGGCCAGCAGCGGTTTTCTGTTCGCCGGTTTCCTGGCCAGCAAACAGGGCGAGCGCGCCACGCAAATCCAGCAGTTGGGTCTGGAAGCGCGCTGCTGCGTGCTGCTCGAAGCCCCGCACCGCATTGGCGAGCTGGCCCAGGCGCTGGCCGTGCTCGGCCCACGGCCCGTCACACTGGCGCGCGAAATCACCAAGCAGTTCGAGGAAATCGTCACCCAGCCCGCGGACCAGTTGACGGCCTGGCTGGCGGGGTCGCCCCAGCGCTCACGCGGTGAATTCGTGGTGGTGCTGCACCCCGTGGCCTTGCAGGATGACAGCGGCGAAGGCCTGCGCGTGCTGCGCCTGCTGCTGGCCGAGCTGCCGACCAAGCTGGCCGTGCGGCTGGCCGCGGACATCAGCGGCGCGCCGCGCAACGAACTCTATGAAGCAGCGCTGAAAATCAAGCGTGAAAGCGCCGCCGAAGGCGACGACGACAGCGACGCGTAATCGCTGCCGCGGGCCTGGCCGAGCGCCAGGCCTTGGCTTCAGCCCTGGGTATAGGCCAGGCCCGAAGCCACGCCGCCGAACAGGTCGCCTTCGACTTGCGGCGTATCCGGAAAAGCCACGCGCAGCGCGCTGCGCAAAGGCCGCAGCGCCGAAGAGCCGCCCGTGAGGTAAATCGCATCGACGGCATCGGCCTGCAAGCCCGCCCGGCGCAGGCATTCCGCTGCGCAGGCCACGACCCGTGCCAGTGCCGGCTGCAAATGCGCGGTGAGCGCTTCGGGCGTCACCTCGGCCTGCAACTGCGCTTCCATCCAACCCAGGTCCAGGGTCTGCGCCGCGCCGGTCTGCGACACCGCGATCTTGCCCTGCTCCATGGTGTTCGCCAGGCGGTGGCCCAGGCGCTCTTCCAGCACCGTCATCAGCCGCTCGTGCAGCCGCGTGTCCTGGTAGTTGCTGCGCAGGCCCTGGGCTTCGCGCACGGCCTTGGCCGTGTAAAGCCACTGGATCAGATGCCAGGTCGACAGGTCGAAAAACACCTTGTTAGGCACTTCCCGCCCCGTCTTGCCGATGTGGCGAAAACCCAGCAAGGGCTGGAGCAGCTCCAGGTTCAAGCGATGGTCGAAGTCGGTGCCGCCGATGTGCACGCCCGACGTGGCCAGCACGTCGACGCTGCGGTCCGCGCGCGCAATGCGCTCAGGCCCCAGGCGCACGACGGTAAAGTCGGACGTACCACCGCCGATGTCGACCACCAACACCACCGATTCGCGGTCCAGGCGCTGCTCATAGTCGAGCGCCGCAGCAATCGGTTCGAGCTGGAACTGCACCTGCGCAAAGCCCGCGCGGTGCGCGGCCTCGCGCAGCGCGCTTTCGGCCAGCGCATCGCGCTCGGCGTCGTCATCGACGAAATGCACGGGCCGGCCCAGCACCACGCGCTCGGGCACCTGACCCAGCACCTGCTGGGCGCGTGCCGCCAGGTGGCGCAAAAACAGGGCGATGATGTCCTGGTAGCTCACCAGATGGCCGTGCACGGCCGTCTTGTCCTGCAGCAGCGCACTGCCCAGCAGGCTTTTGAGCGAACGCATCAACCGCCCTTCCTCGCCCTCGAGGTACTGCGTCATGGCATCGCGCCCGTAATGGGTGCTGTGCTCTTCGGAGTGGAAGAACAAGGCCGTAGGCATGGCCGTCTGCTCCCCTTCGAGCGGGATGGGACGGACGGCCGCTGAGCCGATGCGCAGCGCCATGGCCGAGTTGGAAGTGCCGAAATCGATACCGAGGGTGCTGGGAAACGAAGAAGTCATCAATCAGAGGGGCGCCTGGGGGTGTGCGCGCAGAGAAGGTGAACCGGCGGTGGCCAGCGAGAAGGCGGACCGCAAAAACAAAAACGCCCACTAAAAAGTGGGCGTTGAATGTTTGGTTGCGCGAGAAGGATTTGAACCTCCGACCTTTGGGTTATGAGCCCAACGAGCTACCAGACTGCTCCATCGCGCGGTATGTAGTTATTGTACAGCAGTTTTTAGGCAGCTGCGTCAGAATTCTGAACTTCTTCGGTGCGTTCCACCAGTTCGACGAAGGCCATAGGCGCATTGTCGCCCACGCGGAAACCCATTTTCAGGATACGCGTGTAGCCGCCTGGACGGGCGTTGAAACGGGGGCCGAGCACGTTGAACAGCTTGGTGACGCTGTCGCGGTCGCGCAGACGGTCAAAAGCCAGACGGCGGTTGGCGACGGTGTCGACCTTGGCCAGGGTGATCATGGGCTCGACCACGCGGCGCAGTTCCTTGGCCTTGGGGACGGTGGTTTTGATGGCTTCGTGCTCGATGAGCGAATTCATCATGTTCTGCAGCATCGCGAGGCGGTGCGAAGAAGTGCGATTGAGTTTGCGGAGGCCGTGACCGTGGCGCATGGTGCTTTTCCTTGAATATATTAAATCAGGCAGCCGTATCAGGTACTGCCCGAGGCACTGCCCACCGAAGTGGGCTGCAAATTATAGCTTAACGCTTGTCCAGGCCGGCTGGCGGCCAGTTTTCGAGCTTCATGCCCAGCGTCAGACCGCGGGAAGCCAAGACTTCCTTGATCTCGTTGAGCGACTTACGACCCAGGTTAGGGGTCTTGAGCAGCTCGTTTTCGGTGCGCTGAATCAGATCACCGATGTAGTAGATGTTCTCAGCCTTCAGGCAGTTGGCGGAGCGCACGGTCAGTTCCAGCTCGTCCACAGGACGCAGCAGGATCGGATCGAAGCTTGCGTTGTTACGCGGAGCCGCACTGCCAGTGATGCCTTCCAGATCGCCGCCTTCGAGCTGTGCGAACACAGCCAGTTGCTCGACCAGGATCTTGGCGGAAGCGCGCACTGCGTCTTCAGCCGTGATGGCACCATTGGTTTCGATTTCCACCACCAGCTTGTCGAGGTCGGTACGCTGTTCCACGCGCGCGCTTTCCACTGTGTAGCTGACACGCTTCACAGGGGAGAACGATGCGTCCAGCACAATGCGGCCGATCGACTTGGTAGATTCATCGCCATAGCGACGCACATTGCCCGGTACGTAACCGCGACCCTTTTCCACCTTGATCTGCATGTCCAGCTTGCCGCCTTGCGACAAGTTGGCGATGACATGATCAGGGTTGACGATTTCGACATCGTGGGGGGTCTGGATATCACGTGCCGTGACAACGCCTTCACCATCCTTGCGCAGGCTCAGAGTCACTTCGTCGCGGTTGTGGAGCTTGAACACCACGCCCTTGAGGTTCAGCAAGATGTTGACAACATCTTCCTGCACTCCATCGATCGAGGAATACTCATGAAGCACGCCAGCAATCGTGACTTCCGTCGCTGCGTAACCCACCATGGACGAGAGCAGAACACGGCGCAGGGCATTGCCCAGCGTGTGGCCGTAACCACGCTCGAACGGCTCAAGTGCGACCTTGGCACGGTTGTGGCCAAGTTGTTCGACATTGATTGCCTTGGGTTTCAGCAAATTGGTTTGCATGCAGACTTCCTCTCAATACCCCCGGCTCGTTACACCGGTAAGGCTGGTGAAGCGCCTAAACCGCGATGCCTCGCGGTTCAGGGACGGTTTTAGCGAAATGTAGCGGTGAAAATCAACGCGAATACAATTCAACGATCAGAGATTCGTTGATGTCTGCGCCGAATTCGTCACGGTCAGGAGCCTTCTTGAAGGTTCCTTCTGCCTTGTCCAGGCTGACTTCCACCCAAGCGGGGAAACCAACTTGTTGAGCCAGTTGCATGGCTTCGACAATGCGGGCCTGCTTCTTGGACTTTTCGCGCACGGCAACCACGTCACCCGCCTTGACCAGGTAGGAAGCGATGTTGACCGAGTTACCGTTCACGGTGATCGCCTTGTGCGACACCAGCTGACGGGCTTCTGCACGCGTGGAGCCGAAGCCCATGCGGTACACGACGTTGTCCAGACGGCTTTCCAGCAGCGACAGCAGGTTTGCACCCGTGTTGCCCTTTTTGCCATCAGCAGCTTCGAAGTAGCGGCGGAATTGCTTTTCCAGCACGCCGTACATGCGCTTGACCTTCTGCTTTTCACGCAGTTGCAGACCGTAGTCCGAAGTGCGCTGGCCAGAAGTGCGGCCATGCTGGCCTGGCTTCGTGTCGAACTTCGACTTGTCCGCGATCGAGCGACGTGCGCTCTTCAGGAACAGGTCGGTGCCTTCACGGCGGGAAAGTTTGGCCTTAGGGCCGATATAACGTGCCACGTGATCTTCCTTGTGTCATCTGCCGCAAAAACAATTGCGGGAGCCACCTGCATGGACTAGCCAAGCAGGTGGCGGTGGGCTTATAAAAAATTAGATACGACGACGCTTTTGAGGGCGGCAGCCGTTGTGCGGCACAGGCGTCACGTCCGAGATGGAAGTGATGCGGATGCCCAGGGCACCCAGAGCGCGCACCGACGATTCGCGACCAGGACCGGGGCCCTTGATTTCGACGTCGACGTTCTTGATGCCTTGTTCAATCGCTGCACGACCAGCCACTTCGGAAGCCACTTGGGCTGCGAAAGGCGTCGACTTGCGCGAGCCCTTGAAGCCTTGGCCACCCGACGAAGCCCAAGACAATGCATTGCCCTGGCGGTCAGTGATGGTGATGATCGTGTTGTTGAACGACGCGTGCACATGAGCGATACCGTCAGAAATGTTCTTGCGAACCTTCTTACGGACGCGCTGAGCTGCGTTGTTTGCGGGAGATTTAGCCATAGTGATCTTTCAATCTCTTTATTTCTTCAAAGCCGCTGCACTCTTACGCGGACCCTTGCGAGTACGCGCATTCGTGCGAGTGCGCTGGCCGCGCATGGGCAGGCCACGGCGATGACGGAAACCGCGATAGCAACCGATGTCCATCAAACGCTTGATGTTCATCGTCGTCTCACGACGCAGGTCACCTTCAATGGTGAACTGAGCGATCGCGTCGCGGATCTTTTCGAGATCGCCATCCGTCAGATCTTTGATCTTCTTGGAATATGCGATTTCGCATGCTTCGCAAATCTTGCGAGCGCGGGTACGACCGATACCATAAATAGCGGTCAGGCCGATTTCAGCATGCTGATGCGGCGGAATATTAATGCCAGCTATACGTGCCATATGCGTCCTCTATACTTTCAATCAACCCTGGCGCTGCTTATGGCGCTGGTCCGTGCAAATCACTCGCACCACACCTTTGCGGCGGATGATCTTGCAGTTGCGGCAGATTTTCTTGACCGAAGCCGAAACTCTCATTTCATTCTCCTAAAACTTTGCATCCGTTCCGGCCATACTGCGCGGAACTCGTGGCGTCCCTGCGGGGACAAATCTACTAACTATTAGCCGGGTGCTCCAGACATCGCCCGAAGCACCCCATACCTATCTCAAGTGCCCGGCGTTGCCTTGAAGTTCGCTTTTTTGAGGAGCGACTCGTACTGCTGCGACATCATGTAGTTCTGCACCTGCGCCATGAAGTCCATGGTCACCACCACAATAATCAGCAGTGATGTACCACCGAAGTAGAACGGAACGTTGTACTTCAGAATCATGAACTCGGGCAACAGACACACAAACGTGATGTAAACCGCACCAGCCAAGGTCAGGCGAACCAGAATCTTGTCAATGTAGCGGGCTGTGTGCTCACCTGGACGAATGCCCGGAATGAACGCACCGCTCTTCTTCAAGTTGTCGGCGGTTTCCCGGCTGTTGAAGACCAGGGCCGTATAGAAGAAGCAGAAGAAAATAATTGCTGCTGCGTAGAACATCACGTACACCGGCTGACCAGGGGTCAGGGCGCCAGCAATGTCACGCAACCAGCGCATGGATTCTCCAGCACTGAACCAGTTCACCACAGTGGCAGGCAACAAGATGATCGAGGAAGCGAAGATGGGAGGGATGACCCCGGCCATGTTCAGCTTCAGTGGCAAGTGCGAGGACTGACCACCATAAACCTTATTACCTACTTGACGGCGTGCGTAGTTCACCAAGATCTTGCGCTGCCCCCGCTCGACAAACACGACGAAATACGTCACGCCTGCCACCACGAGAACAATGAAGATCGCAGCCAGAATGCTCATCGCGCCGGTGCGCACCAGTTCCAACAATCCACCAATCGAGCTGGGCAAGCCTGCGGCAATACCAGCAAAAATGAGGATCGAGATACCGTTGCCCAGACCACGTTCAGTGATCTGTTCACCGAGCCACATCAGGAACATGGTGCCTGCTGTCAAGCTGACCACCGCCGTGAGACGGAAGCCCATACCTGGACTGAGCACCAAACCTGCCGAGCTTTCCAGAGCTACTGCAATCCCAAGGGACTGAAAAATTGCCAAGGCCAAAGTGCCGTAGCGGGTGTACTGGGTAATCTTGCGACGACCCGATTCACCTTCTTTTTTCAGCTGTTCGAACGTCGGGACGACATAAGTCATCAGTTGCATGATGATCGATGCCGAGATGTACGGCATGATCCCCAGTGCGAACACCGTGAAGCGCGAAAGCGCCCCACCCGAGAACATATTGAACAGATTGAGAATGCCGCCCTGCTGGCCATTGAACAGCTGCTGCAGCTGCGCTGGATCGATTCCCGGCACGGGGATATGTGCCCCGATGCGGTACACGACCAGCGCAAGCAACAGAAAAACCAGCCGACGACGCAAATCGCCGAATTTTCCGGTTTTTGCAATTTGAGCTGCGCTAGTAGCCACGGATGTCTTCTTTCAGAACTTAATCAGGCCACGTTGCCGCCGGCAGCTTCAATAGCTGCCTTGGCACCCGCTGTAGCAGCAATACCATTGAGCTTTACAGCCTTGGTGATTGCGCCGCTCTTGATGACCTTCACGACTTTGGCGATTTCGCCGACCAGGCCAGCCTGCTTGAGGGCAGCCAGGTCAACTTCGGCCAGACCGAGTTGCTCGAGGGCAGTCAAAGTCACTTCTGCATTGAACTTCAGCAGATGCGACTTGAAACCGCGCTTGGGCAAGCGGCGTTGCAAAGGCATTTGACCGCCTTCGAAGCCAACCTTGTGGTAGCCGCCCGAACGCGATTTTTGACCCTTGTGACCACGGCCGGCAGTCTTGCCCAGACCGGAGCCAATACCGCGACCAACGCGGCGCTTGGCGTGCTTGGAGCCGTCTGCAGGCTTGATGCTATTGAGTTCCATCATCAACCCTTTCAGAGGACCTTGACCAGATAGCTGATCTTGTTGATCATGCCACGGACTTCGGGTGTGTCTTGCAGCTCGCTAATGCTATTGAGCTTGCGCAGACCCAGGCCGCGAACGGTGGCGCGATGCGATTCTTTGGTGCCGATAGGGCTGCGCACCAGTTGAATCTTGACAGTTTGTTGCGTCGTCATGTGCACTCCAATCAGGCGAAGATGTCTTCGACCGACTTGCCGCGCTTCGATGCCACTTCCGAGGGGGTCGTGGAACGAGTCAGGGCGTCTAACGTGGCGCGAACCATGTTGTAAGGGTTGGAGGAACCATGGCTCTTGGCCACGATGTCCGTGATACCCAACACTTCGAACACAGCGCGCATCGGGCCGCCAGCGATGATGCCGGTACCCTTGGGAGCGGGAGCCATCATGACGGAAGCGGCACCGTGGTGACCGTTAACCATGTGATGGATCGTGCCGTTCTTCAGGGACACCTTGATCATGTTGCGGCGAGCTTCTTCCATCGCCTTTTGCACGGAAACAGGCACTTCTTTCGACTTGCCCTTGCCCATGCCAACACGGCCGTCACCGTCGCCAACCACGGTCAGTGCAGCGAAGCCGAGGATACGACCGCCCTTCACAACCTTGGTGACGCGGTTGACCGCGATCATTTTTTCGCGCAGACCGTCGTCACGACCTTCGTCTTGCACTTTGGGGGAAAATTTAGCCATTTTTATCCGCTCCGCTTAGAACTGCAGGCCAGCTTCACGGGCTGCGTCGGCCAAAGCCTTGACGCGACCGTGGTAAGCAAAACCTGCGCGATCGAATGCAACCTTTTCAACACCAGCTGCTTTTGCTTTTTCAGCAATGCGCTTGCCGATGACGGCTGCTGCAGCGGCGTTGCCACCCTTGCCCGAACCGCCGAGCGACGTGCGCACTTCGGCTTCGGCAGTGGAAGCACTGGCCAGCACCGTGGTGCCGTCGCCGGAGATCACGCTGGCGTAGATGTGGAGGTTCGTGCGGTTCACGCTCAAACGCGCCACGCCTTGCTGTGCAATGCGGATGCGGGTCTGACGTGCACGACGGAGACGCTGCTCTTTCTTGGTCAACATATTGCAGCTCCTTATTTCTTCTTGGTCTCTTTGATCGTGACTTTTTCGTCCGCATAGCGGATACCCTTGCCCTTGTAGGGCTCGGGAGGACGAACAGCACGGATCTCAGCGGCCAGTTGGCCCACGACTTGACGGTCGGCACCCTTGATCACGATTTCGGTCGGGATGGGGGTAGCGATCGTAATGCCGGCGGGCATTTCGAAGTTCACGGGGTGCGAGAAGCCGATGGCCAGGTTCAGCTTGGAACCCGAGGCAGCAGCCTTGAAACCCACGCCAATCAGCGTCAGCTTCTTCTCGAAACCCTTGGTCACGCCGTTGACCATGTTGTTCACCAGCTGACGCTGGGTACCACTCATGGCATTGGCTTCACGGGAGTCGTTGGCGGGCTCGAAAGAGAGCTTGCCATCGGTATTGGTTACCTTCACCAGTGCGTTTTGAGCCAGCGACAAAGTGCCGCCAGTGCCCTTGACACTGATTTGTGCAGTAGTGATGGACACATCCACGCCAGCGGGGATGGTCACAGGCATTTTTGCTACGCGAGACATTTCAGTATTTCTCCTTCAATGTCACGTTAAGCCACATAGCAAAGCACTTCGCCACCGACACCGGTAGAACGTGCTTTACGATCGGTCATCACGCCTTGGGGGGTGGTCACAATGGCCACGCCCAAGCCATTCATGACTTGTGGAATTGCATCACGGCCCTTGTACACGCGCAGGCCGGGACGGCTTACACGCTCGATGCGTTCGATCACGGGGCGACCCGCGTAGTACTTCAGGGTGATTTCGAGTTCGGACTTGCCATCTTCAGTCTTCACTTGGAAGCCGTCGATGTAGCCTTCATCCTTCAACACTTGGGCGATAGCAATCTTCACTTTGGAAGAAGGTGCCGTCACGGTGGTCTTGGCGACCATTTGTGCATTGCGGATTCGGGTCAGCAAGTCAGCGATGGGATCACTCATGCTCATGTTTAATCTCTCCTGCTTGCTTACCAGCTGGCCTTGGTGACACCGGGGATGTCGCCAGCGAAAGCCAGTTCACGGATCTTTGCACGCGCCAAGCCAAATTGGCGGAACGTACCACGGGGGCGACCGGTGATTGCACAACGGTTGCGCTGACGCGTGGGGTTCGCGTTGCGTGGGAGCTTCTGCAGACCCAGACGGGCTGCTTCACGCTCTTCGTCGCTACGCTTAACGTCGCCGGCGATGGCCTTCAATTCGGTGTACTTGACAGCGTACTTGGCTGCCAATTTTTCGCGCTTCAGTTCGCGCTGGATCAATGCTACTTTTGCCATGCGCTACCTCAGTTCTTGAAGGGGAAGCGGAAAGCGGCGAGCAGTGCTTTGCACTCTTCGTCGTTCTTCGCTGTAGTGGTGATGCTGATATTGAGACCACGCAGTGCGTCGACCTTGTCGTACTCAATTTCAGGGAAGATGATTTGTTCTTTGACGCCAACGTTGTAGTTGCCGCGACCATCGAACGAACGGCCCGAAATACCACGGAAGTCACGCACGCGGGGCAGAGCCACGGTGACGAAACGGTCCAGGAATTCGTACATCTGAACGCCACGCAGGGTCACCATGCAGCCAATTGCTTGGCCTTCACGGATCTTGAAACCAGCGATAGCCTTCTTGGCCTTGGTCACCACGGGCTTTTGACCAGCAATTTTGGTCAGGTCAGCCACAGCGTTGTCCATCACCTTCTTGTCGGCCACGGCTTCGCTCACACCCATGTTCAGGGTGATCTTGGTCAGACGGGGCACTTCCATAGAGGAGGTGTAGCCGAACTTTTCTTTGAGTTCAGCCGCGATTTTTTCGCGATAGAGTTTTTGCAGTCGTGCCATGTTTTACCCCTTAGGCCGCCTTGATTTCAGCGCCGCTGGACTTGTACACGCGAACGTGCTTGCCGTCGGCGCTGAGCTTGATGCCCACGCGATCGGCCTTGCCAGTAGCTGCATTGAAAATAGCCACGTTGGATTGGTGAATAGGCATAGCCTTTTCAACGATGCCGCCAGTGGTGCCCTTCATGGGGTTTGGCTTGACATGCTTCTTGACGAGGTTGATGCCATCGATCAACACGTAAGAATCATCCTTGCGCAGCGCCACGACGCCTTGCTTGCCCTTGTCACGGCCAGTCAGCACGATGACTTGGTCGCCCTTGCGAATCTTGTTCATTGCACTTTCCTTTAGAGAACTTCAGGTGCCAGGGACACGATCTTCATGAACTTTTCGGTACGCAATTCACGCGTCACGGGTCCGAAGATGCGAGTGCCGATGGGCTCAAGCTTGGCGTTGAGCAGAACTGCTGCATTGCCGTCAAATTTCACGAGCGATCCGTCGGCGCGGCGAATACCCTTCGCCGTACGCACGACCACTGCACTGTAAACCTCGCCTTTTTTGACGCGGCCACGTGGAGCAGCTTCTTTCACGCTCACCTTGATGATGTCGCCAACACTTGCATAGCGACGCTTAGAACCACCCAGCACTTTGATGCACAGGACGGACTTAGCGCCGGTGTTGTCGGCAACCTCTAACCGAGATTCTGTTTGGATCATTTCAATATTCCCAACTTGCACCAGCTTGGACAGCCCCAGAGTACTTCTCAAGGGCTGCGACCAGCCAGTCAGTCTTGGGCCCGTCGTCCACACCGCAAACCATTTTGCAGCGCTTCCCGCTGGGCAGAAACCTCACGCATTAAACGTGAAGCATTCGATTCTCGCAGAATTTCCTTTGCACGTCAACCGCTTAGCCCATTTTGCGAGCCCTGCGTTGCATGTCTGCACGGCCGCTGCGCACGACCTCCAGGCCAAGGCCGGCTTCGCTCTTCGGAAGCCGCCTGCAAGCTACAAAAACAGTAGCTTGAAACCTTTTATCTATCTCAATTTCAATCAAATCCAATGAAAAGAGCAAGAGTCATGTGACTCTTGCTGCTCACTTATTTGACATCACTGTGGACGTGGCAAATACTGCAAGGCCAGGGCCTGGAACGCCGCCAGGCCGGCATCGCGGCCCAGCTCCTGCTCGATGATGGCCGCCACGCGCGGCGCAATCGATGCCGCCAGTCGGGCGTCCAGGAACAGCAGGCGGCTGCGGCGTGCCAGCACGTCTTCCACCGTGCGCGCATATTCATGGCGCACCGCAAAACGCACCATGGCTTCGCTCAGGCCCGGCACCAGCCAGACATCCGCGCCTTCCAGTGCAGCCACATCCGCGGCTTCCGTGCCATAGGAGTGCAGGCCTTGGGACTCGTTCATGCCGTGGCGCACGTCGCTGGTCGCCGGAGCGCCCACCAGCGGCAGGTTCACGGTGACGCCGCCCGCGCGTTCGGGCAACTGGCCCGTGGCAAAGCACTCGGTGAGCACGTCTTCGGCCATGGCACGGTAAGTGGTCCACTTGCCGCCGGTCACGGTGACCAGGCCCGAGCGGCTGCTCATCACGGTGTGCTCGCGGCTGATCTTCTTGGTGTTCTCGCCATCGTCGTCCTGGGGCTTGACCAGCGGACGCAGGCCGACCCAGATGCTGCGCACGTCGTCGCGCGTGGGCTGGCGGCTCAGGTACTTGCCGGCTTCCGACAGGATGAAGTCGACTTCCTCGGGGAAAGGCATGGGCTCGCGCGCCAGATCGTTGCGCGGCGTGTCGGTGGTGCCCAGAATCACCTTGCCCAGCCATGGCACGGCAAACAGCACGCGGCCGTCGGCGGTCTTGGGAATCAGCAAGGCATGGTCGGTGGGCAGGAAGCTGCGGTCCACGACCACGTGCACGCCCTGGCTGGGCGCGACCATGGGCTTGATGTCCCGGCCCAGGGCCTTGCCGTCGAGCTGGCGGAACAGGTCCACCCAGGGGCCGGTGGCATTGACCACGCACTTGGCGTGCACCGTATAGCGCGTGCCGGTTTCGCTGTCTTCGCAGACCACACCGGCGACCTTGCCGTTTTCGTGCAGCAATTCCTTGGCCGGGCAGTAGTTGACCAGCAAGGCGCCCTTGGCGGCGGCCGTGCGAGCCAGCGCCAGCGCCAGGCGGGCGTCGTCGAACTGGCCGTCCCAGTATTTCACGCCGCCCTTGAGGCCTTGCGTGCGCGCCGTGGGCAGCAGCGACACCGTCTTGTCACGGCTGAGAAACTCGGTCGCACCCAGGCCTGCCTTGCCGGCCAGGGCGTCGTACATCTTCAGGCCCACGCCATAGAAAGGCGTGTCGATCAACCGGTAGGACGGCATCACAAAGGCCAGGCGCTGCGCCAGGTGGGGCGCGTTGTGCAGCAAGGTGGTGCGTTCGTGCAAGGCTTCGCGCACCAGCGCGATATTGCCCTGGGCCAGGTAGCGCACGCCGCCGTGGACCAGCTTGGTTGCGCGCGACGATGTGCCTTTGGCAAAATCGTGCGACTCGAGCAACAGCACCTTGAAGCCCCGCGCCACCGCATCCACGGCCACGCCCAGGCCCGTGGCACCGCCGCCGATGATCACCAGGTCGTAGACTGCGGGCTCGGCCAGCCGCGCCAGCAGGGCGGCACGGTCCGTGTCCAGAGGAAGCGAAGAAGTAGTCATAAGAGGGCTTGCAGCGTGATAGGGTGGAAATTCAACGGCGCAGGCCTGTCGCTCCATCGCCCTGCCCGCACGCGGTCAGGGGAAAGTCGGCAACAGGAACAATGTGCGTCACAATCAGTTCGCGCAATTTTCGCTCTTTTTGTTTCGTTTTTGTTAAAAACATGTTCTCATGGGCGCGTTTTGATTCGAATTAGCTTTTTCCCTACATGCCAACCCGCTACTTGGAAGCCAAAAGCGTGAACCATTCCAATCCCCGCCAACTCCAGTTGCTCGAAGCCGTACGCCAGCAGCAGTCTGCCACGGTGGAACAACTCGCCGTCCAGCTGGGCGTCACCTTGCAAACCGTGCGCCGCGATGTGCAAAAGCTCGCCGACACCGGCCTGCTGGTGCGTTTTCATGGTGGAGTGCGCGTCCCCAGCGCCACGGTCGAGAACCTGGCCCACCCCCAGCGCCAGGGCCTGCACGCGGACGGCAAGGCGCGCATCGCCCGCGCCGTGGCCCAGGCCGTGCCCAATGGCTGCTCGCTGATCCTGAACATCGGCACCACCACCGAAGCCATCGCCCAGGCGCTGCTCCAGCACCGGGGCCTGCGCGTGATCACCAACAACCTGAATGTCGCCGCCATCCTCAGCAGCAACACCGACTGCGAAGTGATCGTGGCTGGCGGCGTGGTGCGTTCGCGCGACCGCGGCATCGTCGGCGAGGCGGCCGTGGACTTCATCCGCCAGTTCAAGGTCGACATCGCGCTGATTGGCATTTCGGCCATCGAGGCCGACGGCACGCTGCGCGACTTCGACCTGCGTGAAGTCAAGGTCGCCCAGACCATCATTGCCCAGTCGCGCGAAGTCTGGCTGGCCGCGGACCACAGCAAGTTCGAGCGCCAGGCCATGGTGCAGCTGGCTTCGCTGGGCCAGATTCACCGCCTGTTCACCGACGCGCCGCCGCCGCCGGCCTTTGCCCCCTTGCTGGCCGACGCCGGCGTGCAATGCACCGTGGCCGCCTGAGCGCACCGCCCTTTCCTGATTATTTCCGCGCACCGACATGACCTACCTGCTCGCACTCGACCAAGGCACTTCCAGCTCCCGCAGCATTCTGTTTGACGCCCGCGGCCACATCGTGGCCCAGGCACAGCTGGAGCTGCCGCAAATCTATCCCCGCCCGGGCTGGGTCGAGCACGATCCCATGGAAATCTGGCGCACCCAGCTGAGCACGGCACGCGCCGCGCTGGCCCAGGCTGGCATCGCCGCCAACCAGGTGCGCGCCGTGGGCATCACCAACCAGCGTGAAACCACGGTGGTCTGGAACCGCCAGACCGGCCAACCCATCCACCATGCCATCGTCTGGCAGGACCGGCGCGCCGAGCCGGCCTGCGCCCAGCTGCGCGAAGACGGCCATGCCGAGACCATCCAGCAAAAGACCGGCCTGCGCATCGATGCCTATTTCTCGGCCACCAAGCTGCAGTGGCTGCTCGACCAGGTGCCCGGCGCGCGCGCCGCAGCCGAACGCGGCGAGCTGGCCTTCGGCACGGTGGACAGCTGGCTGATCTGGCAGCTGACCCAAGGCCGGCGCCATGTCACCGACGTCAGCAATGCCGCGCGCACCATGCTGTTCAATGTGCACAGCAACCAGTGGGACGACGAACTGCTGGCCTTGCTGCGCATTCCCAAATCGCTGATGCCCGAAGTCCAGCCATCGTCCAGCGACTTCGGCCAGACCGCGGCCGACGTGCTGGGCGCTCCCATGACCATAGGCGGCGTGGCGGGCGACCAGCAAAGCGCGCTGTTCGGTCAGGCCTGCTTCAAGGCCGGCATGGCCAAGAACACCTACGGCACGGGCTGCTTCATGCTGATGCACACCGGCAGCAACTTCCAGACTTCGCACAACGGCCTGCTGACCACCAGCGCCGCGCAAACCAACGCCACGCCGGCGTTTGCGCTCGAAGGCAGCGTGTTCATCGGCGGCGCCGTCGTGCAGTGGCTGCGCGACGGACTGCAGGCCATAGAGCACAGCGGCCAGGTCCAGTCGCTGGCCGAAAGCGTGCCCGACTCGGGCGGCGTGATGCTGGTACCCGCCTTCACCGGCCTGGGCGCGCCCTACTGGAAGCCCGATGCCCGCGGCACCATCACCGGCCTCACGCGCGGCAGCACCATGGCCCATATCGCACGCGCCGCGCTCGAATCGATTGCCTACCAGAGCGCCGCCCTGCTGCTGGCCATGAGCCGCGACGCGGTCGCCAGCGGTGGCGCGCCGGTCAGCGAGCTGCGGGTCGATGGCGGCGCCTGCGTCAACAACCTGCTGATGCAGTTCCAGGCCGACCTGCTGGGCATTCCCGTGGTCCGGCCCGCCGTGGTGGAAACCACGGCCCTGGGCGCGGCCTATCTGGCCGGCCTGTCGACCGGCGTCTACCAGAGCACCGACGAGCTGACCGATCTGTGGGCCGCCGAGCGCCGCTTCATGCCCACCTTGCCGCGCTCGCGCACCCAGGAACTGATGGCCCGCTGGGAACACGCGGTCGCTCAGGCATCCCTTCCCGCATAAGACCCGGCAGCCTGCCCTCCCCCCGTTATCCACATTGCAAGACCATGAGCACTACCCCTCCCCTGTCTGAAACGATTGCCTTCATCGGCGCCGGCAACATGGCCAGCGCCATCATTGGCGGACTGCTGCGCCAGGGCGTTGCGCCCAGCCAGATCGAAGTGGTCGAGCCTTTCGAAGCCGCGCGTGCGGCCCTGCAGGCCAGCTTTGGCATCACGGCCCAGGCCGAAGCCAGCGACGCCCTGGCGCGCGCGCGGCTGGTGGTCTGGGCCGTGAAGCCGCAGACCTTCAAGGACGCGACCGTTGCGGTCAAAGCCCATACGGCCCAGGCCCTGCACCTGAGCGTGGCCGCGGGCATTCCCACGGCCAGCATCGCCCAGTGGCTGGGCAACGAGCGCATCGTGCGCGCCATGCCCAATACGCCGGCGCTGATCGGCCAGGGCATCACCGGCCTGTTCGCCTGCCCGGCCGTGGATGCGGCGGGCAAGGCCCTGGTCGAGCAGGTGGTCGCCACCACCGGCCAGCACCTGTGGGTGGACGAGGAAGCGCAGCTGGATGCGGTCACGGCCTTGTCGGGCTCGGGCCCGGCCTATGTGTTCCTGTTTCTCGAAGCCATGACCCAGGCCGGCGTGGACATGGGCCTGGGCGCCGCCCAGGCCTACCAACTGGCCGTCGCCACCTTCCAGGGCGCTTCGGAGCTGGCCGCGCGCTCCAGCGAACCGGCCGAAGTGCTGCGCCAGCGCGTGACCAGCAAGGGCGGCACCACCCATGCGGCCATCAGCCACATGCAGCAGGCAGGTGTTCCCGAACAGTTCATCGCCGCCCTGCGCGCCGCCGAGCAGCGCGCCAAGGAACTGGCCGAGGAATTCGGCCGCTGAAACCGGGTCAGGGCTTGCGCCGGGGCAAGCCCAGCAAGGCCGACAGCACGGCCAGATCCAGCTCGATCCAGAAGTCCCGTTGCTGCGCCAGCCGCTGGGCGTAGTCACGGGCCTGCTGCGCAGCCGGCCGCACCAGGGCCGCCATCACGGCCTGGCGGCGCGGATCATCCTCGGCCACGCGGTCCGTCATATAGGCGCAGGAATGCGCCCGCACATGGCGCGGCGTCACCCAGACCACAAAACCCAGCGCCAGCAGAGCCGCGCCGCTCACGCCCAGAGCCAGCAAACAGCCCAGCAGCTGCCAGCCCCAGGCCCAGTCCAGCCACCACACGCCCGCGGCCGCCACCAGCCCCAGCAGGCCTGCCAGCACCAGCACCTGCTGAGCGGGCGTCACGGGCGAAGTGTCGTGCAGATAGGCACGAAAACGGCGAATGGCGCGCGCATCGGGCACGGGCACCGTGCCGGCCTGCCCCAGATCGCCCTGCAGCGCGCCGTACATCAGTTGGTTCAGTTGCCGAAGATTCAAAGCATTCCCTTTCCATGATCCACCGCTCTGCGCGTGACCCACACCGCACGACAATGGCGCAGCCCAGCAAGGGGACAGCGAGCAAGCGCCGCCGCGCCGCGAGGCTGTCGTCCCCCTCCAGGGGGAAGCCGCGAAGCGGCTCAGGGGGTGCTACTTTTCATCCACCCCAAACCACAGAGCGCATCGCAATCGCCGCGCCCTGGTAGTCGTCATTGAAGTAGCGCGGCGCTTCGTCGGCATGCACGGCGCCGGCTGCGTACAGCAGGGGCAGGAAATGCTCATGCGTAGGGTGGGCCATCTGGGCCACCGCGCCCAGCGACTGGAAGTCGGCCAAGGCAGCCAGGTCCCGGGCGTCGATCATGGCTTTCATCTGCTGGTCGAAGTCTATGGCCCAGTCATAGGCCTGGTTGGGCGCGGCCGTGCGCTGCATGGCGCGCAGGTTGTGCACGATGTTGCCGCTACCGACCAGCAGCACGCCCTGCTCGCGCAGCGCGCGCAACTGCTGGCCCAACGCGAAATGTTCGGCCGGCGGGCGGCTGTAGTCCATGCTCAGCTGCACCACGGGAATGTCCGCCGCAGGGAACATGGGCTTGAGCACCGACCAGGTGCCATGGTCCAGACCCCATTCGTGTGTATCCACGCCCAGCGGTGCCTGCGAGCCCGGCGTCTGGAGCTGCTCGGCCAGGGCGCGCGCCACCACGGGCGCACCCGGCGCCGGGTATTGCTGGTCAAAAAGCTCCTGGGGAAAGCCGCCGAAGTCATGGATGGTGCGCGGATCGGACATGCCGGTGAGAAACCAGCCGCCCTGCGTGAGCCAGTGCGCCGAAATGCAGACGATGAGCTGCGGGCGTTCGTGCTTTTGCAGCAGCTCGGTGCCCAGGGCCTGCCAGCTTTGGCGATAAGGCTTGTCCTCGATGGCGTTCATGGGGCTGCCATGTCCGAGAAACAGCACCGGCAGGCGCGCCGAAGGCCGCAGACTCTGGATACCGGCCTGCGATGCCGCCTGCGAAAAATCATTCCACTGTGTCATACCCACTCCTGCGGCTGTGCAGGCCGCTGTGCCAACGGCGGCGGCCATGAGGTGTCTGCGTTGCATTGTGCGCTTCCTATGCCCGCACTGTAGCGCCCCAGCCCGGTGCAGCAAGCCCTCGCGACCCGATTCAGCCCGGGCCCATTTCGGCCTGGAGCTCCGACAGCGGGCGGCGCTGTATCTGGCCGCCACATTCGCGGGCCAAGCCATCGACCACCTCGACCACGAACTCGCGCACGATGGCGACCAGCGCCGTCGCCCCGGCCGGCATGGACTGCGCGAGCTGGACCATGCACGGATCCAGCGCCACGACAACGCCCTCTTTCACCTGCAACTGGCCCTGCGGATCGCGCCGCACCAAGGCGGCCTGGAGCAATTGCACCAGGCCGGCCGCCGAAGCGGCCTTGAGTTCCGACAAGGCATCCAAGGCCCGGCTTTCGTCCTCGAAGTGGATGGCAATCACGTTCCGGTTCATGGGGGAACTCCTTTCGACAAAGGCAGGGCTCTACGCTCAGTGAGCCATGGAGCTTGCGCCACCCACGACCCATGAAACTGCCGCGACCCAGCCCAGGGGCAGCGAGCAAGCGCCGTCGCGCAGCGAGGGTGCCGTCCCCCTCCACCGAAGGTTGAGAGGGGGAAGACGCGAAGCGGCTCAGGGGGTGAATTTCACTTCAGCGCAAACCCCAGTGCCACTCCGGCAAACAAGCTCGCACCGATCCAGTGGCTTTTGCTGAACGCCACGAAACAGCCGTCGCGCGAGCGCTCGCGGATCAGCGTGAAATGCCAGACGATTTGCGCCGCCGCGCAAGCCATGCCCAAAGCGAACGGCCAGCCCAGCGCATAGGGCAGCAAGGCCCACAGGGTCAGCAGCCAGCTGAGCGCAAAAAACGCCATGATGGCCGTGACATCCCAGCGGCCCAGCGTGATGGCCGAGGTCTTCATGCCGATCTTCAGGTCATCGTCGCGGTCGACCATGGCGTACTCGGTGTCGTAGGCCAGCACCAGAAACATGTTCGCCAGCCACAGCACCCAGCCCGTGGCCGGGACCATGCCCTGGATGGCCGCGAATGCGATGACGATGCCGAAATTGAAGGCAATGCCCAGGAAGGCCTGGGGCATGGAGAAAAAGCGCTTGGTGAACGGGTACAGGATGGTGAACAGCACGGCCGGCACCGACCAGGCCACGGCCTCCCAGCGCGTGCTCAGCACCAGGCCCAGGGACACCAGCGCCAGCACCACGCCGACGACCACGGCCTCCTTGACCGAGACCTGGCCCGAGGTGATGGGGCGCTGCGTGGTGCGCTTGACATGCTTGTCGAAGTCGCGGTCGGCGATGTCGTTGATGCAGCAGCCTGCGCTGCGCATCAGCGGCGTGCCCAGCAGGAACACCAGCAGCAGATGCCAGCCCGGAAAGCCGTCAGCGGCGACCCACAGCGCGGCCAGCGTCGGCCAGACCAGCACCAGCCAGCCCGCGGGGCGGTTCCAGCGGATGAGATCGAGGTATAGCGACAGCCGCGAACGCGGCGGCGGCGAGGGAGGCAAGGACGGGACAGCGGAGTTCACGGCAGCGGTAGTAGATGGCATAGGGTGTATGCGCCGCGCCCACGCAGCGCGGGTGCGGGGTCAAGGCCAGAGCAGTTGGCCCGGGACAGGCCTGCACGGCCCGCTTCAATGTAGCGCAACCCAGTCTGGCCATGCCGTAGGCCGAGAACTGGAGATGCGCATCAGGACAGTCGCTGGACTCCGGGCAGGGTGCAAGCGTAGACCGCGTTGCGCAAGGCGGCAATCGCCTCGTAGCGCGTGAAGCTGCGGCGCCAGACCAGCACCACGCGGCGGCTGGGGGTAGGCACGCCGTCGGCTTCGCGGATCGGCAGGTAGCGGATGTGCGGCTCGTCGTTCTTGCGGCGGCGCACATGGGTTTCCAGCGCATCACGCGGCACCGACAGGCGCGGCACCAGGGTCACGCCCATGCCGGCCGCCACCATGTGCTTGATGGTCTCCAGCGACGAACCTTCAAAGGTGCGGCGAATGCCTTCGGCATTGCTCGCATAGCGCGCGAATTCGGGACAGACTTCGAGCACATGGTCGCGAAAACAGTGGCCCGAACCCAACAGCAGCATGGTTTCGTTCTTGAGCTCGATGGTGGACACCGACTCCTGCTTGGCCAGCGGATGGTTGCTGGGCACGGCGGCCATGAACGGCTCGTCGTACAGCAGCGCCGTCGCCAGGCCCGTGTCGGGAAAAGGTTCGGCCACGATGGCGCAGTCGATTTCGCCGGTGCGCAGCATTTCCAGCAGCTTGACGGTGAAGTTCTCCTGCAGCATCAGCGGCATCTGCGGCGTGCGCTGGATGGCGTTGCGCACCAACTCAGGCAGCAGATAGGGGCCGATGGTGTAGATCACGCCCAGGGTCAAGGCGCCGGCCAGCGGGTCCTTGCCGCGCTTGGCGATTTCCTTGATGGCCGCGGCCTGCTCCAGCACGCTTTGCGCCTGGCGCACGATTTCCTCGCCCAGAGGCGTCACAGACACCTCGCCCGCGCTGCGCTCGAACAGCTTGACATCCAGCTCTTCTTCGAGCTTTTTGATAGCCACCGACAGCGTAGGTTGCGACACATAACAGGCTTCAGCAGCGTGCCCGAAATGCTTCTCGCGAGCCACGGCAACGATGTACTTGAGTTCAGTGAGGGTCATGTATTTTTGATTATGGGCCAGGCGGGACATCTATTGTCGCGGCACTTTGGAACAATATGACTATCACCCTACCCTTCCCTGGAACTGAGCAGGGTTGGATTCAATTTGATACATCTGCAGAATACTAGGCTTTAAGATACTCCGCTCTGCGGCCTCCACCGGCGGACCACATGGCGCGGCGCGATCTCTCGTGCCCGCAAACGCCCCCGGACCCGTGAATCCTAAGCTTTGAGGTATTCCGCCTTGCCGCCCAGCCAGCGGGCCACATGGCGCTGCGCCAGGTCGGGGAACTGGTCCAGCATGCGCGGCGCGATCTCGCGTGCCCAGTCCAGCAAGTCAGTGTCGGTGGCCAGATCGGCAAAACGCAGCATGGCCGCGCCGGACTGGCGCGCGCCCAGGAACTCGCCCGGGCCGCGGATCTCCAGATCGCGGCGCGCGATCTCGAAGCCGTCGTTGGTTTCGGCCATCGCGCGCAGGCGCTCCTTCGCGGTTTCGCCCAGCTTGCCGTTGTCGCCCACCGCATACAGCAGCACGCAGGCCGACGCCGCCGCGCCGCGCCCGACCCGCCCGCGCAGCTGGTGCAGCTGGCTCAGGCCGAAGCGCTCGGAATGCTCGATCACCATCAACGATGCATTGGGCACATCCACGCCGACTTCGATCACCGTGGTGCTGACCAGCACACCCATCACGCCCGCGGTGAACAGCTCCATCACCGCTTTTTTCTCGGCCGTGGGCATGCGCGAATGCAGCAGGCCGACCATCACACCGGGCAGTGCCTCGCTCAGATCGGCGTGGGTCGCGGTCGCGTTCGACAGGTCCAGGGCCTCGCTCTCCTCGATCAGCGGACAGACCCAGTAGACCTGGCGTCCCGACGCCACCTGGGCCGCGATGCGCTCTATGACTTCGTCCCGCCGGCTGTCGGCGATCAGCTTGGTGACGATGGGCGTGCGCCCGGGCGGCAATTCGTCGATGGTCGAGACGTCGAGATCGGCGTAATAGCTCATGGCCAGCGTGCGCGGAATGGGCGTGGCGCTCATCATCAGCATGTGCGGCTCGAGTCCGGTGTGCGCGAGTTTTTGCCGCAAGGCCAGGCGCTGCGCCACGCCAAAGCGGTGCTGCTCGTCGATCACGGCCAGGGCCAGATTCTTGAACTGCACCTGCTCCTGGATCACCGCATGCGTGCCGACCACCAGGGCGGCCTCACCGCTGGCCACGAGTTCGAGCATGGCCGTGCGCTGCTTCTTCTTCTGCGCGCCCGACAGCCAGGCGACTTTCTTGCCCATCGGTTCGAGGATTTTTTCCAGCCAGCCGACCAGCTTGCCGAAATGCTGCTCGGCCAGGATTTCGGTCGGCGCCATCAGCGCGCACTGCCAGCCCGCGCCCATGCAGGTCACGGCCGACAGCGCCGCGACCACGGTCTTGCCCGAGCCCACATCGCCCTGCAGCAGCCGGTGCATGGGCACGGGCCGCGCCATGTCGGCCGCGATCTCGGCGCACACGCGCTGCTGGGCACGCGTCAAGCCGAACGGCAACTGGGCCAGGAACTGGGCATCGAGCGGCACTTCGCCGGGCGCGCCCGCGGGCAGCGCCAGCGCCGGTGCGCGCAGCCGTGCGCGTTCGCGCTTGGATTGGTATTGCGACAGCTGCTGGGCCAGCAGCTCCTCGGCCTTGAGGCGTTGCCAGGCAGGGTGGCTGTGGTCTTCCAGCGTGGCCAAGGCCACGTCGGGCGTGGGGTTGTGCAGAAAGCGCAGGGCTGCCTGCAAGCTGTACAGGGGCTGCAGCCCCTGCGCGCTCCAGGTCTGCTGCACCGGCGGCGCGGCCCTGGGCGGCAAGGTGTCGCTCAGATCGGCGCGCAGCAAGGCCGTGGCAATGGCGCGGCGCAGATAGGGCTGCGACAGCCCGGCGACCGTGGGATAGACCGGCGTCAGCGCGCCGGGCAGCTCGCCGCCGGCCGGACGAAACGCCGGGTGCATCATCTGCCGCCCCCAGAACCCGCCCTTGATTTCGCCGCGAATGCGCAGCCGCGCGCCCACGGCCAGGGCTTTCTGGTGCGAGGGGTAGAAGCTGAAGAAGCGCAGCTCGCACTCGCCTGTGCCGTCGTCCACATGCGCCACCAGTTGGCGGCGCGGGCGCAGCTGCACTTCGCAGGACGTCACCGTGGCCTCGATCTGCACCATGGCGCCGTCGCGGGCGTTGCGCAGCGGCGTGATCCGCGTTTCATCCTCGTAGCGCAACGGCAGGTGCAGCGCCAGGTCGATATCCCGCGTCAGCCCGAGTTTGAGCAGCGCCTTTTGCGCGGCGCTGATAGGGGCTTTGGACGGGGCGGAAGGCGGGGCAGGCATGGGCAGCAAAGGGTCTCGGTCGGCAAAAAAACGGGGCCATGGGGCGAGGGCAGCAAAAAGGCTACCATGCGCAGGTCAATTTCGTCAGGTTACCTTTCACGCCCTGCTTCCCATGCTCAAGCGCCTCAATGTCCAGCACCTCTCGCAGGGCATGTACCTGCACGAATTTTGCGGCTCCTGGATGGATCACCCGTTTTGGCGCACCCGTTTTCTGATCAACACGCCCGAAGACCTGGCCAAGCTGCACAGCGGCTTCATCCAGGAAGTGTGGATCGATGCACGCAAAGGCCTCGATGTCCCCGCGGGCGTGCCCTGCGTGGTCTACGACCCCGATGCCGAAGCCTTTGCCGACCAGTCACCCAAACCCACCGAGCGCCCGCGCTCGGCGCTGGGCACGACGGGCAGCAGCATGGGGGCCGAACTGCACCATGCCGCCAGCCTGTGCCAGCGCGCCCATCCAGCGATCACCCAGCTGTTTTCCAACGCCCGCGATGGCGAGGCCGTCGACATCCACACGGTTTATCGCCTGGTCGAGGACATCACCGACTCCATAGAGCGCAACCCCAGCGCACTGCCCAGCCTGGTGCGCCTGAAGAACGCCGACCAGTACACTTATCTGCACTGCCTGGCCGTCTCCGCGTTGATGGGCGCGCTGGCCCGGCGCCTGGGCCTGGACGACCACAGCGTGCGCAAGGCCGCGCTCGCGGGGCTGTTGCACGACCTGGGCAAGGCCAGCATTTCCCCTGCCGTGCTCAACAAGCCCGGACCGCTGGACGCCAAAGAGTTTGCCCATATCCGCACCCATCCCGAGCGGGGCTGGCAGATGCTGCAAGCCATGGACATCGACCCCGCCGTGCGCGAGGCCTGCCTCTACCACCATGAAAAAATCGACGGCACGGGCTACCCCCACAAGCTGGAAGGCGACAACATCCCCTTGCTGGCCCGCATGACGGCGATTTGCGACATCTACGACGCCGTCACATCCGACCGCCCCTACAAGCGCGGCTGGCCTCCGGCCGAAGCCGTGCGCCGCATGGCGCAATGGAGCCGCAACCACCTGGACCGCAAGCTGTTCGAAGCCTTTGTGCAAACCGTGGGCATCTACCCCGTGGGTTCGCTGGTGCGGCTGCAGTCCGAGCAACTGGCCGTGGTGATCGAGCCTTCGGGCGTCTCGCTGCTCGCGCCGCGCGTGAAAGTGTTTTACGCCATCAAGCCACAGCAGCGCATCACGCCGGAGATTCTCGACCTGTCCGCGTTCAGTTGCCACGACCGCATCGTCACGCACGAAGACCCGGCCGACTGGCCCTTCGACGACGTCGATCTGCTGTGGCGCGGCACCGCGGCCAGCCCGGCCAGCGCCGCAGCCGCAGCGGCAGCCGTCGCCTGAGCGCCAAAGACAACAGGGGCCACGCTGGCGGCATTTATTTGCGACAATTCCGGCTCCTTTTTTGACCCTTGGAACGGGCCTGTCCGGCCCTCAAGAACTGCATGCCTTCCAGTCCCCGCGCCTTCACGCTCAGCGATTTCGATTTTGAGCTTCCCGAATCCCTGATTGCCCAGCACCCCACGCCCGAACGCAGCGCCTCGCGCCTGCTCGACGGCCGCAGCTCGCCGTCCGTGCACCGCATCTTCCGCGAGCTGCCCGAGCTGCTCAATGCCGGCGATCTGCTGGTCTTCAACGACACACGCGTGCTCAAGGCCCGGCTGTTCGGTGAAAAAGCCAGCGGCGGCAAGCTCGAACTGCTGATCGAGCGGGTGCTCGAAGACGGTGAAATCGTGGCCCATATGCGCGTCAGCAAGAAGCCCCTGCCCGGCGCCCGCATCCACATGTGCGGCGGCCTGCGCCGCGGTGGTTTCGACGCTGTCCTGCTGGGCCGCTGGCCCGACGAAAACGGCCCGCTGTTTCGCTTCCAGCTGCAAGGCCCGGCCGGCGAAACGCCTTACGAGTTGATGGAGCGCCACGGCCACCTGCCCCTGCCGCCCTATATCGAGCGCCAGCAGTCCGAAGGCGACGACCCTGATGCGGCCGAAGACAGCCAGCGCTACCAGACCGTGTTCGCCAGCAAGCCCGGCGCCGTGGCCGCCCCCACGGCCGCGCTGCACTTTGACGAGGCCGTACTGGCCCGCCTGGCCGAGCGCGGCGTGGAGCGCGCCAGCGTCACCCTGCACGTGGGCGCGGGCACTTTCCAGCCGGTCAAGACCGAAGACCTCGCCGAGCACCAGATGCACAGCGAGTGGTACGACATTCCGCTGGCCACGCTGGCAGCGCTCGAGCGCTGCCGCCAGCGCGGTGGCCGGGTGATCGCCGTGGGCACGACCACCGTGCGCACGCTGGAATCCTGGGCGCAGAGCGGCCGCACCCAGGGCGATACCAACATCTTCATCACCCCCGGCTTTGCCTTCCAGGTGGTGGACTTGCTGGTCACCAACTTTCACCTGCCAAAAAGCACGCTGATGATGCTGGTCAGCGCGCTGGCCGGCTACGATCAGGTGATGGATTTGTACCGCCAGGCCATCGCCCACCACTACCGCTTCTTCAGCTACGGCGACTCGATGCTGCTCGAGCGCCAGCGCTGAAATCAGCCACCCCGGACCAGCACACCGTCAGTCAGGCGGATTTTTCAAGAAAGAGGCGGGCGCCATGTCCTCCTGGTTTGCGGGGCTTGCCCCGGCGGCGCGTTCAGCGCTTGCGGGCATCGCTCTGACGCTGGGGGCCTGCGCCTTGTTTGCGCTGCTCGACAGCGCCACCAAGTTCAGCGGTCAGGCCTTGCCCATGCTGCTGGTGGTCTGGCTGCGTTACATGGCCCAGGCGCTGGTCACCGCGGCCCTGGTGTTGCCACGCCGCGGCTGGGCTGCGCTGCGCACCGAGCACCCGCGCTTTCAGCTCAGCCGCGCGGCGTTCGGCGTGCTGACTTCCTGCATTGCCTTTTTCTGCATCCAGAGCATGCCTCTGGGCAACTTCACCGCCATCTGGTCGGCCAGCCCGCTGCTGATCGTGCTCGCCTCCTCCTGGCTGTTCAAGGAACGCATAGGCCCGGCGCGCCTGGCCTTGCTGCTCATAGGCCTGGCCTGCGTGGTGCTCATCGTGCGCCCCGAGAGCAGCGACCAGCCGCTGGGCTGGCGCGTCCTGCTGCCCGTGGCGCTGCTGGTCTGCGGCACGGGCTACCAGTTGCTGGGCAGCCGCCTGGCGCGGCTGGACGAGCCCTCCACCACCCAGCTCTACACCACCTGGCTGCCGCTGCTGCTGTCCACCCCCCTGCTGCCCTGGTTCTGGCAAAGCGTGGACGCCTGGCAGCTGTGGGTCGCCGTGCTGGTCATGGGGGTGTGCAGCGGTGTCGGCCATTTGCTGTTGCTGCAGGCCTACCGCCGGGCCTCGCCGGCCACGATCTCGCCTTTTCTCTACAGCCAGATCGGCTTTGCCATGGCCATGGGCTGGCTGTTCTTCGGCCAGGTGCCGGACCAATGGTCGCTGCTGGGCATGGCCGGCGTGGTGCTGTGCGGCATGGGCAGCCTCTGGTTGAGCTTGCGCAGTTCACGTTAGCACCCCCTGAGCGGCTGCGCCGCTCCCCCCTCTCATCCTTCGGTGGAGGGGGGCGCCCGGCTAGGGGCGACACCTTCGCTGCGGGGCGGCCCTTGCTCGGTGTCTCTCTGCTGAGGCGCGCCAGTTGCAGAGGCTATGGGTGTTGCCTACGCACCATGAATTCCTGACCAGCCGTCAGCCGCCGTGTTTCGCGCGAAAGGCCTGCGCCAGGCCGAAGTGCCCGTTGCCGATGAAGGGCTGGGGCGGGCGCAGCGCCGACAGGGGCGAAGGGTGGTTGCTGGTCAGTACCAG
Source organism: Acidovorax bellezanensis (assembly GCF_025421555.1). Classification (NCBI taxonomy): domain Bacteria; kingdom Pseudomonadati; phylum Pseudomonadota; class Betaproteobacteria; order Burkholderiales; family Comamonadaceae; genus Acidovorax; species Acidovorax bellezanensis. The sequence goes on from NZ_JAODYH010000003.1 coordinate 954,695, forward strand.
ATGGCCGCGGTCCGCGGGAATCAAGGCCTGCTTGGTCTGGGCATGGTTGCCCCAGAGCATGAACACCACAGGGTGCGGGCCTTCGGCCACCTGGCGGATGACGGCATCGGTCAGCGCCTCCCAGCCGCGCTGGCTGTGGCTTGCGGCCTGGCCTTCCTCGACCGTGAGGCAGGTATTGAGCAGCAGCACGCCTTCGCGGGCCCAATCCACCAGACTGCCGCCAGGCACGGGCCAGGCGGGCGGCGGCGTGCCTGGGTCGCGCTGCATTTCCTTGAAGATGTTGCGCAGCGACGGCGGCAGCCGCACGCCGGGCGCGACCGAGAACGCCAGCCCTTCGGCCTGCCCGCGGCCGTGGTACGGGTCCTGACCCAGGATGACCACGCGCACGGCTTCGGGCGGCGTGAGCTCCAACGCGCGCAGCGGCTGGGGCGGAAAGATCACCGCGCCCGCATCAATCCTGGCCTGCAGGAAGGACAGCAGCTCCCGGCCTTTGGCGCTGGCAAAGAAATCGTCGACCAGCGGCTGCCAGCCGGACGCGACAGGCCAATCAGCCGGGTTGGCCGTGCACAGTTGAGAAGCCGGCTCGCAGGCGTCGGCAAAGTCCATCGTTGTCTGCATGCAAAGGCCTCAAGTCTAGTTATGCCTGGTGCTCGCATCGTCAGCAACCTCGGCAACTGGCGCGGCCCAGCAAAGGGGCAGCGAGCAAGCGCCGCCGCGCAGCGAGGCTGCCGTCCCCCTCCACCGCAGGATGAGAGGGGGAAGCGGCGCAGCCGCTCAGGGGGTGCTTCCTGTTACGAAAACAATTGGGCCAGCGCCAGGCCTGGATCATCGGCGCGCATGAAAGCTTCGCCGACCAGGAAAGCATTCACGCCAGCGCCGCGCAGCAGCTTCACGTCGGCAGGGGTCAGAATGCCCGACTCGGTGACCAGCAGCTTGTCGGCCGGCACCTGCTTTTGCAGCTCCAGCGTGGTCTGCAGGCTGACTTCGAAGGTGCGCAGATTGCGGTTGTTGATGCCCAGCAGCGCGGTCTTGAGGCGCAGCGCGCGCTCGAGTTCGGCCGCATCGTGCACTTCGACCAGCACGGCCATATCCAGGCTGCGCGCCACGGCTTCCATTTCGGCCATCTGACCGTCTTCCAGGCAGGCCGCGATCAGCAGCACGCAGTCGGCGCCCATGGCGCGCGATTCGTAGACCTGGTAGGGGTCGATCAGAAAGTCCTTGCGCAGCACGGGCAGCAGGCAGCTGGCGCGGGCCTGCTTGAGGAAGTCCACGCTGCCCTGGAAGAACTGCTTGTCGGTCAGCACCGACAGGCAGGCCGCGCTCACCTTGCCGTCGCCGTCGGCATAGCTCTGGGCGATGTCGGCGGGAATGAAATCGGCGCGGATCACGCCCTTGGACGGGCTGGCCTTCTTGACTTCAGCGATCACGGCCGCCTGGCCCTTGGCGATCTTCGCGCGCAGCGCGCCTTCGAAGTCGCGCGTCAGCACGCGGCTTTCGGCATCGCGGCGCATGTCGGCCAGCGGCATGCGTTTTTGGGCAGCAGCGAGTTCTTCGCGCTTGACCGCCACGATCTTGTTCAGGATGTCGGACATGGGAAGCTTTCGGTATCAGGTTCAAAAAATTCAGGGCGCATCGGGCGCTGGGGCACGCAGCACGCGGCGTATCACCAGGTGCACGGCCAGCCCCATCAGCAGGAACAGCAGCGAAACACCCAAGGCAATCCAGGTGCCGCTGTCCTGCCAGATCGGGGCATCGAGCAGGCTCATGCCTTGGCGCTCAGGGCCTGCGACTTCAGCACCAGCTGCTGCAGCTTGGCCAGCGCCGCGCCGCTGTCGATCACCTGCTGCGCGCGCAGCAGGCCGGCGGCGATGCTGGGCACCACGTTCGCCGCATACAGGGCCGCGCCCGCGTTCAGGCAGACGATATCGCGCGCCGGGCCTTTGGCACCTTGCAGCACTTCCAACAGCATGGCTTTGGATTGCTCGGGATTGTCCACCTTCAGCGAGCGCGTGCTGGCCATCTGCAGGCCGAAGTCTTCGGGATGGATTTCGTACTCTTGCACGGCGCCGTTCTTGAGCTCGCCGACCAGCGTGCCCGCGCCCAGGCTGATTTCGTCCAGGCCGTCGCGGCCGTAGACCACCAGCGCGTGCTCCGCGCCCAGGCGTTGCAATGCCCGCACCTGTATGCCCACCAGGTCTTCATGGAACACGCCCATGAGGATGTTGGGCGCGCTGGCCGGGTTGGTGAGCGGGCCCAGGATGTTGAAGATGGTGCGCACGCCCAGCTCCTTGCGCACGGCGGCGACGTTCTTCATCGCCGGGTGGTGGTTGGGCGCGAACATGAAACCGATGCCGACGTCGGCAATGCACTCGGCAATGGCTTCGGGCGACAGGTTGAGGTTGACGCCCAGGGCTTCCATCGCGTCGGCGCTGCCGCTCTTGCTAGAGACGCTGCGCCCGCCATGCTTGCTGACCTTGCCGCCGCCCGCGGCGATGACGAAGATCGAGCAGGTCGAGATATTGAAGGTGTTGGCGCCGTCGCCGCCCGTGCCGACGATGTCCACCAGATGGGTGGTGTCGGCCACCGGCACGCGCAGCGAAAACTCGCGCATGACCTGGGCCGCGGCCGTGATTTCGCCAATGGTTTCCTTCTTCACGCGCAGGCCGGTGACGATGGCCGCCGTCATCACGGGCGACATCTCGCCGCCCATGATCATGCGCATCAGGTGCAGCATTTCGTCGTGAAAGATTTCGCGGTGCTCGATGGTGCGCTGCAGCGCTTCCTGGGGGGTGATCTGTGTCATGGGAGCTTTGAAAAGGGGTGGCGCAAGCGGCGCAGACCGGCAGGACGGGGCCTGCCGGTGCGGGGCTCACAAGGCTTAGGCTTTTTGTTCCAGGAAGTTGCGCAGCATGGCGTGGCCGTGCTCGGTCAGAATGCTTTCCGGGTGGAATTGCACGCCCTGGATGGGCAACTCGCGGTGGCGCACGCCCTGGATTTCACCGTCTTCGCTGGTGGCGGTGATTTCCAGCACCTCGGGCAGGCTGGCGCGCTCTATGACCAGCGAGTGGTAGCGGTTGACCGTGAACTGCCGGGGCAGATCGGCGAACACCCCCGTCTGGGTGGTGGTGATCACGCTGGTCTTGCCGTGCATTTGCTGCTGGGCGCGGATGATGCGCCCGCCCATCGCCGCGCCAATGCTCTGGTGGCCCAGGCAGACCCCCAGAATGGGCAGCTTGCCCGCGAAGTGCTGGATGGCGGCGACGGAAATTCCGGCTTCGGCCGGCGAACAGGGACCGGGCGAAATCACCAGCCGCTCTATGCCTTGGGCCTGCATGCGTTGCGCGAGTTCCTCGAGCGTGATCTCGTCGTTGCGCACCACGCTGACGTCGGCACCCAACTCGCCAAAGTACTGGACGATGTTGTAGGTGAAGCTGTCGTAGTTGTCGATCATCAGGAGTTTCATGGCATCACTCCTTGTCGGTCTTCGGGGTCAGGCCGGCGGCGCGCAGGCGCGCCAGTTCCTGGTGTTCGTAGGCGATGAACAGCTCCATCATCGCGCGGTACAGCTGCTCCATCAGCTCGGGGCTGCCGCCCTCGGCCGCGGCCTGTTCGCGCACGCGGTCGACGATGGTCTGGATGCGGTCTTCGTCGCGCACCCGCTGCGGGTCGTTCTTCACGCGCGCCGCCTGGGTCATGAAGCCGCTGCGCGTCACCAGCAGCGGCACGAGGATGTCGTCGAGGGCGTTCACGCCCTGGCGCACTTCCTCCATGGTGGTGCAGTGGGGCACCTTGTCGATTGCGCGGCTCATTCCAGTCCTTCCTCTACCAGTTCAGCGGCACGCAGCAGGGCCCGCGCCTTGTGTTCGGTTTCGCGCCATTCCATCTCGGGAATGGAGTCGGCCACCACGCCGGCCGCGGCCTGCACGTACAGCACGCCGTCCTTGATCACGCCGGTGCGGATCGCGATCGCCACGTCCATGTCGCCGGCAAAGCTCAGGTAGCCGCAGGCGCCGCCGTAGATGCCGCGCTTGACGGGTTCGAGCTGGTCGATGATTTCCATCGCATGCACCTTGGGCGCGCCGGTCAGCGTGCCCGCGGGGAACGTCGCCTTGAGCACGTCCATGCTGGTCATGCCGTCATTGAGCAGGCCTTCGACATTGCTGACGATGTGCATCACATGGCTGTAGCGCTCCACCGAGAACGCTTCGGTGACTTTCACGCTGCCGGTGCGCGCGATGCGGCCGATGTCGTTGCGCGCCAGATCGATCAGCATCACGTGCTCGGCACGTTCCTTGGGGTCGTTGATCAGCTCGACTTCCGTGGCCTTGTCGGCCTCGGGCGTGGCGCCGCGCGGGCGCGTGCCGGCCAGCGGGCGGATGGTGATCTTCTGGCCTTCGGGCGTCTTTTCCTGGCGCACCAGGATTTCCGGGCTGGCCCCCACCACATGGAAATCTCCAAAGTGGTAGTAGTACATGTAGGGGCTGGGATTGAGCGAGCGCAGCGCGCGGTACAGGCTCAGCGGGCTCTGCGTGTAGCGCTTGTGGATGCGCTGGCCCACCTGGACCTGCATGAAATCGCCGGCAGCAATCATTTCCTTGGCCTGCTCCACGGCGGCGATGTAGTCGGCCTTGGCAAAGCTGCGCTGGGCCGGGTGGCTTTCGCTGGCCTTGAGCTGGGGCGCGCTCACCGAGTAGCGCAGCTGCTCCTTGAGTTCGCGCAGGCGCTTCTTGCCGCGCGAATAGGCTTCGGGCTGGGCCGGGTCGGCGTAGACGATCAAATACAGCTTGCCCGACAGGTTGTCGATGACCGCGACTTCCTCGCACTGCAGCAGCAGGATGTCGGGGCAGCCCAGGTCGTCGGGCGGGCAGGAGTTCTCGAGTTTCTTCTCGATGTAGCGCACGGCGTCGTAGCCGAAATAGCCGGCCAGGCCGCCGCAAAACCGCGGCATGCCCGGCGTGAGCGCCACTTTGAAGCGCTGCTGGTAGGCGGCGATGAAGTCCAGTGGATTGCCGCCATGGGTTTCGACCACCTTGCCGTCGGTCACCACTTCGGTGGTGGCGGCGTCGCCAAAGCCGCTGGCGCGCAACAGGCTGCGCGCGGGCAGGCCGATGAAGCTGTAGCGGCCGAAGCGTTCGCCGCCGACCACGGATTCCAGCAGAAAGCTGTACTTGCCGTCGCCCTGGGCGTGGGCCAGCTTGAGGTACAGCGACAGCGGGGTTTCGAGGTCGGCAAAGGCCTCGACCATCAGGGGGATGCGGTTGAAGCCTTGCGCGGCAAGGCTTTTGAATTCCAGTTCTGTGATCACAGACAGAGCTCCCAGCTCGGGGGCGGCAGGCGGTTTCCGTGGGAAACGACGACAGCCGCAGTTCAATCTAACGGCCCGATAAGGGCCACGGGTGCACGCTGGGTCGTGCCCCAGGTGCCATCAAACGTTCGAGTGCGTAGGCTTGCGCCAGGGCCAGGCTCCCCGGTCTTTACAACCTGCAATGAACGTGCGGTGAATGAACATGGCCCAAAGTGTAGCAAACGATTGTTGGGCCTGGGGTCTTCAGGCGTGCAAGAAGGCCGGCGCAGCCGTCAATTCCTGCAGACTGGCGATGCAGGCGTCGGCATCGACGGCCTGCACCGGCTCGCCGTGGTTGTAGCCGTAGCTGACCAGCACCACGGGGCAGCCCGCGGCACGCGCGGCCCGGGCGTCGTTGCTCGAGTCGCCAATCATCAGCGTGCGCGCTGGCGCCGTGCCCAGCGCTTCGCAGGTCTTGAGCAGGGGCAATGGATCGGGTTTCTTGCGCTCGAACGAGTCGCCGCCGAACACCTTCTCGAAGAGCCCGTCCAGGCCCTTGGCAGCCAGCAGCGGCTGGGCAAAGGCCAGCGGCTTGTTGGTCAGGCAGGCCAGGCGCAGGCCCTGGGCGCGCAAGGCTTCGAGACCTTCGCGCACGCCGTCATAGACCTGGGCATACTGGCCGTTGATGGCCAGGTAGTGGTGCTGGTAACGCTCCCAGGCCTGGGGATAGACGCCTTCGATATCGGACACCTTGACATGCGCCAGCACGCTACGGATCAGATGCTCCGAGCCCTTGCCGACCATGTTCTCTATCGCCTGGACGGTGATGGCCGGCAGTTGCAGGTCGGCGAGCATGCCGTTGAGCGCTGCGCTGAAGTCGCCCAGCGTGTCGACCATGGTGCCGTCCAGATCCACGATGGCGGCGTCGAAATCAAAGGAGCGAAGAGCAGAGTGGCGCAAATGCATGGTGTGGCGGCAAAAAAATGGCGGTCGGCAATTATCGCCAACCGCCGGGCTCGGCGCAGGGGCCGTCAGCGATCAGGCCAGTTCAGCGCGCATCTTGGCTATCACGGCGCTGTAGTCGGGCTTGCCGAAAATGGCGCTGCCGGCGACAAAGGTATCGGCACCGGCGTCGGCGACGCGGCGGATGTTCTCGCCCTTGATGCCGCCGTCGACTTCCAGGCGGATGTCCTTGCCGGAAGCTTCGATGCGCTTGCGCGCTTCTTCGATCTTGCGGAAGGTGCTGTCGATGAAGCTCTGGCCGCCGAAACCGGGGTTGACGCTCATCAACAGAATCAGGTCGATGTCGTCGATCATCCAGTCCAGCACTTCGAGCGAAGACCCGGGATTGAACACCAGGCCGGCCTTGCAGCCGTGGGACTTGATCGCCTGCACGCTGCGGTGCACATGGGTGGACGCATCGGGGTGGAAGCTGATGTAGTCGGCGCCGGCCTGGGCGAAAGCCTGGGCCAGGGCATCGACGGGCTGCACCATCAGGTGCACGTCGATGGGGACGGCGACGCCTTCGGCGGTCTTGGCGTGGGGCTTCAAAGCCTCACAGATCATGGGGCCGAAAGTCAGGTTGGGAACGTAATGGTTGTCCATGACGTCGAAGTGGATCCAGTCTGCTCCGGCAGCTATGACGCTGCGGACTTCGTCACCCAGGCAGGCGAAGTCGGCGGACAGAATCGAGGGGGCGATACGGAAGGTGCGGCTCATTTGTCAATTGTCGCAGTTAGTATTGCACCATGCCGACCAACGACTTTCAGATTGAAGTGCAGCCCGAATACCTTGCGGAGCAGTCTGCTCCGGAAGCTGGCGTATTCCGCTTTGCATACACCATCACCGTCACCAACGCGGGCCACGCGCCCGCGCAGTTGATTGCCCGCCACTGGATCATCAGTGACAGCAACGGCCATACCGAGGAAGTGAAGGGACTGGGCGTCATCGGCCACCAGCCGCTGCTCCAGCCCGGCGAAGCCTTCCAGTACAGCAGCGGCTGCCAGCTGCGCACCCCCAGCGGCACCATGCACGGCAGCTACCTGTGCGTGAACGAGCAGGGCGAATCCTTTACCGCCCCCATCCCCTTGTTCGTGCTCGAAGCATTCGAGCCCGGTGCCAGTTCCCGCCCCTTGAGCGACCGCATACTGCACTGAATGAAGCGAAGCGTTTACGATCTTCCCCGCCTTCTGGTCGAGCTCGACCCCCAGGCCGATCTGGCCCACCGCCATCTCTGGCTGATTCACATGCTTCAGTGGGTGCGCGCACCCGCCCCCTCGACCGACGAAGCCGTGGCCCGCGTGCGCCAGTTCCTTGATGCGCTGGAAGCCGACCCCGACGCCCTGGCCCGCATGCAGGCCTGGTGGGCGCGCTTCATCGAAACCGTGGATCTCACCACCTTGCTGGCCGACTTTGGCTTCGCGCCACGCACGGCATTTTTCAGCGAGCTGAACGTACGCCTGCGCTACAAGCTGCTGCCGTCGAGCCCCGAGACCATAGACGCGTCCGAGCTGTTCATGCTGGCGCTGCCCGACGAATTCGACGCCCGCTGGCTCAACGCGCTGGACAGCGCACTGCTGCTGCGCCTGCGGGAGCTGGTGTCCCCGCCCCAGGACGGTCCCTCGTACTGGCAGCAGACGCTGCTCAGCGCCATCACCTATTGCGCCGGCCAGATCCTGTCCACGGGCTTTTCGCCCGAGTTGCGCCTGCGCATGAGCGAAAGCGCGCGCGACTCCCAGCCCTTCCATGCGCTGATCCACGACGTGGAAAACCTGCGCGTCGAAGTCCTGCTCGCGCTGCGCACGCCCGATCGCCTGGAGGCCGCCGAGCAGCGCCTGCGCGAGCGGCTCGACGCCTGCCGCGCGGCCACGGCCACGGTCTATTCGCATTTCGAATCCGAAGGCATTTCCGTCGGCCTGGTGTTCCGGCTGCGCCAGCTGCGCGAGCGCATCGTGCGCGTGCGCCGGCTGCTGGACTGCCTCGCGTCCGACCGGCCGGCCGCCGAAGCCGCGCCGCTGCTCGCCCACCTGGTGACCGTGGCCGCGGAGCGGCGCAGCGTACGCGCCTTGTTCTCCGCCAATTCCTCGCTGCTGGCCGCCAAGGTGACCGAGCGCAGCGCCGAGACCGGCGAGCACTACATCACGCGCAATGCATCCGAGTACCGCGCCATGGTCGGCAAGGCCGCGGGCGGCGGCACGGTGATGGCCGTGACCACCTTGCTCAAGTTCGCCATTGCGGCACTGGCCCTGTCGGCGTTCTGGAGTGGACTGATATCGGGCATCAATTACGCGCTCAGCTTTGTGCTGATCCAGATGCTGCACTTCACCGTGGCCACCAAGCAGCCCGCGATGACGGCGCCGGCCATGGCCGCCAAACTCAAGGACTTGCAGGACCAGGATGCGGTGGAAGACTTCGTCAGCGAAGTCGCCAATCTCACGCGCTCCCAGGTAGCGGCCATTCTGGGCAACGTGCTGCTGGTGCTGCCGGTCGCGCTGGGGCTGTCCTGGCTGTTCCTGCAGGCCTTTGGCCACCCGCCGCTGGATGTGGCGCACGCCAACCAGGTGCTCGATTCCCTGAGCCTGCTGGGCCCTTCCGTGCTGTTCGCGGCCTTCACCGGCGTGCTGCTGTTCGCCAGCAGCCTGATCGCGGGCTGGGTGGAAAACGCCTTTGTGCTGCTGCGCATGGAGTCGGTGATCCGCTACAACCCCAGCATCACGGGCTTTCTGGGCGATGAGCGCGCGGACCGCTGGGGCCACTTCCTGCGCAAGAACATCTCGGGCTTTGCGGCCAATATTTCGCTGGGCCTGATGCTGGGCCTGGTGCCGGCTTTCGCCAGCTTTTTCGGCCTGGGACTGGAAGTGCGCCACGTGACGCTGTCTGCCGGTCAGATCGGCGTGGCCAGCACCACCCTGGGCATGGAAGTGCTGCACAACAGCGCATTCTGGTGGGCCATGGCCATGCTGCCGTTCAATGGCGCGCTCAATGTGATCGTCAGCTTCCTGCTGGCGTTTCGCCTGGCCTTGCGCGCGCACAACGTCAGCGGCGTGGACCGGACCCGCATCTACCGAGCCATACGCGCACGCCTGCGCCGGGCACCGCTGAGCTTTTTCAAGCCATAGAAATGTGGCCCCCACGCTTGCTCGCTGCGCGTAGCTGCGCTGCCCCCCGAGGGGGCCGTCGCCGCCTTGGGGCGGCCCGGCGGCGGCGGGAGTGGATCTTCTCGGGCACTCTGCCGGCAGTACCACTACGTGGGCACTTGTCCTGCACGGCCTGAGGCGGTAGCGCGGTAGAGTCGCCAAGCAGTTTCCCGCCAGGCCCCAGCACGGCGGCGGGCGACGGCACTGACCGAAAGGAGAAAAAATCAATGGATGTTTTCACAGGCTTCTGGTCGCAGTGGCTGCGCCCGTCCGCCGGCCTGGTGACCTTGCAATGGTCGCTGCTGCTGGCCCTGGCCACCATCGGCGGCTCACTGTGCCAGCGTTACCTGGGCCTGCCCAAGGTGGTCGGCTATTCCGCGGTCGGCGCCGTGATCGGCTTCGCCGGCTTCAGCGGTGCGCCCTGGCCGCTGCAAGGCATCAGCCTGTTCCTGCTGGAGCTGGGCGTTTCCGTGGTGCTGTTCGAATGCGGCGGCCGCATTCCTTTGCGCTGGTTCCGCCACAACCCCATGGTGCTGGTGCAAAGCATTGCCGAAGCCGCGCTGACCTATTTTTCCGTGCTGTGGCTGCTGCGCTGGCTGGACACGCCGGCCGATGTCGCCGGCGCCATCGCCATGGTGGCCATGGCCGCCTCGCCGCTGGTGCTGTCGCGCGTGATCACCGACATGCGCGCCTCGGGCGCCGTGACCGACCGCGCCATGGTGCTGGCCACCCTGTCGACGCTGTACGCGCTGACGCTGGGCAGCGCCAACGCCGAAGTCTTTCACCGCCCCGCCCAGACGCTGCTGGACAGCAGCTCCGCCGTGATCGTGGTGCTGGGCGTGTCCATCGTGGTCGGCGCCGTGCTGTCGCTGCTGATGCGGCTGGCCCTGCGCTTCATGAGCCCGACCAGCGAAAACACGTCCATCCTGGTGCTGGCCCTGATCGCCGCCGGCACGGCCGTCGCCGCCCACCTGGGTGGCTCGGCGCCGCTGGCCGCGCTGCTGGGCGGCATGCTGCTCAAGCACCTGCATCCCCGCCCCTGGGCCTGGCCGCGGCAGCTGGGCACGGCCTCGTCCCTGCTGACCATCATGATGTTCGTGCTGGTCTCCACCGTGGCCGCGCAGGCCGACTGGAGCCTGCCGCTGGCCGGTGTGGTGCTGGCGGTGATCGTGGTGCGGCTGCTGGCCAAGGCCATAGGCGTGGGCCTGGGCAATGTGGGCAGCGGCGCGAGCTGGCGCCAGGCCATGTGGGTCAGCTGCGCGATGGCACCGATGTCGTCGGTGGCCCTGCTGATCGCCTCGCAGTTCGTGTCCGCCGCACCTGCCACCGGCGAGATGATTGCGCGCGTGGCCCTGCCCATGATCCTGCTGATGGAATTGCTGGGCGCCGTGGTGGCCAGCCTGGCCTTTTACCGCGCCGGGGAAAGCTCCAAGCCTTTGCGGCCCGAGACCCCCGAGACGAGCACAGGAGACCACCATGGGACTTGAAGCTTTCCACCATTCCGAGCCGCTGACGCTGGGCGTGGAACTCGAGCTGCAACTGCTCAACACGCACGACTACGATCTGGCGCCCTACGCCGAAGACATGCTGCGCCTGATGGCCAAGACCCCGCTGCCCGGCAGCGTGGTGCCCGAGATGACCAGCAGCATGATCGAGATCTCCACCGCCATCTGCCACTCGGCGTCCGAAGTGCTGGGTCAGCTCACGCCCATCCGCGACGCCCTGGTCAAGAACGCCGACAAACTCAACATTGCCATCGCCGGCGGCGGCACCCACCCGTTCCAGAAATGGCACGAGCAGCGCATCTACGACAAGCCGCGTTTTCGCGAGCTGTCCGACCTCTACGGCTACCTGGCCCAGCAGTTCACCATCTTCGGCCAGCATGTGCACATCGGCTGCCCCGATGCCGACGCAGCCCTGCTGATGCTGCACCGCATGTCGCGCTATATCCCGCACTTCATCGCCCTGTCGGCGTCCAGCCCCTATGTGCAAGGCCAGGACACGGCCTTCGATTCGGCGCGGCTGAATTCGGTGTTCGCCTTTCCACTGTCGGGGCGTGCGCCCTGCGTGCTGACCTGGGGCGAATTCGAGCACTACTTCGACAAGATGACCGCCACCGGCGTGGTCAAGAGCATGAAGGATTTCTACTGGGACATCCGCCCCAAGCCCGAATTCGGCACCATAGAAATCCGCGTCTTCGACACCCCGCTGACCATAGAGCGCGCGGCCGCGCTGGCCGGCTACGTGCAGTCGCTGGCGGCCTGGTTTCTCGACACCCAGCCGTTCACGCCCAGCGAAGACGACTATCTGGTCTACACCTACAACCGCTTCCAGGCCTGCCGTTTCGGCCTGGATGCGGTCTATGTGGACCCGGCCAGCGGCCAGCACATGCCGTTGGCCGAGCACATTCTCAAGACCATGGACCAGATCGCCGAACACGCCGCGCGCCAGGGCGCAGCGCCCTCGCTGCACCTGCTGCGCGCCGATGTGGCCACGGGCCTGAACGACGCCCGCTGGCTGCGCGAATGCCAGCGCGAAGAACAGTTGCTGGCCGAAGTCAGCCGCCAGGCGGCGCAGCGCTTTCGTGGGGGTATATGAAGCACCCCCTGAGAGGCTTCGCCTCTTCCCCCTCTCATCCTGCGGTGGAGGGGGACGGCACCGTCGCTGCGGGGCGGCCCTTGCTCGGTGCCCCTGGGCTGGGGCGCGCCGGTTTCATGGACCGTGAGTAGTGCGATCATCCTGAATCACTGAGACCTGAAAAATGACCATGGGTGAATTCGACCTGATCCGCACTTTTTTCACGCGCCCCGTGCGCCGCGCTGCTTTGGGCGTGGGCGACGACTGCGCGCTGCTGGCACCCGCGCCTGGCATGCAGCTGGCGATTTCCAGCGACATGCTGGTCGAAGGCCGGCACTTCTTTGCCGATGTGGACCCACGCCTGCTGGGCCACAAGGCGCTGGCCGTGAACCTCAGCGATCTCGCGGCCTGCGGCGCCCGGCCGCTGGCGTTCACGCTGGCCTTGTCGCTGCCGCGCGCCGATACGGCCTGGGTGGGCGCGTTCGCCCAAGGGCTGCTGGCGCTGGCCGACGCGCACCAGTGCGAACTCATAGGCGGTGACACCACGCAAGGCCCGTTGAACATCTGCATCACCGTCTTCGGCGAAGTGCCTGCGGGCCAGGCCTTGCTGCGCAGCGGTGCCCAGGCCGGTGACGACATCTACGTCAGCGGCAGCCTGGGCGATGCCCGGCTGGCGCTCGAAGCCCTGCAGGGCCGGCTGCAGCTGCCCGCGGACGTGCTGGCCGCCACCCGCCAGCGACTGGAGGCACCCAGCCCGCGCGTGGCCCTGGGCCTTGCCTTGCGCGGCATCGCCAGCAGCGCGCTCGACCTCAGCGACGGCCTGCTGGGCGACCTGGGCCACATCCTCACGCAATCGGGCGTGGGCGCCTGCATAGACACCCGGCTGACCAGCCCGCTGCTGGCCGCCGCGGCCCGCCTGCCGCTGGACCAGGCCCTGGTGCGCAAATGCACGCTGGCCGGCGGCGACGACTATGAGCTGTGCTTCACGGCCGCGCCCGCCTTGCGCGCCCAGGTGGCCGCCGCCGCCCAGGCCAGCGCCACGCCGGTCACGCGCATCGGCAGCGTGCAAGCCCAGTCGGGCCTGCGCCTGCTCGGCGCCGATGGCGAGGAACTGCTTGCGCGCTTCGCTTCGTTCGATCATTTCTCCGCCTAAACATCCGGCCCTAGAATTCCTCCATGCCCTTTCCTTTCGCCTCGCCCCGCCGTCCCGCCAGCGCACCGCCCGCGCCCTACCGCCCCAGCCTGCAATTCATGATGGCCCACCCGGCCCATTTCATCGCGCTGGGCCAGGGCTCGGGACTGGGCCGTGTGGCGCCGGGCACCGTCGGCAGCCTCTGGGGCTGGCTCAGCTTCTTGCTGCTGCAGCATTGGCTCACCTCGTCGCAGATAGGCTGGGCCATCGCTTTTGCCGCCCTGCTGGGCTGGTGGGCCTGCACGGTCACCGCGCAGCACATGCGCATCGCCGACCCGGGCCACATCGTCTGGGACGAAGTGGTCGCCATCTGGCTGGTACTGTGGCTGGCCATGCCCATGGGCGTATGGGGCCAGTTGATCGCGTTTGCGCTGTTTCGCTTCTTCGATGCCGTCAAGCCCCAGCCCGTGCGCTGGGCCGACCAGCTGTTCAAAGGCTTTGGCTGGCGCGGTGGCCTGGGCATCATGTTCGACGACCTGATCGCGGCCGGTTGCACCCTGCTGACCATCGCCCTGTGGCGGCATTTCTTCTTCTGAATTCCCCATGCACGACACCTCCGCACTCGTCACCGCCCTGTCCGCAGCGCTGCGCCAACGCGGCTGGCTCATGGCCACGGCCGAAAGCTGCACCGGTGGCTTGATCGCCGGCGCCTGCACCGACCTTGCGGGATCGAGCGACTGGTTCGAGCGCGGCTTTGTCAGCTATTCCAACCAGGCCAAGACCGAGATGCTGGGCGTGGACGCCGCGCTGATCGCCACCCATGGCGCTGTCAGCGAAGCCGTGGCCCTGGCCATGTCTCTGGGTGCGGTGGCGCACTCACGGGCCCAGTGCAGCCTGTCCGTGACCGGCGTGGCCGGACCCGGCGGCGGCTCTCCCGCCAAGCCCGTGGGCACGGTGTGGTTTGGCTGGAACGTCAACGGGCAAGCGGATGCCGAATGCCTGCAGCTGCCTGGCGACCGCGCCGCCGTGCGCCAGGCCACGCTGCAGCATGCGCTGGCGGGGCTGCTGCAGCGCCTGAGCGCCGCCAGCGCTTAAGAACGCCCCACCCTCTCCATCAGCTGCTGGCTGCCGGGCGTCAAGCCCGTGACCTCGACGGTGCAGCCATGGCGCTGCAGCCGTTGCACCACTTTTTCCAGCGCCGCCACGGCCGTGATGTCCCACAGCTGCGCACCGCTGACGTCGATGCGCACCTGCCGGCCTTCGGCGCCGCGCACATCGAAAGCGTCGACCAAGGCATCGGCCGAAGCGAAGAACACCTGGCCGGTGACGGTCCAGGTCCGCGTGCGGGTCAGCTCGTCATCCACGCAGCGCACCTGCAGCAGTTGCGACACCTTGGCCATGAAGAACACGCCGCTGAGCAGCACGCCCACGGCCACGCCCAGGGCCAGGTTGTGGGTCAGCAGGGTCAGCACCACCGTGGCCAGCATCACCGTCGTCGATGTCTTGGGATGGCGCGCGATCTCTCCCAGACTGCCCCAGTGGAACGTCGCCACCGACACCGTGACCATGATGGCCACCAAGGCGACGACCGGCACCAGCGCCACCCAGGGCTTGAGCAGCACGATCAGCACCAGCAGGAACACGCCGGCAAACAGCGTCGACAGCCGGCCGCGCCCGCCGTAGGTCACATTGCCCACGGCCTGGCCTATCATGCCGCAGCCGGCGATGCCGCCAAAGCAGCTCGCCGCCAGATTCGCCAGGCCCAGGCCCGTGCATTCTCGGCTCTTGTCACTGGGCGTGTCGGTCATCTCGTCGATGACCGCGGCCGTCAGCACGGATTCGAGCAGGCCCACCATGGCAATCGCGATCGCGGGCAGCAAGATGATGCGCAGCGTCTCCCAGGCCAGCGGCACTTCGGGCAGGCCGAATGAGGGCAGCGCATCGGGCAGATGGCCCAGATCGGCCACGGTCGCCACCGGCAGGCCCAGGCCCGTGGCCAGCAGCGTCAACACCAGCACGCAGATCAGCGGCGAAGGAATGGCGGCCAGCGCCGTCCAGCCCAGACGGCGCGCCAGCCAGGGCAGGCCGTAGATCAGCGCCAGGCCCAGCGCCAGCAGCCCCCAGCCGGCCGCATTCGCGTCCCGCAGATGGGGCAGCTGCGCGCTGAAGATCAGAATCGCCAGCGCGTTGACGAAGCCGGTGCGCACTGAACTCGAGACAAAGCGCACCAGCAAGCCCATGCGCAGCCAGCCGAAAATGACTTGCACCACGCCCGCGAGCAATCCCGCGGCCAGCAGATAGGGCAGGCCGTGCGACTGCACCAGCGGCGCAGCCACCAGCGCCACCGAACCGGCCGCGGCTGAAATCATGGCCGGGCGCGCGCCCGCGAAGGCGATCACGATGCTGATCACGAACGAGGCGTACAGCCCCACGGCCGGATCCACGCCCGCCACAAACGAAAAGGCAATGACTTCGGGAATCAGCGCAAACGTGGCAACAGCGCCGGCCAGCAGCTCACGCGGAATGCTGGGCGCCCATTCGGCACGCAGGCGGGAAAGAAAAGGGGTGGCCATAACGATCAAGGCGCACGCCGCGCACCCTGCCAAAAAAAGAGCCATGTTAGGCCCAGGGCACTGCCTATGAAACTGGCGTGCCCCAGCATGGGGGCAGCGAGGAAGGGCCGCCCCGCACCGAGGCTGCCGCCCCCCCTCCACCGAAGGATGAGAGGGGGGAGCCGCGTCAGCGGCTCAGGGGGTGCTTGAGTCAAGCCCCACAGCACTTCTTGAACTTCTTGCCGCTGCCGCAAGGGCAGGCGTCATTGCGGCCGGGCTGCACGCCCTTGACGATGGTTTCCTGGCGGGGACCCATGCTCTTCCACAGCTGGCGCAGGTCGTAAATGCCCCAGATGGCTTCGCCAAACGTTTCCACGCGAGCCTGGCTGGTGCTGGCCGGACCGTTTTCGTCGTACATGCAGACTTCGGGCTTGCCGGTGTCGTCTTCGGTCAGCGCCACAACGGATTCGAGTGCGGCGTTGAGCCACTGGGCGGCTTCCTTGTCGCGCGGTGCAGCCCACTCTTCTGGCCAGTTTTCCACGGCGAACATGAAACCCAGCGCCCAGACCTGGCCGAAGGAAGGAATGTCCTGGCCTTCCATTTCAGCGCGCTCTTCCTCGGGCAGGCTGGCGATGGCGCCGCGCATGTCCATGGCTTCGGGCTGGAACGTGCGGTCGTCTTCCAGCGTCTTCACATCGGTGTCGAGCTGCTGCGTCACTTCGTCCCAACGGGCCTGCCACAGCGCCATGAAGCGCTCCTGCTGCTCGAGGTCCTTGAAAGCTTCCAGCTTGGGCATGGGCGCGCCTTCGGCCACTTCCAGCTCGGCGCCGTCGCCCAGCAGCATGGGCAGGTACTCGGCCGGGGGAATCGCACGGCGGGTGCAGACCAGGGCGGTGAGGAAACCGTCGCAGAATTCCCACTGGGGAATTTCTTCGGCGCGCGAGCGCAGGTCTTCGAGAATCAGGTCCAGCTCTTCGAGGTCGTCGCCGTCGAGCGCGCCCTCGGGCGCCAGGTCGGCGTCCAGAACTTCGTCAGGGATAGGAGTGGTTTGGTCGGTCATGGTGGATCTTTCGTGGAGGCCGCGGCCATTGCATGCGCGCGTCACGGCCGGGGCGGTGCGCAGTGCACCAGGTAATCGCCGGCAGTGTAGCTGGCTGGCATAGCCACAGCCGGGCACAGGAGTATCTCGGCAGCGCCAGCCCTGTCAGGCCGGCACAGCCGCTTCGGCGGGCGCCAGCAGCAGCTGATTGCCCACCGTCGCGCCCAGGCCGGCCAGGCGCTTGCGCTGCGTGAGCACGGCCTTGTCCTTGCTCAGCAGCAAGGCCTGGTGCTGGGCGGCCAGGGCCAGGAAATGCTGGTCATCGGGGTCCTTGCAGACGATACGGATGGCCGGAGCTTCGGACAGATAGGCCACGCCCGCGTCGAATGCCGCGAGCACGCCGTCTTGGCTGAGCCCGTGAAAAGCCACGCGCGGCGCGATCTGTGGATAAGTCAGCACCCGCTCCAGCTCCACGCGTTGCGCGGTGTCGGCAATCCAGCGCACGGCGCCCTGCTCCAGCAGGTCGCGCACAGGGGCGATCTGCGGGTCTTTGAAGACCAGCAGATCGAGCACCATGTTGGTGTCGAGAATCAGCGGCCGCAGCGCGCCCTGGGGGGCCGCATAGGATGCATTGCACTGCGGCCAGCGCAGCACAATCTTCATGCTGGCGTCATTCCTTGGCTGCAGCGCCGCCGGCGTCGGCGTTCTTGCGCGGCTTGGCCGAGCCCTTGATCATGTCGAAGCGGAACATCCGGCATTCGATGGGACCGTTCCACAGCGGCACGCGGCGCGATTCCTTCAGCCGCATCTTGCCCGGCAGCTTGAGGTCGGGCGTGAGCATCCAGGCCTGCCAGCCGCTGTAGTTCTTCTTCCAGTGCGAGGCCAGCGCGTTGAAGAATTCCACGCCGTCTTCGGTCTGCGCCGTTTCGCGCCCCATCTGCTCGACCTGGCCCATGCGCTCGGCCGCATTGCGACCGGCCGTGCCGGCGGCGGCAATGCGCTCGCCGTAAGGCGGGTTCAGCACCATCACGCCAGGCTGCTCGCAGGGCGGCATGCGCTGCAAGGCGTCGCCGCCGCGCAGCTCAACGGCCCGGGCCACGCCCGCGCGCTCCGCATTGCGTTCGGCGAAATCGACCATGCGGTGCGATACGTCCGAGCCGTAAATGCCCACCGGGCTTTCGCAGATCGCATCTTCGGCCTGGCGCACGATGGCTTCCCAGACATGGGGCTGGAAAGGCACGAGCTTTTCGAAGGCAAAGCGGCGTTGGATGCCAGGCGGAATCTTGCAGGCGATTTGCGCCGCTTCGATCACCACCGTACCGCTGCCGCAGCAGGGGTCGTACAGCGGCTGCGGGTTGTCGCCGTGCGGATCCCAGCCGGTGGCGGCGATCATGGCCGCGGCCAGCGTTTCCTTCAGCGGCGCGTCGCCCTTGTCTTCCCGCCAGCCGCGCTTGAACAGCGCTTCGCCCGACGTGTCGATGTAAATCGTCGCTTCGTCGGTGGTCAGGTGCAGGTGCACGCGCAGATCGGGATAGCGGGTTTCGACGTCCGGGCGCACGCCGGTCTTGGCGCGGAAACGGTCGGCGATCGCATCCTTGACGCGCAAGGCCGCGAAATTCAGGCTGGTCAGCGGGCTGTGCTGCGACGTGACTTCGATCTTGAAGCTTTGGCGCGTGGTGAACCAGATCTCCCAGGCCACCTCGCTGGCCGCACGGTACAGATCGTTCTCGCTGCGGTACATCGTGGTCGACAGTTGCACCAGTACCCGCTGGGCCAGACGGCTGTGCAGGTTGAGCAGCAGCGCATCGCGCCAGGAGGCACGCAGCATCACACCGCCGCGCCCGACCAACAGGTCGTTACCCGTCAGCCCGGTGATACGGTGGGCCTCTTCGGCCAAATAGTCCTCAACGCCGGCGGCGCAGGGCAAAAACAGTTGCAGTTGATTCATAGCAGGGGAGCAAGCATACGCGTTTGCGGGGGATTACGCGCATGCGAGGGCTTGCCTACAGGGCTTTGCGCAGATTGGCCGGGGCGATTTTCAGCACGTCGCGGTATTTGGCCACGGTGCGGCGCG
This sequence comes from Acidovorax bellezanensis, assembly GCF_025421555.1. Classification (NCBI taxonomy): domain Bacteria; kingdom Pseudomonadati; phylum Pseudomonadota; class Betaproteobacteria; order Burkholderiales; family Comamonadaceae; genus Acidovorax; species Acidovorax bellezanensis. The sequence continues at coordinate 973,489 of NZ_JAODYH010000003.1, forward strand.
CGCACTCGATGCCCTGCTCCTTGAGCATTTCCGCCAGTTGGCTGTCGGACAGCGGCTTGGTCGGGCTTTCCGCCGCGACGAACTGCTTGATCAGCGCCCGCACCGCGGTGCTCGACGCATTGCCGCCGGTCTCCGTGCCCAGGCCCGAACCAAAGAAATACTTGAGCTCATAGGTGCCCATGGGCGTGGCCATGTACTTGGCCGTGGTCACCCGGCTGATGGTCGACTCATGCAGACCCAGCTCGTCGGCAATGTCGCGCAGCACCAGCGGCCGCATCGCCAGCTCGCCATGGGTGAAGAAGTTCTTTTGCCGCTGCACGATGGCCTGCGACACGCGCAAGATGGTGTCGAAACGCTGCTGGATGTTCTTGATGAACCAGCGCGCTTCCTGCAACCGCTGCTGCAGTCCCGCATGCCCTTCGCTGCCCTTGTGGCCGCGCAAGGCATTGGCATAGATGTCATGCACGCGCAGGCGCGGCATGACTTCGGGGTTGAGCTGCACGCTGAACTGGGGCTGGCCGTCACCGCTGCTGCGCGCCAGCTTGCGCACGATCACATCGGGGACGATGAGGTTGCGCTCCACGTCGGCAAAGCGCCGGCCGGGTCGTGGCTCCAGCCGGCCAATCAAGGCGATGGCGGCGCGAACGCGTTCGTCGCTGGCCCCGCAGGCCTGCATCAGGCGGCGCACGTCGCGCCGCGCCAGCAGTTCCATGGGTTGGGCGCAAATGCGCAGCGCCACCTGCACCGTTTCGTCGTCGATGTCCTGATCGGCCAGATGCGTGCCTGCGCGCCGCGCCAGGTCCTGCAATTGCAGCGTCAGGCATTCGGCCAGGCCACGCGCGCCCACGCCCACGGGCTCCAGCGATTGCAGCAGGCGCAGCGCCACCGTGAAATGGTGGACCAGCTCTTCCTGCTCTTCGAGCGCATCCGGGCCGGCCAGGCCCGCGGCCAGCTCTTCCAGTGGGTCTTCGAGGTAGCCGTGCTCGTTGAGCGATTCGATGAGAAAACGCAAGGCCGCGCGATCGACGTCGTTGACGCGCAGCGACAGCGCCTGGCGGTGCAGGTAATCGGTCAGCGACTCCTGGCTGCGAGCCAGCTCCGTGGCATCGGCCTCGTCATCGCCCTGACCGCTGCGCGCGCGCGCTTCACCGCCCCACTCGCTGTCGTCCGGGGCCAGGGCAGCGCTGCCGTCACCGTCCCAATCGGGCGCGGCATCCACGGGCGCAGCCACATCACCGCCATCGGCATCGCTGCTGGTGCTGGTCTTGTCGGTGCTCGCCGGGCCGGCATACTGCGCGTCTTCCAGCGCATAGTCGTCGCGCTGCGCCGGCGCATCGGCCTGGGCCAGGCCGAACTCCTCGCGCTCAGCCTCTTCCGTGGTGCGCTCGAGAAAAGGGTTGTCGTCGAGCATGTGCTCGACTTCCTGGGTCAGCTCCAGGGTGGAGAGCTGCAGCAACCAGATCGACTGCTGCAGTTGGGGCGTGAGTGCGAGATGCTGCGATACGCGTAGTGACAGTCCCGGCTTCAACAGCATTCCCCCTTGACACGACACAAGCTACAGCACATGGCCATCACATCCTGAAATGCTCGCCGAGGTACACCCGGCGTACATCGGCGTTGTCCACAATCTCGGCCGGTGTTCCCTGGGCGAGCACATGGCCGTCGCTGATGATGAAAGCGTGATCGCAAATACCCAGGGTTTCGCGCACATTGTGGTCCGTGATCAGCACGCCAATTCCGCGCGCCTTGAGGAAACCGATGATGCGCTGGATCTCGATCACGGCGATAGGGTCGATGCCGGCAAAAGGCTCATCGAGCAGAATGAAGCGTGGCTGCGTGGCCAGCGCCCGGGCAATTTCCACGCGCCGGCGCTCGCCACCCGACAGCGCCAGGGCGGGCGACGCACGCAAATGGTCCACGCGCAACTCCTGCAGCAGGGCCAGCAGGCGTCGCTCGATCTCGTCCCGGGTCAGCGGCTGGCCCTTGTCGTCGCGCTGCAGCTCCAGCACGGCGCGCACATTATCTTCCACGCTCAGCTTGCGGAAGATCGATGCCTCCTGGGGCAGATAGGACAGGCCCAGGCGCGAACGCTGGTGGATGGGCATGTTGCCGACCGCCTGGCCATCAATGAAGATGTCCCCGGCGTCGCAGCGCACCAGGCCCACGATCATGTAGAACGACGTGGTCTTGCCCGCGCCGTTGGGCCCCAGCAGGCCGACGACTTCGCCTTTCTGCACCACCAGCGACACATCCTTGACCACCTTGCGGCTGCCATAGGACTTGGCCAGGTGTTTGACTTCGAGACGGCTGGTTTCAGGCAGCGGGGGAGATGGGTTCACGGCGCGCAGCTCATTTCTTGGGTTCGATGGTCGTGCTCGGCCGCAGATCGCCACCCGGCGCGGGCGCCGGTGCGGGCGGCCGTTCCTTGGGAGCCAGCACGGCGCGCACGCGCCCGCCATTGTTGGCCGCGCTGGCATCGCCCGCACGCGGCAGGCCGTCCACCGTGAACACATCGGTCAGGTTGTTGTAGACAATCACCGCGCCCGTGATCTCGTCGCTCAGGGTCGCGCCCCGGTAGCGGCGCAGTTCGCCGCGGCGGATCAGCTTGACGTTGTCGGCCTTGCCGTCGTATTCGATGACTTCGGCCTCGCCTTCCACATATTCGTCGGGCTGGCCAGCCACGGTATCGCGCTTCTGGCGGAAAAACGCGCGCTTGCCCTCGGCCGCCTTCACGACGCCGTACTGGTAGCCCTCGGCGTCCTGGCGCACGTCCAGCTGTGCGCCGCGCAGCACGATCGTGCCCTTGGTCATCACGACGTTGCCGGTGAACACGCTGGTTTGCTGCAGTTCATCGTGGCGCATGGCATCGGCTTCGATGTTCATGGGCTTGTTGCGATCGGCCTTCTCGGCATGGACAGCGCCGCAGACCAGGACCGAGAGCAAGAGAATGGGGAGTAGGCGTTTTTTCATGGAGGGCACGAATCTTGCAGCCATTGTAGGGCGGCACGCTGTAACGATCACAAAAAAGCCCGCTGAAAGCGGGCCGGACTGGCGAGGGCCGCAAGCGCCCCTCGCATCGAGCGCCAGGACTTCAGCCCTTGCGGCTCACGCCGATCAGGTAGTCGGTCACGCGCAGCACCTTGGCCATGTCGCCCGCGAGGGTACCGTCGGTGTAGAAGCGGCCGGCCACGCCGATCGCAGGCACGCCTTCGACGTTGTATTCCTGCTGCAGCTGGGTCGCCTTGCGCACCTGGTTGGACACCGTGAAGGAGTTGTAGCTCTCCTTGAACTTGTTCACGTCCAGGCCTTGCTTGCCAATCCAGGCAAAGATGTCTTCGTCCTTGGCCAGGCGGTTGCGCTCGACGTGGATCGCCTGGAATACCTTGGCGTGCACTTCATCGAGCTTGCCCATGGCCAGCAGCGCGTAGTAGAGCTTTTGCTGGGGAATGAAGCTGGCGTTGAAGCCCACGGGTACGCGCTGCACCACCACGTCGGCGGGCGCCGCTGCCTTCCAGGCCGCGAATGCCGGCTCGAAAGCGTGGCAATGCGGGCAGCTGTACCAGAAGAACTCCAGCACTTCGACCTTGCCGGCGCCGGCCGTGGTCGGCACGGGCTTGGCCAGCTTGACGTAATCCTTGCCCTCCTTGGCTGCGGCCTGGGCCAATGCAGGCGTGGTCACAGCCAGGGAAAGGACGGAAGCAGAGGCTGCCGCTGCGGCAACCAGAGAAAACTCACGGCGTTTCATGAAACAACACTCCTTGTTCGGTTCTGGTAGGTCTGAGAGTCTGGGCGCTGAAAAGTTCAGCGCTGCACGCGCACCAGCGCAGAATCCACGCCCGCGCCTTCCAATTTCAGCTTGAGCTGCTCGGCATCGTCACGCTTGGCGAACGGGCCTACGCGCACACGAAACACCGTACGGCCGTTTTGCTCGCGCTCGCTCACCCGCGATTCCCAGCCCAGCATGGCGAGCTTGGCGCGCTGTGCTTCGGCATCGGGCTGACTGCGGAAAGCGCCGGCCTGCACGAAGTAGTTGAACGCATCGGCTGCATTGGCCTCGGCCGACTTGGCCTTGACCAGATCGCCCAGTGGATCGCTGGAAGCCGCAGCCTTGCTGCCAGGCTTGGTTTCCGGCTTGCCGTCGGGCTTGACCGCTGGCACGGGAGTCGTCGGGTGCGGCGGCTGTACCTGCGGCGTGGAGGGCACGACGTCGGGCATGGGCTGCACCAGGCCAGCGCCGGCGTCCGGCTGCACCGGCTCCGCGCTGCCCGGCAGGCTGGGCACCGGCATCCGCGCCGGGTTCTTGCCGTACAGGGGAGAGTTCGGATCCCAATCCTTGTTTTTCTGCGCCTCTGCCGCATCCTGCTCGGCCGGTTTGGGGCCTTTGGTGAGGAAGGGCACAGGCACCTTGGTGACGTACACCGCCACGGCCAGGGCTGCGCCCAAGCCGATGATGATGCCCAAGATGAGCCCGATGACGGTGCCGCCGCGTTGCTGAGTCTTCATGATGGCCTGGTCGATTTACATACGTTCTGGAGCGGACACGCCCAGCACTGCGAGACCATTGTGCAACACCTGGCGGGTCGCGCTGATCAAGGCCAGACGGGCCTGCTTCACGGCTTCGTCGTCGACCAGAATGCGCTCCGCATCGTAGTAGCTGTGGTAGCTCGCGGCCAGGTCGCGCAGATAGAAAGTGACGTCGTGCGGGGCATTGCCCTCGGCAGCCGCCGTGAGCATGGCCGGGTACTTGGCCAGTTGCAGCATCAGGGCCTGGGCCTGCGGGCCGTCCAGCGCCGACAGGTCCACGTCCTTGAGAAGGGCCGCATCACCGCCCCAGGCCTTGAGCACCGAGCAGATGCGCGCATGCGCGTACTGCACGTAGTACACCGGGTTGTCGTTGTTCTGGGCCACGGCCAGATCCACGTCGAAGGTGTATTCGGTATCCGGCTTGCGGCTCAGCAGGAAGAAGCGCACCGCGTCCTTGCTGGTCCATTCGATCAGATCGCGCAGCGTCACATACGAGCCCGCGCGCTTGCTGATCTTGACTTCCTCGCCGCCACGCACCACGCGCACCATGGTGTGCAGCACGTAGTCGGGGTAGCCCTGGGGAATGCCCACATCGGCCGCCTGCAGGCCGGCGCGCACGCGGGCGATCGTGCCGTGGTGGTCCGTGCCCTGGATGTTGATGACCTTGGTGAAGCCGCGCTCCCACTTGGCGATGTGATAGGCCACATCGGGCACGAAGTAGGTATAGCCGCCGTCGCGCTTGCGCATCACGCGGTCCTTGTCGTCACCGTAGTCGGTGGACTTGAGCCACAGTGCGCCATCGAGTTCGTAGGTGTGACCGTTGGCGATCAGGCGCTCCACGGTGCGGTCCACGCGGCCCGAAGTGTAGAGGCTGGACTCGAGGTAGTACTCGTCGAAGTGCAGGTTGAACGCCTGCAAGTCCTTGTCCTGCTCATTGCGCAGGTAGGCCACGGCGAACTGGCGGATATTGTCCAGGTCTTCGACATCGCCGTTGGCCGTGAATTCACGGTCGTCGGCCTTGACGGTTTTCTTGGCCAGGAAGTCGTTGGCGATGTCCTGGATGTAGTCGCCGTTGTAGAAGGCCTTGCTGGCCGGATTCTCGGGATCGACGGGCCAGCAGTCATCGCCGGGCTTGAAACCCTTGGCGCGCAGCTGGGTGCTGTTGGTGAGCGTCTGGATCTGCACACCGGCGTCGTTGTAATAGAACTCGCGGTGCACGTCCCAACCCTGGGTGGAGAACAGATTGCACAGCGCATCGCCCAAGGCCGCCTGGCGGCCGTGGCCCACATGCAGCGGACCCGTGGGGTTGGCCGAGACAAACTCGACCAGCAGCTTTTGCGTGCGGCGCGGCTGATCGCCGAAAGCCGTGCCGGCCGCCAGCACTTCGCGCACGATTTCCTGCTTGGCCGCGGGCTTGAGGCGCACGTTCAAGAAGCCGGGACCGGCAATTTCCAGGGCCTCGACCCAGCGGGCAAAAGCCGGCGTGGTCATCAGCGCATCGCTGAGCGTTTGCGCCAGCTGCCTGGGATTCTGTTTGGCCGCCTTGGCCAGCTGCATGGCCGCTGTACAGGCGTAATCGCCATGGGCAGCCACTTTGGGGGATTCGAAAGCGGCGCGCGCACCGGCGCCGGGCGACAATTTTTCCAGCTCAGCGGCCAGGGCCGCGAGCAATTCCTGTTTGACGGAGAGCATCGCGGGATTTTACGTGCCCGCCCCGGTTTGTGCCGCCGCAATGACTTCGAGCGTGTGGTGCAAGTGCCTCAGCCGCGCTGAATGTGGACTGGGGCGCAGAGAGCCACACGAAGTGGGCGAACGTGGGGGCTACATCCCCCGCGCCCAGAACACCGCAATGACCGCAATCACCGGCACCACATGCGCCTGGACCATGATCCAGCGGCGCGTGCCGCGCACGGCCTCGGCGTCCGGCAAGGCCTGGCCTGCATCCAGCGCGCGCAGCCAGCGGCGAAACGTGATCGACGGCTTGATCGACAGCAGCGCCGTCAGCAGGAACAACGTCATCTTCAGGTGAAACAGCGGCTGCGAGACATACCAGGACACGCCCTTGGTGCCCCAGTACAGCCGGGCCAGCCCGGTGATCAGCAGCGCCAGCGCGGCCAAGCCGTAAATCAGGTCCAGGCGCGCCAGACGGCGCACGATGGCGGCGCTCATCCACTCCGCGCGGCACAGCGCCGCCTGACTGGACAAAAACACCACCAGGGTCAGGACGGCGAGCAGGTGCACGGCGGCCAAAGAGGCTTCCAAGGTCATGACAAAACTCCGTTCTTCCAAAATTCAGCTTGTTGATAGTGGTGCTTGAGGTAGTCGATCCACAAGCGCACGCGCAAAGGCATGTGCTTGCGTTGGGGAAAGACCACATAAATCCCGTTGGGCGGCGCCGCGAATTCCTCCAGCACGGGCACCAGCCGGCCGGCGGCGATTTCCGACTCCACTTCCCAGGTGCTGCGCCAGGCAATACCCCAGCCGCCCAGGCACCAGTCGTGCAGCACCTGGCCGTCCGAGCAGTCCAATGGGCCGCCGGACTTGAAATGCACGACGTCGTGCGTGCTCTGGTCGGGCTGCGGAATGCGAAATGCCCAGCCCCGGGTCTGGGAAGCGTCGCTCGACAGCGTCAGGCAGTCGTGCTGCGCCAGCTCACTGGGATGTTGGGGCGTGCCGCGGCGTGCGAGATAGGCCGACGTGGCCACGCACAGGCGGCGGTTGTCGGCGATGCGCACGCTCACCAGCGAGGAGTCGGGCAGGTCGCCGACACGCACGGCGCAGTCAAAGCCTTCGCCGGCCAGGTCCACCACCCGGTCGCTGAGGTTCAGGGAAATCGTGACTTCCGGGTGCAGATCGCGAAAGCGCGGCACCAGGGGCGCGACATGGCGCCGGCCAAAGCCCGCGGGCGCCGTGATGCGCAAATGGCCCGTGGCCTTGACGCCGCCCGCCGAGACACTGGCTTCGGCATTGGCCACATCCGACAGCAGGCGCTGGCAATCTTCGAGAAAGGCGCTGCCTTCGTGCGTCAGCGAAATGCGCCGCGTGGTGCGCACCATGAGCTTGACGCCCAGGTGTTCCTCCAGTGCGTCCAGCCGCCGCCCCATGATGGCTGGCGCCACGCCTTCGGCCTTGGCCGCGGCCGTGAGGCTGCCCTTGGTGGCTACCGACACAAATGACTCGAACGCCTTGAGTTTGTCCATGCTCCGATTATGGAGACAAAGCCCCGAGCCGCCGCTGCCCCGCGCCGCCCCCGAGACACTTTTGCTTAAAAGTCACGAGTTCTGCACTTTTGAAGCTGTTTATAGGTGCAAACAATTCAAATACAGTGTCTACATTGCCTGCCATCCTGGCAGTGCTGCCCTTTTCTTCATTCCGAGGTTTATTCCATGTCCGACCGCACCACCGTCCACGGCCTGCAAGTGGCCAACGAACTGCACAGCTTCATCAACGACCAGGTGCTGCCAGGCACGGGCGTGGCGCCCGCGGCGTTCTGGAAAGGCTTTGACGCCCTGGTCCACGACCTCGCACCGCGCAACGCCGCGCTGCTGGCCGAACGCGATCGCCTGCAGACCGAACTCGACACCTGGCACAAGGCCCACCCCGGCCCGATCATGGACATGGCCGGCTACCGCAGCTTCCTGAGCCGCATTGGCTACCTGGTCGAGCCACCGCAGAACGTGAAGGCCACGACCACCCATGTCGATGCCGAACTCGCCACCCAGGCCGGCGCCCAGTTGGTGGTGCCCATCCTCAACGCGCGCTACGCACTCAACGCGGCCAATGCCCGCTGGGGCTCGCTGTACGACGCGCTCTACGGCACGGACGTGATCAGCGAAGCCGACGGCGCCGAAAAAGGCCGGGGCTACAACCCCGTGCGCGGCGCCAAGGTCATCGCCTTCGCCCGCGATGTGCTCGACCAGGCCGCCCCGCTGGCCACCGGCTCGCACAAATATGCCGTGCTCTACGCCGTCGTCGACGGCAAGCTCACGGTCACGCTGGCCGATGGCCAGATCACCGGCCTCAAGGACGCGGACAAATTCGCCGGCTACCAGGGCAGCGCCGCCGCGCCCTCCTCCGTGCTGCTGAAGAACAATGGCTCGCACCTCGACATCCGCATCGACCGCAGCACGCCCATTGGCCAGTCGGATACCGCCGGCATCAGCGACCTGGTGCTGGAATCCGCGCTGTCCACCATCCTGGACCTGGAAGACTCGATTGCCGCCGTCGATGCGCAGGACAAGGTGCTGGGCTACAGCAACTGGCTGGGCATCCTCAAGGGCACGCTGACCGAATCCTTCGACAAGGGCGGCAAGACCGTGACCCGCGGTCTGAACCCCGACCGCGAATACACCGGCGCCAACGGCCAGCCGCTGAAGCTGCACGGCCGCTCGCTGATGTTCGTGCGCAATGTCGGCCACCTGATGACCAACCCGGCCATCCTCTGGGGCGCGGATGCCAAGGAAATCCCCGAAGGCATTCTGGACGCCATGGTCACCACCGCCATCGCCATCCACGACATCCAGGGCCTGGGCAGCATTCGCAACAGCCGCGAAGGCTCGGTCTACATCGTCAAACCCAAGATGCACGGCCCCACCGAAGCCGCCTTCGCCAACGAATTGTTCGGCCGCGTCGAGCAGGTGCTGGGCCTGCCCGCCAACACCGTCAAGCTGGGCATCATGGACGAGGAGCGCCGCACCAGCGTCAACCTCAAGGCCTGCATCGCCGCCGCCGCCGCGCGCGTGGCCTTCATCAACACCGGCTTTCTGGACCGCACGGGCGACGAAATGCACACCGCCATGCACGCCGGCCCCATGGTCCGCAAGGCCGACATGAAAACCAGCGCCTGGCTGCCCGCCTATGAGCGCAGCAACGTGCTCGTCGGCCTGGGCCTGGGCCTGCGCGGCCGCGCCCAGATCGGCAAAGGCATGTGGGCCATGCCCGACCTGATGGCGGAAATGCTCAAGCAGAAGATCGCCCACCCCAAGGCTGGCGCCAACACCGCCTGGGTGCCCTCGCCCACGGCGGCCACGCTGCACGCACTGCACTACCACCAGGTCAACGTGGCCGAAGTGCAAAAAGAGCTGGAAAAGATCGATGCCGACGCCGAACGCGACAACCTGCTCGCCGGCCTGCTGCAGGTCCCCGTGGTGAAAGAAGCCCGATGGTCCGATGCTGAAAAGCAGGAAGAGCTGGACAACAACGTCCAAGGCATTCTGGGCTATGTGGTGCGCTGGGTGGACCAGGGCGTGGGCTGCTCCAAGGTGCTCGACATCCATAACGTCGGCCTGATGGAAGACCGCGCCACGCTGCGCATTTCCAGCCAGCACATCGCCAACTGGCTGCTGCACGGCGTGGTGAGCGAAGCCCAGGTGCGCGCCACGTTCGAGCGCATGGCGGCGGTGGTCGACCAGCAGAACGCCGGCGATCCGCTGTACCGTCCCATGGCCGGCCATTTCGACAGCTCCTATGCCTACCGCGCCGCCTGCGACCTGGTGTTCAAGGGCCTGGAACAACCTTCGGGCTATACCGAGCCCCTGCTGCACGCCTGGCGCCAGAAGGTCAAGGCTGCGGGGTGAGAAGAAACACCCCCTGAGCCGCTTACGCGGCTTCCCCCTCTCATCCTTCGGTGGAGGGGGACGGCAGCGTCGCTGCGCGGCGGCGCTTGCTCGCTGCCCCATTGCTGGGACATGCCTGTTTCAAAGGCTGCGGGTGAAGCAAAGACTACACTGCAGTTTTCCCCGCCGCTGCCATGCTCCCAGACACTCTTCTTTGCCCCCTGTGCGGCCGCAGCAACCAATGCGCGGTCAGCGCCGGCACGCCGGCCGAAGACTGCTGGTGCATGACCGCCACCATCTCCCCCAGCGCCCTGGCCCAGCTGCCGGACAGCGCGCGCGGCCAGTCCTGCCTGTGCCCGGCCTGCGCCGCCGGCGCGACACCGGCGCCTCCTGCCGACCCACACTGAGCCCCTGCGCGCCGATATGATGCTTCCTTTTCCCCAGGAATTGCCATGCCCACCTACCATGTCGAAATGCTCGAAGGCCGCACCATCGAGCAGAAAAAGAAGCTCGTCGCCGAAATCACCCGCGTCAGCGTCGAAGTCCTCGGCGGCTCGCCCGAATCGGTAGACATCCTCATCACCGATGTGAAGCGCGAAAACTGGTCCACGGGCGGCAAGCTCTGGTCGGAACGCAGCTGATCCCTCGTTTTTAATTCTGCCCGGCGGCATATGCATTCACCCCAATCCAGCGCCGCCCTGAAAGAACGCTACGGCGAGCGCTACCGCTGGCTTTTGCTGCTGTCCGTGCTGGCCGGAACGATCGCCTCGATCATTCCCTCCACCAGCATGAACCTGGCCATTCCGGCCTTGAGCGCACATTTCAGACTGGGGCAGGACAGCGCGCAATGGGTGGCCTCGGGCTTCATGGTGGCCAGCACCATGGCCATGCTCACCACACCCTGGCTGCTGTCGCGCTACGGCTACCGCAGCACCTATGCCGCCGCCATCCTGCTGCTGATGGCCGGCGGCATTGTCGGAGGGCTGGCCCAGCACTACCCGGTGCTGCTCGCCGCGCGCGTGGCCGAAGGCCTTGCCGCCGGCATCATCCAGCCGATTCCGGCCGTGATCATCCTCTACGCCTTCCCCCCCAACCAGCAAGGCCGCGCGGGCGGGCTGTTCGGCATGGGCGTGGTGCTCGCTCCCGCGATAGCGCCTACGCTGGGCGGCCTGCTCGTCGACTGGATGGGCTGGCGCTCGACTTTCTTCATGGTACTGCCGCCCGCGGCGCTGTCGCTGTGGCTGGCCTGGCGCTTTGTGCCCACGTCGGCACCGGGCGGCGCCGAGCGCGATACAGACGGCGCCGGCCTGGACTGGGTAGGCCTCACGCTGGCCACGGTCGGCACCCTGTGCCTGCTCAACGGCCTGGCCACCTTGCAAGGCGGCACGGCCCTGGACGCCAGCGTCCTGCTCGCCAGCGCTGTGCTGTGCCTCTGGGCCTTCATCGCCTGGCAGCGAAGGCTGCTGCAGCGCGGCAGCAAAGCCCTGATGGACCTGCGCCTGTTCCGCTCCCGGCCCTTTGTCATGGGCTGCATCGTGTCCTTCATCTACGGCACGGCCATGTTCGGCTCCACCTACCTGCTGCCGCTGTTCATCCAGCAGGGCCTGGGACTGTCCGCGACCCAGGCCGGTACGCTGATGCTGCCCGCCGGCCTGGTGCTGGCCATCACCATCCCTCTGGTCGGGCGCATGGCCGATACCCAGCCAACGCACTGGCTGGTCGGCCTGGGCCTGGGCCTGCTGGCCCTGTCGTTCACCTTCATGCACTGGGTGGACACGACCACCGCCCTGTGGCTGCTGGCCTCGTTCATCGTGATCGGCCGCATCGGCCTGGGCTTCATCCTGCCGTCCCTCAATCTCGGCACCCTCAGGCCGCTGGATCGCGCGCTGATTGCCCAGGGCGCGAGCACCGCCAGCTTCCTGCGCATGCTCGGTGGTGCCACCGGCGTGGGACTGGCCGGCATCGTGCTGGAATGGCGCCTGGCGGTGCACAGCGCCAATGCCGCGCTATCGCTGCCAGCCGCCCGCATGCAGGCCTTCCACGACACTTTCTGGCTGCTCACGCTGCTGTGTCTGCTGGCCTTGTGCGCGGCCTCGCAGCTGCGCGCCGCTCCCCCGCCTGCGGCCTCTTGACCCGCGCGCGGCATTCGCCGCGCGGCTTGCACATTTGTCTGCACAGAGAGCGCCACTGGAGGTAGGCTATAGCATTGCCTTGTGCTTTCTTTTGAGTTCTTCTCGTCTTTACCATGTGCCAGCTTCTTGGAATGAATTGCAACACCCCGACCGACGTGCGCTTTAGCTTCAGCGGCTTCGCACAACGCGCGGGCAACACCGGGGACCACACCGATGGTTGGGGCATCGCGTTCTTCGAAGAAAAGGGCCTGCGCCTCTTTGTCGACCACCAACGGGCCGTCACCTCGCCCGTGGCCCAGCTGATCCGCGAATACCCGATCAAAAGCTGCAATGTCATCGCCCACATCCGCAAAGCCACCCAGGGCGTGACCAGCCTGCAGAACTGCCACCCCTTCGTGCGCGAGCTGTGGGGGCGCAACTGGGTGTTTGCGCACAATGGCGACCTCAAGCAGTTCGCCCCCAAGCTGCACGCCCACTTCCAGCCCGTGGGCGACACCGACAGCGAGCGCGCGTTCTGCTGGATCATGCAGGAGCTGTCGAAATCCCACGCCGGCCTGCCCAGCATCCAGGAGCTGACCCACACGCTGCGCGAACTGGCCGCGCGCATCGCGCCGCACGGCACGTTCAACTTCCTGCTGTCCAATGGCGAAGCGCTGTGGGCCCATGCGACCACCGCGCTGTGCTACACCGAGCGCCGCTATCCCTTCACCCAGGCCCACCTGGCCGACGAAGACCTGAGCGTGGACTTCGCCTCCGAGACCACGCCCAACGACAAGGTGGCGATCATCGTCACCGCACCGCTGACCAAGAACGAGGAATGGACCCACTTTCGCTCGGGCGAGCTCAAAGTGTTTGTCGACGGCGTCTGCCTGTCACCCCCATCCCCGGTCCAGTCCTGAAACGAAAAAAGAGCGCGTAGCGCTCTTTTTTTATCTGGCTGTTTCGGCGCGGCCTCTGCAACTGGCGTGCCCCAGCAACAGGGCAGCGAGGAAGGGCCGCCCCGTACCGAGGCTGCCGTCCCCCTCCACCGCAGGTTGAGAGGGGGAAGACGCGAAGCGGCTCAGGGGGTGTTTACGTCTCGCCAATAAGAAAACCGGGTCAAGCAGAAAGAAACAGATGAAAATTGGTGAGCTGGCCGCGCGTGCAGGCTGTCAAGTGCAGACCATACGCTTCTACG